>CAYMRS010000019.1:0-38552 GCA_964392915.1 uncultured Nitrospiraceae bacterium
TCCACCAGAATAACATTACGGTTCTCCATCAGTGCATGAGCTCCAAAGCATAGCTTCGCTTCTTTGCCTTTGCCCTTCTTCATCAGAAGCGATTCAGGGTCGGTCGTGCTTTGATGGGTCTGATTGCATCGCTTTTCTCCGTGAAAGTCTACAGAAGGATTGCTTCTGTCGTTATCGGTCTTGGGGCGATTCGTCGGGGCTTCGTCTTTGGGGCGAAACCTTTTCATGCTGGCCCATGCTTCTATCAGCATGCCGTCTACGGTATCGGTATGTTCCTTCACTATACGAAGCGGATGGTCTTGCGGTACTCGGCTATCCAGAGTAAAACAGTGAAACATTATTCCCTGTGGTTCGTTGATGCCTCGCACGTTTTCTCCTCAATTATGTCTGCTCGTCAACTATACCGTATCAACTGCTAACATGCGGAGAGTTTTTCAGCATCCTGTTGGTATACCATCTGGTTGCTCGCCGCTCCAGGGAATAAGTCAGTCCGCTGACTTTCCCCAGCAGGCGCTCCCCCGATCCGGCTTCCATGGGGAGAGCGCCCTGAGTCCCGCTATGATGTCGGGTATAATCGCGAGCGCCTGATCAATCTCCTCAGCGGTCGTATACCGGCTGAGCGAAAAGCGGATTGATCCCCGGATATACTCCGGCGGGACCGCCATTGCGCGAAGCACATGGCTCGGTCCGTCTGACCCCGATGAGCACGCCGACCCTGATGAAGCGCATATTCCGGCCGCATCAAGCTTCATCAGAATTGCTTCTCCTTCGACGTAGCCAAAGCTGACATTTGTCGTATTCGGGAGCCGCCGGCCTCGATCCCCGTTCACCCGAGAGTCGGAACAAGCCGCAAGCAGTCCCTGTTCAAGGCGATCCCTCAGTGCAGCCACAGCGTTCTGCTCTTCAGCAAGGTGCTCGGCCGCGAGCGCACATGCCCGGCCAAGGCCGACAATGTAAGGGACATTTTCTGTTCCGGCGCGGTGCCCATCCTCCTGATGCCCTCCAATGACATACGGCGTAAACGGCACGTTCTTTCTAACGTAGAGAACGCCTATTCCTTTGGGCGCATGCAGCTTGTGGCCTGAAAGCGAAAGCATATCGACGGAAAGCTCTTGCAGATTAATCGGCACCTTGCCGACCGACTGAACCGCATCCGTATGAAAAAGGACCCCCCGCTCATGACAGAGTGCGCCAATCTCGGTAATAGGAAAGATAACTCCGGTCTCGTTATTTGAATGCATTACCGAAACAACAGCCGTGTCGGAATCAATCGTTGCTCTGAGCTGATCTATGTGCAATTGCCCCAATGGATTGACCGGGAGAAAGGTCGCGCGGTAGCCCTTGCTCTGCAGCCGACGGACAAAGTTCAGGACAGCAGGGTGTTCCACAGCAGTAGTTATGACATGCCGCCGACCCGGAAACGCTTCCAGCGCGCTGTTCAGCGCTGCGTTATCGCTCTCCGTGCCACAACTGGTAAAAATAATTTCATCGGCTGCTGCGCCAAGGAGATTCGCGATCTGCCCGCGGGCATCTTCTATCGCACGGCGCACGCATCGGGATATGGCATACACGCTGGACGGATTGCCGAAATGCTCTCGGAGATAGGGCTGCATAGCCTCGATGACTTCCGGAGCTATTGCGGACGTGGCATTGTTGTCGAGATAGATGGTTTTCATTGGACTCTTTGGGTTCATTAGAATTCCAGCGCAACTCCCGTTTATTGATTGCTTTTACTTACCGCCCGCTGTTCCTTTACGGAGGGCATTTGCCGCAAACCGAGGTAAAAAGGGCAGTTGACAGATACCGGTCGCCGCGGTCCGGAAAAATCACGACAATTACCCCCTCCGTCAACTCGCTTGATTTGCGCAGTGCCGCATGCATGGCAGCGCCGCTGGACATGCCGACAAAGATGCCTTCCTGCAGCGCAAGTTTTCGTGTCGTGTCAAACGCTTCTTCGTCATTCACGATGATGCGCTCATCCAGCTCCCCAGGTTCGAATATCTGCGGGACTATCGCTTCTTCCATATTCTTGAGTCCCTGCACGCGGTGTCCTTTTACCGGTTCAACGCCGATAATGCAAATTCCAGGATTAAATTCCTTCAGGCGCCGGCCGACTCCCATCAGGGTGCCGGTGGTTCCCATCCCCGCAATAAAATGGGTAATCGTTCCCCGGGTTTGCTCTATAAGTTCCTTGCCGGTGGTTTCATAATGCGCAAGAATGTTCGCCGGATTGCTGAACTGATTCGGCATAAAATAACGCTCCGGCGCTTCGCCATATATCCGGTGAGCAAGACGAATGGCTCCGTCAGTTCCCTCGTTGGCCGGACTCAGGATTAGTTCTGCACCGAATGCTTCCAGAACCTTGCGTCTCTCAACGCTGACACACGCTGGCATGACCAGTTTGCAGCGGTAACGCTTGGCAGCCGCAACCATTGCAAGCCCTATCCCGGTATTGCCGGACGTGGCCTCCAGAATGATTTTGTCGCGGGTCAGTTCGCCCTTACGTTCAGCAGCAGCGACCATGTAAAGTGCGGTGCGGTCTTTTATGGAACCGCCTGGATTGTTCCCCTCCAGTTTCGCATACAGCGTCACATTCGGATTCGGGTTGATATTATCAACCCGGACAATCGGCGTATTGCCGATACAATCAATTATACTCATCGCAGAACACCTTCCTGAGGCATGGTAGTTTCATCCTGCCGGCATCAGCAGCGCGATTTCACAACGTCAGCTGTTTTTGGTTCCGGAAGTTCACACAGTAAAACAGGCGCTCATCCGGATAGTCGGATCAGCATAGTTTACTGATTCCGCAAAAAAATATCATCATGTCAGAGCGCGCCAATTGGTGAAAGGCGTTCGGCGTCAAATGGATCACGTATGCTTATTAGATCATACGCTTCCGGCTTCAGCAACACGGACTTTGTTCATGCCCAATAGGTAACCGGCATTGCCGGCAGCCCCATGCCACGCCCTGCGTCAAGATTCCTGTTGCTGACGAGCGCAACCACCTGCAGATTTCATGACAATCCCGCGCAGAAGGACTTTCAGTCGGCTACGACATTGTTCAGCGCGTAGTCAAACTTTTTTTGAGAAAAGATCCAGGCTGACAGAGCCGAACCAGCGGAACACGACATGTTTGCTCAGCATTCTCCGCAGGTTTGGGTCAGCCATTGCGTGATGGCACCTAGCCGCGTTTGCAATGGCAACATGGCTGAATACTCCTGCCATGCGCTCTCCTGAAATAGTGTTCTGCCTTACTACAGCGTAGCATGCACAATTCGGTGAGGATAGAGCAAGAAGTATGCTAATATAAGTTTTTGATACTACCACTGCTCTGCCAATACGAGGAGAAAGCTGCCGAGGGGGATCAGAAGACATGCTGCTCAGCAACACATTTACCCGCTTCTGCTTTTGCTTTGCCGTCTTCTTTTCCCTTATAAGTCTTATTTGCATCTCCTCTTCCCACGCTGACACCAAAAAGCGCGTTTTGATATTGCATTCATACCATAAGGGCCTGAAATGGACCGACAGTGAAGACGCAGGCATCAATGCCGTCCTGAAAACACGCGAGTCACAACTTGAAGTGCATACCGAATATATGGATGCCAAGCATCACTCTGACGAACGACATTCTCAGATGCTCTCCGATCTCTTCAGGCTGAAATATGCGGATAAGGCGTTCGACATTATCATTGCGTCCGATGAAGATGCTTACAACTTTCTCCTCAGGCAGCTCGACCCACTCTTCCGGAACGTACCGGTCGTATTCTGCGGCGTGAATTTTTTTGATGCCTCTGCCATTGAAAAGCAACGGAACATGTTTACGGGCGTTGTAGAAGCATACGACATCAGGAATACGCTTCGGACCGCGCTGGCACTGCATCCCGACACATACCGCATTATCGTTATCAATGACCGGTCAGCTACCGGTCTCGCAAACAAAAAAATCTTGAATGAGGTCATGCCCGAATTCGAGCGCAAGGCCGGCGTGGTATATTTCGAAGATCTCGACATGGCAGACCTGCTGAAACAGGTTTCTTCTCTGCCCAAGGGAGATATCATCCTGCTGATGACATTCAACAAGGACCGCTCCGGCAAAGTTATCGCCTATGATGACAGCATTTCTTTTATCGCAAAAGCTGCGCGAGTTCCCATATACGGAGTTTGGGATTTTTATCTCGGAAAGGGAATAGTCGGCGGCATGCTGACCAGCGGCGGCGATCAGGGGAAGGTGGCCGCAGAAATGGCGCTTCGCATTCTGGACGGCGAAAAAGTGCGCGACATTCCTGTTGTCAAAGAGAGCCCGAATCGTTATATGTTCGACTATGAGCAGGTGAAGCGTTTCGGCATCAGCCTCGGAAAGCTGCCTGAAGGAAGCATACTTGTCAACAGGCCGGTTTCATTCTATGAAGAACACAAAGGGAAGGTTCTCGGGGTGGCGGTGGTTATCCTCGCGCTCTCAGGCATGCTCATAACGCTGCTTATCAATATCGAGCGCCGGAAGAAGACAGAGGCCTCGCTCCGGAAATCCGAAGAAAAGTTTGAGAAGATTTTCCGTTTCAGTCCCGACTGGATTGCAATTCTCCGCCTCTCCGACGGCACCTATGTCGATGTGAACGATGCGTTCGAAAAGATGATCGGCTATTGCCGCGAGGAGGTCATCGGGAAAACAACCCTCGATATCGGGATCTATGTGAATCCCGAACAGCGGTATGAAATCAACGAGCATTTTCTGAGGACAGGGCGCGTCGAAAAGGATGAACTCAGGTATCGGAAAAAATCGGGGGAAATCATTACCGTTGAGCGCTCTGGCGAAATCGTCGACATTGACGGGGAGCGCTGCATCGTCTCGATTGTCCGTGA
Organism: uncultured Nitrospiraceae bacterium; assembly: GCA_964392915.1. Lineage (GTDB taxonomy): Bacteria > Nitrospirota > Thermodesulfovibrionia > Thermodesulfovibrionales > Dissulfurispiraceae > JAAYUK01. Next base: position 4,864 of record CAYMRS010000019.1, read on the forward strand.
CGTGACCGCGAAAAAAGAGGCTGAAATTGCTCTGCTCGAAAGCGTGCGCCAGAAAAAACTGCGCAAGGAGGCCGAAATAAAAATGCTCCAGGCGCAGATAAACCCGCACTTTCTGTTCAATGCCATTACGACAATCATCCAATATACCCGGACGGCTCCTGACGTTGCAACGGAACTGCTCATGAAGCTTGCCGACTTCTTCAGAAAAAACATCAAGCCGGACCGAGAGCGGGTGCCGCTCTCCAAAGAGCTTGAACACTGTGAAGATTATATCGGAATTGAACGTGCCCGATTTGAAGAGCGCCTGCTGTTTACCTACGACATCGATCCGGCGGCGCTTGAGTGCCGGGTTCCTCCGCTTATTCTGCAGCCCTTGGTAGAAAATGCTTTGCGCCATGGAGTCCTTCCCAAAGAACAGGGCGGCAAGGTTGTCATCGCCGCTTTCAGGGAGGGAGGGCTTGTCCGCATTTCTGTGCAGGATGACGGAGTCGGCATGACACAGAAGCAGATAGAGATGCTTTTTATCGAAGCACTTGACCCCTCCGAAGAAGGCAGTCGCAAGGGTGCCGGGATTGCCTTGCAGAATGTTCACGCACGATTAATCGCGATATACGGGCCAGAACACGGCCTGAAGATTGAGAGTGCTCCCGGTCAGGGAACCACCATTTCATTCACCATTCCGGAGTGCTGATTCTTATTTGCTGACGGACAGATATCTCTGAGCACGCACTTGTCGTGCATCGGCTTTCTTGCCGGACAGACCGCGCGGCCATGCAGAACAAGCATATGCGCAAACCGCCCCCACTCTTTCTTTGCCACAACCGCCATGAGGTCGCGCTCAATCTTTACCGGGTCATCAAACGAAGTCAGGCCGAGCCGGTTTGCTAACCGCGTCACATGAGTATCAACAGCAACACCCTCGCACTTGCCGAACGCATCATACAGGACAATGTTTGCGGTCTTTCTGGCAACACCCGGAAGCCGAACAAGCTCTGCCATGCTTTGCGGAACATTACCACCGAACTCGGTCAGTATGAGTTTCGTAGCGTTCTGAATATTCTTCGCCTTGTTGTTATAGAAATTGACCGAACTCAGGTCTTTCTGCAGTTCCGGCAGCGGGGTCTTCGCATAGTCTTCAAGCGAACGATATTTCCGGAATAAGCCGGCCGTCACTTTATTCACATGAGCATCTGTTGACTGTGCCGAAAGTATTGTCGCGACCAGCAGTTCAAGCGGATTCGAATGCAACAGGCAACTATGAGGATCGGGATAGAGCTTTTTGAGGCGCTTCACAATTTCGCCAACCCGCTTTTTATTGTCCACAAAGCCTCCTTCAGATTTCCAGTAGGCGGTGGTTAATCTCGATAGCAGCAACCGCTCCCTCGCCTGCGGCGATGATAGCCTGATCCTGCCCGGTATTGAGCGGTCCGACCACAAAGAGCCCGCTGAGTGAGGACTCGAAGTGATGGTTGACAAGGATGCTCCGACCCCGTGCATCCTTTCTGAGATGCAGGGAGCGAAGATATTCATCGTTATGTGTAAAACCGAAATCAGAAAGAATTCGTTCGCACGGAATGCGCCTGCCGTCTTCCATTTCGACCGCTTCGATAGCCGTTGTGCCAACGATGCGACTCGGGCGGCCAATGACAAGGAAAATTCCTGCTTCAGCAAGCTCCTCCCGGTAGGCATCCGGCGGCTCCCATGAATACAGCAGCAGTGCAACGTCCTTGGTATACATCTGCTGTACGGCGAACGCCAGGCGAACAGTGCTGTCGGCATTGCCAAGGACAAGAATCTTTTTCCCGGTTGTCTGGTAACCGTCACAGTCAACACAGGTAAAAAAGCCGGTTCCAAAAAACGGTGCAAGATTGTTGATCTGCGGAAGGTTCTCCCGCCCGCCAGACGCGGCAATGACATATGGCGAGGCATAGGTGTCTGTCGCGGTTTCAACCGAAAAAAGAGCGGGTGAACGGGAAACATTCACGACAGTACCGCGTATCACCTCAGCATTGAACGCTCGCACCTGTGCAATGCCGCGCTCTATCAGTTCCTTGCCGGATATGGAAGTCTGCGTCAGAAAGTTTTCTATATGCCGGGCGATGAATGTCCTGCCGCCGCCCCTGTCAATAACCAGAACCTTTCGGTTATACCGAGCAAGATAAATGGCAGCCTGAAGACCGCCCGGACTCGCGCCGACAATAATACAGTCATGAGTTCGTTCTTTTGTCATTCCTCACCCCCAGCCAAAAAAAAGGATCGGAAAAGGATCCGATCCCTGCCAATATCCAACAAAGACGGTATTGATTAGTAACGTCTTTCGTAGCGCTCGCCCTCACACACCTCGCGAACCTGGTCTTTGACCAGTCGGTCATTTTCCCATACACGCTCACGAACCTTCTTGCAGCGTGTCTGATCATCCGAGGGAAGCGGATCGGCACGGTATACGCCCCGGCCATCAGTAGTTCGGTATTCAACAGGACGATTGGCAGCCATCGATTCCTGGGAAGCTCGCATCGAGATATCCGTTACGGTAGCCCCTAGAACACCTCCCAGAGCCGCGCCGATAACACCGCCGCGCCACGGATTCTTGCGATCCAGAAGCGCACCAGACACGCCACCGACAGCCCCGCCAACACCCGCCCCTTGGGCGTGGTACTGCGTGCAGCCAAATGAAAGCGCAAGCAGCGAAACTATCAGCAGCAATGAAATAATTGTTTTCATGGTTCCTCCCTTCATATCGGCCACATCCTGCAAATGCCCGTTTCTCTTATGACTATAGCCATGAGTAGGCAAAAAATGCAACTCAAAAAAGACAGGGAGGCAATGTGCTAGTGCCTCCCTGTGCGCATTTGCAAAAGAATAAACTTATTTTACAGCGTCTTTCAGGGTCTTGCCTGCGGTGAACTTCGGTACCTTGCATGCCGGTATCTTGATCTCTTCTCCGGTTCTCGGATTGCGTCCTTTTCTCGCTTTGCGCTTCGAAACGGAGAACGTGCCGAAGCCGACGAGCGTAACCTTCTGACTCTTTTTGAGAGCGATTCTTACCGCATCGAGCGTAGCATCGAGCGCCTTGCCAGCGTCAGCCTTGGTCATCCCTGTGTTCGTTGCGACTTTTTCGATCAACTCTGCCTTTGTCATTCCTGTTTCCCCCCTTTCTATAGTGGAAAATGGCGTATTTTCACGATTTGATATAAACAATACCAAGACAGATGCTCTTTGTCAAGAGAAAATATCCGCAAAGCCGCGATTTCGTTAGCGTCTGACGCGGAGCACCCCATCCATCTGGCGTATCTTGTTCATGATGGTGACAAGCTGCTCGCGGTCTTTCACCTCAAGGGAAAGCTCAATGAAGGCACGCTTGTCGTGCGTGGATTTTGCCTTTACTGCTGAGATATTGACATCCTGCGCCGATATAAAAGCGCTGAGGTTTGCAAGCATGCCGGGTCTGTCAAGGCTTTCAATAGAAACACGCGCCGTTGCGGTTGCGGCGCCATCCTGCGTCCACTCAACATCGACATGGCGGACATTCGAACCGCCGATCGTCTCTACATCAATATTCGCACAATCACGACGGTGAATCGTCACGCCCTTGCCTATTGTGACAAACCCGATGATGTTGTCTCCCGGTATCGGCAGACAACATTTCCCGATCCGATACATGACATTATCGATACCGGTTATGCGGACAATGCTGCTTTTGGACTCCCGATGCTTTACTGTCTTTGGAAGAGCCTGTTCCTCCTGCGGCTTTTCCGGCATGAATCTGTTGACCACCTGATGAGCCGATATCTTCCCGTATCCGATCAGCACAAAAAGATCTTCAACATTCTGCAGTGAATGCGATTTCAGAATCTCGTTCATCTTTTCGGACTTCAGCACAGCCATCGGCAGATTGTGGCGACGGACTTCATCTTCGAGCAGTTTCGTGCCGAGTTCGATGCCCTTTTCGCGTTCCTGCGCCCGTATCCACTGCTTGATTCTGCTTTTGGCGCGCTGGCTTACGACAAACTTCAGCCAGTCCTTGCTCGGCGTCTGAGAAGGAGAGGTGACAATCTCGACCACGTCACCGCTGGTAAGCTTGTGACGTAACGCTACCATACGTCCGTTAATCTTCGCGCCGATGCACTTGTCGCCGATTGCGGAGTGGATGCTATACGCAAAATCGACCGGCGTGGAATCAAGCGGCAGTTCCTTGATATCACCCGCAGGCGTGAACACATAGACCGTGTCGGCGACAACCTCCCCCTTAACCGCCTCCAGAAACTCCGTTGCGTCGGAGATTTCCTTCACGAGGTCGCGGAGCCATTTTACCTGCTGCTCTTTCTTCTTGTCCGAGCTCTCCTTCTCCTTATAGCGCCAATGGGCGGCAATTCCTTCTTCAGCAACAGCATCCATATCCTTGGTGCGGATCTGAAATTCAATCCGCTCCCCGGAGGGTCCCATTACCGTCGTATGAAGCGACTGGTACAAATTTGATTTCGGGAGGCTTATGAAGTCCTTGAAGCGTCCCGGCACGAGCGGCCAGAGGGAGTGGATAATGCCAAGGATGTCATAGCAATGCGCTACCGAATCGGTCATAATCCGGATTCCGATGACATCATGCACCTGTTCAAACGGCACCTGCTGGCGAACAATTTTCTGATAGATGCTGTAGTAATGCTTGACGCGGCCCTTGATTTTAGCCGGGATGCCTGCCTTGGCAAAACGATCATAAAAAAGAACTATAATTTCGTTGATATACGCTTCATTTTCCTCACGCCGCCTGGCTACTTTTTCGACAAGTTCGGCGTACATATCCGGCATCAGCACCCGGAAAGAAAGGTCTTCAAACTCGATACGCAGCCATCCGATACCGAGTCGGTTAGAAAGCGGCGCGTAGATATCGAGCGTTTCCTTCGCGATTCTCCGCTGTTTTTCAGGCGACAGATGTTCGAGCGTCCGCATATTATGCAAACGATCCGCAAATTTAATGAGGATAACCCGGACATCTTTCGACATCGCGAGCAGCATCTTTCGGAAGTTTTCGGCCTGAGCTTCCTCTTTGGTCTTGAACTCGACCTTGCTCAGCTTGGTTACCGCATCCACCAGAAACGCTATCTCTGTGCCAAACATCTCCTTGATATCGGCTGTCGAAATGCCGGTATCTTCTATCGTGTCATGGAGCAATCCGGCTGCTATGGTTGGACTGTCAAGCTTCATATCGGAGAGCGTGTCGGCAACGGCGAGCGGATGATGGATATAGGGCGACCCCTCCTTGCGGATCTGGCTGCAGTGGGCATCGCGGGAGAAGACATATGCCTTCTTGATGATCTCGAATCGTGCGGTCGGGTTGTACGCGTGAACCTTGTCCAGCACCCCTTCTATCGTAACCATATGTCATTATACCCTTTTTAAAATATGTTAAGATAGACGAATGGACAGCCTCAAAATCAAGGGTAGAAGCCCGCTTACGGGAGATGTCGAGATCAGCGGCGCCAAAAATGCCGCGTTGCCGGTCATGGCTGCCACGCTTCTGAGCAGCGGAACGCATACACTGAAGCGCATCCCGAACCTCCGCGACATTGCAACCATGGGCAAGCTGCTTAGCCACATGGGCGCTGAATACCGCTATGACAAAGGCGCCGCAACCCTCGATACCAGCCGCATCAAAAAATGTGAAGCTCCCTATGATCTGGTCAAAACCATGCGCGCGTCCGTACTGGTGCTCGGTCCGCTGGTTGCGCGCTTCGGCAATGCGTCGGTCTCCCTGCCGGGCGGCTGCGCTATCGGTGCCCGACCCATCAACCTGCACCTTATGGGCCTCGAAAAAATGGGGGCCAAAATAACGCTTGAGTCCGGGTATGTTCACGCAAAGGCAAGCCGCCTGAAGGGCGCGACCATCTACTTTGATATGCCTTCCGTAACCGGAACCGAGAACCTGATGATGGCTGCCTGTCTCGCAAAAGGAACAACGGTTCTCGAAAACGCCGCTCGCGAGCCTGAAATTACTGATCTGGCTGAATACCTTGTCGGTATGGGCGCGAAAATCCACGGAGCCGGGGAAAGTGTTATCAAAATTCAGGGCGTTGACGAACTCAGACCGATTGCCGAATATTCAGTTATCCCGGACAGAATCGAGACGGGGACATTCATGGCTATCGCCGCCGCATGCGGCGGCGATTTGATGCTAAAGGGAGCCCGCCCCGGCCACCTCGACGCCGTCATCCTGAAGCTCAAGGATGCGGGTGTGGAGTTCCATGAAACGAGGAAGGGCCTGCGCGTTGTCGGTCCGCGCCGTTTGACCGCCAGAGACATCAAAACCACTCCCTACCCTGGGTTCCCGACGGACATGCAGGCGCAGTTCATGGCAATGATGACGGTTGCCCGCGGCACGAGTGTCATCAAGGAGACAATCTTCGAAAATCGCTACATGCACGTTGCGGAGCTGAAGAGAATGGGCGCGGACATCAGAATCGAAGGCGGAATTGCTACCGTCAGGGGGATCGATAAACTGAAAGGTGCTCAGATTATGGCGACCGACCTCAGGGCTTCAGCTTCATTGGTCGTCGCCGCTTTGTGTGCAAAAGGGGAAAGCATTATTCATCGCATCTATCATCTTGACCGGGGCTACGATCATATGGACGAAAAGCTCCGCCGCATCGGCGCTCAGGTTGAGCGCGTCAGCTTTTCCTGAACATCTTCTTCAACGCTTCCTTCGTCATTCGAATCTGCGTCGGCCGCCCATGCGGACATCTGTCCGGATCGCGCGCAAGTGCCAGCGAACGTCGCAGCTCGGCTAACCTGTGTGCATCGGGGACTTCCCTGCCGCGTACTGAGGCATGGCATGCCAACTGGGCGGCAATATTACGCTTCTTGCGGGCAAGCGGCTCAGGCAGCGCCGGTGATTCACCTGCCGGGGCGTTCGGCGCGTCACCCTGAAGAAGCAATGCATCAGCAACATCACGCAGAAGTGAAGCGAGGTCTGCTCCCTGCAACAGATTCGGGACACTCCGCACAATGAGACTTCCGTCGCCAAAATCGTCCAGCTCAATCCCGCAGTCATCAAGCAGATCTTTGCTCTCAAGAAGAGAAGAACACTCATGCCGCTGCAGTTGAACCTGCTGAGGAAAGAGCAGATGATGCGCCGGCATCTGCGCCGCATCGAGGAACCGTTCGTAATTCACCCGCTCGTGCGCGGCATGGTAATCCATCACAACCAGACCCGCTTCATCTGAAAAGGCAACGAGCGTATCTCCAAGATAGACAAACGGTACGCTGTCCGGCATATACTCTGTTGATGCTTCGGATACCATGTCCTGCTGCGCCGGCTGCGATAACGGGAGTGGATGCGGAACTGACGGCAGGGCTGGAGCCGGTCCGATATGATACTCCAGAACGGCTTCGGGATTCTGCCCGATGCCGATCGGATGCCGGACTGCTGCGTCAAGGAGTACCCGCCGGGCAGCAGAGGTAATGAGACGGAATATGGAGGACTTGTCCTGAAATCGTACTTCGCGCTTTGTCGGATGCACATTGCAGTCCACACGAGCGGGGTCGACTGTGAGAAAGACAAAAAAGACCGGGTGCTGATCCCGGGAAAGCAGGCCATCATAGGCCCTGCAGATCGCCTGATGGGTCGTCACATCTTTCACCGGACGGCGGTTCACAAAAATGTATTGATTCGTACGCGTATTTCTGACTACGGAAACGGCGCTCAGAAACATATGCGCCTTCAGCCCGCCCGACTCTCCGGTTGTTTCGTGCAACCCGTCAACAAATTCCTTGCCGAAGATCTGCATGATACGTTCGCGGTGCGAGGCCGCTGCAGGAGCCAGCATGACCTCGATACCGTCAACCCTGAGCGTAAAGCGGATGGACGGGTGTGTCAGCGCCGCGCGGGTAACAGTGTCGATAATATGAAAGTTCTCGGTTGCGTCAGACTTCAGAAACTTGCGACGGGCGGGTGTATTGTAAAAAAGGTCGCTGACTTCAAGAGACGTGCCGGCAGCCGCGCAGTCGCGAAGAGCTTCGACGATGCCACCAACGACGGAAAGTAAGGTTCCGGTCTCTCCCTGACGTCCAGTTGTTACCGATATGCGCGACACTGCCGCGATAGCTGCAAGTCCCTCCCCCCGAAATCCAAGCGTATGCAGTGCAAAAAGATCGGACTCGCGTGTGATCTTGCTGGTCGCATATCGATCAAACGCACGTTCTGCATCAGCACGTTCCATTCCGGCTCCGTTGTCCGACACCCGAACCAGTTTTCGCCCGGCCTTTTCAACATCAACCGCAATAGCGGTACTCCCGGCATCGACAGCGTTCTCGACCAGCTCCTTGACGACTGAAGCCGGACGCTCAATAACCTCTCCCGCAGCAATTTTATTCTGAAGATGAACCGGAAGGATGGCAATATGAGACATGCAGTCATTTTACCACACGTGGTAGAATAGCTCCGCGATGAAAGTCCTGATGGAAGGCAACGAGGCAATTGCAGAAGCTGCTGTTCAGGCCGGATGCCGCTTTTATGCGGGCTATCCTATCACTCCGCAGAACGAGATCCCTGAGCACCTTTCCTGGCGCATGGAAGAGATGAATGGTGTTTTCATTCGGGCCGAGAGTGAACTCGCCGCCGTCAATATGATATATGGGACCGCCGCATGCGGTGCCCGCGCCATGACATCATCCAGCAGCCCCGGCATCAGCCTGATAATGGAGTCCATCTCGCATCTCGCAGCAACGCGCCTCCCCGCGGTGATTGTGAACGTGCAGAGGGGCGGCCCTGGCCTCGGCAGCATTTCTGCGAGCCAGTCGGATTATTTCCGGGCGGTAAAAGGCCGCGGCCACGGCGATTACCGCATGCTGGGACTTGCGTAATTTTCAGTGCAGGAGCTGTGGGACATGACAATGACCGCATTCTACAAGGCGGATGATGGCTGAATGCGGGTCAGATGATCGAAGATATGCGGCTGGCAGTAAACGGCAAGGCTGATGTCGATTTTGTTGGACGAATGGGCGGCCTTTTGATTCCTCCTGAGGAGCTTTCTGAGGAAGTCCTCGTGTTGGAGATGAAACTCAATATGGTCGCTTAGTACCCTTGTTCAGATTTTCTGCCGCGCGGCAAGCGTATTAAGAATTCGCTCCTTGATTGCATCAATGTCCCCCCTCATCCGGAACCCGGCGGCGTTTGCATGCCCTCCGCCACCGAACGCCTCGGCAACCAGCGCGACATTGACCACTCCTTTTGAACGGAGACTCAGCTTGTAGTAATCCTTTTCAATTTCCCGGGCGAGCATGGTCACATCCGCTTCATTGATGATCTTCAGAAACTCGACAAAGGTCTCCGTATCATCAGACTGCGTTCCGGTCTCCTGCAGCATCTGCCGCGTAACAACAGCCATCGCAACCCGGCCGCGAATCTCGATCGTGCTCAGAAACCTGCCAAACAGCTCCAGCCGCTCATACGGCCACGACTCATATATTGCCCTGCATATCGCCGTCGGATGAGCTCCTGCTTCAGCAAGACGGGCTGCCGCCCGCAGAACGGAAGGGTCAGTATTCTCAAAGCGGAAGTTCCCTGTATCGACAACAAGCGCCGCATACAAATTCGTCGCCATGTCGCCGCTCACCCCCACGCCCATCGCATCAAGCAGCGCAAGAACAAGCAGCCCCGTTGCAGCGGCCGACGGATCTATCCATTTCAGGGTCCCGAAGGATGAGCGGGTAGCATGATGATCTATGACCAGCGCGTTTCTGAATCCGAACCGCGCAGCCAGTTCATTATCGGGAGTGACGCGGGACAGGTCATTGCAATCGACAAGGATAAGATTGCCGCATGATTCAATCGACATGCCGTCCCGGGACAAAGAAGAAAACGTGCGGAACCGTGACGCTTCGGGGAGGAATTGATACTGTGCAGGAACAGGATCCTGATCAAGGACTGCAACTGTCTTGCCGAGCGACTCCAGCGCGAGTGCCAGGGCAAGGGCAGAGCCGATGGCATCTCCGTCAGGATTCATATGCGTCGCGATGAGAAAGTGGTCCTCACGTTTCAGGAATTCGACAAGTTCACTCGGTGGCTGCATTACTTTTCAGGTTCGGGATGGTGTGTCTTTATTTCGTTCAGAAGCTTGTCAATCCGGAAGCCCTCTTCAATAGACGCGTCTATCCAAAACTCAAGCGCAGGGATAAATTTCATGCGAACACGCTTTGCGATTTCCGAGCGTATCATCGACTTTGCCTTGCCAAGTATTTCAAGCGCAACGTCCTGCTCTTCAGGCTTCAATACACTTATATAGACCCGGGCGAGCTTCAGATCGTCCGTCAGGGCCACGTCAGTCACCGTAACAAACCCGAGACGCGGATCCTTGATGCGGCGCATGACAATGTCCGCGATTTCTTCCCGCATGAGAATATTCAGCCGGGCGGACCTTTTGTAGGGATGCATCCGACTCCTCTCTCTGTTCGATTGTGAATATGAGACGCGAACTTAAAGTTTGGTCGCGATCTTTTCAATGATGAAATTCTCGATAATATCACCGACCTTCAGATCATTGAAATTCTCGATCGTAATACCGCACTCGTAGCCGGTCTGCACCTCTTTCACATCGTCCTTGAAGCGCTTGAGCGAGCCGATTTTGCCTTCATAGGCAACGATATTGTTGCGAATAATGCGGATGCCTTCGCAGTTGCGCGATACCATTCCATCAAGCACATAACAGCCTGCTATGGTCCCGATGCGTGAAACCGAGTAGGTCTGGCGGACCTCGGCACGGCCAAGTACCTTCTCCTTGAGCGTCGGCTTGAGCATACCCTCGAGCGCCTTTTTGACATCACTGATCGCCTCATAGATGATGCTGTAGAGGCGGATGTCAATGCCCTCTTTTTCCGCAAGATGGGAAGCCTTCAGTTCAGGCCGCACATTGAAGCCGATGATAACGGCGTTTGATGCGGATGCCAGCATGACGTCGGATTCATTGATGCCGCCAACCGCCGCATGGATGACACGAACCTTCACTTCCGCATGAGTTACTTCCTCAAACGACTTCTTCATCGCTTCAATCGAACCCTGTACGTCGCCTTTGATGATAATGTTCAGATCGCGGATTTCGCCTTCCTTGATCTTGGCATAGAGTTCATCAAGCGTCAGTTTATTGCGTCGGACAATCTCTGCCGCGCGCTGTTTGGCGAGGCGCGCCATGGCTATCTGCCGAGCTTTCTTTTCATCCCCAACGACGGTAAAAACATCTCCTGCCGTCGGAACTTCCCCAAAACCGAGCACTTCAACCGGCACTGCCGGACCCGCCGCGTGCAACTTTTTGCCCGTATCGCTCACCAGGGCGCGGACTTTTCCGGATGCGGTCCCGGCTACGAAAGCATCGGTTTCCCTAAGCGTCCCCGAGTGAATCAGTATGGTTGCAACCGGACCTCTGCCCTTGTCAAGCTTTGCTTCAATGATGTAGCCACGAGCCGGCTTGTTGGGGTTTGCCCTGATTTCCATCACTTCCGCCTGCAACAGAATCATCTCAAGCAGATGCTCGATGCCGATTCTCTTTTTGGCGGAAACCTCGACAAATACGTTCGTGCCTCCCCACTCTTCAGATACAACACCATGTTCGGCAAGCTCGTTTTTTACCTTTGTCGGATTGGCGTTCTCTTTGTCAATCTTGTTGACAGCAACCACAATCGGCACTCCTGCCGCTTTGGCGTGGTCAATCGCTTCAATCGTCTGCGGCATGACGCCATCGTCCGCGGCAACAACAAGGACAACAATGTCCGTCACCTTTGCACCACGCGCACGCAATGAGGTAAACGCCTCGTGACCGGGAGTATCAAGGAAAGTAATATCCTTGCCCTGCAAAGAGACCTTGTAGGCACCGATATGCTGGGTTATGCCGCCGGCTTCGCCTTCCGTCACCTTGGTGGAGCGGATGGCATCAAGCAGCGACGTCTTGCCATGGTCAACATGCCCCATGATAGTCACAACCGGCGGGCGGTGAATAAGCAGGGAAGCATCCTCCCGAACGTCTTCAACAACGTCGAGGTGTTCGGCAGAGACTGATTCTATCTTCACCCCGAAATGCTCTGAAACGATAACTGCAGCATCCATATCGACCGGGGTATTGATGGTCGGCATGAAACCGAGACCCATAAACTGCTTGATGACATCGGGAATCTTTGCACCGATAAGCTCGGCAAACTCCTTAATCGAGGTTCCCTCTGTGATTTTAATCGACTTCTTGCGCGGCGCAGTCGTCAACTGCTGCTGCGACTGTACCTGTTCGTGACGGCGGAAACGCGGATCTCCTGGCCGGAATGACCTCTTCTGTCCTCCGCCTTTGGAATCAGCCCATTTCTTCGGCTCAATTTTGCGGACAGCCTGAAATGCGCGTTGCATCTGGGGCTTGACCTTTATCTTCTCAACCTTATCTCCCTCGGCTTCTTTCTTGAAGCGGTCAATGAGCTCGACGTCATCAGCAACAATAACCGTACGCGGCTCTCCCGGAGGCGCAGGCGTAGCCGGAGCGGCCGAAGGAGTAAACGGCTTGGCAGGTGCGAGCGGCGGCTTCTGGGCCGGCGGCGCAGCGTGTTGTCTCTGTTGAGGCTGGGGCGCCCGCAGCCCGTGCGGTTGCTGCTGACGCTGCTGTTGCCCCTGCTGTCCCTGCTGATAACGCGGGGAATGCGGCGGCTGGCCAGGACGCGCAGAATGGAGTGGACGCTGTTGCTGCTGCGGGGGGTATTTCTTCTGTTCCTGCTGGGCAGGAACAGGTTTCTGCTCGATTTTCTTTTCGACTGGTGGTTCGACTTTTTGAACCGGGGTGGTCGGCGGTTGTTCAGCCGGTTTTTGCTGTTCACGGTGCGGTGACGCGGGCTTGAACAGGGATCGTACCTTTTCCGCTTCAGAATCAGTCAGCTTCACAATCGTGGTGCCTTTCTTGAATTCGGTTGCCCGTAGCTTGCCGACAGCGGTAACGACCTCGGTCGATTTCACTCCAAGTTCTTTCGCCAAGTCCGCGCTTTTAATGCCTTCTGCTGTCTTCAATCTATCATCCTCCACCGTCTCTTAAAAGATAGGCACCACAAGCAAAAACATGTTCCTGCTTCTGACACTTGTAACAACATAGCTAAAATGTTATCATAAACATCTAATTTGGTGCAATTCAGATGCAGGAAAGGGGGGTTGAAGTATGGCGTCGTGTCAGGTATGTGGCAAAAAAAAGACGGTCGGCAATAATGTCAGCCACGCAAACAATAGAACGAAACGGGTTATTCTTCCGAACATTCAGCGAATTCGCATCGCAACTGACGGCGGCACGAAACGTGCTAATGTCTGCACCCGGTGTATCCGCTCCAACAAGGTCACCAAGGCCATCTAATTTAGGTTTGCCTATAACAAACATGAGAAAAGCAGGGTCGGTTCTATCTTCGCTCATTCGCCAACTCGGTCTCGAAGATAGAATCCGGCTTGATGCAATTCAGCGTCAATGGCCCTCGCTTTTCTCAGAACCGCTCATCCTGCATGCATTCCCGGTGGATTTTTCGGACAGGCGACTGACCATTCATGTCAATTCTCCGGTCTGGCTGCATCAACTGCAGTTCCTGAAGCGGGAACTCCTTGCCAAACTCCAGCCGTTCGGGGTCACTGATATCCTGCTGCGCAAAGGGACTCTGCCACGGCCGCGCTCCGAGAAAAAGAGTGCCGAAATGCCGAAAACCCGCGATCTCAGCGCTGACGAGCGCGCATGGGTTGAAGAGACCGTGAGCGCTGTTGATGATGAAGCCCTGCAGAATGAAATCCGGCGGGCAGCGCATAAATCGCTGTCCCGCCGGACAAAACTCTAACCCATCAAGAGTCTTCTTCCTTGCTTCTTACGCCGACTCAGCCTTTGGCTTATATGCTATCAGCGGCTTTTCACGCTTTTCGACCGCATCCTCGCTGATAATACATTCACTCACATCTTCCTGCGACGGCAACTCATACATCACATCGAGCATGACATCTTCGAGAATGGAACGGAGTCCGCGTGCGCCGGCCTTGCGCTGAAGCGCCTTCTTTGCAATCAGCTTCAAAGCGCCCTCAGAAAATTTGAGCTTCACATTATCGAGCGAAAAGAGCTTCTGGAATTGTTTCACAAGCGCGTTCCTGGGTTCAGTCAGAATCCTGATAAGCGCCGCATCGTCAAGCTCATCAAGCGCAGCCACCACCGGCAGTCGCCCGATGAACTCAGGAATAAGGCCATACTTCATCAGGTCTTCCGGTTCAACATTGCGCAGAACATTGACTTCGGGCTTCTTTTTTTCCTTCGGAGCAATCATGTCAGCGCCAAAGCCGATGCTTCGCTTGCCGATGCGCTTCTCGATTATCTTGTCGAGTCCGACAAACGCCCCGCCGCAGATAAAGAGGATGTTCGTCGTGTCAAGCTGAATATATTCCTGTTGCGGATGTTTCCGTCCGCCCTGAGGTGGAATGTTTGCGACCGTGCCTTCGATAATTTTCAGGAGCGCCTGCTGCACCCCCTCGCCTGACACATCGCGGGTTATCGACGGGCTGTCGGACTTGCGGCTGATCTTGTCTACCTCATCGATATAGATGATGCCGACCTGCGCCCGCTCCACATCAAAGTCGGCAGCCTGCAACAGTTTCAGAAGGACGTTCTCTACATCCTCCCCGACATAGCCCGCTTCGGTAAGCGTTGTCGCATCCGACATCGCAAACGGCACATCCAACATCTTAGCGAGCGTCTGGGCAAAGAGGGTTTTCCCCGTGCCGGTCGGCCCGATGAGCATAATGTTGCTCTTCTGGAGTTCCACATCGGACTTGAGTCCCTTATATATGCGCTTGTAGTGATTATGCACAGCAACGGCCAGAACCTTCTTGGCCTGCTCCTGGCCGATAACATAATCGTCAAGAAATTTCTTGATTTCCTGCGGAGCGGGCATTTTTTTTCCTGCGCATTTCGCGGATTGCTGCGTATCTTCGTCGATAATCTCATTGCAGAGGCCGACGCATTCATCACAGATATACACCATGGGTCCTGCTATAAGCTTCTTCACTTCATCCTGCACCTTGCCGCAGAATGAGCAGCGCAGCGCCTGTTCATCATTCTTCTTCGCCATGCACCCTCCAGCGAATAATGTGTATTCCGGACCAGTCCGGAATGTTGCTATGCCTGTTTTTCCACCTGAGCGGAGGCGATCACTTCATCAACGAGGCCGTATGCCTTCGCATCTGCACCCGACATGAAGTAGTCCCGCTCTGTGTCAAGCCGAATCTTTTCGATCGGCTGGCCGGTATGTTTCGCGAGAATGACATTCAGGTTTTCCTTAATTTTCAGGATTTCGCGCGCGTGGATTTCAATATCAGTGGCCTGTCCGTAAAAACCGCCGATCGGCTGATGAATCATGACGCGGGAATTCGGCAGCACAAACCGCTTGCCTTTCGCGCCCGCCGCAAGCAGCAGCGCGCCCATACTGGCCGCCTGCCCGATGCAGTATGTCGCTATATCCGGCTTCACATACTGCATGGTGTCGTATATCGCCAGTCCGGCAGTGACAGAGCCGCCGGGCGAGTTGACATAGATGTGGATATCTTTTTCCGGGTCTTCGGTCTGGAGGAACAGCAACTGGGCGATGACAACGTTTGCAACATGATCATCAACGGCGGTGCCCAGAAATATGATGCGGTCCTTGAGCAGACGCGAATAAATATCGTATACCCGCTCTGTCCGCCCCGTCTGTTCGATCACTATCGGCACAATGCTCATGCTTACGCTCCTTTTTCGATTGCCGCTTTTTCGAGAAGCAGCTTCATCGTCTTCTTTTCGAAGATGCCGTTTCTAAGTCCTGCGAGTGAACCGTCTCGCGAGGTATAGTATTTGACCACATTTTCTGGAGATACATTAAAACGCGACGCAAATCCCATGACAGCTGACTTCAGATCGTCCTCGCTCACATCAATCTTTTCCTGCTCGCCGATTACCTCGATAAGAATATTTGCCTTCACTGCCTTGATTGCCCGCTCGTGATTTGCCTTCTCAAAATCCTCGACAGTTCCTTCGAAAGAGTTTCGCGACTTGGCATCTTCAAGCATCCGGTCAAGTTCGCCCTTCAGCAGCACTTCCGGCACTGCAAACTCATGGGCGGAAACAAGCTTTTCGAGCAGCTCCATCTGCTGTATGCGCTCGACTTCAAACTTTTTTTCAGCTTCAAGATTCTCCCGCACCTTATCCTTCATCGCCTGCAGTGTCTCAAATCCGAGGTCCTTTGCAAGCTCGTCATCAATCGGAAGAACGCTCTTCCGCTTCGTCTCCTTCACGGTGACGTTGAACTTCGGCGTCTTGCCGGCAAACGAACTCGCTGCTGTAGCGGGGAACTCTACCTCGATTTCAAACACATCGCCATTCTTCTTGCCAACAAAGGCATCAAAAAACGCCGGCGGATACGGGCCAACTCCGACCTTAATCAACGCATCTTTCGCTGAAGTCTCTTCTCCTTCGACCGTATAGTCAACCGTAATGAGATCGCCGGTCTGAATATCTCCCTCAACCGGCTCAAAGCTTCCCTTCTCTTCGGCAACATTTTTCAGAACAGTGTCAACATCTTCGTCGCTCACCGCAACCGGCACATCCTTGACCGTAATCCCCTCATACGAAAGCGGCTCTATTTTCGGGCGAACTTCAACAGTCAGCGTCATGGTAACGGGCTCATCCCGAATCAGCGTCAGCTCAGACTCCATCTCAGGACGCGCAACCGGGACAAGCTCCGCGTTCTTGAGGGCCTGCGTGTAATATTCCGGGACAAGCTTCTCAAGCGCATCGTTTTCAATGCCCTTGCCGTATTTTTTCTCTATCATGTTTGCAGGAACTTTGCCCGGACGGAACCCGGGGATATTTACATGCTGCCGAGCTTCGAGCAACCCTTTTTGAATCTCTGCTTCGACAACATCTGCTGGAATCTCTATGGTAAGGCGCTTCTTTGTGGCTGAAATATCCTCAAATAACTTTAACAAGGGGAGCCTCCTCTGGCAAAATAGTGCTGGATAATCAATTTAATAGTTTACGGATTCGTCTTCGCGTTTGTCAATTTTCAGCTTTTTTCGGCACGAGATATGCAAGAAGTCGAAAAAAAAGATAAACTATTCCGTATGGACAACAGAGTTCTCGTCATCGGCTACGGCAATCCCATGCGGGGAGACGACGGATTCGGCGGTCACGCAATCGCTCGTCTGCTGCAGGAAGAGTTCGGAGACAACGTCACCAT
This sequence comes from uncultured Nitrospiraceae bacterium, assembly GCA_964392915.1. GTDB lineage: Bacteria > Nitrospirota > Thermodesulfovibrionia > Thermodesulfovibrionales > Dissulfurispiraceae > JAAYUK01. Next base: position 22,099 of record CAYMRS010000019.1, read on the forward strand.
TATTGAGCGACATCAGTTGGGTCTGGAACTGGCTGAAGATCTCTCCGCAACCGATTTCGTCATCTTTCTGGATATTCATCTCAGCGACACGGTCGGAGAGCAAATGTGCAAACGAATCGCCGTTGACAATACAATACCGATTACCTTTTCGCACCATTTGACGCCGGGGACGCTCCTTGCCTGCACCCAAGCCATATACGGTACCCTGCCGCAGGCCATACTCATCTCGGTCGGCAGCAATCTGTTTGACCACAGCTCTCACCTGTCGCCTGTGGTTGCGGCGCTCGTTGAGCCCTCAGCCGACCTTGCCAGGACATTGATTCGCTCTATTACGGATCAGGGCAAACTTCCCGAAAACCTCTGATTTTTAATCGTTTCGGGTGCATTCTCCTGTATAATTGCTCCAAAGAGCTTAGGCAAAGAGCGAAGTATGATTATCGGTGCGCCGTATCTCTCGAAAATACATGCCGGCACGGGTATCCTGACAACGGAAACCACGGACTTATTGAAGGGGTATCCGCATGATTAGGCTCTCCGGCACCGCAAAAGGAGATTGCAGGTGTTGATTTATACGCTTGACCTCGTCGGGACGCTCGCTTTTGCCATATCAGGCGCATTCCGCGGAATCAAGTATGAACTCGATATTCTTGGTATCATTGTCTTATCGTGTGCAACCGGAGTCGGTGGAGGAGTCATTCGCGACATGCTTCTCGGCAAGCTGCCGCCGAGCGCACTGCAAAACGAAATGTATTTGCTGATATGTCTTTCGGGAGCGCTGACTGTCTTTATCGCCGCTCCGAAGATCGCCGCACGGTGGGACTACGTAATGCTCGCAGACGCCGTCGGCCTCGGGGTCTTCACCGCCCTCGGAGCAGCACAGGCTGAACTGAGCGGAGCGGGCATCTTCACCGTCATGATAATGGCTGCGCTGACAGCATGCGGCGGCGGTGTGATTCGCGACATGCTGGTAAGAGAGATACCGGCCATTCTGACCAGCGACTTCTATGCAACGGCGGCATTAATCGGCGGGGGGTGCTTTCTGGTGTTGAAACCCTTGGGGTGGAGCGTTGACGCCAGGATGGCATGCGCAATCATTGTCACCCTCTGCCTGCGCCTGATTGCGATGCGATACGGCATTACGCTCCCGAAATCCAAGCGTCTGCCAGCTTCACCATCACAACTCACCGAATTACGCAAGGCGGCAAAGAAGACACCCAGAGATTCCGGGTAACCCCCTCAAATCGCCGGCCATCATTACGCACGGCGAAAGTCGGGTCAGAGTTTACTCTCCGGGGCAGGAGAATCCGTAACGGTCGATTCATTCTTATCCTCGCTGATTTCATCAAACTCGGGCTGAGCGATGCCACGGCGCTGCATGATGCCGTAAATAATCTTGGATCGATTCTCGACATACCGCGACTGACCGAGCGGATTGAACTTGCGCGGATTCGGAAGGACCGAGGCAAGCCGCGCGGCCTCGTATGGGCTGAGGGCTGCTGCAGATTTCCCGTAGTAATGCCGGGCGGCGGCCTCAATGCCGAAGATGCCCTCTCCCCATTCAGCAACATTCAGATACAGTTCGAGGATTCTTTTTTTGCTGAGTGCATTCTCGATTCGCCAGGTCAGAATGGCTTCCTTCGCCTTGCGGATTGGGTTTTTCGAAGGGGACAGAAACAGGTTCTTTGCCAGTTGCTGGCTGATAGTGCTGCCTCCGAACTTGAATTTTTTCTTGGCGATGTCTTTTTCAATGGCCTTCTGCATGGCTTCAAAATCAAATCCTTCATGCTGGTAGAACTTGTCATCCTCGCCAATCAACACCGCTTTTACCAGAGCAGGTGATATGCGGTTGAGCGGCACCCAGTATTGCGTGATATTTATCTTTTTGCCCTGCTCAGCCCATTCAGCCTCACGGTACTCCATGAAAGCGCTTTTCCTGGGGTTCTCCTTTTTCAGTTTTCCCACATCGGGATAGAAGAAATAGATGGCCACGCTGCCGACCAGTGCGAGCAGACAAAGAGCAATAACAGTTGTGAGGCGGAACAATTTTTTCTTTTTTGTTGTGCGCATTTGTATTTTGTATATCTGATGTTAGGGCAAACGAAGGGCACTTCCCGCTTTTGCGCGAGTGCCCTTCTTCATTTCATGCCTTTTCTGAACGCTTTGGCCGATCGTTATACTTAAGCACCCGCTTGCGCAGGCGGATCGACGACGGGGTTATTTCGACCAGCTCATCTTCCTTGATAAACTCAAGTGCCTGTTCAAGGTTCATGGGACGAGGCGGGATGAGCTGCAGGGCATCGTCAGCGCCCGATGCGCGCATGTTCGTCAGTTTCTTTTCCTTGGTTACATTGACATCGAGGTCAGCCTCACGCGAGTTTTCGCCGATAATCATGCCTTCGTAGACCGCGGTGTTCTCCCTCATAATGAGGACGCCGCGCGGCTGGAGATGGAAGAGCGCGTAAATTGTAGCCGTGCCCTGACGGTCGGCAACGAGCACACCGGTCTGGCGCTTGGTCAGCGGACCATGCCAAGGCTCATACCCGTCGAACAGGTGATTCAGGAGGCCGGTTCCGCGGGTTTCGGTCAGAAACTGGGAGCGAAAGCCGATAAGTCCGCGCGACGGGATGCGAAACTCCATGCGCACCCGGCCATGGCCGTTGTTCTGCATCTTCTGCATTTTGCCCTTACGCATGCCGATCTGCTGAGTAACGACTCCGACAAAATCGTCCGGCACATCGATAACGAGAAGCTCCATCGGTTCGTGGACTTTGCCATCAATTTCTTTGGTAATCGTTTGGGGCATAGAGACCGCGAGTTCATAGCCTTCACGCCGCATCATCTCGATCAGAATGGCGAGCTGGAGCTCTCCGCGTCCCATGACCTTGAATGAGTCGGTCTGGCTGAAATCAACCTGAATCGCCACGTTGTAGAGGAGTTCTTTTTCGAGCCGCTCGCGGATGTTGCGCGATGTGACGTATTTGCCCTCACGGCCTGCAAACGGAGAAGTGTTGACCGAAAAGACCATCGAGATGGTCGGTTCGTCGACCGTGATGCGTGGAAGCGGCTTCGGATTTTCGGCATCAGTAACCGTGTCGCCGATATTGATGCCTTCAATACCGGCAAGCGCGAGAATATCTCCAACCGATATCTCAGTCGCCGGAATCCGGTCAAGCCCCTGAAAGGTATAGAGCTGAGATATTTTTGTTTTGACGTTGTCGCCGTTCTGCTTGACGACAGCAACCGTGTCGCCGACATGGATGGTGCCCGTGAAGACGCGGCCGATCGCAAGCCGTCCGACATAGTCGTTATAGTCAATGTTGGTAACGAGGATCTGGAGGATGCCCTCAGGGTCAGCCTCTGGAGCAGGAATGTTGTTTACGACCAGATCGAAAAGCGGCTTCAGATTTTCAGATGGCTGTTCGAGATCGAGAGTTGCAGTGCCTTTCTTTGCATTTGTGTAAGCAATCGGGAAGTCCAGCTGATCCTCGGTTGCATCGAGATCGATAAAGAGATCATACACCTCGTTCAGCACTTCCTGAATCCGGGCATCGGGACGATCGATTTTGTTGATGACCAGAATCGGCGGCAGGCTGAGTTCTAGAGCCTTTTTAAGAACAAAACGGGTCTGCGGAAGCGGTCCCTCGGATGCATCGACCAGCAAAAGCACGCCGTCGACCATTTTCAGGATTCGTTCCACCTCGCCGCCAAAGTCGGCGTGCCCCGGCGTATCTACGATATTAATCTTGATTCCGTCATAATCCACAGCGGTGTTTTTTGAGAGGATGGTTATGCCGCGTTCACGCTCGAGGTCGTTGCTGTCCATAACCCGCTCCTGCACCTTCTCATTTGAGCGGAAAATGCCTGCCTGCCTGAGCATGCCGTCGACAAGCGTCGTCTTGCCGTGGTCAACATGCGCGATAATCGCGATGTTTCTTAAATCTGTTCGTTTCATAACTGCTCCTTCACATGATAAAATTAAAAGTTAAAAATGAAAAAATAAGGAAGTTGCCCCAGTTTTTACATTCTGCTTTTTGGATGTTGAACTGCTAGGTGCCCAGATACCACCTGAGAATCGGCGCGCCGAAAAAGAGGGAGATGAGAGAGCCGAGTGCGAGATACGGACCGAACGGGATTTTTGTTTTTCTTCCCGCCTTGCTCAGTGCCATCAGGGAGAGACCGACAAGAGCCCCGGTCAGGCTGCCGACAAACGTGGTGAGCAGGACGCCCTTCCATCCGAGAAATGCGCCGACCATGCCCATCATTTTAATGTCGCCGCCGCCCATACCGCCTTTGCTCAGCAGGGCGATGAGATAGAAGAGGCCGAAGCCAAGAGCCAGCCCTGTGAGGGAATTGACGATGCCGACGATTTCAAATGCGGCGCCGCCCGTCGTCCTGAAAATCAGAAATGGATCCGGCAGCAGAAACGCCGCCGCAAGAACACCGAGCGCCATCCCGGGAAGGGTAATGACATCGGGAATTATCTGGAAGTCTATGTCGATAAATATGATGACGATCATCGCTGACACGAACAGCCAGAGAAGGGCCACGTGCCAGCCGAAGCCGAACTGAAAAAACGTGACATAGTACAGAGCGCCATTGGCAGCCTCAACGAGGGGATACCGCAGCGATATCGGAGTTCGGCAGGAACGGCATTTTCCGCGGAGCAGGATGAAATAACTGATGAGCGGGATGTTGTCCCAGGGTCTGATGCGAGTGCCGCAGCCCGGACATGCCGAGGGTGGAGAAACAATCGACTGTTCACGCGGAATACGGTAGATACAGACGTTCAGAAACGAACCGACGATCAGCCCGAAAACAATAATGAGGGCTTCAGGCATGGTCATGCAACGATCTTGATGATCCCGGAATCTATCTCAGTGGCAAACTGAATCTCCGGTTCAAGCTGCTCAATTTCCTGTAATGCTGCCGCACTATCTTTATTCATCAACATTCCTGTCTTTGCCGCGCACAGCATATGCATCTTCCCCCACCTGCCTGGGCAGCCCATCTCTCCGGCGCTTCATCTGCTCTGACAGGCAAAGCGGCTGAAAGACGAAAAACTCAGCCTGCACCCGCTCGGCACAGAGCTTCGGGAACCTCCGGACATTTTCGGCCTCGGCATCAAAGTTCTTTCTGCATTTGGCTATAATAATCTGTTTGCCGGTTATGCGGTTGTGAAAAGCTCTCTCCTCTCGCCCCAAAAAAGCTCGGTCGCTCCGCGAAGCTGCGGAACAGATGCAAGTCCGGGGTCCTGCTCAAGAAGACCGAAGGCTTCCCTCCGAGTAACGTCCACTATTTTAGCATCTCTGACGATATTTGCGATTCTCAGGTCGGGAAGGCCTGACTGCCGCGTTCCGAAAAACTCGCCCGGTCCGCGCAAGGCGAGGTCCTCTTCAGCGATTCGAAAGCCGTCGGTCGTTTCCACCATAACATTGAGCCGCCGCCGCGCATCGTCGCCATATCCGTAAGCAAGCAGCAAGCATTGGGACTGGTCGCTGCCACGGCCGACGCGGCCGCGCAGCTGGTGGAGCTGGGCAAAGCCGAACCTCTCGGCGTGTACGATAATCATAAGCGTCGCGTTCGGCACATCGACGCCCACTTCGATGACGGTCGTGCAGACAAGAATGTCAATGCGGCGCTCCTTGAAGTCGCGCATTACCGATTCGCGTTCAACCGGTTTCAGACGGCCATGAATAAGGCTGACCTTTCGTTCCGGAAACTTCTCCTGAAGCAGTTCCGCCCCTGTTTGCGCGTCCTTCAGGCTTATTTTGTCTGATTCCTCGATGACCGGATATACGACATAGACCTGATTGCCTTTCCGAAGCGCTCGTTCAATCTCCTGGTAGATACGATCTTTTTGCTTTTCCCCGATTAACGTGGTAATAATCGGACTCCGGTTTGGTGGCAGTTCATCGATGACCGAATAGTCGAGATCCCCGTAGAGTGTCAGCGCAAGGGTTCGGGGAATCGGGGTCGCGGTCATGATAAGGGTGTCTGGCATATCTCCCTTTTTCCGGAGCTTCGCGCGCTGCATGACGCCGAAGCGGTGCTGCTCATCAATAATAATCAGACCCAGGCGATGAAATGAGACCGCTTCCTGAATCAGGGCATGCGTGCCGATAACAACACCGACTGTTCCGGCGGCAATATCATCACGGTCCCGGTTTTTTGTGCTACCTGTCTGGAGGGCTATGCGCAGTCCCAGCGGCTCTGCCAGTTTGCTGATATTAAGGTAATGTTGCTCGGCGAGAATTTCTGTCGGCGCCATGAGTGCTGCCTGATATCCGGCCTCGACGGCATCCAGCATCGCAATGAGCGCGACAACCGTTTTACCGGAGCCGACGTCTCCCTGCACCAGGCGATGCATCGGAGCCGCGGCGCGCATATCGTTTCTGATTTCAGCAATGACCCGCCGTTGTGCGGCGGTCAGGGTGAACGGGAGCGACTGCTGAAGCTCATCCGCAAGCCGGCCGGGGGCATTCAGCACAATGCCGTGCTCAGACATCTGACGCATTTTGAGAGCGCCGATGCCGAGCTGGAACATGAGCAGCTCTTCAAATGAGAGTCTTTGGTGATAAGGGGTTGCGCCGCGATTCAACTCATCAATTGAAGCGGAAGCGGGCGGAAAGTGCACTGCCATGACCGCTTCACGGCGCGCCGGCAGATGATGACGAGCAAGCATGTCGGAAGGCAGAAACTCCTGAATCATCGGGGCTGCCGCCGTCAAAGCAGCAAATGCAGCAGCCCGCATCTGTTTCTGGCTCAGCCCTTCGGTCAGCCGGTATACGGGGACTATTCGCCCGGTATGTATCTGTTCCGAGCCGTTCTCGGCTGCCTCAGCTTTCCCGTCATCAACAACCTCGTACTCGGGATTCATGATCTCAAACCCGGCGCCGTAAAAGTCGCGTTTGACGAAACCGTAAAGAATGACTGTCTGCCCAATCTTGAATATCCGCTGGAGAAACGCCTGATTGAACCATTTGCCTTTGAGCACACCGCTTCCGTCAGTAATGACAAGCTGGAATATCTTCAGGCGCGGATTCTTTCTGCTGGGGCTGATAGTCTCGGCAGCGACTACCTTGCCGATGATCGCCTGCATCATATCCGGCTGCAGTTTCACAATTTTTTCCATTGAGCGGCGATCTTCATACCGGACGGGGAGAAAAAAGAGAACGTCTTCTATGGTGCTGATGCCAAGCCGCGCAAACAGAGCAGCTTTATGCGGACCGACGCCCTTCAGATACTGAATCGGTGATGCTATGTTCTGTGGCCTCATGCTCATAAAGTTAACAGGGCCGGCATCATCCGGCCGGCCCTCAGAAGCGAACGCTATTCTTTTTCCTCATTCTCCGCTTCCGAAGCAGCCGCGGCAGCAGCCTTTCGGAGCGTCTCGCTGAGGGTCTTATCAGTCTCCTCGAGCTTAATCTTCGAGTAGTCGGACTCGCTCATGATGTCGATCTCCCAGCCGGTCAATTTTGTCGCGAGCTTGATGTTCTGCCCGTGCTTGCCGATAGCGAGAGAAAGCTGGGAATCGGCTGCAATGACCATGGCCGTTTTGTCGTGGTTTTCCGCTTCGTTGATGCCGACGCGATCAACCGTTGCCGGCGTGAGCGCCTTGGCAATGAGTATGCGCGGATCATCATTCCATTGGATGATATCGATTCTCTCGCCCCTCAGTTCCCTGACGATCGACTGAACCCGCGTGCCTTTCATGCCGACACATGCCCCGACGGGATCGATAACCGAATCGTTCGAGAGAACCGCAATCTTGGTACGCTGCCCCGCCTCGCGGGCGATCCCCCTGATTACCACGATGCCGTCATGGATCTCCGGCACTTCCATCTTGAAAAGACCGATGACAAAGTTCGGATCGGTGCGTGAAAGAATAAGAACCGGTCCCTTCGATGTCTGACGGACCTCTACAAGATAGGCTTTAACAATATCGCCACGCTTCAGGGTTTCGCTCGGGAGGGTGTCGCGCTGATGCAGTACGGCTTCGGTCTTGCCGAGTCCGATAAAATAAAGGTTCTTCTCTTTTCGGAGAACCGTGCCGCTGACAATAGTGCCGATTTTATCCTTATATTCATCAAAAATAATGTCTCGCTCGGCTTCGCGGACTTTCTGGAAAAGCACCTGTTTCGCCGTCTGCGCGGCGATGCGTCCGAAGTCCTGCAGCTGGATTGGAAAATCAACCGTGTCGCCGGGGGCTTTATCCGGGAAATCGGCAAGAGTCGCTTCAAGATCGCGATCCGCAACATTCTCAACTACAGTCTTAGTCTCATAAATTGAGATCAAGCAGTTCTTCGGATCAATCTTCAGGTGTATATTTTCCCGGTTCGCAAATTTCTTGCGTGCAGCCGACAAGAGGGCGCTTTCGAGCACTTTTACCAGCGCATCGCGCGAAATACCCTTTTCCCTGCTTATCTGGTCTATGACGAAACACAATTCTTTCGACATATGCGCCTCTCAGTTCTATTCAATTTCAAGTCGGGCTTTTGTAATTTTCTCAAGCGGAATAAAAATATCTTCCGGCTGCTCCCCTCGCACCGATCCTGCTCGCTTGAGTGCTCTGGCTGGCTTCCCGGCGGCTCGCTGATCCGGCTGGATGCGAACCCACCCTTCACCGGCGTCAGTTATCCTGCCGACAAAAAAGGTTTGATTGGCGATCTGGTCCGCCGTGACAATCCTGGCCAGCTTGCCGACATTTCGCTCAAAGTCACGCTGTGTCTCGAGCGGACGGTCAAGACCCGGTGAGCCGACTTCAAGCATATATGCGCCCGGAATCGGATCTTCAACATCAAGCAGCGCCTCCAGTGTGCGGCTCATCTTTTCACAGTCCGCAATGGTGACGCCGCCTTCCTTGTCTATAACAACGCGCACAAGTGAACGTCTGCCGCGGCCGATGAAATCGGCGCTTACCAGTTCGAGCCGAAGATCTTCCGCTGCCTGGACGGCTAGTTCATGTACTCTTTCCTGTGCATTTATCATGGCGCTTTTTCTCCCGCATCCCTACGAAAACAAAAGAGTGGGAATTCCCACTCTTTTAAAAGGCAATGCGTGCAAGTAATTGAAATAACGTCAATAGTATAGCAAGGTACAAAAAAAAAAGCAACACCATGGAGGAGTTACACTCCTCCATGGTGTTGCGTGAAAACTACTTCTTCGGGGCTTCAGGAGCCTTCGAAGCTTCAGGAGCCTTCGGAGCTTCAGGAGCCTTCGGGGCTTCAGGAGCCTTCGGGGCTTCAGGAGCCTTCGGAGCTTCAGGAGCCTTCGGGGCCTGCTGCTGGCAGCCAATCGTGAATGCTACGAGGAGCATGAGCGAAAGTACGAGTACAAGTGCCTTCTTCATTCTGTAAGTCACCTCCTTCCAAATAGAAATGCCAAAGATTGGGGCAATGTTAGCATTAATTATTAACATACACGCCCAGCGTTGTCAAGAAGAACGGCGGAATTCTCAGGGCTACCTGCGCCGCTCAAATGCCATATTGGCTATTATAACAAAAACAATCGGACAAATCGCAAGCATGGCGAGGTCCGGCACAAGAGGGAAGTTGTCTGTCAGCACATGGTGTTCCCGGAACGTCATCTGTTTCAGGGTATCAATCCCGCATTGATTTTTGAGAGAAGCGCGGCTGCATCGCGCAGGAAACTCACCGGGCACATCACACCGGACAAAAAGAACTTCGACATGATGATGAAATGCATGATGACGCTGAAGCGCTCGTAAAAAGTTGCGATGAGCATGCCGAATGCTGGTTCATTTATAGAACGAGAACTTTCGCTTGATGCACGATAACCGGCGCTTCATGGCGCCCAAGAAACGTTTGACCTGCCCTTTGCGCCTTTCGCTGAACCCCGCGAAATTCAAGGCATCCTCCACCTGCGGTTTTCGCTTTTTGCCTAAAAATATAATGAATGGCAGGGAAAAGCGAATGTGTATCTTGACGAATATCTATTCCTGCCGTAAAGTTAGACAGATATTTGTCGCATGGAGGCTGCCATGAAGAAACTGACACGTTATTTTTTTGAAGGGTTGCTCTTTCTCGTTCCCCTTGTTGTGACGTTGTATGTTCTCTGGATTGTGTTTGTCAAGATTGACGGTCTTTTACGGTTCAGTACGCCAGGACTCGGCTTTCTGGTTACACTTGCAACGGTTACTGTGGTCGGATTTATTGCTTCGAATTTTTTTACGCGGTGGATCGTTCTTGTCGTTGATAATCTTTTAAGCCGCGTTCCATTGGTGAAAATGATCTATTCCGCCCTGAAAGACCTTGTTGCGGCATTTGTCGGGGACAAGAAGAGTTTTCAGCAGCCGGTGACGGTCGAATTGATGCCGGGAAGCAATCTCCAGGTCATCGGTTTTATTACGCAGGATTCTCTGGATCAGTTTGGCATGATTGATCGTGTTGCCGTCTATCTCCCTCAGTCATACAACTTTGCGGGCAATCTGATCGTCGTTCCCAGGCAGCAGGTGACCCCTCTCGCAGCCGATAGCGGTCAGGTGATGGCTTTTATTGTTTCGGGTGGGGTGACGACGAGATAGGCGACCCCGGGAAGAAACATTGAACAATAATAAATTCCATAAATTGCTTTTTTCCCATTCAAGGTGCAACTGCTTTCGAGCGGGCAGAAACATATGCATGACGGCGCAAATGAGAGAATCCATACGTTTTAAGTTATTAATATTTTTTATGGGGGCCTTAGCAATAGTTTTATAGCTATTCAGGCGCAATTAAATGATGCATAGTTCGTGTTTCTGTTTCTTGTTTTTTCCTAAAGCAACGTGCTTAAATATGCTCGAACACTACAGATTTTCTGATGTTGCCTGAAAATTCAAGAGGGTTCTTTTGCAGTTGCTTCTTGCGATTAGACGGTTTTGAGATGCATTCAGGCAATGATGATTTTTTTGATCAGCCTTTTACAGGCGAGAGGTAGAGTGTTCATAATACCATCAGGGACAACCTGGGAAAGGGAGGTACACAAAGCAGAGATAACGAAACCATGGACCAAGGTACTGCTCCAGAAGACGTTCGATTGAGAGTCGTTCGCCGATTTCGTTGAGATTCATGCGGAGTATTCCGGGGATGGGGACCCCTAAGAAGACAACATGCCGCATGGCATGTCCTGCGAATGACTCCGGTAAGGAGTCGGGTCGGAGTAAGGTATCGAGAGCTTTTAAAACCTCATCTATACTTTCCATCAGAGAGGAGACAACGGGTATGGAAACCAAGACTACAGAGTCCTCCCAGGATCTTTCGCAGGAGACTGCGAAAGGTGCTCCCACGGGTGCGGAGGACGGACGCTGGAAGGCGGTCAACAGGACGATGCGCCTGAATGGCTATGCCCCGCACGCGCTCATCGAAACACTGCATGCAGTTCAGGAATCATTCGGCTACCTCGATATTGAGGCCCTCAAATATGTGTCCGAACAACTCAAGCTTCCGCGCAGCCTGGTATATGGCGCTGCTACTTTCTACCACTTTTTCAGTCTCAAGCCAGCAGGAGAGCATACCTGCGTCGTCTGCATGGGGACTGCATGTTACATTGCCGGAGTTCCCAAAATTCTTGACGCCATTCAGCAGAGCTATAATGTGAGCCCCGGGGAAACGACGGCTGACAACAAGATTTCCGTGCTTACTGCCCGCTGCATCGGATCCTGCGGTCTGTCTCCGGCGGCTGTGTTTGACGGCGAGGTGGCTGGAAAGCTCACGCCTGATGCAGTTCTTGATAAACTGGGGAGGTGGGTTGCATCATGAATCTCGAAGATCTTCTATCAATTACCAAAACAGAAAAAGAGAAGGCGTCCCAGTTCAAACACAGCATTCTTATCTGCGTGGCGGCGGGATGTGTATCATGCCAGAGCCTGCAGGTGAAGGACGCGCTTGTCAAAGAAGTAAAAAGCAGAGGGCTGGAATCGGAAATCCAGGTCAAAGGCGTTGGATGTCTCGGTCTCTGCACCGTCGCTCCGCTTATGGTTATTGAACCATCCGGAGTCATGTATAAGGCGGTTACGCCTGAAGATGCCAAGGATGTCATAGACTCTATCGGGAAAACCCCGGTGAAGCGTCTGGAGTGTGACGGACAGTCATCATTCTTCAAGCGCCAGGAAAAAATAGTCCTCGAAAACTGCGGCGTCATCGATCCTGAACGGATCGAAGACTATATTGCAGCCGGTGGCTATCAGGCTTTGTACAAGGCTCTTCAGGATGCGTCTCCCAATAACGTTATAGATGAAATTACGAAAAGCGGACTTCGCGGTCGCGGCGGCGGCGGGTTCCCGACGGGAATTAAATGGCAGGCTGTTGCCAAAGCTAATAACGCCACGAAATATGTCGTCTGTAACGCAGACGAAGGTGACCCGGGCGCATTCATGGACAGAAGTGTTCTGGAGAGTGACCCTCATCGCGTAATCGAAGGAATGCTCCTCTCAGGCTATGCTGTCGGAGCGCAGATTGCCTATGTGTATATCCGCGCAGAGTATCCGCTCGCTATCAAGCGTTTGAAAATTGCACTGCAACAGGCAGAGCGGAACGGCCTGCTCGGAGACAATATTTTCAATACGCCATTCAGCTTCAGCATCAAGATCAGGCTCGGAGCCGGCGCATTTGTCTGCGGCGAAGAGACCGCTTTGCTTGCTTCCATCGAAGGGGGGCGAGGAACACCGCGGCCGCGGCCGCCGTTCCCTGCTGAGTCAGGACTGTGGGGCTATCCAACGCTGATCAACAATGTCGAAACCTTTGCGAACGTTCCTCCGATTATTGCCAAGGGCGGCGCTTGGTTTGCCGGCATCGGCACCGAAAAGAGCAAGGGAACAAAAGTATTTGCACTTGCGGGCCGCATCAACAACACAGGTCTTATCGAAGTCCCGATGGGAACGAAACTGCGCGACATCGTGTTTGATATCGGCGGCGGGATCCCCGGCGGTAAAAAGTACAAGGCTGTGCAGACTGGCGGTCCTTCAGGCGGTTGTATTCCGGAACAGCACCTCGACATGTCGGTTGACTACGAATCACTTGCAGCCGTCGGCTCGATTATGGGATCCGGCGGTATGATCGTAATGGATGAAACGTCCTGCATGGTCGACGTAGCCAAGTTTTTTATCGAATTCACGATGAGTGAGTCGTGCGGAAAGTGCATTCCATGCCGGGTCGGCACTGCACAAATCTATAACATTCTGTGCAGAATTACTGGCGGAGTTGGGGAGGCCAGCGACATTGACAAGCTCGAAGAGCTCTGCGACGTCGTCAAACATGCAAGTCTCTGCGGCCTCGGCATGACTGCTCCGAACCCCGTGATGAGCACACTGAAGTATTTCCGGAATGAATACCTAGAGCATATTCACCAGAAGACCTGCCCTGCTGGCGTTTGTACCATGAAGAAAGCAAAGGAGGTTAAACACGCATGAGTAAAAAAGCTGTAGTCGACAATGAACTGAACCCCGCAAAGGTTCTTACCTTCAAGATTGACGGCAAGGAAGTGACGGGGCGCGATGACGAAACAATACTCAGCGTGGCACGGCAAAACGGAATTCACATTCCGACTCTCTGCCATCTCTCCGGTCTGCCTGATATCGGCGCATGCCGCATCTGCATCGTCGAGGTCAAGGGGATGCCCCGCCTTTTGCCTTCGTGCGCGACATATCCACGCCAGGATTGGGAAGTCACTACGAATTCCGATCGGGTGCGTGACTATCGGCACAGAATCCTCGAACTGCTCTTCAGTGAGCGAAATCATGTCTGTTCCGTCTGCGTCTCCAACGGACATTGTGAGCTTCAGGATCTTGCGCTGGAGCACGGCATTATGCATGTGCATTATGCATATCGCTATCCTCACCAGAAGGTTGATGCAACAAATCCGCGCTTCTCCATGGACCATAACCGTTGCGTGCTCTGTCAACGCTGCGTCCGGGTGTGCGATCAGATTGAAGGGGCGCATACAAAAGATCTTATGGGACGCGGCATCAACACCTCTATTATTTCCGACCTTAACGAGCCGTGGGGTGAATCTGAAACCTGCACCGGGTGCGGCAAATGTGTTCATGTCTGCCCGACCGGCGCTCTTTCTGAGAAGGGGAAGTCTGTCGCGGAAATGGTCAAGATCAGGCATTTCCTTCCCTACCTCCAGCTCATGCGCGGGAGGAATGACTAGCAATGTCGGCTCCACAGAAATGTTTCCAGACCACGTCGGCCCCGAAGGCCAGGAGGAGGTAGTATCGTGAGCAAAGTGAGAATTGGTACAGCGTGGTTCGATGCCTGCGCCGGTTGTCATATGTCGGTGCTTGACATTGATGAACGCATCTTAGCTATCGTTGATAAGATTGATATTGTATACGGACCGCTTGTAGATGCGCACGAATACCCAGAGAATGTTGATGTCGCTATCATCGAGGGCGCCATTAGCAGCGACCATGACGAACACCTGATCAAGGAAATACGATCAAAGTCCAAGTTTCTGATCGCACTGGGGGACTGCGCGGTGACTTCCAATGTGCCGGGCATGCGCAATCAGTTCACGGTCAAGGAGATTCTGGATCGGGGATTTATTGAGAATGCCACCGCCCAGCAGCAGCATCCTTCAATAGACCTCCCGATTCTCCATGAGCGCGCGCGCCCGGTACACGAGTTTGTGAAGGTTGATCTTTTCGTCCCCGGTTGCCCGCCGCCTGCGGACGGCATCTTTTTTGTACTTGCGGAATTGCTCGCGGGCCGGGTTCCGGACCTTACCGGAAAGACGCGTTTCGGCGCATAGCAACATAGTAATTGGGATAGTCAAAAAGGAGGTTTACCAAGGAAAACATTCTTTGGGCTATACTATAAGAAGATAGTCAAAAAGGAGGTTTGCAAACATGTCACAACGAATTGTAGTTGAGCCGGTCACTCGTATTGAAGGGCATGGCAAAATTACCATACAACTGGACGATGACGGCAAAGTAACGGATGCCAAGCTGCATGTAACCCAATTCCGCGGATTTGAGAAGTTTTCGGAGGGAAGACCTTTTTATGAGATGCCTTCACTCGTCGAGCGCATCTGCGGAATCTGTCCGATCAGCCATTCGCTTGCCTCCGCAAAGGCATGCGATGAAATCCTCGGCGTCAGAATACCGGACACTGCGGTAAAGGTTCGCAAACTCTACAACTGCGGCGAGTATATCCAGTCGCACGCTCTCAGCTTTTTCCACCTGTCAGCGCCGGATCTTCTGCTTGGCATGGACTCAGATCCTGCGAAGAGGAACATTCTCGGTCTGATTGAAGCGAATCCTGCTCTTGCGGTAGACGGCGTGAAGCTGCGAAAGATCGGGCAGGAGATTATCAGGCTCAATGCCGGCAGGCGCATTCATCCATTTTGGGTGGTGCCGGGGGGCGTGAACGAACCTATCTCCGTTGAACATCGCGACCAGATGCTCGCCATGCTGCCTGAGGCTCTTGATATTATCAAGAAAACGCTTGGCTGGTTCAAGAAATCGTTCGACAATTACCGCGAGGAAATAAAGACATTCTCGAATTTCCCGTCCCTGTTCATGGCACTGGTTACTCCCGAAGGTCATCTCGCGCATGTCTACGGCAAGATGCGGTTTATCGACGCAAAAGGGAACATCCTGGTCGACCAGATTGAAGCTGCTGACTACCAGAAGTACATCGGCGAGGCAACGGAGAACTTTTCATTCATGAAGTCTCCGTATTACTTGCCTCTCGGCTATCCGGACGGAATGTACCGTTGCGGTCCTGCCGCACGCCTGAACGTATGCAGCGGCACCGGAATGCCTCTCGCTGATGAGGAGTTGTCAGAATTCCGGAAACTCGGCAACGGAGGACCGGTTCTGAGTTCCTTCCACAATCACTACGCACGTTTAGTTGAAATTCTTTATTCAATCGAGCTTGCCGAAAAATTGCTCAAAGACCCTGAAATCACGAGCGATCGTATACGTGCCATTGCGAATCCGAACCACGAATCCGGGGTAGGCATCGTTGAGGCACCAAGAGGCACTCTTTTCCATCATTACAAGGTGGACCGGAATGGCCTCTTAACTTGGGCGAACATGATCGTGGCAACCGGAAATAACACACTCGCGATTAACAAAGGAATACTGCAGGTTGCACAACGTTTTGTTGACGGCAAAAAACTGACCGAGGGTGCTCTCAACCGCTGCGAAGCGATTGTTCGCGCCTTTGATCCCTGCCTGAGCTGCGCAACCCACGCACTCGGGCAGATGCCTCTGCATGTGCAGCTTTTTGATGCTGACGGCATAGTCGTTGATGAAACAATAAGAGGCTAGTCTCTCGCTTCTTATCAGAAACATCAGCCCCCGGTCCGGAAAAGGCCGGGGGCTTTTTTATTGTGAACCCAGAAATTGTCAGATGAGCTGCTAAGAGAAGTGAACCTCCCCGCGGCAGGTCATAGTCAGGAGTTTAAGAGACAACCCGTCTTTGTCGTTCTAAGCTATTGAATTTGCTGTA
>CAYMRS010000020.1:0-37925 GCA_964392915.1 uncultured Nitrospiraceae bacterium
GCCATTCATCCCCAGGCTTTAAAGCCTTGGGGTTTTCTGGCCGATCTTGATAAACGTTTAAGGAGCAAGAAACAAGACTTGCCTCCTTGACTGACTATAGTTTTTTGATCGAGATATCTGGTCGCATTTGTCATATGTACTGCCTCATATCCCTCAGTTTCAGCGACAATAGGGACGTTTCGGTCTCGCTTGCTCACATGCCTGGCGTTGTGGCTGTCCCCGCATCGCGACCGTAGAGAGCCGCGCCGACAGCCCCGGTCAGTTCCGGCCTCTTCGGCAGTTTGACAGATATGCCAAGCTTTTTCTGGATCAACTTCACAATGCACATATTCTTTGCCACACCTCCAGAAAAGACCAACTCGGCACCGGGGCCTCCAGCCCGATGAAGCATTGATAGTAGTCTGTCCACAACGGATTGGTGTACGGCCAGGGCTATATCCCGGGGATCGCGCCCGAGGTTCTTGAGGCTGATAACCTCAGATTCGGCAAAGACAGTACACATGCTGTTGATCCGCAGAGACTCCCGGCTGCTTAGAGCGACGCCCCCGAACTCCTCCAGAGAGAAGCCGAGGGACGCCGCCATGATCTCAAGAAACCTCCCTGTTCCGGCAGCGCACTTGTCGTTCATCTGGAAATCGACGACCTTGCCAGTAGAGCCGAGCAGAATAACCTTTGCATCCTGCCCACCTACATCCAAAACAGAGTGACAGGAGGGGAAGAGGTAGCGTGCGCCGATTGCGTGCGCCTTGATTTCGGTTATCGCCTGCCGGGCGAAGTGATCCTTGGCCAAATTCCTACCGTAACCTGTTGCGACGATCTCCGCATCTTTCGTTACGCCGAGGTCCTTCAGTATGCGCAAGGCCTGAATCCGGGGATCGAAGCCGCCCTCCTCAACCCTGAAGTCCGTAAACTTGTTACGGTTCAGGACCGCCACCTTGATGGTGCGGGAACCAATGTCGATGCCGACAACCGTCTCCATCTCAGTGCATCGGGAGAGCAATATACCCCTTCTGTCCGTAACCCATGGCAGAGAGAAATGTGTTGTTCACGGTGACAATGCCCTTCATCAAGTTCTCTGGCTCAAGAGGGACTCTCCGCATTGCTATATAGCAGGACTCCAGCTGGACGCCGGGCATATCCCGAAGCTTTTGCAGGCGATCTTGGACATCCCGTGTCTTGTCCCGCACATCTTCGGGCAGTTTGGTGAGGTCTCGTGCCAGCAGTCGGACAGAGCCGCCGCGAAAGGCGAGGATCATCTCTGGAGTGACCCCCTGGCGCACCATATCTCGGTACGTATCGATGATGACTGAAAGCCGCCCGGCCAGAACACCCGGATCGGCAATCGTCACATCCCAGAAGATGCGGCCGACCTTGACCCCTTCGAGGGCCACTCGGTCATGGGGTCGATTTTTATCGTTTTCGTCGCTCTGACATCCCTCGGCCACGGCCTGTTTGGGGGCGACCTGCTGAGCAAAAGTCTGGTCTGCGAACGAAAGCAAGAAAAGGGGGAAAAGCAATGCAAAGCACAGGGCTTTAATTAAAAGTGTCATTTAGCATCTCCGATCTGTTCTAAAATGGCCTCGATTCTTGTCTGGAGCTGGCCGGTGTCCTCGGCGGAGTAATCCGTCTCTATCGCCAGGAAGGGAATGTTTTCCCTAACACAGGCCTCCTTAATTCTCACTGCTTCGATAATGTATGTGTGGCAGAACTGGAGGCTGTAATGGATGAGACCGTCTGCTCCGGATTCCCTGAACTGCCTTATGATGTCCTCGGTCCTGCCTTCGTTGGGTGTGAAGCACGCGCAGTTGATTTTCATGTAGCGATCGGTCAGGGATTCGAGTTGTGTATCAAGATCCGGGGCTGCCAGACCGATCAGATTGTTAAAGTAACGGGTGCCGACGCAGGATTCCTCGTTGACCACAACGGCGCCCGCCTGCTCCACTAAGTTGTGCACTTTCCAGTTGGGCAGAGCCATGGGCGAGCCCGAGAGCATGACGCGCCGGGCTACCGATGGGGCAACGCCGATGCCCTCCCGCACGCGTCTGTCCAGTTCATCGCACAACGCGTTAACCTTTGCCGTGAAGCGCACTGGATCATCGTAGAACGCGATCTGCTGGACGAGCAGCGCATCACGGCCGCTAATCGGTGAAGGCCGATTATGGCGTAGCAAGGTCAGCCTCTGTAGGGCGCTTCTCTTGCCGTCCATGATAGCGATTGCCTGAGCAAGCGCCTCTGCAGTAATCTTCTTCCCGCTGAGGGATTCGATCTTGGTCTTGAACTCCTTGACCTCTTCCAGCCATAGGGTACGGTCTCTTTGCCTCTTCATCTGCGGGATTTCCATCACGTGCGTGGGCAGTTCCCGGTTCATTAGCTCCCAAGTCTTCTTCTTGGCGTCGCAGGTCGTCTCGCCGCAGATGAGGTCGACCGCCTGAAAATAAGGCGAGGACTTGGTGCGCGCGTATCCGTATGCAGACTTGACCAGTGGGCAGATATTGCGGGGAAGGACATTCTCAGCGTCGGCGATCGGCGCCTGCGAACCGGCGCACAGTCCCACCGAGATGCCGCCTGCGGCGAGAGTGAGTTCTTCAGGTACAAAGACGCAGAAGTTGCCGACGACAATCCGGCCCTCTTTTTTAGCCGCCACGATCTCGCGCATGCGAGGGCCGTAGATGTCCTTGGCCATGGCGTCGAAATACGCCATGGCCTGCGGACGGTTCTTCTGCGAAGTGAAGGTTGTCTCGAACAGGTCGCCGGTGACGCACAGTTGTGCGCCGTGCTTCTCAAGATCTACACCAAGTTCTTTGAATAGCGCGGCGTTTTCTCCCGATTTGGCGGCACAGGCGCTGCTGCATGCACCTCCCTTCCTATTGAGCCAGTAAAAACCTCCAGTGATGAAGAGCACGGTCATCACTGCGGTCACCCAAGGGGGGAGCGCATCGGCGCCGAACCCGACGCCAATAAGGCCAAAGCCGACGGCCAGGAGCGGAGCCCCGCAGGCACTGGTGAACCAGACCAGCAGGGCGATGCCTGCACTGCCAGCCACCGCCTTGCCGGATTTTTGGCGCACCATAGTGATGGCGAATGCCCCGAACGCAAAAGACAGGGCGAGTGAGAAACTGATCAGATACGTCTGTGTCAATACGTAAAGCCTCCACCATATAGGACTGGAGTTCTGGGAGACGATTTTGTAAAAAAGTAGGTGTCCGATAAAGACGGCGACGAAGACGAGCGCGGGCACCAGAAAGGGCCGCGCAAACCGATAGACATCGGTCATTTCTTCACCTCGAGCATGAAGCTGATGGAATCCTTTGCCTTATCCTTCGCCTCCTCTACTATGGGATAGCCGGTCGTCTTTATGGCCTCGCGGGCCTCCTTCTCATTGGGCAGGTCAGCGATGAGCTGAAGCTTCTGTCCGGTTTTCATCTTCTTGCTCTCGTCCTTGATCAGGGCCACGAACTCCTTGACGTTCAAACACGCGCCACGGGTATTAATAACCGGCACCTTATCGGCGAATGCGTCAAAGTGCAGAAGAGTCGTCAGGGCAAACAGGACAACCGACAAGATCAGAACAATCTTTGTGCTGCGCATAGTCTCCTCCGTAAGTTGAGTGTTGTTACGACTCGCGGCAACCCGCGAGAGCGATGTCTTTATACACGGATCGATCAGAGCCACATCGTCCAGGATGACTCCATCATGCTGCGCAGCAGGACGATGCCGTCTTCTCTTTGTGCCCAAGCGTACTTCCTGTCATCGACGGCGCCGGCCCAGTCCGCGCAGGGCGGACAGACGCCGATCTGCGCCCCATTCTTAGCAAGGCGCTCCATAACACCCAGAGCATTGCCGAGTTTATGGAAGTTTGATGAAAAGATCTTCTCCGGATGGCCCACCCTGCACAGTTCCGCCCCTTCCAAAGCCAGATAGATGTGCACTCTGCCCATGTCCTGCTTCTGGATCACGTCGGCGAGAAGCAAGGCAAGCATGGTCCTGTTGGGATCATTGGAGCCAGCGGTGATGACGATGAGGAACTTGCCTTTCTTTCCGTCCTTGCTCTCGGCCGCCGCGGAATTTCCCGCCATGCCAAGCAGGGCCGCCATTCCTAGTCCGCCTGCCCCTGCCAGTTTCAGAAGATCGCTGCGGGACATGAGCGGGTCTGGGTTCATGGCCTGCTCATCGGAATTCCCAGAGTCTTCAAGCTTCACGTTTCTTTCATTTTTTCCCATCTGATAATCCTCCTTGATGAATCTAAGTCTGCTGCGTCAGCGCAGCGTTTTTAAGCGCTCACTCAAGAGACAATGTGTCAAATTCTGTGCAAAATTACCCTTTCCCCGAAGGCTTTAGCAGCAACAAATGGGGAGAATAACAAGCGCAAAGTCGACGATAAAAGCGGACTATACCTGCCCCTTGACGAGGGCCAGCAGAGATGATGTAGAAGACGATGGATTCCCCCTTTTTTCGCAACCCAACATGGGAACACGTTCCCTATGTTCCCCGCGACGCATCGCAAGGAACATAGGGGGCAGATGCGCTGCAGCGCACTCAAGAGGCTGTATTCGAAAGACGCGCGCTGGAACTTGCGGTCTGAAGGGTCATATTCATCGGTTATGTCCTTGGGCTTTCCTTACTTTCTGAGAAAGACTCACCCTTCTTTCAGAGCAGGCACCTGATGTACTTCTCAAACATGGTGACCAAGTGTGCCTGCAGCGAAAGATCCGTCTGCGCAGTAGTCAATGAATAAGTAGGTATTCAGTGTGCACATTACGCTAGAATAAGACGATTTATGCCGACATGTCCAATAGACGTATCCTATAGATATATATCAAAGCATTGACATTAACTATTTGGTATTGTATGCATTATTTTGAGCAATTTTGCTTTGCGGCGAATCAGAGAGTCTGCATGAAGCACAAGCGGGAAGGTTTTACAATACACATTGTACGCAGCATAGGGACATCACTTGTTTATCAAGCTTCAGATATTTCCTCAGTCGGTTTAATCTTCACCGAAACGGATGCGGCTCCGCCGATGCCAGTGTCCGAAAAGCCGGTGATTTCTTACTCGCCATTCTTTTACGAACCCCGCTCTCCCCAATAAGGAATGCCGGACAACGCCAACGCGCAATCCGGCATTCCTTTCTACGCATTTTAAAGATGCCTTATACCGATAAAAGCTTCATCATAGAGCGGAGCGAATACAGCTTATCATTTGTAAATCAGCTCCGGCCTTTTGATGAAGACCCTGGTATCCGGCGGAACCGATGCGGTAAGCCAGACGTTTCCGCCGATGACCGAGCGGGCGCCAATCACCGTTTCTCCGCCCAGAATCGTCGCGCCGGAGTAGATAAGCACATCATCCTCGATGGTCGGATGACGCTTCACGCTCCTGAGCTTGTCCACCTCTTCCTTTGAGAGCGAGAGCGCTCCGAGCGTAACTCCCTGATAGATGCGGACGTTATTGCCGATTGTCGTCGTCTCGCCGATTACGACGCCGGTGCCGTGATCGATAAAGAAGCTTTCGCCTATGGTTGCTCCCGGATGGATGTCAATGCCGGTTTCGCCGTGAGCGTATTCCGTCATGATGCGCGGGATAAACGGCACCTTCTGCAGATAGAGATAGTGAGCCATCCGCTGCACCGCGATCGCGAACAGACCGGGATAGCTGAAGATAACTTCGTCGTAACTCTTTGCTGCCGGGTCGCCGTCAAACGCGGCATGCACATCCCTGGCAAGAAGCTTACGCATTTTCGGGAATGCCTGCAGAAGCGACAGCGCCAAAGACTTGCCCTGTTCCTCGCAGGACACACATGCCATATTGTTGCGGCGGCACTCATGGCGCAAGGCAAGCATAGCCTGCTCGGAGAACGCGTCAAAAAATGAGGTGACCGCCTGACCGTAGTAATAGCTGAGGTTCACCCGGTCAATCCGGGTCTCGGTAAGATATCCGGGAAACAGCATCTGGCAAGCCAACCGCGTAATGCCGATAATGGCATCCTTGGACGGCAGGGGTTCGGAATCGACATGCGCAAGGGCGTTCTGCCCGCTGCATGACTGGACCAGTTGGTCGACAATCGCGGGGATCTCGTCACGGATGCTTCTTGCTTTTTCGATCTGATTACCGCACTGTTCGGCATCTTTTATGTTCATGACTGCGCTCACCTTTCGTTCGGAAGAATATGCATTGGGATACTTTTTCTATTGTATATGGTTTAACAGGCAGGCACAACAAATGAGAATTCACACAAATGCGGCTACGCGGAAAAGAAAAAGGCGGGACGGTCATCGCCAATCCCGCCTGCCTGATCACGTAAGAGATGTATATTAATACTTTGAATCCGCAAACTCAACCCAGCCGCCAGCCTTCACCAGCGCCTTGTCGAATTCGGCAAGCTGATACGGGAATGCCTTCGCTCCCTTCGATGACGTAACTGTCAATGTGTCTTTCTCGAAATCAATCGCGATAGACGCATCAGCACCCTTGTGCGCGAAAAGCTCCTCAATCTGTGCCTCCGGCAACTCAATGGCAAGCATGCCGCAGTTGAACATGTTCTGGCGAAATATGCGCGCAAAGCCCGATGCAATAACGACGTTGATGTCGTTCACCTCAAAGACCCACGGCGCATGTTCGCGCGACGATCCGCACCCGAAATTGGCACGGGTAACAACGACTCTTGACAAGAAAACCGCCGGATCCTGAGAGCTGAAGCCGTCGAGCTTCAGGTCTTCAAGCATATGCGGCCTGAGTGCTTCCTTCGAAATCTCGGTCAGATACTTTGCCGGAATGATCTCGTCCGTATTGATGTCGGACCGGTCAAGAAAAAGGACTTTTCCTCCGAATGTCTTCATTTAGATGCTCCCCTTTGCAAACTTTCTCGGATCGGCGATCTTGCCTTCAAGCGCTGTAACGGCAGCGACCGCGGGGCTCATGAGATGCACCATTCCGCCCTTGCCCATGCGACCGTTAAAGTTGCGGTTTGTGGTCGAAGCACAAACTTCTCCCGGTGCAAGCACCCCGTTCGACATGCCGAGGCATGCGCCGCAGGTCGGGTTAGTCACGCAGAATCCCGCATCCATGAATATCCTGATGATGCCCTCATCTTCCGCCTCGCGGAAAATCTTCGGAGTCGCCGGCGACACGACTCCGCGAACGAACGGATCTATCTGTTTGCCCTTCAGGTATGCGGCGGCAACGCGCAGGTCTTCGATACGGCCGTTCGTGCAGGAGCCGATGTAGACCTGATCAACCGGAGTCCCCTCAACCTCGGAGACATTTTTCACTTCATCAGGCTTGTAGCCCACCGTTACCTGAGGCTCCATGTTCGTCACATCAATATCAAGCACTTTCCCATAGGTGCAGCCCTCGTCAGACCACCATTTCTTGAAGTCGGCAAGCGCCGCGGTCTTGTCGGCGTATTCTCCTGAAATAAACGGCCAGAGGTAATCTACGGTAACTTCATCGGGCATGCAGACGCCCGAGGTGCCTCCAGCCTCAATCGCCATATTGCACAGCGTCATGCGCGACTCCATTGACATCTCCTTCACAACGTCGCCATGGAATTCGATGACACAGTCGGTCGCACCTTTCACCGTAAGAAGCTTGATGACGTGAAGGATAACGTCTTTGGCGTACACCCCTTCCGGCAGTCTTCCGGAGACATTCACGCGGATGGTTTCCGGCGCGCGGAAACTGCAGATGCCCTTCAGAATACCGACTTCCAGGTCGGTCGTGCCGACGCCCGCAGCAAAAGCCCCGAATGCGCCGTGCGTGCAGGTGTGCGAATCGCCCATGATGACGGTGTAGCCCGGACGGATAAAGCCTTTTTCCGGAAAGATCGCGTGGCAGACGCCGTTGCGTCCGATATCGAAAAAGTCCCTGATGTTCTGGCGGCGCGCCCAGTCTCTCAATATCTTCCCCTGAATCGCTGTCTTGGTATCTTTTGCGGGGGTCACATGGTCAATTACGACCTTGATCTTGTTCGGATCGAAAACTCTGTCTTTTCCACGGGCAACAAGATCATTTATCGCTATAGGAGTGGTTATCTCGTGACACAGAACCGCGTCGATGGCGAGCACTTTTGTCCCCGGAAACGGTTCATCCCGCAGATGCGTCCTGAAGATTTTTTCTGTTATAGTCATTGCCATGTTTTTCGCCTTCCGCTTGTGAGGATAAAGAGTCTTTACTCTTTGAATGTTCATAGAATATCATAAAGCCGTGCGTTATCAATATTCATTAAATTCATAATATCAATAACGAAAAGTATGAATATCTATCAGCTCGCTTATTTCAGCAAGGTCTGCGAAACGCAGAGTCTCAGCCGCGCGGCCGAGGAACTCCACATTACCCAGCCGGCCGTGAGCAAACAGATAAAGGCCCTGGAGGATGAGCTGGGCGAACGGCTCTTCGACAGGATTGGAAAAAAGGTTTTTTTGACCAGGGCCGGGAATATGCTCTACGGCCATGCGGGTCGCATTCTCCGGTCGGTACAGGAGGCGAAAACTGCGGTAATGGACATGTCAGCTGAGTGCTCCGGCGAACTCAGTATCGGCACGAGCGACCACATCAGCATTCATCGGCTGCCGGGTGTGCTGAAGCCCTACATCTCCGCATTTCCGAACGTTGACCTGAAGCTTCGATGCCATCGCTCCGAGACAATTCTGGACATGGTGGGAAAGAATCTTGTCGATCTCGGCGTGATTACTCTCCAAAAGACATCGCCCCACATAATCAGCCGGACGATCTGGAAAGACCCCATGTCGCTGATCGTGCCCGCCGGACATCCGCTTGTATCGGCGGGGCGGATACGGCTGAAAGATATACTTCCCTATGGATTGATACTGACGGAAGCAGGCACCGAGACACGGAAAATGATTGATGCGGTCATTGCAGCAAAGGGGCTGACGCCGAATGTCGCGATGGAGGTCGCGTATATTGAGACTATCAAAAGTCTCGTCATATCGGGTCTCGGCATCGCGTTTCTTCCCGACAAGGCGGTTGAGGCAGAACTGCGGAGCGGAGTACTCGTGCGCTTGCAGATAGCCGATGCCTCGATTTCGCGCAACCTTGGAGCCGTCTATCTGAAAGACAAGTTTCTGTCGCGCCCGGCTGTCGAATTCTTGAGACTGCTCGAAAAGGCATAAGGAGGTATTGTCTCTGTGAACTTCACCTTTCATCTGCCCACCAAAATATTCTTCGGTCTGCAATGTGTTGCTAAAAACAGCGCCGAGTTTGCCAACTGGGGAAGGAATGCGCTGATCGTTACCGGCCGCTCGTCTGCAAAAACAAGCGGTGCGCTTGCAGATATACAGCAGGCGCTTGCCCGGCATGGCATAACATGGAAAGTATTCGATCAGATCGAGGAGAACCCTTCGTTTGCAACCGTTGAAGCCGGAGGTGAGGCAGCTCGCGAGCATAGGGCCGATATGATCGTCGGTGTCGGCGGCGGCTCGCCGCTCGATGCAGCCAAGGCGATCGCCGTTTTGGCGACAAACAAGATGGCGCCCGGGCAGCTTTTCGGCGGGCAATTTCCGGCAAAGCCGCTTCCGATTATCGCCATTCCGCTCACTGCCGGGACCGGCAGCGAGGTCACGCCTTACTCCATTCTGACAGATGCCGAGCGCCAGACAAAACGGAGCTTCTCTCATCCCGATATCTTTCCCAAGGCGGCATTTCTGGATGCCCGGTATACTGAATCACTTCCGTGGCCGGTAACCGTCAATACCGCGGTCGATGCGCTCTCACATGCGGTTGAAGGGTACATGTCAAGGCGGGGTAATCTCTTGAGCGATCAGCTTGCGCTGGAAGCCGTTCGCTACTTTGGCAAAACGATTCGTGCGCTGAAAGAGGATGTGTTAACGCTGGAACATCGGGAAGAACTGCTCTATGCTTCTCTTTTAGGAGGGATGGTAATTGCACAGACCGGCACGACTATGGTGCATTCGCTTGGCTATTCACTCACATTCTTCCGAAACATTCCGCATGGCCGGGCAAACGGACTGCTTCTGACAGAATATCTGCGTTTCCTCCAGCCGGTCGCGCCTGAAAAGGTTTCGGCCATTCTCAAAGCTCTCGTACTAAAGTCCATTGATGAATGCGGCCTTATCATGCAGACATTGCTTGGCGTGGAAGATGCGCTCACAGAAAAGGAACTGGAAGAGTTCAGCCGCATCGCACTGCAGGCGACGAATCTTGTCAATACCCCCCGCATTCCGGATATCGGCGACCTGAAGAATGTCCTGAACGAATCTCTGCCAGGAAGATAGTCAGAGCTTCGCACGCATTCTGACTGCGGGGGCAGGCCGCCCTCACGTTCGATAAAATCGACCGTGGAGCAGCCGAAAAATGTTCGAGCCAGTGATATAATGAGACATGACACAGAAAGAACGCCCTTTCATTTTCAGCCTTGCAGTTATCGTGCTGCTGTCGCCGCTTTCGAGCTGCATGCAGCAGCCTGAACAGAAGCATGCACAGACCAGAACGGTTTCGGCAGCACAACAGAAACCGGCATCTGATCATCGGAGGAGTTTTATGAAGCCTTCAAAAGAAGAACTTAAAAAAAGACTCACTTCACAGCAATATAAGGTGACGCAGGAAGTCGGCACCGAACCGCCGTTCAAAAACGAGTATCACGACAATAAAAAAGAAGGCATCTATGTCGATATCGTTTCCGGCGAACCGCTGTTCAGCTCGCTCGACAAGTATGATTCAGGCACCGGGTGGCCGAGCTTCACGCGGCCGCTTGAACCAGCCAACATTGTCGAGAAAGAAGACCGCAGTTGGTTCCAGACCCGCACCGAAGTCCGCAGCAAACATGCTGATTCACACCTTGGCCACGTCTTCAGCGACGGCCCCAGGCCGACCGGGTTACGGTACTGCATGAACTCCGC
Organism: uncultured Nitrospiraceae bacterium; assembly: GCA_964392915.1. GTDB lineage: Bacteria > Nitrospirota > Thermodesulfovibrionia > Thermodesulfovibrionales > Dissulfurispiraceae > JAAYUK01. The sequence goes on from CAYMRS010000020.1 coordinate 10,878, forward strand.
GGCGCTCCGTTTCATCCCGAAAGAGGACCTCGAAAAGGAAGGATACGGACAGTATCTCAAGCTGTTCCAGAAATGACCTATTCCGTGAAATCATTGAGCCGCAACGATTTTGCCCGCCCCCTTCCTCTTTATCTTATGACTGTGCTAAAGTAGAAAGCTTGGTTGGAACGGGGCGTAGCGCAGTTTGGTAGCGCGCACGGTTCGGGACCGTGAAGTCGGAGGTTCAAATCCTCTCGCCCCGACCATTCTTTTACAAACCGGAAGCTATGAACAATCGAAGGCACCCCTGACGATATGCCGGAGACGCCCTGCCCATTACCGCAGTCACCAAACGAAAAATATCCCTGCGAGCATTTTTTCCGCCGCCTTTTTGAGCGCAATAAGGCGTTGATACTCCACGAAGTGTTTCAGGTGAAAGGCCTTATGAGTATGATCATGAAACATCACAGCACCGGCCAGCCCTGGACATCCGATGAAAAGAAACTGCTTCGCGGTCATCTCAGGGAACTGGCAAAGGCCGTCCCTGCTCTGTTCATCTTTATGCTACCGTTTGGTGCTGTTTTTCTGCCTCTTCTTGCCATGGTGCTCGAGCGGCGCGCAAAGCCGCGACAGGCGCAGCCGCACCAGTCAGGAATTCCCGATGCCTGAAAAGATTGTGCTTGCCGTAATCGGAGCCGGAAACGCTGACACTGCAACTCTGGCACTTGCAGAAGAGGTCGGCAGATTAATCGCGGAAGCAGGAGCCCTGCTTGTCTGCGGCGGGTTGGGCGGGGTCATGGAAGCTGCCGCCAAGGGCGCAAAGTCAGCAGGCGGAACAACAGTGGGCATACTGCCGCAGCCGTACCGGCATGACGCCAACGCTTATATAGATGTACCCATCGCGACCGGCTTTGGCGAAGGCCGCAATGTATTCATTGTGCGCACTTCCGATGCGCTCATAGCAGTCGGCGGTGAGTACGGTACGCTTTCAGAAATTGCATTTGCGCTCAAGAGCGGAAAGCCGGTAATCGGACTGAACACATGGGATATCAAAGGAGTTCAAAAAGCCGGCTCACCGCAAGACGCCGTTGTCATGGCATTCGCCCGGTTATAGCGGCTGCAATCCTCTGTTGTGGTAAACTAATATTCTTCAAAGCCCCCGTAGCTCAGGTGGATAGAGCACAGGTTTCCTAAACCTGGTGCCACTGGTTCGAATCCAGTCGGGGGTACCACCCTTCCTCACGCTCCACTTTTACAGCACCGCCTCCAGTGCTTTTGCCGTGCGTGAGATATTTTCAAGTTCCCGTTCAGCAAGGGCATTGAATATTTTTCTCGTATCTTCACGATCGGTGAATCGGGCAAGACGAAGATAATGATCGTAAGCGGTCGAACTCATGGCAACAAGAAACTCCAGCACTTCTGCCAACGGCCTGCCCTTTGCCCATTGCAGCGCGTCCTGCACCCGGATGCAGCCGGCCATAACTCCTTCACAATGAGGTCCGGCACACGCCGGGAACATCTCAGGCGGCACCCCCAATAACTCACTGCAACAGGTTTTCAGAGAATCTCTCGCCGCCTCGCTATCCTGAGCAAGTCCGGAAAGCAACTCCTCCATGTGAGCTTCGGTATCGGCACGAAGCCCCCGGAGAAAGTCGAGTGTGCCGCTCTCCAGCGACCAGGCCATGGTCAGCAGTTCAGAAGCCGCAAGCGACTGTGGAACACAAAACATGACAGCTTCGGGCGACCCGCTTGCCACAATCCCCTTATAGGCAAGAATGCCGCCATCCATATTCAGGACATCACGGAGTCCTGCCGACAGAAGCATGCCGGTTGCCGAGAGGCTGCGATTGCCTGACCTGCAATAAACGATGGTCTTTTTTTCCGCATCCAGCTCCCCTGCTCTCGCCAGCAATTCACCGAGCGGTATCAGGAGAGCTCCGGGCAGATGACTGTTTTCATATTCGGCAGGCTGCCGGACATCCACAAGCGCGAATGAATCTGAAGGCAACTGCTGGATAAGAGTACGGACATCTGAGGTTGTAATTGAAGGGGGTCGCCGGAAAAGATCAGAAATATTCATGTTCAAGGCCTTTCTTCACTGTGAAATGTGCGGGCATCTCCCGCGGGGCCGTCTTTGTCGAAAGAGGCCTCTTATCCGCCTGCTTTTTTTGGTCTGAACCCCAGACTCTGGAGATGAAGCAGAATCGCATCGCGCTGGTCACCCTGAATTTCAAGCGCCTCTTCCTTCAGCGATCCGCCAGTGCCGAAACGTGATTTGAGTTGCTTCAAAAGAGCATCTTTTTCTTTCGTCGATATCTGCAAGCCCTCAATGACAGTGACCGACTTACCGCCGCGTCCCTTGCGATCCAGCCTGACGGTGATTTTTTGTTGAGCCGCGGCAACGGCAATTGATCTGCTCTCACTTTTTGCCTTGTCCTTGAGGTGAATGATTTGTTCCGTTGCATAAACAAGCCTGGTTGTACTATCTCGCATTGTTAAGTTTACCATCAGTAGTGTCCAGTAAAAAAGAGAAGTCCAATCCACGCCTCATGCGCAGCGTTTCACTTCCGCAAAGACAACGCAGATCCCGAAAGGTTATGCCTTGGGCCGTGCGCTCATTTCCTCGTTTGAGAAGGCTGCGGACTTCTTCTGGTACGGCAGGCAGATGAATGTCTTTCACTGAGCAAAGGTCTTTCTGAGAGCATGTGTGACCGGAGAGACAGCCGATATACGGACCATGATCTTCGGACAATAATTACTGTAGCACAGGATCTACCAGATAGTGGCAATGATGCCGATGTTTTAAGGAGAGATCCGAGCCTGAAGGCAGCATGTGACCGGAATCTCCGGGATGCCGATCTTGCCTCACAGCCCACCCTGAGCCGCACTGCGACAGCTAAACGCTATTTTCCCCGTTGTCCTCTTCTCCGTCCCGGTGCTGCGCATGGCAGCCGATCAACAGACCCGCTTCCGCAGGACGGACAGGTATCAGGACTGCCTGTCCCGCTTGCCGTAGCCAATATATGCCCGCAGCCGATGCACTGATAGTCCGCTGCCTGCGAAAAACCGATAACTCCACCCTCAATGCGGAGCGCCTTCCCGGCGACGATAGCCTCGGCGATTTTTCGGTGTGCAACGGCAATCACCCTGCCGAATGTCTGACGTGAAATCCGCATCTTCTCCGCAGCCTGCTCCTGATACATTCCTTCAAAATCAGCGAGGCGGATCGCTTCCACCTCGTCAATGGTAAGCACTACTTCTTCAAGATCAGCCATCGGAATACCGCGCGGCTTGAAGTACATGGAAGCCGGCAGACCGGATACCTGCCTCTGACATTTAGGTCGCGGCATTTCTGCTCCTCTGAAAAAATAACGACGAACCGGCTGAAAATAACTCCTACAAGCCTTTCTTCTCGAACCAGAAAAAGAGTCCGAGGGTGCAGACGACGAATGGCACGATGACGAACCAGTGGTTGATTCCCAGAACCTGCGGCAGCGTTATCTTGCCATAGACGCCCCATGTCAACACGGTTGCCTTCATCAGCGGAAAAGCTTCTGCGAAAAGTGCCGCGCCAAGCAGCATGCCGAGGATGCCCCAGAGAGCATCCCACCTGCCCTCTCCGAGCGCCCCCATCTGCGTGCCTGGGCAGTAGCCGAGCACTCCCCACCCGAGGCCAAAAATGAGTCCGCCGACAATCTGGGCGCCAAGGATGGTCGGCTTCAGGTTCAGCTTGACCAGTCCCATGTCCTTGAGAAGATAGATGCCGATCATGGCGACCACTATGGAAGAAAGCATGAACTTCAGAATGGTCATGTCCATCAGCCGAAGCGCTCCAATCTGGCGCTCATACCGTAATACGCCGCCGCGCTGCAGCAGAAAACCAAAGAGCACTCCCGTAATTAATCCGTACAGAAGGGGGTTCATCGACGCTCACCTCCTCCGTATATCATGCGGGCGGAAACCATGCCGCCGATAAAGAAGCATGCAAGCGCCACAAAACCGCTGACCGCCAGCTGAAGCGAACCGCTCAGCCCGTGACCGCTCGGTCAGCCATCTGCTAGTCGTGCGCCGAACATTGCAACTACGCCGCCCAGAAACGCAAAGACGGCTCGTTTCCCGACGCTCGGACCAAAGCGCTTCTCCCACATGGGAGGAACCGCCTGTTTTTTGAAATCGTTGAACATGATGGCGGCAAAAAATGCCCCGACAAAAATTCCCGCGACGAAGAGTGTCTGCCATTCGACAATCGGTTTTTCCTTGACAAAATACTCCATTGTCTTGACCCTGTCCGGAGCAAACTGCTGTTCAATAATGCCCGCCGTGCGGACAAAGGTCGTAGACGCGCCGAGATATTTGTCCGCGAAGTAGACTGACCCGATCGAAACCAGTCCGCTGAGCGCCCCGGCAATATAAGGACTCCAGCTCTTGCCTTGCTCCTTCATCATACTGGCACCTCCATGCAGAACTAAAACGTGAGTACAGTAAAGCCCTGTGAAATATATCCTGCCATGCCGGGATGCCCGGACATGTCGTCCAGCAGGCGAAGCCCCTGCGCTTCAGCTTCTGTCAGAGTGCCCATCTTCTGCGAACATGCCTTGCATGCGCCCTCAACAAGTCCGAGGTTTTTCGCCTTGACATAAAGACTTGCCAAAGGGTTGTCCGCCTTCACGAGTTCGGGAATGAGGCGCGTTGCCGCGCCTTCGATAACTATCTTTGCTTCCCATCCCTGCTCATGCATACGGAGAGCATTCAGAAGCACATGGACAAAACACATCATTTCACCATTAAACGCGAACAGCACATATTTTCGCATGGTATCTCCTCTTCACTGTAACCAGTATAGTGCTTTTTGTCCGTCTTGCCTATTCGTCGGCAAGCGCCTTCAGAATTTCCATCGGTGCAGTCTTCAGTTCTGAGACAGGTTTTCGTGAGGACAGCACGATCCCTGCTGGTCAGGAGTGGCCTCCACAAGCACAAACTCTTGCAGCCGGTTATCAGCCATCAAATCCAGATTCTCGATCAGCGTCTTTGCCTCTGCTCTGAATACCCTGATGCCCACAGCGTTCATCTTTCTAAGAGCGCTGCCTCCGAGACTGCCGGTGATTACGATATCAACGACGTTTGCATTCAGGGCTCGCAGGGGATTGCATCCGCTCTTGGCATGGTCTAAGTCGGCATTTGGGATAATGGAAAATGACCTTGTTTCGGTGTCCACAATCATAAAAGATGGTGCTGACCCGAAATGATCCGCGACAAGACTGTCAAACCCGCTATCAGCTGCAATCGGGATACAAAACTTCATGGATGAGACCTCCTTAACACTACATGTTCAATGAGAGCAGCCGCCGCCGTGCGAATGTCCGCCGCAGACCTGATGCGGTTGCAGCACCGCAAGCTGTCCCTGATGGATAAGCGTAAGATTCTCAGCCACGCTTGAAGCCCCGGCACGATAGACCGTCATGCCCGCCTCCTGAAGCCGCATGAGCGCTCCAGCCCCAATTCCGCCGACAACAATAGAATCAACGGCTGCTCCGCCAAGCGCCTTGAGCGGACTGCATGCACCGTGCTGATGATGCTGATCGCGGTTCATGATTTCTGATACGGACTGATCATCGGTATTCACCACAAGAAAAAACGGTGCGGACCCGAAATGTCCAAATACCTTGCTGCTTAACCCTTCAGACTGTTCAACCGGAAAACATACCTTCATAAACAACCTCCCTTGTTTTGTGCATATGCTCATTATAGCGGAAAGAAACCCGCAGGAGCAAGCGACTGATCGGCACCCTGATACAGACGACCTCTGCTTCCGCGAATCACTGTTCCTCATTTTTCCGTCTTTTCAATCACTATGCAGACTTCCTTGTTACGCATGACATTCGGTACGTGAAGCGCGGGACTTGACATATTTCATATAAATGAAATTAAATATGTTTATGAGAAAAACAGTAGATTATTTCAAGCTGCTTGCGGACATATCCCGCGTGCGCATTCTCATGCTGCTGAAGAGGAAAGAACTGTGCGTGTGCCAGATAATGGGCGTGCTCGGGATGTCGCAGCCGCTCGTTTCGAGGAATGCTTCGCTCTTGCACAGGGGCGGCTTTCTGGATGATCGGCGCGAGGGGAAAATGATGTTTTATTCGCTGAAAAAAAATCTGCCTGAGCCGCAGCGAACCCTGATGGCGCTGCTCAGGAAAGAGCTGTGCTCAGACTCTCAGGCAAAAGACGATCTCCGCTGCCTGAAGGAGTGCAATGATTATCAGAAAAAATCGGGCAAGTGCGATATGGAAACATACCTGGCTTATATGCGACTGAAGAAAGAAGGAAGAAAACAATGAATCTGAGAGAGTTCACAAAACAGAGAAGGCGCCTGCAATCATATACCTGGCTTGGGCTGCCGCTGGTAGTCATAGGGGGCTGGTTTTATCCGAAGCTCGGATTTCTTCTCATGGGCTGCATGATCGGAGCACTTAGCATAGCGGCTTTTCACGGCCGCCAGTGGTGCGACTGGCTCTGTCCGCGCGGCAGTTTTTATGACCTTTTCCTGGACAAAATCAGCAGCAAGAGACAGATACCCGGATTTTTCCGGAGCACCGGAACTCGCATCGGCATGATTGTTTTTCTTTTTACGGTGTTGGGTGTTCAGATCTATTTTGCCTGGCCGGGCGTTGATGCCATCGGCAAGGCATTCGTCATAGTGCTTACCGTGACAACGTCGATAGGCATCGTGCTCGGCATCGGCATCCATCCCCGCACTTGGTGCAACGTCTGCCCCATTGGCACCATCGCAAACTGGATGTCCACAGGCAAAAAGCCGCTTACCATTGCTGACACCTGCATCGACTGTACCCTCTGCGCGAAAGTCTGTCCCATGCAGCTTGCGCCATACAAAGACAAGGCAATCGGGGTCATGCAGGACAACGATTGCATCAAATGCGGCACCTGTGTTGCAGCCTGTCCGAAAAAGGCGCTTGAGTTCCCGGCAAAGAAAGCCTCTGCATGAAGAATTCCAGCTCTTGCGTGGCCTTTATCATCATTGACTCTTTCGGCAGGCTCAGGCAACAATACGGCTGAAAAAATGACAGTACTGCAGAGCGACCCTCCTGCAGTATCTGATTATTCAGGGCACGAGGCATGCGATGGATACATCCTTTATTCAGAATTTCCCCTATCTGGGGCTTTTTGTCATGCTCGTGCTCGGCACGCTCGGGTTGCCGTTTCCGGAAGATGCAATTCTTATTCTCTGCGGTTTCATGATTGCTCACGACGTCGTAAAGCCGGTTCCGGCAATTCTTATCCTTTTTGCCGGAATGATCTCCACCGATTTTTTTCTCTACCACATAGGCCGGAAATACGGCAGAATGGTCGTGGCGCATAAACGTTTCAGCAGGTTTATTTCACCGCGCCGCATCAAAAAACTTGAGCGCTCATTCGCGAAATGGGGCATCCTTGTTATATTCCTCGGGCGGCATCTGGTCGGGTTGAGAGCGCAGATTTTTCTGGTTGCCGGTATTCTGAAAATGCCCCGTCCGAAGTTTATCCTGGCAGACGGCATCTCCTCATTGATTACTATCGCGCTTATGGTGAGTGCAGGTTATTGGGGGGGCAGCTTCATCGAAAGAATAAAAACTGACCTTGAAGCTGCTCAGGACGCCATTCTCATTCTGTGCCTGATAGGCCTCGTCTGCATTCTTATCTGGCGGATCGCGGTCCGGCAGCTGCGTGAGGATGATTCCCCCGACTGAAAACGGAGGAGGCTTTTGACAAGGGCTGGACGCCTGGTGGAAGAAAAGCCCGCAATGTCGTCGGAATGCGGCTGATTTATCGGCTGCGCCCGGGCATTTCCAAACGTACCGCACACAATCACCTGCCTGGAAACGAGTAAAGCAGGAGACATAGACCCCCCTGCTTCATCAGGAAGGCTTCTGAACCTCTGATGTGCTTTCTGTCTGCTCTACAGATACTGCTTCTGCCTCACCCGCTTCAGAGATTTCTCCTTCGGCTCCGCCGGCAGCGATTTTACTCAAACGCTTCTGCCGCTTTTCTTCCTGTTTTTTCAATCGGTTAAGTTCTTTTTTGCGCTTTTCCTGTTTATAGACTGGTCTTTTCGCCAAAATACCCCCTTTGCTTTATGCCTGCTTTTGACATATGAAAAAAACTGTTTTGATATTATACCATGACTGCCATACATGCTTCAGGAGAGTGAGAGAAGGAACCTGAGTGCAAAAGAATGAAAAAAGGCATAAAAAAAAGTGGTGCTTGCTCTCTCTGTGCTTCTTTCGCTCGGCGGTCTGTACATCTTGGGACATACGACTTGAGACTCTAACGTCTGAAACCCTACGTCTTGAGACTTTACAACCTTTCTGCCGAGCTTTTCGAGGAGCAAGACCACCACTTTTCGGAAGTCTCTCTTTGATTTATTTATAGCATCATTTTGAGGGTCTGTCAAGCGTTTTTTTCGATCAAATTTAAAGTTAAAAAAGTTACCGACAGATTCTGTTTTTTGTGCTCTGCGGTAAGCGCGATTGTCCAGAATTGCCACCAACAACTCAGCAATGAGCAGACCCCTTCGCATTGCCCCGAAGTCTGGACTCCGACAGTACTTCACCGGAACGCACTATCGTCCAAAACACAGGCCGGTCTCAGTTGTCAGCCATCTTGCTGGCAAAAAATGCTCGCAGTGTGTTCTTGAAAAAAGCACCCCTTGAAAATAATTAATTTTCAAGGGGTAATGGTCGGGGCGAGCCGATTCGAACGGCCGACCTCTCGCACCCCAAGCGAGTGCGCTAACCAAGCTGCGCTACGCCCCGATGAAAAACAACTAAAAACTTTACGACATGCCTGCAAGAATCTTCACAAGCCGTTCCCGAATTGTCCGGAGAACACGATCCGCGTCTGACGGAATTCCGGACTCCAGGATTTCTGCTGTTGCTGCTTTTTCGGGAGGGGGAAGCACATGCGGCGCTTCTTCATGCCGCACTCCAACCAGCTTTCGCCTGACACCGTCGATGGTATAGCGTTCTTCGTGAAGAAGGCGACGGATCAACAGGATGAGATCAATGTCCTTTTTTGTATAAATACGCTGACCGGATCTGCTTTTCCTCGGCTGAAGAGAAGGAAATTCGCTTTCCCAGTACCGCAGCACATAGGACTCCACCCCGACAAGCGCGCTTACCTCCCCTATTTTATAAAACAATTTTTCAGGGAAAAGCCGAAGGGGCTCTGATGACGCACGCGTCTTCTGCATGAGCAATAACCTAGAACTACTGGACCTTTTCGACCGCTGACTTCAGATGATCGCTTGCCTTGAAGGTGACAACCCTGCGAGGCGTAATCTCGACTTCCTGCTTTGTCTTCGGATTTCGACCGACCCGGGAACCTTTTTTTCGGACATTGAAAGTTCCGAACCCGGACACCTTGATGGATTCGCCTTCTATAAGCGTATGCTTAATCGTGTCGAATACCGCCTCAACAATATTTTGGCAATCATTCTTTGGAAGTCCGACTTTTTCGAAAACAAGATTGACGATATCGGCTTTTGTCATGATGCGTCTCCCTCGCAAAAGTTCAGAGAATACTCCACTACTTGAGAAAACGGTTTCGGTTCCGAATACCGAGCACCATTTTATCGCACCCCCTTGCGGTATTGTCAAGTTTTTCTTTGAAAAACATCTGTTTTGTTTGACTCCCCGAACGTCTTTCTGGTAACGTGTATGATACCTTTTTGCTCAAAATCATCATTAACTACTTAAGGACCGGAGAGCATGAAAAAATCAGCCAAACAGGTATCAGAAAAAAAACTGAGAGACAAAAAAATCCAGGATATACGCAAGAGGCTTGTCCTGCAGAAAGAAGAACTCCTGACCGGAGCCGGAATAACCATGACGGCCCTGCCAAGCGAAAGCTCAACAGAGCTTGGTGATCAGGCTTCGGCTGAGATTGACCGGAACTTTACGCTTCGCCTGCGGGATCGCGAACGCAAGCTCCTGAAAAAAATAGAAGAAACTATCGATATGATAGACAACGGTGAATACGGCATCTGCGAAGGATGCAGTTGCGAAATCACCATCAAGAGGCTTGAGGCGAGACCGGTCACCACCATGTGCATCGACTGCAAGATTGAGCAGGAAGAAGAAGAAAAACTCCGCGAGCGCTAATTAATCCCGGAGCGATTGTTTCAGGTCGCTCCGTTCCTTCAGGAACTCTCCCGCCAGATTACAGCAGAACGCAGTTGCAAAAATCGCCATGCCTGGAAAGAAGACCATCCAAGGAGCAGAAAGAATGTACGCCCGGTTTGCACTGACCATAGATCCCCAGCTGGGCGTTGGCGGCTGAGCGCCAAGTCCAAGAAAGCCCAGTGTCGCCTCGGTCAATACGAATCCGCCTAATTTGATGCCCATCATGATCAGGCTGATTGGAATGCAGAGCGGCGCAATATGCAAAAACGCAATGCGGGCATGACTGCACCCCAGGGAACGCGCAGCTTCCACAAACGGCATTTCCTTATACGTCAAGACCTGCCCACGAACAATGCGGGCAAATGAGGTCCACCCGACAAAAGCAATGGCTATCATAGCCGTATAGATGCCGGGCGGCAGAACGACTGATATGGCAATCGCCAGCAAAAGCGAGGGGAACGAGAGGATAAAGTCTACGGCCGCCATCAATACCGTGTCAGTCTTCCCCCCGCAATAGCCTGCGGTTAGCCCGGCCAGAAAGCCGACCATCGCCGAAGTGACCGCCGCCACCGCCGCTACGCTGAATGAAATCCTTCCACCGAACACGACCCGGGAAAAGATGTCTCTCCCCTTGCTGTCGGTGCCGAACAGATGCCCTGCAGACGGCGCTTGACGAAGCGCGTCGAGGTCAATCTGCTCCGGATCCGGTATCGGCAACAACGGAGCCGATGCGGAAATCAGCACGAGGAACAGTAAAATACAGGTCGCTGCCTTACCGGCTCTTTTCATCAATCCGAATCCTTGGGTCAAGATAGTGATAAAGAACGTCGGTCACCAGATTCACGAAAACAAAAACAACCGTTCCGATAAGGATACACCCCATGATCACGGGGTAATCCCGCTTGACGATACCGTCCATGGTAAAGCGACCGATGCCGTCCCAACCAAATATCGTTTCCGTAACCACAGCGCCGTTGAGATAACTGCCGAAATCGAGCCCGATAATCGTCACGATTGGAATGAGCGCATTTCTCAGCACATGTATAGCGATAATTTTCGATGGCAGCACTCCTTTGGCTCGCGCGGTTTGTATATGTGGCAATGCGAGCGCATCGAGCATGCTGGTGCGCGTTACACGCGCAAGAGTGGATGCGGCAGGCACGGCAAGCACGCAGGCAGGCAGCACCAGAAACCGCAGGTCTCCTGTCCCTGAAGGCGGAAATAGCTTTAACTGGAGACTGAACAGCAGCATGACCATGATGCCGAACCAAAACACCGGCATGCTCACGCCGGCAATAGTAATGGCCTGAATGGTCCGGTCGATGATGCCATCACGCCGCATGGCCGCCGCGATGCCAAGCAGAATGCCGACCGGAATGGCAATGGTCATCGTTGCGAATGCAAGGCGGACGGTGTTCGGAAACTTTGCAAGAATCTCGTCCAGCACCTGACGATTCGTGTAGTATGACCTCCCGAAATCGCCCTTCAACAGCAGCGACAGATATCCCGCGTACTGGCGTATGAAGCCTTGATCAGTCCCAAGTTCTTTTTTGATGCTTTCGATAATCTCCGGGCTGGCCCGCTCGCCGACCAGATTCAGCACAGGATCTCCCGGCAGTGATTTCAGCATGAAAAAACTGACCAGCGTAATGCCGAGCAGAAGCGGCACCAAAAGCAGCAGGCGTTTGAGGATATAAATCTTCATGTATGAATCTAGGATACCGGAGCCGGCAGAGAGAATCCAGTGCGGCAAAAACGGTAGTTCTCAGAAGCATTTCCGCTACCGCGTGATCTGAATCTCCAGCCCCTTGTCCACCGTATAAACCGGATAGACTCGGAATCCCTGAATCCAGGGTTGCTTCACCACATACTCGTTCTTGTGCCACATGAAAACCCACGGGGCATCCTGAATTATCAGCTCTTCAGCCTTGCGGTATGCCGCATTTCGTTTTGATTCGCTCAAGGCTGCCTGTCCCTGCTCGATCAGCAGATCAACAGCATAACTTGAGTAGCGCGTGCGGTTTCCGGACGGACCATGGTTGGCGGAGTGAAAGAGCGGGAAGAGAAAATTTTCAGCATCGGGATAGTCAGCCCACCAACTGAGCCAGAAGATGTCCGGCTCCCCCTGATTGATAGCCGCTTTATAGGCGCTCCACTCAAGCTGTTTAATATGGACGTTCAGCCCCGCCTTCTTCAGATAGGATTGCACTATCTCGGCCAGGTCTATCACTTCCTGGTCGGCCGTGATGAAGAGTTGAACCATCGTTCCTTCAGCTCCGATTGAACGTATGATGGAACGGGCGGCGTCAGCGTCGTATCGCTGCGAGGATGTAGAAAGCCGCCATTGCCTGAGCATGTCGACGACAGGACCGGCCGCAAGCCGCCCGCGGTTTTCGTAAAAGGTCTCCAGTATTTTCTTGCGGTCTATCGCCAGAGATACCGCCTGTCGCAGGCGGACATCAGACATGGGCGGCCGATCACAGTTCATGCCGAGATAGTACGTATTCATTCCTTCGAGCGTAAAAATGTGATCTTTCCAGCGGGGATTGTTTCTGAATTTTGCAAATGCTGAAGCAGGCAGCGCGACAATATCAAGGTTTCCGAGTTCAAACTCGGTGAGAGCCGTCAGGTCTTCGGGGATGATTCGGTAGGCAATGCCCCGCACCGTTGCAGTTCCGCCGAAGTAATGCTCATTTCTGACAAGTATAATCTCCCGGTCAGGCTTCCAGAGTTTCAGCAAAAACGGTCCCGTGCCAGAAGGCTCATGCGCAAATGCAGCGCCAAGCCTCTCGACGGTCTCTCGCTGCACAATAAATGCCGGCGTCATGGTCAGCATCCGCAGAAAGGGCGAAAATGGGCGCTTCAGCACAACTTCAAAGGTTGAGTCGTCGATAATCCGAAACCCTGCAACAAATGCTGACGCGCCTTGCCGGTAGTCCTCCGCGCCGGAAACATGCTCGAAAATCCAGGCATTCGGCGAACGGGTTTTCGGGTTCAGAACGCGCTCAAAGGAATAACGGATATCGCTTGCGATAACGGGTCTTCCGTCAGGAAACCTCGCATCGGTTAGCAATGAAAAACGGTATCGCACGCCATCGCGGGAAACGGTCCACCGTTTGGCAATATCGGAAACAACCTCGAGATCGCCGTTCAGGCGAACAAGGCCGTTAAAGATCTTTGCGGCTACCGTGGATGCGGAAACATCGGTGATCTGAGCAGGATCAAGGGTCGACGGATTCGCAATCAGGCGGTAATGGACATAGCCGTCATGACGCTGGACAGGACTGCACGCGCATGATAGTATGAAAATGAACAACGTCAGGAGAAGAGGCATTATTTTTCTTGTGTTGAAACGTAGTCGAAATTCCTGAAAATCTCGAGTACCGACACAAAAAGCGCAATGACGAGCGGCCCGAGTATCAACCCGATCAGGCCAAATAGCTTTATTCCGCCAAGAACGCTGAACAGGATGACCAGCATCGGCATCTTGACCCGGTTGCCGATTATCAATGGCTTCAGAATATTATCGATCAGGCTGATACCGAATGCTCCAATGATCAGTAGCGCTACCGCTTTATAGGTTGAGCCTGTCGCGAAAAGATATAGTACCGCAGGGCCCCAGACCCCTGCTGCTCCGATTATCGGGATAAATGATGCTATGGCAGTGGCAAAGCCCCAGAGAACGGGCGCCTTGAATTCCAGGATCGCAAAGGTGACTCCCGCAAGCACGCCCTGAATAATGCCGACAATAACGCCTCCATAAATAGTTGAGACCACGATGTCATGAATCTGATCGGCAAGCCGATGCTTCTCTTCCTCATTGAACGGCATGTAGTCCTTGACCTTTCTGAGCAGGCGAGGACCATCGATGAACATGAAAAAAATGGCAAATACCATAAGCAGAAAATTGATGAAAAAAGAGACGATATCGCCGAAACCGCTCGTCACTTTCTCAAGCACGATATCCCGCACATGTCCGAGGTTTTCGATAACAGCCTTTTCGAACTGCGTCTGCGGAATGCCGAAGATCTTGATAATCTTGCTGTATACCCATTGTACGTATGGGTGCTGCACGAGACGCTCATTCAGCTGAATTGAGGTCGAAAGACCCCGCATTTCATCCATGAACGCGAATCCGATATACGAAAACGGTCCGAGGAGCAATGCGAATATTATGAGGACTGTGATGAGAGATGCGACTGATTTATACTTCACATAACGGAGAAGAAACGCAAACAGCGGATAAAACAGAATGGACAGGACAATTGCCCAGCCAATGGGCAGCAGGAACGGCTTCAGCACCTGGAACGTCATGAATCCCAGGAGAATCACCAACGCAATCATGACAAAGAGATAGAATTTGCGGGATCCCATAGTTCTTCATTCAGGTGCAAAAATCAGAAAGCAGAAACAGGTGCGTGTGAAGCACCCGTATCCAGCTTCTGACAACGTGAACATTGCACCCTAATTCTTTATCCTCCCCTGCAGAAAGCAACTCGCCGAGAAGCCGTTACAAATGTACGGAACAGCTCTTCAGTCAGTTTATCATGAATCATCCGTTCCGGATGCCACTGCACGCCGACACAAAACGGGTGCGTCCGCAACAGAATCCCTTCAGTAATGCCATCCGCCGCCGTCGCAAATACCGAAAGTCCGTCACCCAACTTGCGAATGGCCTGATGATGCAAGGAGTTAACTCTTGGTTGCGTGTCTTCATACGATGAATCGTCGCTGAACGGAGCTGTGAGTTCAATGGAATGAGTGCCTTCATGGTGGTTCATTTCGGCCAGACGTTCCGGAGCATATTGCGACGGGATATCCTGATACAGCGTTCCGCCAAAATATATATTCAATACCTGCATGCCGTAGCATATGCCGAACACCGGTTTTTGCCAGTCCATCATCATGCGCAGCAGTGAAAGCTCATATTCGGTGCGCCGACGAGGCACAAGTTTCAAAAGGGACGGCAAAACCGCAATTTCTTCTCCATACAGTTCAGGCACAATGTCGCCACCGCCGGAGAGGAGCAATCCGTCAATAACGCCCCCGTGTTCCTGAACCGACCGGCCAACCGGCAGAATGAAGGGAGTTCCTCCTGCCTTTTCAACAGCCGCCACATAGTCCTCGTGCAGACGATATCGCCCGTCTTCAATACTGGGCGTAATGCCGATAACCGGTTTCATCGCAATGCCATCCCTCCGCGCACGCCGGTAAGCGCTCCGTCTTTCAGGGCAATCTTCCCGTTCACGATGACATGCGCTATCCCTTTGGGCTGCTGAAAAGGAGTGCTGAAATCAGCAGTATCGGCAATTGCGTCGAAATCGAACGCAACGATATCCGCAAAATAGCCGGTGCGAATCGTGCCGCGCTTTTCGAGGCCGAATGTGTAAGCGGGAACAGATGTCATGCGGCGGATTGCGTTCTGAATCGGAATGATATTTTGATCGCGCACATAACGTCCGATTATCCGCGGGAAGCTGCCAAAGCCTCGGGGATGCGGTTTTCCTTTCGCGGTCACGCCCGAGAATGAACGGGCCGCGCTGTCCGAACCGATCATGAGATAGGGGAGCTGCAGGAAACGCTGAAGATTCTCTTCACTCATGGAAAAAAATATCGCTCCGGTTCTGACGTCCTCATCAATAAGCACATCCAGCAGGGCTTCAGACGGCGCCTTTCCCAGGCGCTCGGCGACAGCGGAAAATCTCTGCCCCTCCATCCATTCATTATGACGATGCATGACCGATGAAATCTGTATATTGTCCCATACCCGCGGTGGATTCAGCTCCAGTTCAAGAAGAATCCGTTTCCGTGTCTCGGCGCTTTGAAGGCGCGCCACTTCTTCTCCGGTTCCGCCTTCAAAAACCCATTTCGGCAGTACCGTATCGAGGTCGGTGCTCGATGCGATATACGGATACCGATCCGCGGTAATCAGCATCCCTGTCTTGAATGCCGTCTTGATCTGCGCGAGGACTTCGTCTATCTTGTGCCAGTTTTCCTCTCCCGCGGTCTTGATATGCGAGATGTGAACGGACGCTCCCGATCTTTTGCCGATAGCAAGCGATTCATCTACAGCCTCGAGAAGGCGCTCGCCTTCGCTCCGCATATGGGTGGCATAGACTGCCGGCCGTCCCTTCATGGCAACAACCGCAGCACGGGCAAGCTCCGCAATCTCGCCGGCGTCTGCATACATCCCGGGAGAATAAATAAGGCCGGACGAGATACCCCGGGCACCCGAGCGCACCGCATCGGCTACCATGTCCTGCATGATCGCAAGCTCGTCGTTCGTGGCGGGGCGATCCACATACCCAACAACTGATCCGCGAATGTTCCCGTGGCCACACAGGGTAGCGAAGTTCAGCGCAATGCCGCGCTGCTCCAGCAGTTGGAAGTACTCGTGAAAATTGCGCCAGCGTTCGGTAATGCCGTATTCGTCCATATCGGCTTCCCGGCGTTCGAGGCACTCACCGTACAGGGGTGCGGCAGACAGGCCGCAGTTTCCGTTGATTTCAGTGGTCACGCCCTGAGCGATTTTCCCCTCGGCACTGCCGTCCGCAAGGAGAGTAAACTCTGAGTGGGCATGCGTATCAATAAAACCGGGAGCAACCATGAGTCCTTTTGCGTCAATCACCTGCTTTGCCGGGAACTGCTGCGGCCCGACATAGGTAATAAGATCTCCGGTAATGCCGACATGAACCTCTTTCGGGGTTAGTCCGCTGCCGTCGATAACCAGCCCATTTGCTATGACAAGATCGAACATGAAATACTCCGCCGTGAAAGCGCGATGATTGCCGGGGAACGGATGATTGCCGCTCGGAAGGCTAGCGCTGCTTTCCTTTTACGAACTTTGCCGGTTGTGGTTTTGCTGACAACGTAGAGGCATATTTCACTTTCGCCCCGCTCGCGACCTTCTGAGCTGGAGCGGAAAGGAAATATGAATGGATTCCTCCGGCTATGGACGATGCAATCCGCTGCCGGTAAGAATCCTTTGCGAGAAGCTTCTCTTCCTCAGGGTTGCTGATAAACGAAACCTCAACCAGTGCCGACGGCATTTTAGCACCTACCAGCACATAAAACAAAGCCTGCTTCACCCCGAGATTATTCACCTGCGGATAGGTCAGCATGACATCTGAAATCATCGAGTTCTGGATATATCCGGCGAGCTTGACCGACTCGTCCCGTTTGCTTTCCCGCTCAAGCGAGGCAAGCATCGCGGCAACATCGTTCTGCACCTGACGCATCTTCTTGACCGTTATCGCATTCTCGCGCGCCGCAACCCGGATCGACTCATCATCGTTGGTCCAGTTCAGGAGATAGGTTTCAATGCCGCGCGCCTTGCGGTTCGTGCTTGCGTTGGCATGAATCGAAACGAACAGATCCGCTTTGACACGGTTTGCGATGGCGGCACGTTCATCAAGCGGAATGAAGACATCCTTTTCCCGGGTAAGCATAATGTCATAGCCCGGATACTGCTTAAGCAGGATAGTCTTGACCTGCAGGGCGATGTCAAGGACAACATCTTTTTCATAGAGTCCGCTCTTGCCGACCGCACCGGGATCATGTCCGCCATGCCCCGCGTCAATCACAACTCTCCGGCGGACATCCGCCGTTTCCTGGCGTGGCTGAGGCTTCACCTCCGGGGCCGGTTCAACCTTCGGCTCAGGCCTCTGCTCAAATTTACCCTTCTGCCCAAAATCAATGACAAGGCGGGTCGGATCATCAAGCGTCATCACACGGTAGTCGTAGTTTTGCGCATCAAGGTCGAACACAATGCGAACAGTATCCGCACTGAATTGACCGAGGCGCACAGAGCGCACAATACGGTCGCCAACCGGCACACCCTTCGGTGCCGTTGAACTCAGCCTGGCACCCTTCAGATCAAAAAAGAGACGCTCAGGATTCGAAAGCTGCCCTTTCGAATATGGTGCGCTTCCGCTGAGGTCAACGACGATGCGGATGGAATTCTGTCCGGCCCACTGGCGGACGCCCTTCACTTCAACGGGTTCATTTGCCAACGACTCACATATCGTGCCTGAAACAATCGCTGAAATAAACAGGATAATGCACCAGAAAAAAAGAAAGCGTCCGGCGAACATCTGCTCTCGCATCCGGCACGCTGAACGCTTTGTGCATACTGCCAACTTTCTCATACAGACTGGACGGCCTTGATCTGCGGAATTTCTTTTCTCACGGTCGCTTCAACCCAGTTTTTCAACGTAAGCTGCGCCATCGGACAGGTGCCGCAGGCTCCTGTCAGCTTGACGTACACAATATCGTCCCTGATGTCATGGAGTAGAACATTGCCGCCCTCGGCTTTTAGTCCGATGCGAACCTTATCAAGAACAGTCTCTACTTCTTCTTTCGTTACCATAGCAGCCTCCAACATAAGTCTTCAAGCACTTCTAGGCTTGATCATAGCGTAAGGAAGGCAAATTATCAAGCATTCAACATGAAATTTGGAGACCTGGTGGGCGAGTCGCTCAAAATTTCCACGCTGGCAAGACAGGCTCTCCGCGCACTTCTCATTGGCAGCATTAAACGACCTTCGGCATTTTTTGCCGGGACATCATGTCTACGCCTCTTGCATCAACAATATCTTGCAGGTATACTTTTCAAATGAAACCTGTTGGGTTTGCATTCGCGGATATTTTTCTCAGTCATAAAACACCGTCATGGCACCCCGACCGACCGGAACGCCTCATTTCAGCGATTCAAGAACTGAAACGGTCCGGTCTTTGGGAAAAACTGATTCACATCCCACCGCGTGAGGCGGCTTGGGACGATATCGCCCGGGTTCATTCTCCGGAGTATATTGAACGCGTAAAAGCACTGGGTGTCGGAGCACTCGACGGAGACACGTATCTTTCGGAGCACTCACTGGAGGCGGCGCGCCATGCAGCCGGCGCTCTTCTTGAAGCTATTGATCGCGCCAAGCTTGGTGAATTCCGCCGTGCGTTCTGCGCGGTGCGTCCGCCCGGCCATCATGCTGAAACAAACCGGGGGATGGGGTTCTGCATATTCAATAACATTGCGGTTGCCGCCCGCTACGCCCAGACAATCGGCTTTCGCAAAATTTTCATCATCGACTTCGATGTGCATCACGGCAACGGCACACAGCAGATTTTTGAAGATGACAACTCCGTGTACTTCTTCAGCTCACATCAGGCCAATCTGTATCCCGGGTCAGGTCAGGAGTACGAGCGGGGAAATGGCGCGGGTGCCGGATTTACTTATAATGTACTTATGCAGCCCGGCTCCGGCGACCGCGACTACCTTGAGGTTTACGAAGCCATACTGCCGCCCCTGATGAAACGATTCTTTCCCGACCTCGTGCTCGTTTCTGCCGGTTATGACATTCACGCTGCCGATCCGCTGGCGGCCGTGCGGGTCAGCAATGAAGGAATACGGGCAATGGTCGCGAGCATTCTCCAGAGCACTTATGCTCCGGTCATCTTCGCGCTGGAGGGCGGATACGACTTCCCTTCCCTTTCTGACTCGGTAAGGGTGACTATTCGGGAAATGCTGAGATGAGAATCCTGAATGTAGAAGCCGGCAGTCAAAAGAAAGACTTCGGCCCCACAGCAAATCAATCCGTTGACTGACTTCTGTATCCTGACTGCTGAATTCTTCCCATAGCTTTCTCCACCTCTTCGCGATACGCGGTCGCGCATGCTCTTTCCACGGCCTGCAGCTGGGCAAAAGCTTTGCCGAAATCGTCACGGCATGCGGTAAAGACCCCATGTCCGTAAACAATCACCCCTCTGTCCTCAAGAAGCGCTTCAGGAACCGTATGCATCAGCGCGGCTGCGCCTGTGCCTATCTCCCCTGAAACAATCGGAATGCCGCGGACTGAGCGCTGTTCCGGACATGCCTTATAGCAGAGCTCCCGGTCGCAGTCTTTCCGCACGCAATCCATGGACATGATGACCGCAAATTTCGGATGCCCGTGCAAAATGGCATTCAGGCCCGTTGCGCGGTAGATGTTCTTGTGCGCCGAGAGCTCCGATGATGCGGTAATTCCGACCGATGAGGTGCCGGCAAACGGTACTTTGTCTATGCAGCCTTCAAGTTCATCCAGAGAGCTTCCGGTCTGGCTGATGTAAATGCAGTCATTTGCAATATACGAGATATTGCCGAAAAATGAATCCACGAGATGATGATCAACAACCGCCCTTCCCGCGTCCGCTATCATCGCGAACACCGTATCGTCATCACTCGCAAGGCCTGCGCGCAATGGCGGCATTGGCATTCCCGAAAAAAACGGCTCCGCTACGCGCCAGATACGGCGGAACGCTGCACGGTCTTCCTCATCCGCAACAGTGGTGCGGAAGCGGTGCAGCGCGTCGGAAAAATACTTCACAAATACCGTGAAACAGGTGGAACTCAGCATGATGTAAGCCTGCTCCGGCGTAACAGCACCGAAGGTCACGATGCCGCGGCCCCGAATAATAGCCGTCTTGCGTCGCGACAAGGCTGAAACGATAGCCTGTGCGGAAAAGCGGTCGAGAACCGGAATGTCATGAAGAAAGGTCCGCGTCTCGGCATCACGCGGAAAAATGCATCCTTCAGACGAGACCGTTTCATCCCGCTCCGCAATCTGCTGAAGAACCGTCCAATAGGGATCTGCGGGACGGGCAAAGAGCAGCGAACTGACATTCATTGCCTCGAGCGCCACCCTGAGCTCCCGTTCATCTTCCCGGAGCGGCCGGTTGCAATAGATGTCAGCGTCGCGGGCAAAAAAAACCACGTTGTCCCGCTCTGCCAACCCCTGTGCCTCGATTTTCCGCAGACATTTCTGCACCGCACGTTGCATAGCTATCAGATATCTCCCCTATCGGCCGGCTCATCGTTGTACCCGCGGATGCGATAGTAGCTGGTACGGGCCATGAGGAACTCTCTCCGATCAATCGGCCGCATTTCAATAAAAGCTCCGGATGTTCCCGGCTCGCTGAAAAACCGCGACGGCAGGTCGTCATCAGATGCGGAGAAACCATTTGCCCGGTTCATCATGCGTTCGTCATTCCATATGCGTTCGCCGATACGGAAAAGAGACTGGACGTCAAACTGCCGTCCGGTCACCGCAGAGAGAACTCTGGCATATTCCTCGAGGCTGACCGCGAAAAATACGAATTTGCAGGCAGTGAGTGAATCGACAACCGTGTTCAGATCTTCCGCAATTTTGACGATGCGCGCCTTCCCCTCAAAAGAAAACCGGTCAGTAGCGACCGGCTTACGCAAGATTTCATGGCTTATCGGATAAGCGCGCAGATGACACCCGCCGCGGTTTGAGGTCGCATAGGCTAACGCCATACCATAAGCCCCGCGCGGGTCATAGGCCGGAAGTTCAAGTCCCTTCACCGACATGCTGAGTTCCGGATGTCCGTGCGCTGATGCGTAGCGTAGCGAACCCTCCGCAAGCTCGTCTCCCCTGCCCGGTTGACGATCCGCAATTTCACGGAGCATCTGCAGGATTTCAGACGGCGGGATTATCCTGTTTTCAAGCTCTGCATAGCACGCGATAGTGGAGGCCGCGGAAATCGTGTCCACGCCGAGTTCGTTGCAGAGTCTGTTCGCCTCGACAATTGATCTCAGGTCACTGTTCGCATTCAGCGCGCCGAAGTGCGATACCGTTTCATACTCCGGAATCACTTCGTTCCCGGCCCCCATCTTCTTGCAAAGGATAGGGCATCCGGCGCAGCCCGTCTTGCGAGCCTGATACCGGGTTTTCATCGCGTAACCGGAATATGCTCCGGCCTGCGGGAATACCGTCTTCCGGAAATTCTCGGTCGGTTCCATGCGCCGCGCGTGTATGACGTCAACAAGCGCCGCGGTGCCGTATTCGGCGAGTCCGAACTCGCCAAATACCGCCTGCGATGTCCGCAAAAGCCGCATCACCGATTCACGGGCAGACTGCAATTCCTCAGGATCGGCAACCTGCACTTCATCAGCCCCGCGGACCGCTATCGCCTTGAGCCGCTTGGCCCCCATGACGGCGCCGAGCCCGCCGCGCCCCGCAGCATAATGCCCGTCTGAAATTATCGATGCAAACCGGACGTTCCGCTCACCCGCCGGGCCGATCCCCGCGGTAGACCACGCCGACGAATATACCTGCGCCGCCGCGGATGCCGGCTGCATGGCAAGAGACGACGCATCGCGCAGTGTCACCGCACTGCCGTCAATCTCAAGCACGACCAAGCGGTCTGCAATTCCGACAATTTTTATGTAGTCATACCCCGCACGTTTCATCAACGTGCCAAACCGTCCGCCGACTGAGCAGTCGAATACAGTTCCCGTCAACGGTGAGCGGGAAACGATCGACAGACGACCCGATGTCGGAGATGCGGTGCCGACGAGCGGGCCGGTTGCGAAAATGAGCGGCATCTCCGGGCTATTGTATGACTGGGTAATAAAGTCGGCGAGCAGCGAAACGCCGAAGCCCCGCCCTCCAAGATACTCCCGGCAAAGCTGCTCCGGGGTGGAAACTATCTCGACGCTTCCCGCGGTGAGGTCAATATGAAGTGATCGGAAGGTATATCCGTGCATCAACCTAGAATACAGAATTCAGAATGCAGAATCCAGAAGAACCACACAGAGGAGAGGAAATCAGGAAGAGGTGAATATCGCAAAAAACGACAGACTGAATGAGAGAGGCAGCCGGCGTCACTAGTCATTCAACCTTCTGAATATCAGTCCTTCCGATCTTCCTCGTTTCCCCGCTTAGACTCTGTCTTTTCACCGCTGATGAATATTTCAAGGGCGTTGCTCGTGAAATAGCCTTGCCCGCAGATTTTCTCCGTACACTCGACCACCACATCGTAACGGCCCGCCGGGATGTTGTTCGGCAGCACAACCTTCAGGGCATCACTCCGCCAATCCGCGACCAGAAGAGAACTCGCGCGTCCATCGCTGCGCAGGACGACCCCCTTCGTTTTCTGCGCAGAGCCAAACCGTCCGTGCAGCTCAAGCAGGGCCGGAAGCCCCTCCTGAAAATGGCTTCTGACCGCACTCTCGATTATCACGCCGCACGGGACACGCAGGGTCCGCTCAATACTGTTGTTGCTCTGAGACCGTTCCGGAATCCTGCCCTGCGGGTCAACACGGACGCCGACCCGCAGCTGAGGGTGATCAAGCGCGGGATATTTCTCGTTTGGCCAATCGAGACTGCCGATATCCACCACCGCGACTGCGCCGGTTCCAATCGTTATCGGCACGACGACCATTCTGTCCAGAACAAAATCACGCGCGCCGGAGACCACCGACTCAAGCGCTGCCAGGCGCAGTTCCACCTCACCGGTAAAGGCAAATCCGTGATTCAGCAGAGCAACCTTGAGGCGACCCCCGACGCGATACAAATCTACCGGCTCAAGGTCGGGAAGCCGCACTGCTCCGCTTTTTCCTGGGGACACATCTTCTCCCCGCAGAGGACTTGTCTCTCCTGCCCACACGGTGCACCAAAAAACACAGCACAGGAACGCTATCACGATTGTACTCAGACGATTCATTCTTCAACCTAACCACGTTTTGCCAACAAAAGCAAGAGGAAGCCCGGCATCAACACCTGTGGTATACTGAAAAAAGAATGAGCGCTCTGAATCTCGACTCGCTTCGTCCTGACATAAGAACGCGGATTGAACCGTTCTTCCGCGAGATTCTTTCCTCACACCCGGATGGGATACATGCTCTTGCCGTGACCGGAAGTGCGGTCACCCCTGATTTTGAGGAAAACACATCCAACATCAACAGCGTCATCCTACTGAACACAATGTCTCTGGATTTTGTCCGGTTTCTTGCGCCGCTGGGCAGCAAATATCGAGCCAACCGGCTCGCCGCGCCGCTCGTGATGACTGCAGCGTATGCTGAAAAATCTCTCGATGTCTTTCCCGTGGAGTTTCTTGATCTGAAGCTCCTGCACAAGATCGTCTTTGGTGCGGATATTTTCGGGGCGCTGAACATACATCCCGAACATCTGCGCATGCAATGCGAACGCGAAATCAAGTCAAGACTCCTTGCCCTGTGGCAGGGATATATCGTAGATCTCGGCCGGAAGGATGCAGTCACCGCTCTGCTCATTCGCTCAGTCAAGGGCATGTTTCCGCTTTTTCGCGGCCTACTGCTGCTCAGGGATGCAGAGCCCCCGATTGCGCGACATGATGTGATTGCGGCTGTAGAAAAGCACTTCCCTGTTGAACGCGACGTGCTGGAACAGGTACTTTCATTCAGTCACCAGAAGGCAAAACTGTCAGATGACGCGGTTTATACGGCCTTTGAGCGCCACTACCGCAACCTCCAAATCATCAGCGATTCCATTGAATCGTTTTCGTCATCTACTCGGTAGCGCGGCGCTCAGTTCATGACACCATTTCAGCTCCCAAAACGAATCGTTCTCATCGTCACACTGCTCATCTTCCTTGCTGCGGCAGCGGCGCGTGCTGTGACACCAGAGCCTCCACAGACGCCTCAACAGCCGGTTGTTGACCTCGCGGGCATCATTGACAGCGATAAGCAATCGCAGCTGAACGCCTTGTTACGGAATCTCGAACAGAAAACAGGAACGGAGTTCATGATTCTCACCGTTACCAGTCTTGACGGTGAAGGCATAGAACCGTTTGCTCTCAGGATGGCTGAGCGCTGGAAGCTGGGCAAAAAGGGGAAAGACAACGGCATGCTTCTGGCCGTAGCGCTCAATGATAAAAAATACCGTTTCGAGACGGGTTATGGTCTGGAAGGTCTGCTGCCTGACAGTTTTCTCGGCACGCTCGGGCGCGAGCAGCTCAGACCGTTCTTCCGCAAAGGTGATTATTCGACAGGAATCCTGAATACCGCGACAATCATTGCAAAGAGAATCGCGGAAGACAAAAACGTTGCCTTGGGAGAAATTCCTGTGCTCACCCGCCCCCCGGCGGCACAGATTAACGCGGAAGATGACTTCGACCTGCAAACCATTCTACTCATCGCCGCTGCGATTGCGGTGCTGTTTGGCATGCTCAACCGCGGGCGCCAGCCGTCGCGTGGCCACGGCACACATGACAGCGGCTATGGCAGCTGGTACGGCGGGGGCTTCGGGGGCGGAGGCGGAGGCTTCGGCGGCGGAGGCGGAGGCTTCGGGGGCGGAGGCGCATCCGGCGACTGGGGTGGAGGGGGAGACTAAGAAAACAACGGGAAGCAGCAAGCGGGAAGTTGAAAGGAACAGGCATTTGTTTGAGAGTCTGCAGCACAGGAAAGTCCTTATCTTTTCGCTTCGCACTTAAATCTTTAAAATAGTGAGGTAACGTCAACCACTCGGGTTTAAAAACCCGAGCATGTCAGCTTACCGGCATGCTCTAGTTGACCAGGCTCAGCCCTGAACAATCAGGGCTCCGTTACCGGCGAATATATAGGCATCTTGGGATGCACGCCAGTCCCAAGCCCTGCGGCAGCAGGTTAAACAGGTGTAAGAGTTAAGCCAGTGCCTGCTGCATCAAACCGCCGGATAACATTGCCGAGGCAAACATTACCCGCGTAAGCGGAGAGATAGGTAACAATGCAAAACGTTCTTGTTGTAAGCAACACCAGACAACATCTTATGCCCTGCTCACCGGCAAGGACAAGGATACTGTTGCGGGAAAGGAAAGCAGCCGTGCTTCGCCGCTTCCCTTTCACCATTATCCTCAAGGAACGGGCCAAAGGGGATACGCAGTCCGTCGAGCTCAAGGTTGATCCTGGCAGTAAGGTAACGGGGATTGCTCTAGTTGCTGACTTTGCAAAGCGTGGCAAGACGGTTGTCTTTGCGGCTGAACTTCAGCACAGGGGGCAGAGCATCAAGGATGCTCTGGACTCAAGACGCGCTATCCGCAGAAGTAGACGCAACCGCAAGACCAGATACCGTGCGCCTCGGTTTGATAATCGGACAAGGCTCGACGGATGGCTTCCGCCCTCACTCATGTCCCGTGTCTTTAATGTGATGACTTGGGCGCTTCGGCTGCAGAAGTTTGCTCCGCTGACCAGTATCGCGGTGGAAACCGTCAGGTTTGACATGCAGCTTATGGTCAATCCGAACATTTCGGGTACGGAGTATCAGCAAGGCACGCTGGCGGGCTACGAGCTGCGGGAGTATTTGCTGCAGAAGTGGAACAGGACGTGCGTTTATTGTAAGAAGCAGGGTATTCCGCTTCAGATTGAACATATTGTTCCGGAAAGCCGGGGCGGCTCCGATCGCGTTTCCAATCTGACACTGGCTTGCGAGTCTTGCAACCAGAAAAAGGGTAATCAAACTGCCACCGAGTTCGGGTTCCCAAACATCCAGAAGCAGGCTCTGGCTCCGCTGAAGGATGCCGCTGCCGTCAACGCCACCCGATATATGATTGGGGACATGCTCAGGATTCTGGGGTTGCCGGTCTCATGGTGGTCGGGCGGACGGACGAAGTTCAACCGGTCTCAACAGGGCTATCCGAAGACCCACTGGATCGATGCTGCTTGTGCTGGGGAGTCGGGATCGAACGTCAAGCTCACTCCGGATACGCAGGTGTTGCAAGTCAAAGCCTGTGGGCATGGCTCCCGGCAGATGTGCCGCATGGATAGGTTCGGTTTCCCGCGCACTTCGGCTAAGTCCGCACGGGGGGTCAAGGGATTCAGGACTGGTGATATTGTCCGGGCTGTCGTTCCGCAAGGCAAAAAGACCGGCATGCACATTGGCAAGGTCGCGGTGCGCGCCTCGGGCAGTTTCAATATATCAACTCGGGCTGGCGTTGTGCAAGGCATCAACCACAAGCGTTGCGCTGTAATTCACAGTGCAGACGCCTTTGCGTACAGCCAACATAATGCGCTCCTCTCGGCAATGAATTACCGAGTATCCGCGCACAAGGAGGTTCCATGAGCAACGGAGTGAAAACTACATTGATTATTGTCGGCGTGCTTG
>CAYMRS010000021.1:0-10523 GCA_964392915.1 uncultured Nitrospiraceae bacterium
TTATGGCTATAATTATTGAAATGTGCCATCAACTGTTTCATGGGAGCGCTATCATGACTATGCCAAAAAGCAAAACCAAGATCGTCTGTACAATCGGTCCCGCATCAGAATCACAGGACGTGCTGGAGCAGATGATTCGCGCCGGCATGAACGTTGCCCGCCTCAACTTCTCGCACGGCGATTTCGACAGCCATGCCCGCCTTGTCGGTAGCATCCGCAAGGCATCGGCAGTTGTCGGACGGCGTGTCGCGATTATGGCTGACCTTCCCGGCCCCAAAATGCGTATCGGAATGATTACTGAAGAGCCGGTCATGCTGAGCCCGGGTGATCCCTTTACGCTGACGACAGACGATGTTCCGGGCTCCGCATCCCGTGTTTCCGTGACGTTCAAATTACTGCCGAAATCAGTCAAGCCCGGCAATACGCTTTTCCTGAACGACGGAATCATCCAGCTGGAAGTCCAAGCTGTTTCGGGGAACGACATCACCTGCAAAGTCCTGGTCGGCGGCGAACTCCGTTCGAAAAAGGGCTTGAACATTCCCGGGATTAACCTTGGCATAAGCGCCTTTACCGATCGGGACCGCACCTGGCTGGAAATCGCACAACGGCTGGAAGTCGATGCGGTCAGCCAGTCCTTCGTCGATTCGGCACAGGACATTGAAGATCTTCGGACTGCGGCGCATGAACTTGCATACAAGCCGTTCGTTATCGCGAAAATCGAGCGTCTTACCGCGCTGCAGAATATTGACGAGATTCTTGCTACTGCAGACGGCATCATGATTGCCCGCGGTGACCTCGGCGTCGAAATTCCTATTGAGGAAATCGCACTGGTCCAGAAGTCGCTCATGAAAAAGGCGAATCTGCTCGGCAAGCCAGTCATTACGGCAACGCAGATGCTCGAATCCATGACCGCGAACCCCCGTCCTACCCGCGCCGAATCGACAGATGTTGCCAATGCAATCCTTGATGGAACGGACTGCGTCATGCTGTCTGGTGAATCTGCCATGGGATTATATCCCGTCGATGCCGTTTCGATGCTCGCAAAAATAGGCGCTGCGGTTGAGCAGGCACGTCCGGCCCACGCGATGCGTGAACAGATTCGCCGGGCAAGTTGCTCCAACAACACGAAACTTTCAGATTTGATTGCGCTCAGCGTCGAGAGCACCTTGGCGTGCATATCACCAGCAGCCGTGTTTGTTCCGACACACGCTGGGGCTACGGCCCGCAGCATTGCCCGTTTTCGCATGCCGGTCTGGATAATTGCCGTCAGTTCGAAGCCTGCGACCTGCCAGAACCTGCAGTTCAGCTACGGTGTGTGGGCTGTACACGATTCGGACCATCCGGAAAATTGGCGGGAATATGTCAAGCAGTGCCTTTGCAGTTTAGGCATTGACGGAAACCTGGTCATCTTCACGGAGGGGCCGTCTTCAAAATATCCTGAAATGAACAATAAAATGGAGATTATCGACCTCAGCCGCGAAATATGCAAAGTACAGAGATAGCCAGTCAGGAGTCAGAAGACAGGAGAAAAAAACTCGCTGCATCTTTCCTCCTGAGTTCCGCGTAACGATTTCTCAACTGATTATTATCCGTGCCGCCTTCAGATTGCGCGGGTCGTCTTCCTCGGTTTTCTTCGGGGTTTCAAGGACAAGGGGAACCGATGCAAAGAGCGGATGCCGCACCAGACGGCCAAGCGCATCGAGGCCGATGCCGCCTTCGCCAAGATGCTCATGTCGGTCTACGCCCGCTCCGAGGCCCTTCTTCGAATCATTCAGGTGAATAAGCTTCACCGCTTCGCGGCCCAGCCGCCCTTCTACTTCTTCGGCCAGGTCGTCCAGGCCCTTTTCATCTGAAAAATCATACCCGGCAGCAAATGCATGACAGCTGTCCAGACAGATACCGCCTATAAGCGGCGACCCGACAGCTTCAATCATCTCCGCGATATCAGTAATGCGCGACGAAATGTCCCCCCGTTCTCCAGCGGTGTTTTCCAGCAGCAGTTGTGCCTGCCATTGCTTCATCCGCGCAACATGCCTGAGCGCCCCGACCGCCCTGCTCCGCGCATGTTCCGGAGCATCTTGTGAAGCGCTTCCGGTGTGCAGAACCACATACTCTGCACCAAGAACATCAGCCAGATCCATTTCCCGAACAAGCAGCGCGACTGACATTTCGAGCAGCTCAGGCTTCATCGCCGCAAGGTTAATAAGATACGAGGTATGGACAAAGACCGGATTGATGTCATGCCGGTCACGCAGCGTCCTGAACTGCCGCGCCTGTTCATCGGGAATCGCGCCCACATGCCACTGGCGGGGATTGTGGGAAAAGATCTGCATGGTAGAGCAGCCGAGTTCGTGCGCACGCTCGACCGCGAGATGAACACCGCCGGAAATGGATGTATGGACGCCGATGCGGCGTGTCGGTATGTTCACTGGAGTTGACCTTGTTTCTGGCGACATTTTATTATACATGTCTATGCTTACACCTGAAAAACAACTCGAAATCATCAAACGCGGCACCACGGATATTCTGCCCGAAAAAGAGCTGCTCGAAAAACTCACCCGTGCGTGCAGGGAAAACCGCGCGCTCAAGATTAAGGCGGGATTCGATCCGACCGCGCCCGATATTCACATAGGGCATACGGTGCTCATTGAAAAGCTGCGTCAGTTTCAGGAACTTGGCCACGAGGTCATCTTTCTTATCGGCGACTTTACCGGCATGATCGGAGATCCGACCGGAAAGTCCGAGACGCGCAAGCCACTCACCAAAGAGGATGTGCTTGCCAACGCGGAAACCTATAAAGAGCAGGTCTTCAAGATTCTTGATCCCGCAAAGACGCGCATTGTATTCAACAGCACCTGGCTTGAAGCGATGTCCGTCACCGAGCTTATCAGGCTTCAGGCCAAGCTCACGGTCGCGCGCATGCTTGAGCGGGAAGACTTCAAACAGCGTTTCCAGAGCCAGAATCCTATCGGCATCCATGAGTTCATCTATCCGTTGCTGCAGGGCTACGACTCTGTTGCGCTTGAAGCCGACGTAGAACTGGGTGGTACCGATCAGCGCTTCAACCTGCTTATGGGCCGCGAACTCCAGAAAGAATACGGACAGCCGCAGCAGATCGTTGTCATTATGCCGCTGCTTGAAGGACTTGACGGCGTCAAAAAGATGTCCAAGAGTCTGAATAACTACGTCGGCATTTCTGAACCGCCCAGGGAACAATACGGAAAACTGCTTTCGATTACTGATGAACTCATGATTAAGTATTATGAACTGCTGAGCCACATCAGCCTCGATGAGTTGAATGCGATGAAGCAGGGAATCAGGGACGGCTCGGTGCACCCGAAGAAGGCAAAAGAGGCATTCGCTATGGAGATTGTCGAGCGGCACTGGGGCAGGGAAGCCGCGGTTCAGGCGAAGGAAGAGTTCGACAAGATCTTTCGGGAAGGCGGCATCCCGGACGATGTTCCTGAGTATGCGCTGGTGTGGGACGAGCCTGAAATCTGGCTCCCCAGGATCATGAAACTTGCCGGCATGACCCCGAGTACCGGAGAAGCCATGCGCCTCATAAAGCAGAGTGCGGTCAGCATCGACAATGCAAAGGTCGACAACCCGGATCTCAAGCTCAAACCGGGCGAGTATCTCATCAAGGCAGGAAAAAGAAATTTCGCAAAAATAAAGCCGACGGCATAATCGCCGTCGGCTTCATCCGTGCGTTTGAGCGCGGCTTTTCAGGCAAGCAGGATTTCGTTTATCTTTCCGATTAATTTTTCCTGAGATGTCCGGAGTTTGTCAAAAAAAGCCACAGCGCCGTGCTTCTTCAGAAGCTTTCTGTCAGCAGGATTATACATGCCCGTCAGGACAATCATCGGAGCCTGTATCTTCGGATTTATCTCCATGAACTGCAGAATTCTGAAGGCATCCACCTTCCGGTTTTTCAGCTCGCTGATTACCAGATCAACCGGTCCCTGCTTCAGGGCATTCAACCCCTCTTCTCCATCATTGACCTTGACAACGTAAAAAACACGCTCCATTGCCTGAAGCTTGAGCTTCCAGTAGTGCTCGTTTTCATCGATAATCAGCAAAGTCGGTTTCAGGCGTTCGCCGGAATCATCACTATCCACGCCGACCTGATGCCTGTCCATAATCTTCGTAATAAGGAGCGCATGTTCCAGAGAGCGTCCGACAAATTTAGCCCCGAAGCCCCATCCGGGTATTACATATAAAACCTGCGCTTCGAGTTCAAGGTGAAACTCATCGACTTCCATGTTCACAATGAGCTCATCCCCTCTGCTCACCTGCTCATCCGAGGCGATGAAGATACCGTCAACGCTGAGGTCAAGGGCAATTGCCCCGATAAGTCCGCCGATTGTTACAGGCAAGTGAACGTACGCTCTTTTTGTCCGGACTTTCTCTTTAACCATGCTGCCTCCCTGTTGCACCGGAGAACCGGTTTACCCTTCTGCTAAAAGATAGCATACTTTTCAGGCTGATTTCCTCGTTCTGCGTAAAAAGCTAGTGATGCCCGCCCGCAGAATGCCCGCCCGCGAGAACATAAACCGCTTCGGAATCTCCTGCATTTTCAAGAAAACAGGTCTCTTCCCCGGCGAGATGAAATGCCGACCCTGCAGGCAACGCTCCGGCATAGTGGCCGGTCACAATGAAATCTCCCTGCGCCGCCAGAACCAGTTCCTCATGCCCGCTGCCCGGCTTTACGCGTCTGCCCGACTCCCGCGGTTTCATCACGCCATATACCAGATAGCACGCATGGCTTCCGGTATCCTGGCTGCCAAGAATCTGCTCGCCTTCTTCGGCAACGGCCGCCTTCCTTTTCAGTTCAAAGGTTTTCAGGTTCATGTACGATACTCCGCGTTGATTTTGATGTAGTCCTCGGAGAGGTCGCAGGTGAGCACCTTTGCGCTGCCCTTTCCGAGCTTCAGGTCAATAACAATGGTGACTGTCTTGTTTTTCAGGCGATCATTCGCCTCGACATCCTTCCCTGTCGCCATGCCGTTTTTGCAGACCATCAGGCCGTTCAGCGAGATGTCGACCCTGCTGTCATCAACCGCGATGCCGGAATATCCGGTCGCGCAGATGAGCCGTCCCCAGTTGGCGTCATTGCCGTAAATTGCTGTTTTCACCAGCATCGAATTCGCGATTGCGAATGCCGCTTTTTCGGCTTCGGCTTCAGTCTTCGCATTTTTGACGATCACCTCGACCAGCTTGGTAGCACCCTCGCCATCCTTCACGATGAGCAGCGCAAGCTCATAGCAGAGCTTCTCGACAGCAGCGGCAAACACCGCGTAATCGGAAGATGGCGTTTTTATGGAGGGGTTGCCGGCCGCGCCGTTTGCCATGATCAGCACGGTGTCATTGGTGGAAGTATCGCCATCGATCGTAATGCGGTTAAAGGACGTTTTCACCGCCGCGGTCAGCGCAGTTTTCAGCGCAGCCTTATGAACAGCCGCATCGGTGATAACATAGCCGAGCATCGTCGCCATGTTCGGCGCAATCATTCCTGCGCCCTTGCAGATGCCGGCTATGGTTACCTGCCTGCCCCCGATCTTTTTCCGCATGCTCAGAATCTTCGGAAACGTGTCGGTCGTCATGATAGCCGCGGCCACATCATCAAATGAGGCACTGCCCGCCAAACCGGCCAGTTCCGGCAGCTTTGCGCGGATGCGATCCATCGGCATCGGTGTGCCGATAACGCCGGTGGAACAGACATAAACAGCACTTTCCGGCAGAAGAAGAGACTGCGCGACAATTCGCGCAGTCTCCGCAGCGTCTTTCAAGCCCTGCGCCCCGGTACACGCGTTGGCGTTTCCGCTGTTAATGACGATGGCCCGTCCCATCCCGGACTTGATGCGCTCCATATCGAGCCTCACCGGCGCTGCCTTCACCGCGTTCTTCGTAAACATGCCCGCCATGACCGCGTCGGCATCACTCAGGATGAGCGCAAGGTCTTTTCTTCCCGGCTTTTTAATTGCTGCTTCCGCGGTTGCAAAGCGGAAACCTTTGGGAACCGGCGTTGATTTCTCCATTGGGATTCCTTCCTGTCGCGATTCGCTCCGGGCTGCGCACGCGCAGCGACAGCACGCTGCCCTGCGGACATTATAGCACCAATGAGCAGCCTTGAATGATGGTATACTCAAGTCAGGGAAACGCATGCTGCGGGAAGGAGCTTCATGGAGAGCTACAAGTTCGTTCTTCCGGAACACCTGAACCATTACGGTTTTCTCTTCGGCGGTTATATGCTCAAGTGGGTTGACGAAACAGCCTATATCGCCGCGAGCATGGAGTATCCGGGCTGTAATTTCGTCACGGTCGGCATGGATCGGGTGGAGTTCAAAAAAAGTGTCTGTCAGGGTTCCATTCTTCGTTTCCACGTACAACGCACTGCTCTCGGCAAAACGTCAGCTACCTATCATGTCCAGGTGCATGCGCGCGACCTGCAGCAGGGCAACGAAGAACTCGTGTTTTCAACGAACGTCACTTTCGTATGTGTCGACAACTGCGGCAAAAAGACAGCCATTGAGGAGCGCATGAAAACCACCTGCCAGCTCCGCGCCGGGTTGCAGGGACCGCCGCGATAATGCCGATCCGAATAATGAGGAGGGATGTTCATGTATAGAATAGTGCTGCTCCGTCACGGCGAGAGCCAATGGAACAAGGAGAACCGCTTTACCGGCTGGACCGATGTGCCGCTGAACGACAAAGGGATTGCAGAAGCACGGAAAGCCGGTGAAGTGATGAGGGATGCCGGATTTGTTTTTGATGTCGCATACACCTCTGTTCTGAAACGAGCCATCAAGACTCTCTGGCTCGCACTTGAAGAAATGGATCTCATGTATATCCCGGTTCTCAACAGCTGGCAACTCAATGAGCGTCATTACGGAGCATTGCAAGGCTTGAACAAAGCGGAAACCGCGGAAAAACACGGAATGGACCAGGTGAAAATATGGCGTAGAAGCTACGATATCCCGCCGCCGGCTCTTAGTGTTGATGATCCGAGAAGTCCCGTCAAAGATCCAAGATATGCCGGCGTTGCCCCGGCTGATCTGCCGCTCACCGAATCGCTCAAGGAAACGGTTGCGCGCTTCATGCCGTACTGGATTGAGACAATCGCTCCGGTCGTGAAAAGCGGCGAGCGCGTCATAGTTGCCGCGCACGGCAACACCCTCAGAGCGCTCGTATACGAACTGGACACTGTTTCTGAAGAGGATATTGTAGAACTGAACATTCCGACAGGGGTGCCGCTCGTTTACGAACTGGACGCAGACCTGAAGCCGATTAGACACTATTACCTCGGAGACCCGGAAGAGATCAGAAAAGCAGCCGAAGCAGTTGCCAACCAGCTGAAGAAATAGAGCGGAAGTCCAGCCTCAATCAGAGAAGAGGCCGGGGAGCTTTCCCCGGCCTCTTCTGTATTCTGCCTTCTTCCCTTTACCCTTTCCCTGCCGACCCCAGCACGTTCGTATTCTTCGCAATAATCATCTTCTTCAGCTCCTCGCGGGCCGCGCCAAGGTACTTCCGCGGGTCGAATTCCGAAGGGTTCTCGGCAAGCATCTTTCTCACAATCGCCGTAACAACCAGCCTGCCGTCGCTGTCGATATTGATTTTACAGACAGCGGATTTGGACGCGCGGCGGAGCTGCTCTTCAGGAACGCCGACCGCATTTTCCATCTTGCCGCCATACTGGTTGATCATCGCCACATAGTCCTGGAGAACGGATGACGCGCCATGCAGTACGATCGGAAAGCCCGGCAGACGCTTCTCAATTTCTTCGAGAATATCAAAGCGGAGCGGCGGCACCTCTCCCGGCTTGCATTTGAATTTATACGCTCCGTGCGATGTGCCAATGGATATCGCCAGAGAATCCACGCCGGTCTTCTTCACAAAATCCTCAACTTCATTCGGATCGGTATAATGCGAATGCTCGGCCTGTACGTCATCTTCGATGCCTGCAAGAACACCCAATTCGCCTTCGACAGTAACATCATATTTATGCGCGTACTCGACAACCTGCGCGGTCAGCTCAACGTTTTTGTCATACGAATGGTGAGATCCGTCTATCATGATTGAGGAGAATCCAAACTCAATGCAGGATTTGCAGAGTTCAAACGTGTCGCCATGGTCAAGATGCAGTGCAATCGGAATCCCGCTTTTCAGCTCCTTCCGGCACATTTCGACCGCTCCCTTCGCCATATAGCGGAGCAGCGTCTGATTGGCATATTTACGGGCACCGCTCGAAACCTGGATGATGACCGGCGATTTGCTCTCGGCGCAGCCGCCGATAATCGCCTGAAGCTGCTCCAGATTGTTGAAATTGTATGCCGGGATAGCATAGCCACCCGCCATCGCCTTTGTGAACATCTCACGCGTATTGACCAGTCCGAGTTCTTCGTACAACCGTTGTGCCATAATAAATCTCCTTCCGTCATTTGGTGCGGGAGTTCCCGCTTGGGAATACTGTTTTCTGACTGCCGCAGTGCAACCCACTCCGTTCTTCAGCGCCATATATGCTCTCGTCTGATTCCTGCATTCTGCCTATTGCTACCGAATCTCCTTATAGAAACTAATCAACCCATTGGTCGAAGCATCGTGCGATGTCACCGGCAGATCATGCTTCAGCTCCGGCAGAATCTTCTTTGCCAGCTGCTTGCCGAGTTCAACGCCCCATTGATCGAAGCTGAAAATATTCCAGATAACGCCCTGCGTAAATATCTTGTGCTCGTACATAGCGATAAGGCTGCCGAGCGTGCGCGGCGTGAGCTGCCTGAACAGAATGGAATTGGTCGGTCGGTTGCCTTCAAACACCCGGAACGGCCAGAGCCGCCTGATATCGGCTTTCTGCTTGCCTTCCTCAAAAAGGTCAGCGAGCACCTCTTCCTTGCCCTTGCCAACCATGAGCGCCTCGGTCTGCGCAAAAAAGTTCGAGAGGAGAATGGCATGATGTTCGCTAATTGGATTATGGCTGATTGCCGGAGCAAGAAAATCGGCTGGAATGAGTTTTGTGCCTTGATGCATGAGCTGGTAAAACGCATGCTGTCCATTCGTGCCGGGTTCGCCCCAGATAATCGGTCCGGTCTGATAGCGGATCTCCTTGCTCCCGCGATCGACCGATTTGCCGTTACTCTCCATGTTGCCCTGCTGAAAATAGGCCGGGAAACGGCTCATATACTGGTCGTACGGCAGGATAACCTCGGTCTCGGCCCCATAAAAATTCGTGTACCAGATGCCGAGCAGCGCGAGAATAACCGGGATATTTTGCTCAAAAGACGTAGCGCGGAAATATTCATCCATCTCATGCGCTCCGGTAAGGAGCTGTGCAAAGTTCTCGAACCCGATGTAACAGGCAATCGACAGTCCGATTGCTGACCAGAGAGAATACCGGCCCCCAACCCAGTCCCAAAACTCGAACATGTTTTCCGGATCGATGCCAAATGCCCTGACCTTTGCAGCGTTGGTCGAAATCGCGATGAAATGCTTTGCGACCATACTCTCATCGCCGACCAACTCCACAAACCATTGCCGCGCGGTGAACGCGTTGGTCATGGTCTCCTGCGTGGTGAAGGTCTTCGACGCAATCATAAAGAGCGTTGTCTCGGGAGCAATGGTTTTCAATGTCTCCGCAATATGGGTGCCGTCAACATTGGACACGAAATGGACGCTGATGCCGGCCTTGGCATAGGGTTTCAGGCACTCCGCAACCATCACCGGCCCGAGGTCAGAGCCGCCGATGCCTATGTTCACAACGTCCGTAATGCGCTTGCCCGTATAACCGACCCAGTCGCCGGAACGCACCTTGTCCGAAAATCCTTTCATCTTCGCCAGAACCCTGTTCACTTCCGGCATCACATCCTTGCCATCAACCAGAATCGGCTTGTTGGAACGGTTCCGTAAAGCAGTATGCAGAACAGCACGATTCTCAGTCTCGTTGATGACCGCGCCGGTGAACATCTTTTCAATCGCATCTGCCAGATCGACTTCACGGGCCAGATCTAAGAGAATAGCCATCGTCTCTTCGGTAATGCGATTCTTTGAGTAATCAACAAGAATATCGTTGAATCGCAAGGAGAATTTATGGAACCGCGCCTCATCGGCCTTGAACATGTCCTTCATATGCAGCGTGCAGGTCTTTTTGTGGTGTTCCCTGAGCCTGGACCAGCTATGGGTTCTCGTCGGATTCATGCGCTTCAGCATACATGCACCTCCTGAAATACTGCCTGTGAAAAGAATACCACAGAGCAGGCACGAATAGGCTACGCCGCGCCCTTTCCCATTCGCAATCCAATCTGCCATCATCATGAAAAGCCCATGAACGAAAAAACCTTCAAATGCGTGCGATGTGGTCAATGCACAGCGGAGCGGTCCGAGCACCGGCCTGCCGCCAAGCGGCGGGAGGGCGGAAGACTCTTCATATTCGAAGCAGAAAGCAGATCTTGCCGCAGTCATCGACTACTTTTCCGTGAAACTGCACCCCCCGGTCCGTTACGATTGCCGCTCACAGCTTCGGGAGCGTCGCG
>CAYMRS010000021.1:10623-19548 GCA_964392915.1 uncultured Nitrospiraceae bacterium
AAACTGCACCCCCCGGTCCGTTACGATTGCCGCTCACAGCTTCGGGAGCGTCGCGTCCGCGCTGCAGGCAGCGGAAGATGCGCGCATCGGGCAGCTCATGCTGGTGGCTCCGCGACTGCTGCCGCGTCAATCACTGATCGCCAAATCCATCGAAGCCTTCTGCGGGAACAGTCTTGAAGAAATTCTTGTTTCGCGCTCGTGTCAATTCCCGGTCGGGACGATCGTGATCGGAGATAGTTAGTATTGGTTCAGCAGGACATACGTCGAGGAGCTTATGCAAACAGACGTCCTTGCTTCCATTGCAAAGATACGGGTTCCGGTAACCATTATCCGCGGGCATGATGACAAGCGGATTTCTGAACAGGAAATGCTCGCCGCTGTGGAGCGAAACAGCCTCGTTGCGTATGTTCCCCTGCCGGGCGCCGGTTACTCGTTCGGAGCGGCAGGACAGCGGGAAGTTCTGTTCGAGGCTCTTGTAAAAGCGTACCGGCCCCCCCCCCTCCGAGGCGTCTGAACAGGTATAATTACTATCAGGACAGAGGTCGCGACGCGGCTAAGAAAAGATACCATTCTGAGAGGTTCTTTTATGAGAAAGAAAAGCAGCGAGCCGTCAGATGCTGACATACCTGCAACGCGCGATAATTTCACGATAGGACTGAGAAACAAGTCGGTCACCGGACCGCTCGCGGGACTCACAAAGAACCTTGCCGTGCCTTACTGCGTCAAAATCACCATCACGCCGCAAAATCCCGATGACTGGCCGCTCATCAGGGAATACTACCTCCGAAACGAAAAGCAGCTCTTGAAAGATCTCTCGCCGTTCATGGCGGAGGGAGCTTTTTCTCTTACAAAAAAGCAGACGATGACCCACATGAGAAAAAACTTCATCGATATCCTGAGAGTGCAGGCCGCCCTGCTGCATGGGTTTTTGAAAGGAGCGCGCAAATGCAGGGACAAAAACCTGCTGACCTCACTGAATGCCGCTGTTGAGTCGGCAGCGGACTTGAAAAACATCAAGCGGCCCGATGGAAAGCTCGACTGTGAGTTCTTTACAAGGCAGGTCATGGAGGGCTTATATTCGGCGGCGGTAATCCGCAAGAGACTGAGGCTTCGAAATATAGCCCCGGTCTTTGAGCAGGACGATTTCAACCTTATATACATCAAGGCCGGAAAGAAGCTGTTAGCAGAGCATCATGATAATAAATTAGTGTCAGATGCGCATCTGATTTTGACTATGATGAGCAGGGGCAAGTTCGCGCCCGTCAGACATCCGCAATTCTTCGCGCTTATGCTGAACCTCACAAGAAGCGTATGCGAAAACTACCGGCCCGTTTCGAGCCCGATTGTTCTCTATTTTGAAAGTGTTGTCCGTGAACTTGACACAATGAAGGGCATCATTGAAAAAGCATTTCCCACAGTCTTTCCGCGCTGATTCCTCTCGGGGCCAGTTCTTGCCGGGTTTTCCCCAGTCGTATTTGTCATTGCTGCCTATCTCGTAGTCGTAGGTGGACTCGTATGCAAAAAACTCTTCGTCGCCGTTGATGTTTTTGAAATCGGGGTCATCGCCCCAGTAGGTCTGGAATTTGCCCACCTTGAAGCCCATTTCAGCCTCCAGCCTGTCGGGGACACCGTCCATGTCGGTGTCCTCGACTTCTCTCCGTGCAGGAGGTTTTCCGCTCCACCGGGTGTGGAAATGATTAAAGTGTGCGAATTCATGCATGGGGAGGACTGCAAGGACGACTCTCGTCCGATCCGTATTCGCCCCAGCCCAGAGTTTTGATGTTGACAAGCCGGCAGCTTACCCGATTGTTCGCAAGTTAATCGCATTTTTCGCGGGCAATTTGAACCTGACTGAAACTTCGTGCTACCATATGAAACTACAAAGTTATTGAAAAATCAGCAAACAATGGAGCGCGAGCGTGGCGGAACTGGCAGACGCACCAGACTTAGGATCTGGCGCCGAAGGGTGTGGGGGTTCGACTCCCCCCGTTCGCATTATATAATTCCAGCATTTACACCGGTAAAAAGACTAGTCAGTTGCTGCTCAAATTTTGCACGCCAAACGTCGGCCTTTCTTAAATCAAACACGGCATGGCAGAGTCGTAAAGACCTTCAAGCGGGACTATGTTAGAGGGTTAGAAGGGGCGCGATTTATCATACCCGGTTTTTTAACGCACGCCATCGCTTTTCATTGCTTCCCCTCCACCAGCGCAATCTCTTCCGGCGTGAGGTCGTAGAGCTGATAGACCAACTCGTCGATCTCTTTTTCCAGGGCGGGGACGCCCGAAAAAAGCTGAGCCGTGCCCTTAACCCTCCAAATGCATGTCTTCAAACCCGGCCCCGTTTTTCTTCCCGGTATGACAGATAGAACTGCCGCATACGCCTCCGTCAGCAAACATCCCACCTCGTTATCCGGAGCCTGGCCCAGCGAATGTATTTGAACAGCTCCAGACTGATCCGGCCGATATCCAGCTCTTCAGGATCAAAGACCTTGCCGTACCATTCTTTGTATTGCTTATGATCCGGGTGTTTCCGGTCTTTCATGGCCGCGCAAAATTCAAAATATCCGGGTACGCTCCCGACATCCTCCGGCGGGCATGCCCTTTCACCGGCAAGAAAGCTGACAGGCTCCTCACGAGGCTCGATGATGCAATCGGTGTCTTCAAGGATCACACGATGCACCCAGTTATCTCCAAAATCGTACACATATTTGAATATCGTCCCCTTGCGCTTCACCAGATTGCCAAGCCTGAAACGCCCTTCTTCTTCACCCTCCTCAAGCTCTTCAGGCATCTCCGCGTATTTCTTGCCGCCGATCGTAAACATGTGCAGATGACGGTCCTCCCAGCCCATTACAATCTGAATTACGTCATGCAGGTGATCCAGCGGGATATCCGCCGGCACAACAAACCGCCGCCATATCTCCGGCTCAATTTCGGATAGAGAAACCTTTAGCGCATAGAGTTTTCTTTTCATTCTTCAAATTCCCCCTTAACAAAAATTTGGGATGTTTCCCCTCCCGCCAGTAACGCTTCTTGGCAAGTCTCCCGTAATTGCTTGATCTTTCGTGGCTTCAGCACCCTGCATAACGACATGCTATTTCAACTTTTTCCCGCCTTTATTCGGCAGTTCCTTGTAATTACCAGAGCTCACCACCGGCCTGCCGGTCTGCGCCTCGATGTCCTTGCGCGTTCTGCCGGCAACGCCCCCGCCGTCCTGAGCATCCTTTTCAGCGGCACAAAACCTTTTGAATTCCTGTCTCTGGTTATTTTTGTTGTCGTTGCTTCACCCAGCATTGTAAGAATCAGCTCGATATCGGTCATATGGTCGCGCAGGTTCTCAAGCTCCAACCCTGTTATCTGCTTGTATTCGTCCACTTTCAGATCAAAAGCGCCCTGCATGATCTCGTTGGTCAGAATGGCAAATTCCTGGTTATTCCGAACTCCCCTGGTTTTCCATTCATCGGTCAAGTCCTGACGCACGGCAATTCCCCGCGTCCGCTTGTCTATCCAGTCCTTTGGATAGCCCTTCTTTTCATAAACCTCTTTCATACGTTTCATGGAGAGTTCGGGGTTTTCTATCTCGTCAATCCGCTCCTTGCCGACCCGCGCCAGCCAGCGCTTCAGCGGCTCGACCTTCGGGGAAGGGATCGACTGGATAATGCGGAACATGGTCTCTGTGGCAGCGCAATCCGTGGCGTATAACTTCCCATCAGATGCCTTCAATTTCAGTTGTCCGATTTTTTCGGACAACTGGTCATAGCCTTCCAGAGAAAGCTTTTTCTTGAGGTCATTCCAGTACTTGCGCGGTCTCTCGCTGCCAACCAGAACCTCAATAACGTCAATTATCGAAAACCACCATTCACCTTCATGAAGTATTTTCCTGATATGCTTTCCTTCAAAGACCGCAAGTCTCTTATTATTTTCCACTTCATCAACACCCTTCCGGCGAAGGAACTACCAATTTATGAGGTTAAATGTACCTGTCCCTTTTATTTCTACGCCATCGCCACTCATTTCTTCCCCTCCACCAGCGCAATCTCGTCCGGTGTTAGTCCGTAGAGTTGATAAACCATTTCGTCGATCTCTTTTTCGAGGGCGGGGACGCCGGGGGCGTCCGGGGCGGCGAGGATGGTCTGGACACGTTGGGTTATGGCGGATTTCTCAGCGTCAGGGGCGTGAGGAATCGGAAGCTGTTCCATGTATTGCGAAAAGTACCGCACAAATCCACCACGGATGGTGGATGAAATAGTGCCATAGTACCACCACATCAGCTTCGAGTTTAGCAACCCGAGGAACCATTTTTCTGAAGTAGGTATGAAGTATGTTGTATTACTCGAAAACGCACCGCTATCATCAAACAAGAACTTAGAATGTTGCGCAATGTCTGGATAAATAATCTTCGGCTTTTCAAATTCATGGTAATAGGCGATGTTGTCCTGAATCTCAAACCACTGGTACGATCCGGGCTTGCGCCCCCGCTTGTCTTTTTCGGATTTCTTCGGTTCCAGGTCTTTACGGAAGTGGGCAAGGTGCTGCTTGATTGCCGGATATTTGTCTATATCCACTCCTCGGCGAGTGAAAATCACATACAGCCCCGCCCACTCGGCCTTCCATTTACGAATGTCTTTGCCCCGCAGCCACGGTTTTATAAGCTCCGCACTCTTCGGGTCTTCGGCAACAAGGCGTTGCCGGGTCGCTTCATCAAGCACAAATGCCTCGTTAAGGCCAGTCAAAACGCCACGATAGAATCGTCCCTCCACATAATCGCCAAGCGGCGTTCCAGCTTTTCGCAACTTCTCCATCAGCGCCAGCACGTCGGGCTGCTCAAGATTCCAGCCGTCAGGCTTCAACGCTGTAACCGGCATGTCAAAACCGATCTGTCCTAATGTCTCTTCGAGCCGTCCAAGCTGGGCGGCATCGGTGAAGGTCGCGGCACGGAATTTTTCCCGTAGGGGCGGCCCCCCGTGGCCGCCCGCGTCGTAACCGTCCGCGCCGCAATCGTCCGGATCAGGGCAGGCACAGGGGCCTGCCCCTACAACAAACGGCGTTTTTTCGACCAGAACAATCGACGGATACGTGGTGGCGTCAAAGATCGGCAGGTCGCCGAAATCGATCACCACCTTCGGCGTGGCCTCACCAGCCAGCAGTTTGCGGGTGTTTTTGCCATACCCCGCCCGCATGAATTTGTTGGGCGCTATGAAACAGAGGTGGCCGGAAGGTTTCAGAATCTCAAGCCCGCGTTTGTAGAAGTAGGTGTACAGGTCTGCCGTTCCGCAGTAGAAGTCGCCGAACTGCCTTTGCAACGCCGGTTTAGAGTCCTTTATTGCCTCATGCCTTACATACGGTGGATTCCCTATCACCACATCAAACCCATCCGTTACCCCAAACATCCACTCCGTATCAAAAAAACCTGCCGAGGCATTCTGGTCGTATGGGTTCCAATGCGCCAGTTGTTCTGTGGTGGTTCGGGGGAAGCCATCC
This sequence comes from uncultured Nitrospiraceae bacterium, assembly GCA_964392915.1. Lineage (GTDB taxonomy): Bacteria > Nitrospirota > Thermodesulfovibrionia > Thermodesulfovibrionales > Dissulfurispiraceae > JAAYUK01. The sequence continues at coordinate 16,107 of CAYMRS010000021.1, forward strand.
TGCTCAAGCAGCTCAGAGACTTCGGCCCGCAGGCGTTCGTCGGCCTTGCGGTATTTCTCCTTGGTCTGCGGCGTGCGTGCGGTAAAGTGACGCTCGCGGACTTCTTTCAGCTCTTTTTCTTTTTTGTCTATTTCAGGGTTCCTTAACAGCAACTGAGCCGGCTTCTCAATTCCGAGCAGCGTATTGGCCGCAACAAATTTGGTCTCAAGGTTCGGCAGGGGGCGAACGCCGAGGTTCGCTCTGTCCGGGTTGATCTGCTGGTCTACGATGAGAGAAATAAAGAACCGCAGCTTGGCTATCTGCACGGCTATCGGCTGTATGTCTACGCCGAAGATGCAGTTTTCGATCAGATAGAGCTTGCGGCCATAGTCCGAGGCGTTGTTTTCAAAGGCGTCGTCAATGTCGAGCAGACGCTTCTGGCGTTCTTCCTGTTCTCCTATGCGGTATGCTTCTTCGGTTTCCTTGATGGCCTTCCGGCGCTGTTTTTCACGCCATTTGTCGTTATGCGGGTCGAGCTTGCCGAGTATGAAGGCGAGCTTGTGAAGTATTCCCATAGGGAATGCGCCGGAGCCGCAGGCGGGGTCGAGTATCTTCAGGCCATCGATAGCATCGACCAGCGAATCGACCTCTGCATCTGTGAACGTGTGCGGTTCTTCCGTGTACGAAAGCAGGTGGCGTATGCGGGTATCGCCATGGGACATGGCGACCTTGCTCTGCAGGGTGGCGATAAGCGACTCGTCAACCATGTAGTTGACGATCTCTCTGGGGGTGTAGAACGAGCCGGTCTGCTTGCGGGCTGTGCTCTGCGTTTCGGGGTTATAGCTTGCGAGCAGGTTTTCGAAGACCTTGCCGAGGAGTTCGGGGTCGAGCGCTATTTCTTCCTCAACAGGAGTGTTTTCATCAACGGTGAATTTATAGCTGTCGAGGATGTCTATGAGTCCCTTTACCTTGTAGGTCTTGTTCTTTGTGCCGTATATCTCGTTAAGGTCAACAGGCTGTTCAGCGGCAAAGAAGAGATGGTCGGGAACCTTGAGCGCATTGTCGTGACGCTCGGAAAAGCCGTCTATGCGCAGGGCACGGTCTTTGCCGTCGACCTTGATCGTCTTGTCGAGGCATTCAAACAGTCCGCCGTTCAGGAAGGGGATGTTCTCGAAGTATGCGCTCAACGCTTCGCCGGGTTTTGAGAACAGGTCCGCATACCGGAAGACATTGTGAATCATATAGTGCTGATCTCTGCCCTCCTGCCGCTTGCCCCTGAACTTGCGGCTGCCGGGCTTGTCCTTGTTCATCTCGTTATTGAGCGTGGCGAAGAAGAGATTCTGGAGGATTGCCTTGTAGTATGCGCTTTGATCCTTGCTGGTATCGGTTATGATTGCCTTTACCCTTGCCTGATTGAACAGGTCGTCAGGCACAAGGCCTTTTTCTTTGATGAACCAGATAAAAATTAGCCGCGTGAGCAACCGGATTACGCCCGTTGCATTGCGCACATCCCTGTTTTTCTCTGCATCGGCGGGGAATTCGACCTGCTGCACTGCCCAGAAGTACCAGTTCGCGAGTTCCCGGTAGAAGCGCTTGTTCAGTTCAGAGGTGTCGAGCGTCTTTTGCCATGCCTTGTGAAGAGCAACAAAGTTGGCGACAGCATGTTTTTGAATAATGGTCGTCAGCGCAAGATCATCGAGTATTTCAATATGCGCCCGGTGAGGTTTAGCAATGTTGATGTCCTTGATGAGGGTGACTTTTTCGAGCACATCCTTTGCGCTTTCGCGCTTGTGCAGGCGGCGGTCTATGACGGCTATGGTCAGGCAGTCACCATATCTGAAGAAGACCATCGCAGGCATAGGCGTGAGCCGGTTGATCTCTCTGGTAATTTTTACAAGATCGCCGCGCGTGTAGCTGCTGCCGGTGAGAGCAACGGCAAAGAAGAGGTACGATTCTATGATGGTATTGTCTACCTTCGCAGCCTCAAAAAGGGAGTGGTTCTTCTTTATGTCGTCTTCGGTGAGCTGAAAGACAATATCGACAGACTGCCATTCCTTTACTTTTGCTTTCTCCGGATTGAAGTTTGAGGTTGTGGAAAACAGTTCCGAAAAGCCCTTGAAATTGTTCGGCGAGAGCTGGATCGTTCTGTCGCTTGCGTATCCCAAAACATTCAGAAACTTCTTGGCATTGTCACGCAGTTGACCAGCGGCAAACCCGGCAAGGGAGGTCTGGATTTGTGCTTTCAGTTCGCTCATTTTCTTTTCTGTTTGGGCCGTGCGCTACCGTAAGCTGCCGTATCTTCAGCGATGCTCATTTTGCCGTGCGCTTTTTCATCCTCAAACGTCACGCGCACGCGGGCGTGCAATGCCTCGGCCACGCGTCGCAACATGCTGAGAGAGTGGCCTTCATAGTCCGGCGATTCCATCCTGCTGATCTGCTGCTGCGATGTCTTCAGTCGCACTGCCAGCTCTTTTTGGGAAAGCCCGGCACGCTGTCTGAGCGAGGCGATCTGCAAAGCCACGTCCCAGGCCTCTCCCGCACGACTGAACCGCCCGGCAAACGTCGGGTCTTTCAATTGTTCATCAAGGTACAGATCGAAATTGGTTTTTTTCATCTTTGTTCTCTTTTCTGCCAGTCGCGCATTCTTTCCCTCGCAGCATCCATGTCGCGGGCCGGAATCGTTCGGCCTTTGTTGCGGACGGCATGCACCGCGATAATCCGGCGGTCTCTCATGAAAAACCAGAGAACCCGTGTGTTGAGTTTCCCAACATGGCGCAGCTCGAAAAGCCCGTCGCCGAGCGCTTTAGCCAGAGGCTCCCGGTGATACATGCGGTTCCTCAGTTTCGCCAGTCCGGAAATAATGGCGGCAAAGTCATCCGGGTCAGTGATCTTCAGCCCGTCCAAAAAATCTCTCACGGGACATGAACCTGCCGCTGTCATATAGAATTCTACGGAAAATATCATATCAGCGTCAACATCAATATTGATGTGCTAGATGTATTAGTCACAATGGCATATATTCTCTCAGCACTGGAGCTGGCAAGGCTGCGACCCTGTTCGTGCATGACAAAGATAAGGTCGGATAACACTCTGTTAATTCCCTTTCAAAACAAATAGTAGCATTGCACCATAGGCTAACAGAGGCTTGTGGTGCAATGCCAGACTATAATAGTTCGCTCATTTCTTCAACTTCTCCAACAGTTTTTTGCCTTTCTCAGTAAGTCGGTATTTCTGCAGGCGGCTCTTGGGTTTGTCGGGGATGGTCATCTCAATAAGTTCCGATTCTTGTGCCGGTTGCACGTAGCTGTCAACAAAATTGTCACGATGCCTGAGCCCCAGAGTCTGCTGCAATGCCGACCGGCTCATTTCGCCATTCATGATGGACAGTAGCTTCACGACTTGCCCGGTGACTTGCCCGGTGACTTGCCCGGTGACTTGCCCGGTGACTTGCCCGGTGACTTGC
>CAYMRS010000021.1:19648-36600 GCA_964392915.1 uncultured Nitrospiraceae bacterium
GACTTGCCCGGTGACTTGCCCGGTGACTTGCCCGGTGACTTGCCCGGTGACTTGCTCCGACTCTACCCCTGACTGGGCCACCGTTTTTTTGTATGCAGTGACCATAAAGCCGCCGCAGGTCTCTTCAAAGGCAGGCGCCGGAAGCCCGTATGCTTTGAACGCGTTCAATATTCTTTTAATGCCTGAGCCGTATTTTTCAATCAGTCCTGCTGCTTTGAATGTATCAGCAATTTTTTTATTGCGGACATTTGAGATGTAATCGCCCTTAAGCAGTTTTGCGACGGTCAGTCCGTCGGGCAATCCTCCAGGGTTGAACACCTCTATGCGATCGTCGTAGATTTTCACGACAGAATCCTGCGCGTTCCGGTAGTCACGGTGAATTATGGCATTGATGACTATTTCTCGCATGGCATCGAGCGGATAATCCCACCGCTCATCACGCTGAGGCTTGCCTGTTATGATGTATGCCTTGTTGATGTGTTTCTGAATGAACTGCATGACGCCGGCAACTTCGGCGAAGAGGTCTGTTTTCAGCCGCGAGCCGTCCTTGATGATAATCGGGGTCTGGAATCTTCCCAATTCTATAGTGCTGAGGCTCGATTCTTCTTTCATGAAGAGCAGAAAGCAGGCATAGGTGAGCTTGCCGTCCCGGATGAGTTCCAGTTTCTGTAACACCGTCATCGGATCGTCCTGAATCGGCGCTTCCCGATGGGCATTTGCCTGCTTGATGAATGCCCTGACCTTTTTCAGCGAAATATCTTTCTTTGTGTGAATATCGTCTGTATGAAAGTCCCAGCTTGTATTGAAGGTGCGAAGGTGTAGGTTTACCACCTCGGCGGAAGCAAGCTGATGATTCGAGTTGCCAACTCGCTTGTAGTAGCGCCCCTTGCAGGCGAGCGGTTTTATGGGCGATTCCGGCACGGAAAATATGACAATGGTTCTGCCATTAACGGTAGCCGTTTCTGCGTCGGGAACAATATTCTGATCAGTACTCTGTTTGATCTGATTAAGCCAGTTCTGAACGCTCTCTTTGCCCGGCGACACCCCGGCCACTTCTCCCTTGTCGGTAACGCCGATATAAACCCTGCCGCCTTTGGTGTTAGCAAACGCCACAAGGGTCTCGATAACCTCGCGATCAAAACCGGTCTTGAACTCGACCGTTTCTGACTCGCCTGACCGGATCGTATCAAGATGTTTTTTCATTGCCCTCTTTTATCACCAGCCACGTTATCAGCTCAAAGTCATCTGCATCCCTGACCTGCTCGGCCTGTGTCGGCAGCTTTCCTCCCCTGCCGGTAAGCAGGACGCCCACGGAACGCTTCCTGAAGGTATGGACAATGGATTCGATGGCACGGGTAAGGAGGCCGGAATATTTCTCCATGCGGCTGCCGTTATCGGTTTCGGCGTCGAACAGCTCGCAAAGGGTCTCGCAAGGAGCTGTCTGGCCTGAACAGAGATGGCGGTAGATTTCGAGTATCTGTTTCGGGTGGGCAAAGGTGAAACGCACATTGCCGTCGTCCCTGATATAGACCAGAAAATACGGCTGGAGCGGATTCACTGTTGCTGCGCTGTCTGCCTGCCCCGCCTGCGCTGAAGGGATATGACGCAGACAGAAAATTACGCCCGGCGCGATGATCTTTGACGCAGTATCGGGTGGAACTACTGCATACAGCCCGCTTGGCGCATCCCTGAGAACGTCTTCGTTGGCCTTGATGTAATTGAGCAGATCCTGCCGGAAATCATCGAGGGTAAACTCGGTGAGAGATATGTCGTCCTCGTTCAGTTCGTCCATGTCGAGTATTTCCTGTTGCAGCCGCTTTAACTGCCGGTCACGGTAACGAAGCTGGTCGCTCACCAGCTCTTCGAGCGGGGCATTCTGCAAGAGATTATCGTCAGTGGTTGTGGTAATGTCCACAAGCGCCATACGGGCCTCGACCCGATGTTTCAGGCTTATGTAGCGGTCAAGATGCGGTGTGGGCCAGAAATTGACCAGCCGCACTTCTGTGTTGGGACTCTTCAGCCGGTCTATACGTCCGAAGCGCTGGATGATGCGCACGGGGTTCCAGTGGATGTCGTAGTTGATGACCATGTCGCAATCCTGAAGGTTCTGTCCTTCGGAGATACAGTCGGTGGCGATAAGCAGGTCTGTCTCTTCGTCCTGCGGCATGGATGCGATCATAGCCCGCTGCTTGGACTCCGGCGAGAAGTTGGTAAGTATGTTATTGAACTCGGTTGAGCCGAGCGTGGCCTTGTTCTGCCCGTTGCCGGTGACAAGGGCGGCATGGACCCCCAAATCCTTTCGCGCCCAGCCGGACAGTGCATCGTAGAGATATGTAGCTGTATCCGCAAAGGCGGTGAAGACGAGCACCTTTCTGTTCGGCTTGCCGTCCTTGCGCTGCGAAGGCTGCTGCACCTTCTGCGCAATCCGGGTTTTGAGTTCCCTGAGCTTGGCGTCGCGCCCGACTCCGATGTCTTTGGCATCCAGATGGATGGTGCGCAGCTGTTTCCGGTCTTCATGAAGAGCCTTGAGCCAGTCGTCAAGGCGCAGATGTGCCATCTTGAAGGTAAGTTTTTTACCGACTTCCAGGGCATCCCGCATCTCTTCGTCATCAAGGTCGTCGCCGGCTACGGTCGCAAGATCGATCTCGGGATTCTCTGCCTGAAAAGCCTTGAACCGCTTGATCCGCTCTTCAAGGCTCTTTATCTTATCAAGGGTTCTTTCGAGCGTGAGCGCAAAGGAATGGACCGAGCTTTCGAGCCGCTTCAGAAAGCCTACCTTCATCATGCCGATCAGGAAGCCCTCGCGCTGACTCTGGGTGAAGTTTCCGACCTTCTTCTCGTATTCAGCCGCGAATTCCGGCTGTACATACGCGGAAGGGTTGAAAAGAGAGAGCTTGTAACGGTTGATCTCGTCATTCAGCCGGTCATAATCCATGAAAAGGTTCTGGGTATCGAGTTCCGGATAGACAGACTCCGGTTTCGCGCGTTTCGGAAACCCTCCGAGCTCCTTCAGGCCGGCTTTGTAGTAGCGCTCTATATGCCGTCGGGAGCGGGAGATGGTAAGGGCGTCGAGCAGTTTGAAAAAGTCGGAGCCCAGACGGTCGAGCAGGGCGCCGATGGTGCGGCCCTGCGGCCTCTGTTTGGCCCATGTCGCAAAATGCGTCTGCGCCTGTCGGAGGCTCTCGCTTATGTCCGCTATGCCTACCTTTTCGAGAAATGCGGCGTTGGCCTGTTCATCATGCACAACGTCTCCGCCCGCAATGATGGATATCTGGTTGCGAAGGTCGGTGAGGGTATTGTTGACGGGTGTTGCCGACAGAAGCAGCACCTTGGTTCTCACCCCTGAACTGATAATATCGCGCATCAGCCGTTCGTAGCGGCTCAGCCGCACAATCTCGCCCGATTCATCCCGCCTGCCTTTGGTGTTGTTACGAAAATTGTGGGATTCGTCAATCACAACGAGGTCATAGGCGCCCCAGTTGAATGTTCCAAGATTGATGCCGCAGGATTCGCCTTTTTCACGACTCAGGTCGCTGTGGTGGAGCAAGGTGTACCCAAAACGGTCTTCGGGAAACGGATTCAGGAGATTACCCGTGTGCGCCTGATAGACTGACCAGTTCTCCCGCAGCTTCTTGGGGCAGAGCACCAGCACCCGTTCGTTGCGCGTCTCGAAGAATTTGATAACAGCCAGCGCTTCGTAAGTCTTTCCGAGGCCGACGCTGTCGGCAAGTATGCAGCCGTTGTGTGTAAGAACCTTGTTGATGACGCCTTTTACGCCGTCTTTCTGAAAGTCGAAGAGCTTCATCCAGACCTGGCTCTCGAAAAGCGATGTTTTGCCGAGTCTGTTTTCGATCTCGGCGTTGTCTTCAAGATACTTTTCAAACAGATGAAAGAGCGTCTTGTAGTAAAGAAACTCGGGGGTGTGGTTCTGATAGAGCTGTTCAAGATACGCAAGAACCTCCGCCTTTACATCGCGGACAAGGGTTTCGTCGTTCCAGAGTTCATCGAACCATGCCTTGAGGTCGCGGCGGTCGCGGTTGCTGTCCACTTCAAGATTCAGCTCGATGTTGTTGCCGTTGGAAGCAAGTCCCAGCCCGCGCACCGTAAAATTCGAGCTGCCCAGAATGGCCTCTTCAACACCATGATTTGCGATGTGATACATCTTGCCGTGGAGAAACCCCTCACGGGTAACTGTTCTCACATCTGCCTTTGCACGCAGCCAGTCGGCGCAGGCACGGGCGACACGCTTCTGCTCAAGCCTGTTGGTCAGCTCAAGCTGATCGTTTTCTATCCTGAAGGCTTTCCGCTGTTTTTTTTCTGGATCAATGCCTTGCAGAAAGCTGGGTTCCCCAAAGAGAAACCTGAGACTGCCTGCCTGCTCAAGCTCGGCGCTTAATGCTTCGTAGGCATATATGGTGAAATAAGCGGAAACAAATGAAAGTGCGCTTTCGGGCTGAATCTTTTCCTGAAGGAATGAGGCAACAGTGCCTCGGGCCGGACGGTTATCCCGGATGCCGGAGGAAGAGCTACCCGGCATGCGCGCCACGCTGCATATGCATCCGCTTCATAAACAAAATATCCTCCCCGATATCACCTGCGGCGACGCTTCATCCTTGCAAAAATCTTCAGAGACGTTCCTCTGAAGAGTTCTGCCCATGATTGTAGCATGTTCGCTTCATCTTTGTGCCCGCAGATACCGGCGCGTCTGCGGTATAATTCCCATAAGAACATCATGTCCCTATCCGAAGACGAAATCCTGCATAATCTCATCGACTCGCTCAAGGCCGACCGGCTGACCGGTCCCGGCATTACTGCGCACGAATTCATTCCGCCGCGCGAGGCGGCATATGCGGAGATGGTGCTGGAACCACGTATCAAAAAGGCGCTGGCGGCTCAGGGCATCTCACAGTTCTACAGCCATCAGGCCGAAGCCGTTGACCGCATCCGCTGCGGCGAGCATGTGGTGGTTATGACGCCGACCGCAAGCGGGAAGAGCATCATCTACAATATACCGGTCGTTGAGACCATTCTGCACAACCCCGAAACAAGGGCTCTGTATGTCTTTCCCCTCAAAGGGCTGGAGCAGGATCAGCTGCGGAATCTGAACGGCCTGCTTGACGCCGTGCTGGGGCCTGTGGAGAAAACCGGACGGAAAGAACCGATACGGCACGCCGAGGTGTACGACGGCGATACAAAGCCATACCGGAGAAGCCGCATACGCGAAGAGATGCCGAACGTCATCTTCACGAACCCGGACATGCTGCATCTGGCCATTAACCCCTACCATAAAAAATGGGAGCCGTTTTTCCGGAATCTGCGGTATGTGGTCATTGATGAAGTGCATGCCTACCGGGGCGTTTTCGGGTCGCATGTGAGCCACGTCATCCGCCGGCTCCGCCGCATCTGCGACTACTGGGGGGCAACGCCGCTCTTTGTCGCCTGTTCTGCCACAATTGCAAACCCGAAGGAATTTACCGACACGCTCACCGGTCTTTCGTTCAGCGTTGTTGATACGACCGGCGCGCCCCGGTCCGGCAGGCACTTCATCTGCCTGAGCCCTCACGACAGCCCGTATTCAGCAGCAACCCGAATATTTACGCAGTGCATCAATGCCGGTCTGCGCACAATCGTCTTCACAAAAGCACGGAAGGTTACGGAACTGATATACAAATGGGCTGTCCAGCGCGCCCCGCTGCTTGCAGACCGGATAAGCCCGTACCGTGCCGGATTTCTCCCGCTGGAGCGGCGGGAAATAGAGCAGAAGCTGTTTAACGGAGAGTTGGCGGGTGTTATTTCGACCAGCGCACTGGAACTCGGGGTAGACATCGGGGGGCTCGATGTCTGCATTCTCTGCGGGTATCCGGGCTCAATCGCGAGCATGTGGCAGCGGGCCGGACGCGTCGGACGCGGAGACCGCGAGTCTCTGGTGGTGATGATTGCGCTGAAGGATGCGCTTGACCACTACCTTGTTTCGCATCCGGAAATGCTTTTTTCAAAACCGCATGAGTCTGCGTCGTGCGATCCGGCAAACGAGCGAATCCTGAAACAGCATCTTGTCTGTGCCGCGAACGAACGGTGGCTGACGATTGATGACCCGGTCTACAGCGGCTATATCGGAGAGCCGGTGTTTGACGAACTTATTGCGGAACGCTCGCTGGTTGCCGGAAAACGCGGCGACCTCTGGTTTTCAGGCATCAAATCACCTCAGAACACGGTCGGCATCAGGAGCGTCGGAAAGTCGCTCCGCGTCCGGGATGAAGGCGGAAATATCATCGGAGAACTCGATGGCCGCCGTATCTACCGCGACGCATTTCCGGGCGCGATTTATCTGCATCGCGGCAGGCAATACCGCGTCAGCCGCCTTGACCTCGAAGACAATACGGCTTACTGCCGTGAAGTGAATGTTGATTATTACACGCAGGCGCTTTCGAACGAACACGCCGAGATCGTCGATATTGCCGCCCGATTTCCGTCGCTGCTGAGCCGGGATGTCCAGATCATGTACGGCACAGTTCGCATCACATATCAGGTGGTCGGCTATGACAAAAAGCATCTCTTTCAGGGAACAAGGCTGGAACGGACAGCGGTTGAGATGCCGGAGTATGTCTTTGAGACCGAAGGCATCTGGATGGCGATCAGCCGTGGGCTAGCTGATGAGGTCGTTGAGCGCGGATTTGACCTTGCCGGAACGCTTCATGCCGCAGAGCATGTGATGATCAACTCGATTCCGCTCTTCGCCCTGTGCGACAAGGGAGATATCGGCGGCATCAGTTACCCGCTCTATCCGGAACTGAAGTCCCCCGCAATTTTCATCTATGACGGCTATGACGGCGGCATCGGTCTCACCAAACGAGTGCTGGATGTGCCGCGTGAATGGATTGCGGCTGCCATCGGGATACTGAAGGCGTGCGATTGCGACGATGGCTGCCCCTCCTGCGTTCAGGACGCACAGTGCGGCTCAGGCAATACCCCGCTCGACAAGAACGGGGCTATATTTTTTCTTGAATCACTGCTTGCGTTCTGATATGCCGTTTTATCCACGAATTGACATTCACCTCAAACATTTCAGGAGCAGTCTGTTAAAGATGGCACTTGTGGACGCCCGCCCGGCGAAAGCGGTATAGTAGAAAACCCTATTGCTGAAGGAGAAAAACATGCTTCTACAAACCATAGTTGCAGGCATGGCGCTGCTGGGTGCCCTTTCAACGGCAGCAACTGCGAGCGGCGGCCTGTGTGACGGCGTAACCAAAGAATTTCTGAACTTAAAGCTTCCGTTTATTGTCGATGAGATTTCAGACAAGCAGGCGCTGAAGGATGTGCGCCTCTGCCAAGCGGTCGTTCGCATTCGTGGGGAGCAGGTTACGACCTATACGACCGCCGACAAATCGGGGGTTCTGATCGGCAATCTCTATCAGGACAAAAAAATTGTCGCGGAAAAAACGTTGACCGCACTCAATGAAAAGGTATTCCGCCAGAACGAAAAGGCGCTGAACAATACTGTAGCCTTCACGTACAAGCCGACCGGGGCGAAAAAGCATGTATACCTGTTCACCGATCCTGACTGTCCTTATTGCGAAAAAGTAAAGGCAGAGATTCAGCAGTGGGCATTTGAAAAAAAAGTGGAAGTCCGGGTTGTTCTTTTCCCCTTGCCGATGCACCCTGCGGCAAAAGAAAAGTCCATCAGGGGGATATGCGGCTCCATGACATTTGACCACTATGTGCGCGCGGATTACTCGGGTCAGTCCTGCAAGGCAGGGGAGGACAAGATTGCGGCTTCGATTGATCTCGCCCGAAAAGTCGGCGTCGACGGTACGCCGACTTTTATCGGACCGAAAGGCAAGCGGGCTGTCGGCTTTTCAAGGGAGAGCGCTGATAAAATTCTTCAGTAGCATTTCTGCTCATAACAAAAAGGCGGAGACAACCCTCCTTTTTGTTATTTCGCGGGAGCCTGTGATCCTGCCGGCAGCAGGTACTTGTAGAACAACGAATATGCGGACGGCAAGGTGCGTTTCTGATGCGTTACCAGAAGAAACTGCCGGCGCATCTTCAACCCGCTGAGTTTAATTTCCTTCAGGATTCCGGCAGCCAGTTCATCATGAACCGCCACGCGGGAAAGAACCGAGATGCCCAATCCTGCCTTTACTGCCTGCTTGATTGCATCGGTCGTTCCAAAGATACCGCTGACCGTCAGATCGGAAAATGAATGTCCCTTTGCATCCAGAATGCGTTCAATCTCCTTCCGGGTGCCCGAACCCTCCTCGCGCATTACCAGAGGACATTTCAGAAACTCCTGAACAGAAATTGTCTGCTTCAGAGCAGAATCACGCGGTGCAATAACAATCAATTCATCATCGTATAAAGGCTCATAGTGCAGTTGGTTGCTGCCCAGCTTTGTTCCGACAACTCCGACAAGAAGCTCGTGACTCAAAAGCCGTTCAACAACGGCGCGTGAATCGCCGATTACTATCTGAAATGAAATGGACGGATACTGCTTTCTGAATTTGGCCATGGTAGCAGGCAGAAGATAGGTTCCGGGAATAGTACTGGCGGCAATTATCAACTCACCGCTCGGTTCGGAAGAAAACTGACCCAATGCGTCCCTGATGGCATCAGCACGCTCGATGATGTCCACAGCGCGGATGTAGAGCGCTTCCGCCTCTTTTGTCGGCATGATGCTCCTGCCGAGCCGGTCGAACAGCCGGCAGCGCAAATCCTGTTCAAGCGTCCGGATATGGTCGCTGATAGTTGGCTGCGTAAGATGCAGCTGCTCCGATGCGCGTGAAAAACTCCGGTTTTTGAATACCGACACAAAGACTCTCAGTTGATGAATATCCATAAGATTCATTATAGCACAAGTCAATGCTGCTCATAGCTATCTTACATATAAAGCTCTTTTGACCCCTTCAAATGCGGCGTGCTAGAGTACTCCATAACTCCGGAGAGAGGGAGTCTCACGCAATGAATGTCTGTGAAATCTTTGCCAGTATTCAGGGAGAATCAACCCACGCGGGCCGTCCCTGCGTCTTTGTCCGCCTGACAGGATGCAACCTCCGCTGTGCGTATTGCGACACGACATATGCATATGACGAAGGCGATGAGATGACGATTGATCAAATCCTCACCGAAGCAGCCTCCCTCGGCATCCGGCTCGTCGAGCTGACCGGCGGGGAGCCGCTTCTTCAGGCAGAGAGCCATGATCTTGTTTCCGCTTTCTGCGATGCGGGGTATGAGCTTCTGATCGAAACAAACGGATCGCAGGACATTGAACACACCGACCCGCGGGCGAAGATTATCATGGACATCAAGACTCCGTCGAGCGGCATGGCCGACAGGATGCTCTGGAGCAATCTGGATTTTCTGAAGCCAGAAGATGAGATCAAGTGCGTAATTGGTTCGCGGCAGGATTATGAATGGGCGCGGCACCTGGTGCTCAACGAAGCGCTGGCCGCAATCTGCACGGTACTCTTGTCGCCCGCGCATGGCATGGTGCTCCCGTCAGACCTGGTGAAATGGATGCTGGAAGACTGCCTGCCCGTTCGCCTGAACCTTCAACTCCATAAATATATCTGGCCGACCCATCAACGGGGAGTCTGAAGAAGTTTTTTATCGTCGCGCAAGAGTGAGCGCCTCAACCGGACAGGAGTTTCGGCAGAGCCCGCAGCCATAGCAGGCATGGGTATTGATCACGGCATAGTGGTTGCCCGATATTTCTTTATCGCTGATAGCCTGGAACTGGCAGGTCGCCTCGCACTGACCGCAGCCGGTGCATTTTTCTTCATCTACCGCGGCAACAAACTCGGCGCGCGCCATCGTCTCGACCTTGATGCCGGAAAGCGTGCGCATGGCAAGACAATCCGCCAGCGTGCAGTTGCAAATGGCGCCGATAAAAGGTGTCATCATCGTCCAGATCGTATGCACCGCGCCCTGTTCTTCCAAATGCTCCATCTGATGAACAGCCTCTTCACGATCGACCGGCTCCAGTCCTTCATCCGGCAAAGGGCCGAACGAACTCATGTCGATATGCCGGTACCACTGATCCGGTCCGATGCTGATGCCGTAACAGGCCCGCACTTCACCCTTGCCCATTGCCCAGCGGCATGCGCACGGCATGCGCACAACCGTATCGGCCTTCATCACCAAATCCCGAATTTCTTCCATAGGCAGCACCTGGCCGAAGTGTTCCTGTCGTGCGTTTTTTTCCATTGCCGTTCGCACACGCTCCGGCAAATCACCCCTCTTCCGGACAAGGGTTTCAAGCCTGCCGAGTTGAACAAATCCGTCCTGAATTGTTTCCTTTACAAACCGTTCGATATAGCCGCGGCGCTTCAGGTCGGAGACAAGATCTCCCGAAAAATTCTTCGCATTCTTATACCAGATCTGCCCGTCACCATGTTTGGTGCAAAATTCACACATCGTTATCTCCTTACAATAAGCTTCAGGGTCCCCCGTTGATATCATGTGACAGGTCAACCATCATGCAACGAGACTCCGGCGCGGGTTGCCTGTTCAATCAGACTCACCGCGTGATACAGCCATCGAAACACCTCTTTTGCAAAAGAACGCTTAAGAAGCACTGCTGCAAGACCGACCAGAACCGTTAGTGCAACACCAACATCAACCACCGCACGTGACATCTGTTTTCGCTGATGAGCCAGGCAAAAGCAACAAGCGCCGCAATGCCGATTAACCCTTGCAGAAGAAGTTCCATTGTAATCCCTCAACTCTTTGTCAATCCCAGATATTTTATGAGCAGGCTTGCCGAGAGGTCAAGGCAGCAGAACTCCTGACCTCTCACTTTGCACCTTTAATCTGCTATTCTTAAACATATTAAATTTTCCTCTGCAGGAGGCTTAGTCATGTCAGATCTCAAAAAAATGTACAAAACCATAATGGACGACCATTTCCCGGAAACGATGACTATACAGTTCGGCGACCAGCCTCTTGTCTACCGCAAGCGTTCTTGGAAAATTCCGGATGAAAAAACGGGAGATGTTGTCGAAAAAGGACTTCGTTACGGTGAAAACCCGGATCAGGAAGCCGCAATGTATGAACTGGTCAACGGCAATCTGCTTCTCGGTGGCTGCCAGTTCATCAATCCGGGCAACGGGCTGGTCAGCAGCATTTCCGAAGAGGACATGATACAGGCGGGCAAGCATCCCGGCAAGACGAACATGACCGATCTCGACAATGCCCTGAATATTCTGAAGTTTTTGACTGAGCGTCCGGCAGCGGCGATCCTGAAGCATAACAACCCGTGCGGTGTTGCATACGGAGCAACCGTTGCTGAGGCTTATGACCGCGCCAACATGTCTGACCGCATTGCGGCGTTCGGCGGCTGCCTTGTGGTAACCCGGGCGATGGATAAAGCCACTGCAGAACTTGTCAGCTCCAATTACCTTGAAGTTGTCGCGGCTCCGGACTTTGAAGACGGTGTTGTCGAAATTATTGCCAGGCGGAAGAACCTCCGCATCGTTAAAGTTGCGCGAATCAACAACCTTGAGAAATACCGCTCCGCTCGCTTTGTCGACTTTAAATGCCTGATCGACGGCGGCATAATTGTGCAACAGTCTCCAATGAACCGCATTCGGACGAAAGATGATTTCCTCCCGGCAAAGACGGTCTATAAAGGTCAGGAATTCAGCATCGAGCGCAATCCGACCGAAGCGGAATATGCCGACATGCTGTTCGGCTGGAGCGTCGAGCAGGGCATCACGTCAAACTCGGTAATCTATATTAAGGACGGTTGTACCGTCGGCATCGGCACCGGCGAGCAGGACCGTGTCGGCGTTGCCGAGATCGCCGTATTCAAGGCATACACCAAGTATGCTGATGCGCTCTGCTTCAGGAAGTTCGGCGTTGCTTACAAAACCTATGAGCTTGAAGCGAGCGAAGGCAAGCGCGACATCGCAGCACTCAGGGAGATTGACGCGCAGACAACACAGGACAAGGGTGGACTTGTCGGCTCCACGATGGTGTCTGATGCGTTCTTCCCGTTCCGCGACGGAGTTGACGTCGGCATCCAGCAGGGAGTGCGTGCCATCGTTCAGCCTGGCGGCTCGGAGCGCGACTTCGAGACCATTCAGGCATGCAATGAGGCAACCCCTAAAGTGACGATGGTCTTCACCGGCCAGCGGGCATTCAGACATTAGAAAAAAAGGAGTTTTTCATGAAAAGGATTCTTTTTTGGTCTGTCGCCTTCATTCTGCTCCTGGCAACCTGCGGGCATGCTGCTCCGAAAAACAGTGCTGCACTTGATGCGCATTTATCGGATGTTGATAACGATGCCCTGCAGAATATGGACAGATTCATGATGAGAATGAATCAGGTGTACGGCGTGACCCGATCCGTCGTCGAGTCCATGATGCATACCCATCGGTTCTCTCCGGGCGACGTCTATATGACCTGCTGGCTTTCTCAGCTTTCAGGGAAGCCGCCTGTGTATGTCGCCGACTATTATAGTGCAAATCGGGGAAAGGGCTGGGGAGTCATTGCCAAGAAACTTGGCATCAAGCCCGGCTCGCCGGAGTTTCATGCCCTGAAGCGGGGAGACGGTCCGTTCAAAATAATTGATGGTCCGGGACAGGGAAAAGGAAAAAAGAAGAAAAAGCGGGAAGACTGACGGGATTGAGGTAAGCAACGGTCGGGCATCGGATTCTGTTATTCTCTGACAATAAGAAGGGGCGGCTTCTGCCGCCCTTTCTTATTTTTGCGGTTTGTAATACTTCTTTTTCTCCGGCAAGTATTCCTGCTCAACCTGACCTCCGTATGCGTGCGGATATTTATAGCCTTCGCCGCGGCCTAGCTTCTTCGCCCCTGAATAGCTGGCGTCTTTGAGGTGATTCGGCACTTCAAGGGTCGCGTTCTTCTCGACATCTGCAAGGGCGGCGTCAATCGCTTCATAACTGGCGTTGCTCTTTGGAGCGTTGGCAACATAAATTGCCGCTTGAGCAAGCGGGATGCGGCCTTCCGGCATGCCGACAAACTCAACGGCGCGGAGAGCCGCGGTAGCAAGCACCAGAGCCATGGGGTCGGCATTCCCGACGTCCTCCGATGCACAGATTACAATGCGACGGGCGATAAAACGCGGGTCTTCTCCGGCATAAATCATCTTGGCCAGGTAATAAACAGTCGCATCCGGATCTGAGCCGCGCATGCTCTTGATGAAGGCGGAAATCGTATCGTAGTGCTGGTCTCCATCTCGGTCATAGACGACCACCTTTTTCTGGATCGACTCTTCGGCTATCGGCAGCGTAACATGAACGGTGCCGTCAGCATCCGGAGGAGTGGTAAGACAAGCGATTTCCAGTGCCGACAACGCCTTTCGGGCATCGCCGTCTGCAATTTTTGCAAGATGGAGCAACGCTGAATCATCAACCCGCAATGGTATGGCGCCAAGGCCCCGCTCAGCGTCATGCACTGCGCGGTTAAGAATGCGATAGAGATGGTCTTCACTTAACGATTTGAGTTCAAAAACCTGACTCCGCGACAGCAGCGCGGAGTTCACATAGAAAAACGGATTTTCAACCGTCGCCGCGATAAGAATAAGGTTGCCCTCTTCAACATCAGGCAGAAGCGCATCCTGTTGCAGTTTATTAAAGCGATGGATTTCATCAAGAAAAAGCACCGTCCGCACTCCCTGCTTTTTAAGCGTTCGCGCACGCTGCATCACTTTGCGCAGGTCATCCAGCCCTGCTGTTGCGGCGTTCAGCCACTCAAAACGAGACTTTGTCTGATGCGAGATGACACGGGAAAGTCCTGTTTTGCCGGTTCCTGGAGGGCCGTAGAGGATGATGGACGATATGCGATCGGCCTCAATAGCGCGACGGAGAAGCTTCCCCTCGCCGATGATATGCTCTTGTCCGACATATTCATCAAGCGAGCGCGGGGCCATGCGATAGGCAAGCGGAGACGCGTCCGGCGCTGGTTCGGGCGATTCAGAAGAATCGACGGAGGATGAAAACAGATCCATTATTTAATCTTGCCGAGCATTCTGATAAAGATCTTCAGGAGTTCAGGGTCATAATTCCCGGTTTCCTTGGCGATAACCGACAGTGCATAGAACGGCGTCATGGGAGCCTTGTAAGGACGCCTTGTCGTCAAAGCATCGTAACAGTCCGCTATCGCTGCAATGCGTCCGAACAGCTTGATCTCTTTCCCGCTCAGTCCCGCCGGATACCCGCGCCCGGTCAGTTTCTCATGATGCTGCAGTGCAGCCGGAAGCGCGTCAGGCGGGAATTCCGTATTTGAGCGGAGAATTTTTTCGCCCTCGACAACATGGCTTTTGATAAGCATATATTCCGTATCGTCGAGCTTGCCCTGCTTGTTCAATGTCTCAGACGGTATGGCGCTTTTGCCGACATCATGCAGCATTGCCCCCATGCCGAGCAAGGCTGTCTGCGAGCGGTCGAGATTGACCGCTATGCCGAGGCCGACAGAAAGAACTCCCACGTTGACCGAATGGGTATACGTGTAATAATCATATTGTTTGAGGGAAACAAGGTCATAAATGGTATCGCGGTTTTCGAGAATGGAGTCGATCATAGTATTGACGATTTGCCCGGTCTTTTTGATTGCTTCCCCGCTCCTCGGATCCTGAAGCAGCTCCTTCATGATGACCTTGGCATTCTCCTTGACCGCAAGCGTTTTCAACTGCGAGGCCTCCTCTGCGGACAGGCTCTTCACCCCGGCAAGCGTCTTGAGATATGCATGATACTTCGGAACATCGGCGCTCATGATACAGAGGTCTCCGACCGACTGAAGTATTTTGGCATCAATCTTTAACGGAGCAGCATCGCTGGCTTCAGCAAGCTCACGGAAACTCAAGCGTTCCTGCGTATAAACTGAAAAGGGAATCAGCGAGCCGGCCACGAGCAACCCGCGCTCTATCTGGAAATATTTTTCTTTTGCGTGAGAATAATTCGTGAAGGCGATCGGGTCTTCAAGCACCGACCCTTCCCTGACAGACGACTGGGCAACATAGTTCTCTATTGAGGAGCTATGTGCCGACTGGATAAAGATTTCGGACACTCCCTTTTCCTGAAGCACTGACTGCGCAATGCGGGAATAAATCATGCCCTTGTTGAAGAGAGGCTTGAGAACGCCGCCGTCCCTGATGCAGACATCAAACGGCAGGCGCGTGCCAACCTGGAGCTTGTCAACACTCAGAGATACATGCCCGCCGTTAATCTCCCGGTACTTTGTAGACACGCAATTACCCCGATTCCTACCTGCGAGAGATCTCCCCGGGGAACCATACGGGAAGTTTGCTTTTTTAGACCTGAGCCGCTAAAGTAAAAACGGCATTCACACTGCTTGCATAACTGTTATTATAACATCTCCGCTCCCCGGCGATTCCGGCGGGCGCCAAAGAACGAAAACACAATCATGTTCCATATTATAGCCGCCATTCTTCTCTGGAGCTCTCTGGGAGTGATCATCCGCCTGTCCGGATTGCCCGCAGTATCTCTCATTTTCTTTCCGTGCGTCGTTTCCCTGCTGCCGCTCAGCCTGCTGCTCACGCTTCGCCGGCCTCACTGGCAGATGCCTGACCGCGACGCACTGAAGCTGCTTTCCCTGATGGGTGCGGTGTCTCTTGTCAATACCGGTAGCTTCTTTGTCGCCTATCAGAACACAACCATTGCCAACGCGGTGCTGACCCACTATACCGCGCCTGTTTTCGTTGCCTTTCTTGCCCCGTTCCTTCTGGGAGAGCGCCTGACCGTCTCAATATTTCTGGCTGTTGCGATTGCCGCTTCCGGCCTCGGGATAATGCTCGGTGTTTCTCCTGCGCAGTTTGCGACCGCTCTGTTTTCGGGAGATCGCGACAGTATCGGCATTGCTGCCGGACTTGTTTCCGGTCTTGCCTACGCCTTCGCCATCATTATCACCCGCAAGGCGGCGCAGCGAATCGATGCCATGGTGATGACCTTCGGGCAGAATCTGATGATCTCCGTGCTTCTCCTGCCCGTTGCGCAGACACCGGACCCGTTTCTTCCCGCCGGGTGGCTGTTTCTTGTCATGGGGATACTGTACTCAACCATAGCGCCAACGCTGTATTTCAGGGGCATGCGACAGGTAAGCGCAAACAAGGCTGCCATACTCGGCTACCTCGAACCGGTCGCCGCAATTCTGCTCGGAGCCGTCATCCTCGGGGAGACGGCAGGATTCGCGACGGTTATCGGCGGCGGCATGATTCTTTTTTCAGGATATCTGACCCGGCGGCTCTAAACGCACTTGTCTTTGCATGAACCAAAAATGGTCGATAGCCGGCATCATGGCACATTGTATGGCGGGGCGCGGCTTTATCCGGCGGAGAGCCACATAAAGACCGATTGCCTCATGATAATTTCGCAAATACCGCGGGTTATATTCCTTCTGCGGTTTCCTTCCGGGAAATCACGAGATCTGCCAGCGTCTGGCCTTTGGGATCTTCGATCGTGTAGTAGTCTGCATGAAGCATCGCGGCTATTGATGCGGCGCGGTCGGTCGTGGTAAAGCGTCCTTTTTCTTCGGTGTCAACCACGATGATGTCGATGCCTGGTTGTGCACGCAGCAGTGCCGAGATGCGGGCAATTTCTTCATCAGGTGACATGCCGGTCATGGCCTGATTGGCGCGGCCATCGGTGACAAGAACAACAAGAAACCATGTCTCCGGCCGCTTCCACCCTTTCCAGCAGGCGGCACGCTTCCAGCAGGCCGGCTCTGAGCTGGGTTTTGCCGCCCACCGGAATTTCCAGAAGGCAACGTGCGGCACGCTCCACACTCGCGGTCGGCTCCAGAACAACCTCGGCATGGTGGCCGTCAAGGCTGAGCGCCGAGGGGATCGTTACAATTTTTTCGAGCGCCATATCATCCACCGGGATCTCCGCTACAGACTGCCGCGCAGCAACAATCTTTAAAACGAGCTTACGAACAGCGGCCTGCGGAAGTACAACAGTGGCTGGCAGAAGAGT
>CAYMRS010000022.1:0-34705 GCA_964392915.1 uncultured Nitrospiraceae bacterium
AAAATATAGCCGGCAAAGTTCAGCAAAAGATCGGCCAGGTTAAGAAGGTTCTGGGAAAATAGGAGAGCGGTTTCTCATGCCCGGCACGCCCCTTGGGAAACGGCCGGACTTCAATGCGGAAGGTGGCTGCTACAGCCCGGCGGGCTTCGCCAATGCACAACCTGCTATTCACTACACTCGCAAATGCCAAATCCTCAAGGAGCACGCTCATGCCTGAAAAAGAAAACCGTTCACACAAGATGCAATCCCTTCGTCGCAGGGCAGAGGAAATAGCGCGGGCAAAGGAAACTGAAAGCCGTCCGGCGTTGTTGCCTGATGAGCTGCATCGCGTGATCCATGAGCTGCAGGTACACCAGATTGAACTGGAAATGCAGAACGATGAGCTGCGCCGCACACAGGCGGAACTGGAGGCCTCGAAAGCACGGTATTTCGACCTGTATGATCTGGCTCCGGTTGGGTATTTCACCGTCAGCGAAAAGGGGCTGATTCTGGAAGCCAATCTGACCGGTGCCGAGCTGCTCGGCGTCGCACGCAGCGCCCTTATCGGGCAGCCGTTCAGCAGTCTTATCATCCCTGAAGACCAGGACATCTACTACCTGCACCGCAAGAAGGTTTTTGAGACACATTCGGCAAGCTCAGGGCAAGCCGGTGCGCCGAAGATTTGCGAACTGCAGATGGTGAAAAATGACGGGACAGTATTCTGGGGGGATCTGAAGGCTACCACCGCGCAGGATGCCGACGGCGAGCCGGTATTCCGCGTTGTGGTGAGTAATATCACTATACGCAAGCAGACCGAAGATGAATTGCGCAGCGCCAAGGATGCTCTTGAAATCATCCACTGTGACCTCCAGCAGTCGCTGACGCGCGAACAACTGCTGGCGAGTACAGACGGCTTGACCGGCCTGTTCAACCGTCGTCATTTTTTCGAACTCGCCGCCCGCGAATTCGCCGCTGCCGTCCGCTATCCGCGACCGCTGACCATCCTCATGTTCGATGTGGATGGCTTGAAACAGATCAACGACACCCTCGGACATATGGTTGGCGACGAGGCGCTGGCATGGATTTCGCAGGTGGCGGCCGCCCATATCCGCGAGGTTGACGTGCTGGCGCGTTACGGTGGCGACGAGTTCGTCATCCTGCTCCCTCAGACCAGCGCCCAACAGGCCCTGCCCATGGCCGAACGCATCCGCGAAAGTGTCGCCGCCAGACGCCTGGAGACAGATCCGTTCGGCATTACGATCAGCGTCGGCATCGCCGAGCTGCGGAGCAAGCCGGAAGAGTCGAGCATCGAGAGCATCGTTCAGCGTGCGGACAAAGCGTTGTACATGGCAAAAGCAAATGGACGAAACTGTATCGTGACGCTCTTCGCAGAAACACCGGAAGGTGACCCATGACCGAAAACGTCGCAAACCAAAACTGGTCCGCGGCCACCGTGCGCAAGTGCGGGCAGTTTGATCCAGAGCAGCTTCCTGCTTAAGAACCTCTTGCCGCTGTTCAGACAAACTGAGTCGCTTCGGATTTTCGTCTGAATCCGGCACAGATCTCTCTCAAATTGCCGCTATCGTAGTATACTTGGGACAAAAGGCAAGAATTTCAAAGCAAAGCGCAGCACGCTGCCGATACAGGCACCGGAGCTATGCACCCGAAACCTGAAAGGATTTTTTTGCAGATCCCGGGAAACTACTGGCAGCAGACAGCAGAAGAGATTTTGCATCGTGCGGAATCTTCCCGATCCGGTCTGTCTGAAGCGCAGGCCCGGGAGCGGCTGACGATATATGGCCACAACAGTCTCAAAAAACAATCCAGACAGTCAGGTCTCATTCTTTTTCTCAATCAGTTCAGGTCACCGATTATCATCATTCTTATCTGCGCAAGTATTGTTTCGGCCGCACTGCAGGATTTCGCCGACACGGCAATCATCCTTGCCATCATTATTGCAAGCGGTGCGCTCAGTTTCTTTCAGGAATATCATGCAGCCAATACGGTCGCCAAACTGCTTCAGACGGTAAAAACAAAAGCGACCTTATTGCGGGATGGCCTGCAAAAAGAGGTCTTTATTGATGAAATCGTGCCGGGCGACAATATCATCCTTGCTGCCGGAAGCATCATTCCCGCCGACTGCCGACTGCTCGAATCCAAGGACTTTTTTGTAAACGAAGCGATTCTCACAGGAGAGACCTTCCCGGTCGAAAAATCCTCCTCAGCAGTGCCGCAGGGCCACACGCTTGCCCAGCGGAAGAACACGGTTTTCATGGGCACCAGTGTTGAGAGCGGGCTTGCCGTTGCAGTTGCGGTGAATACCGGAAGCAGCACGGAAATCGGCCATATTGCCGAGCGTCTGGTGCTTGCACCGCCGGAAACCGATTTCGAGCACGGCGTAAGGCGTTTCGGCTATCTGCTCATGGAAGTAACGCTTGTTCTCGTCCTGATCGTCTTTGCGGTCAACGTATACTTTCACAAGGCGGTCATCGAGTCCCTGCTCTTCTCGCTCGCACTGGCCGTCGGCCTGACACCGCAATTGCTGCCCGCGATAATCAGTATCAACCTGGCAAAGGGGTCTCAGGTAATGGCACAACGCGGCGTTATTGTAAAACGCCTTGCCGCAATAGAAAACTTCGGCAGCATGGATGTGCTCTGCACCGACAAAACCGGAACGCTCACGGAGGGAATGGTTTTTCTGCACGACTATCTGAATGTTGATGGCGAAAAAGACCCGAAGCTTCTCTCGTATGCACACCTGAATGCTGCGCTCCAGACCGGCCTC
The DNA here is from genome assembly GCA_964392915.1 of uncultured Nitrospiraceae bacterium. GTDB lineage: Bacteria > Nitrospirota > Thermodesulfovibrionia > Thermodesulfovibrionales > Dissulfurispiraceae > JAAYUK01. The sequence goes on from CAYMRS010000022.1 coordinate 2,765, forward strand.
AGGAATCCGATTGATGCAGCAATAACTGCATATGCGCCAGAGGACCTCTCACCGTATGAAAAGGTAGACGAGATTCCGTATGACTTTATGCGCAGGCGTCTGAGCGTGGTTGTAAAGGCGCATGACGGATGCACGATGATCACAAAGGGTGCTTTAAAAAGCATGCTTACCATCTGCACGCGTGTGGAGCGCAACGGCCGTTCATACGCAATCGATCAGGATCTGGGGGCAATTGACCGTCTGTATCATCAATGGAGCGAAAAAGGGCTTCGCATTCTTGGTCTCGCGTATAAACAACTCCCTGAAACTGCCGTCTGCACCAGGGCTGATGAGTCTGGCATGACATTTCTCGGATTTCTGCTTTTTCTTGATCCACCCAAAACGGACGCCAAAGAGATGGTCGACTCCCTCCAGACGCTTGGCGTACATATCAAAATTATAACCGGCGATAACCGGCATATTGCCCGTTATACCGCAGAGAGCGTCGGATTTCCGGTTCAGGGAGTGCTGACCGGAGACGACCTTGATACCATGAGCGATGAGGCTCTTGTGCATGCTGCCGATGCAAACAATATCTTTGCCGAGGTTGACCCGAATCAGAAAGAGAAGATTATCCGCGCCCTGAAAAAGGGAGGCCATGTGGTCGGCTTCATGGGCGACGGGATAAACGATGCTGCGGCAATCCATGCTGCAGATGTCGGCATATCGGTCAACACGGCGGTGGACGTCGCAAAGGAGGCTGCCGACATCGTCCTTCTTGAAAAAAACCTTTCGACCCTGAAGGACGGTGTGCTGGAAGGAAGAAAAACCTTTGCAAATACCATGAAATATGTCTTTATGGCAACCAGCGCCAACTTCGGCAATATGTTCAGCGTAGCCGGGTCATCGCTCTTTCTCACATTTCTGCCTATGCTCCCGAAACAGATCCTGCTGACAAACCTGCTGACCGATTTCCCGGAGATGACCATCGCAACCGACAATGTTGATCCGGAGCAGCTTGAAAACCCACGGAGATGGGATATTGCCTTCATAAAACGATTCATGCTTTTTTTCGGCCTGCTGAGTTCGGTCTTCGATTACCTTACCTTCGGCGTTCTGCTTTATGTCCTGAATGCCGATCCGGTGCTGTTCCGGACCGGATGGTTTATCGAATCGGTGCTGTCCGCATCACTAGTCGTGCTCATTATCAGAACGCGGAAACCGTTCTTTCAAAGCAGGCCGGGGAAGTATCTCGCTATCACGACTGTGGCAATTGCGGGCATAACAATCTCAATACCGTTCTTGCCGTTTGCCGAAATTCTGGGCCTGCGTCCGGTTCCCATCGAATTTCTCGGCGCACTGGCCGGCATTCTGGTTCTGTACGGAATATTTGCCGAAATCGGCAAGGCAATTTTTTACAAGAAATTCGCTGGTTGAATTCTATTCTCATCCTTTGCAGATCAATCAATCCCTGGTTGCCACGAACTGCTTATGGGGAACCGGCTCGCTTTTGGCCTCATGCATAATGACACCGTCTTATTCCATCGCGGCGGAGAGCAGGGCTGCGTCAGTTTCTTATTGTGAAGACTTCCGCCTGCTGTGCACACTATTTTCCGATGCAGAACTGACTGAAGATACGATCGAGAATATCATCTGTTGAGACGATGCCGATAATCTCGCCAAGAGCATCCAGTGCCTCCCGGAGCGACAATGCGGTGATTTCCTGCGGGTCAGCCGCACGAATGGAAACATGAGCACGCTCAAGTGCGCCGGCAAGCTTGACACTTCAGAGCGCAGAGTCATATCAGGAGTGGCATGATCAGGGCAAGAAAATCACTCGGCCAGAACTTCCTGTTCGACCCCGCTCTTCTCAACCACATCGTTGATGCGGCTCAGGTAACCGCCGATGATACTGTTGTCGAAATCGGCCCCGGTCCGGGCCGAATGACCGAACTTCTTGCGCGGCGGGCAAATAATGTGATTGCTATTGAGCTTGATGCCGGTCTCTATGCGCGGCTGAAGATCGAATTTGCCGGATACTTTAACCTTGAACTCATCAATATGGATGTTCTTGACTACCAGTTCGAACAGCTTGATACGTTCAAGGTCGTCGCAAACATTCCGTACTACATTACAACCCCAATTATCTTCCGCCTCCTGGAAGCCAGGACAAAGCTCCAGTCCATGACGCTCACGATCCAGAAGGAAGTCGCTGAGCGCATTGTCGCTCATCCGGGCGGCAAGGACTATGGGGTGCTTTCACTGTCTGTTCAATATTACACAAAACGGCGATGCGGTTCATCATTCCCAAAGAAGCCTTCCGGCCAACGCCCAAAGTGGATTCTGCCGTGATTCGGATGGATATGCGTGAGCCCCCCCGTGACCGTGAAAGATGAAAAGACCCTCTTCACAATCATCAGAGCCTCATTTTCCCAACGACGGAAAACACTTTCCAATTCACTTAAGTTGCTGATCCCCGACTGCAAAGAACTGCAGCTCAAGGCAGACATCGATCCCGTGCGCCGCGCCGAAACCCTCAGCATCGAAGATTTTGCGCGGCTTGCGAATCTGATTGATTAACCCGAAAATGGTCATTAGCCGGAAACAAGCTTGGGCGACGCACAACGGGACATGGAGTGAAGCTGCATTATTCGGCGCGAGGCTCGCACATGGGGCACGTAATCGACAACCGCAGCAGTTCCCGGCGCGTAATCAACCGGGGATTTTTTTCACGCGCCCGACTTCTCCGCTCTGCAGCCGAACCTTGATGCCATGCGGATGCGTCGGCGATTTTGTGAGAATGTCTCTGACTAGCCCTTCAGTGAGAGTACCTGTCCGCTGATCTTTTTTCAATACGACAAATACGCGCACACCAGGCTTTATGTCTGACCGCTTTGTCCCGTCCATGCTTTGTTCTTTCCTCAGTTTCCTCTTAAGGTCAGATGAACAGCAGATAGAGTGCTGCCGTGACACCGGCGCCGAGCAGGGCGCCGACAAACACTTCGAGCGGCGAATGCGCGCCGCAGTTAATCCGGCTTCGCGCAACAAGAAAAGCGAGGAGAAACGTTGAAAGAGAGGCCATGAAGTTCTCCGTCACCAGCGTAACCATGGTCCACACCGAAAATGAAACGGCCGTATGACCGCTCGGCATGCCGCCTCTGAGCGGATGCCCTGTACCGAACCAGGCTTTGAGCATAATAACCAGGATCAGCACGATAATAAGCGCAATAAGCGCAATCTCCGCGGGTGAGTGCTTTGCCACGGACATCCCGCTCTTGAACGCGTCAGCGAGGTAGGGATAAAGAATAATATAGCCGAGCACTGCCGCGCCGAAAGCAGTTATCAGCACGCCGCCGGCCGCGACATCCTTTGCGATGCGTGCTTTTTCGTGCTGTTCAGAAGAGATCAGGTCGACAACCTGCTCAATCGAGGTATTCAGCATCTCCGCAAGAAGCACCAGGACGACGACAATGGAGATAACTATGAAGTCAGCCCGGGAAAGACCGAGTACATAGCTGAGAAGCAGCACACAGACCGCGGTAACGAAATGGTACCGCACATGCCGCTGACTTCGGGCAGCGTGAAGAATGCCCTCTATGGCGTTATTGGTGCTTTCTATCCAGCGCTTCACGGGAGAGTTATACATGCGGTCGTCACAGACCTAAAGGGTACGAATGACTTTCAGCATGTAGGCATCCACCGGCGCGTGGTCATCAGTCAGGATCGGCATGTCATTGGCTATCGGCTTCGTCCAGCGATGCGCCAGATAGCGTTTCAACTCCGGATTGTTTGCATGAAAAGATGGAATTGCAGTGCTCTTGAGCGCAACAAGCATGATGTTCTGCACCTCTCCGCCATCCTCTGGATTTCCGACGGGGAAGAGATACACCTGGGGGAAAACTGATTTGAATGTCGCGTACTCGGCGCGCAGAAATTCGCCGGTTTCCCCCTCTATGGAAGAAATGATGTTCATCAGTACGACCCCGTTATCCTTGAGGGCGTGGTGCATGCGCAGAACTGTTTCATGCGTGGTAAGCTGATACGGAACAGAATAAAGCGAGCTGAACGCGTCACCTAAAATGGCGTCATATTTCACGGTTGCGCGGTTCAGATATGTTCTGCCGTCTTCGTGATACACCGTCAACCGCCCTTCATCGCGCAGCATAAAATGCCGGCGTGCAAGGCGCGTAAGGTCGGGGTCTATTTCAACCACATCAAGGCGCGCCTGCGGAAATGAGGCAAGATAATTTTTCGGATACGAAAAGCCCGCCCCACCGATCATAAGAGCGGTCTGCGTATCAGGCCTGAAGTGATGAATGAGGCGGTAAAAGCGCGTGTACCGGAGAACCAAATCCGCCGGATCGTCCAGATACATTGCGGATTGCGTTTCTTTCGGATTGGTTACCATCACCCGCGTCGGACGGCCTGAATGCTCGTCAATACTAGAATATATCTTCACATGGCTGTACCGGGTATCAACCGAAAAAATCATCTGCCGCTCCTGTATCTTCTCGTTTACGCTCACCAGAAAAAAGGAAAGCATAAGAAGCGCAAGCAGGAGTGCCCGTACCACAAGAAAGCCGCGGGCGTAAGCAAGCGCTGATATCAGCAGCAGAATGCCGGCAAGCATGAGAAGAATCTTAGTACTGCCGAAATAGGCAATCAGGAAAAACCCGGCGAAAAAGGTTCCCGCAATGCTGCCGACCGTTGATATGGCGTACAGCCTGCCAACGGTTGCTCCGGACGTCGTAAGGTTTTGCATGCGCAGCCGGACCGCATACGGAGAGACCATGCCGAGCGCAACGCTTGGCGGAGCGAAAAGAATGATGGTCGCCAGCACCGCATTGACCGAAAAACTTGCAATGGCATTCTGGAGAAAATCGAGCACATGTCCTTTCAGAAGGGGAATCGCCCCCACCAGTACGGCCGAAAGCAGAATAATTGCCGACAAGGCCCGGTTGCTGGGATTGCGGTCCGCAAGCTTGCCGCCATACCAGTACCCAACGCTGAGACTCCCGAGAATAATTCCAATGAGACTCGTCCAAACGACAATTGAAGTTCCGACATACGGTGCTAGAATACGCGACCCGACCAGTTCCAGAATCATGACAACAGCACCACAGAGAAAGACGATCAGTTCAAGCATAGCGGATTCTTCCCTATCCTCCTGAGAATGGAATTTTCGAATCTGCGCATGGCATGATCGTCCGAGATGCTCCGCTCGTGATCATAGCCGACAAGATGAAGAACGCCATGAACGAGCAGGCGGGATATTTCATCAGACAAGGAGACATGCAGCTCAGCAGCCTGCCGGACAGCCTGCGGGATGCTGATGACAATATCACCGAGAGCAATCTGCCCGTCACCGGAAAAGCCGGGTATCATGCCTGCAAGCGTCCTGCTATCTTCAATCTGAGGGAATGAAAGCACATCGGTCGTCTTGTCTTTTGCGCGATAGTCGCGGTTGAATGCACGCATCGTCCGGTCATTCACAAACATGACGCTGACTTCAACGTGCCATGCCGCATCGGCACGATGCCCCCGCGGCACCGTTTTCGCGAGCGCGAACCGAAGCGCCGTCCGCACGAAATCGGACACCGCGTCAGTCAGCAGCCGGACCGTTCTTTGCCGATTCCTTACCGCTACCACCATTGGCCTGGGCGCCTCCACTTAACGGCTTTTCCTGCCGGCCGGCAAACTGCCGCATATCGACTTCCGGGTATTGGATGCGTTTATGGAAGATACTGAGGAGCACATGGGTAAAACTGTCCTTGATGACCGAAAGGTCCCGCAGGGTCAGTTCACACTCGTCAATCTGTCCGTCCAGAAAAATATTGTTGATAATCTTTTCGACCATGGCCTCTATTCGCGCCGGAGTCGGTTCGCTCAGCGACCGCGTAGCAGCTTCAACTGCATCAGCCATCATAACGAGCGCCGCAATGCGAGACTGGGGGCGCGGACCCGGGTACCGGTAATCCTCATGATTCGGCGGAGGGCCGTCCGCCTGTTCAAGCGCCTTCTGATAAAAGTAGGTCATAAGGCTGGTGCCATGATGCTGCTGGATAATATCGATGACCGGTTTGGGCAGCTTATTCTGTTTTGCGAGTTCGGTACCTTCTTTGACATGAGAAATCAAGACGATGCTGCTCATATGCGGCGTCAATTTCTCATGCTTGCTGACCGTGCCCGCCTGATTTTCGACAAAGTAGTCCGGCATCTTCACCTTTCCAATATCGTGATAATAGGCGGTGACGCGCGCCATGAGCGGGTTGACTCCGATTGCCTCTGCCGCGGCCTCTGCAAGATTGCCGACCAGTATGCTGTGATGATAGGTGCCTGGAGCATTTATCATGAGCTGCCTGAGCAGTGGTTGGTCATGGTCGAGCAGCTCCACCAGGCTGATATCCGTGCGCAGACCGAAGGCATATTCGATAATCGGCAGAAGCGAGGAGACAATCGCGATAACACTGACGCCCGCAAGCAGTGCATACAAAAAACTGAACGGCGCAACCGGCGATAGCAGCAGGTTCTGCAGGAGCAGTATCATGCAGACCGTCATCACATTGGCAATGCAGACATAGACGCCGGCAAGAATAAGCGTAGACCTCCTGCGGCACCGGAGCACCGCAAAAGCGGCGGTCAGGCTGCCCACAAATGCATAAACTGATATATACGGATTGCCAAGCCAGACTCCCGACAACAGGCTCATGACAAAAGCGAAGCTGATCGCTAGGTGGAAATCAAAAATGAGCGTCACGAGCATTGCCCCTGCAGCGATGGGAATGCCGAAAATGAACGCGTCGCCGAACGGCAGCTCAAATCCGCGATGGAGCCCGGAGAGCAGGAAGACAAAAACACGGCTTATGAGCAGCGTGCCGACCACCAGAAGCGAGAGCAGTGCCATCATCTTGCGGTCAGTGTAGAACATAGGCTTATACCGCCTGATGTCCTTGTAAAAAATGAAGAGGATAAGCATTGAGATCAGCAGACTGCCGACAAAATGCGCAAGGCCAGTCTGCGGGTTGCCGGCTGTCGAACCGTCGAAGATAATCAGCGCGACAAGAAAGGAGAGTCCCGAGAGTCGGCCAAGATTTTTCAGATCGCCCCGGTGGTTGACGAGATATTCCGCTCCTTTTTTCCTGAGCTCTTGAATCCGCGGGGTTTTAGTTTTCTGCGGCACGCTTTTCATACCGTTCGTAAGCCACAACAATCTCCTGCACGAGACGATGGCGAACGACATCATTCTGGGAAAAATTGATAATCTTGATATCCTCAACATCCTTGAGGATGCGGATGGCTTCGATAAGACCGGAGGCTCTGCCTGAGGGGAGATCAATCTGGGTAATGTCCCCGGTAATGACCGTTTTGGAACCGAAACCGAGGCGCGTCAGATACATCTTCATCTGCTCCGAAGTGGTGTTCTGCGCCTCATCCAGAATGATAAACGAATCGTTGAGCGTCCTGCCCCGCATGAACGCGAGCGGCGCAATCTCGATGGTCCCCCGCTCAATCAGCTTTGACGCTTTCTCGATATCCATCATATCGTAGAGAGCATCGTACAAAGGCCGAAGATACGGGCTCACCTTTTCGGCGATATCGCCCGGCAGGAAGCCGAGTTTTTCGCCCGCTTCAACTGCAGGCCGAACCAGTACGATGCGGGAAACCTGCTTTGCAAGATATGCCGCTATTGCCATGGCCATGGCAAGATAGGTCTTTCCGGTTCCGGCTGGACCGATGCCAAACGTGATATCGTACTTGCCGATGGCATCAATATACTCCCGCTGCGTTTCGGTTTTCGGAATGATAAAACGTTTCTTTGCGGAAACCGCAATGCTTCCGGAAAAAAGCTCCGTCAGCGACACGGTACGGCCTTCGCCGAGCGATTTTACCGCATAGGCAACGTCTTCCGGCTTCAGCAGATAGCCGCTCCGGTTGACGGCCCGAATTTCCTGAATCAGACGGTCAGCCTGCGCCACTCGCTCGTCATCGCCCTGCAACAGCAACTTGTTGCCGCGGACAGAAATGGCGACATTGAGCGATTTTTCGATCATCCGGAGCGTCTTGTCGAGCCCGCCATGCAAAAAGGGATATTCGCGCTCTTCATCAAGTTCAAATTCTGCGGTTTTCGTAGGAGCCTCCGGGAGGAATGTCCGATGCGCCTGTGCGGGCGATATTCATCGTTTCGTTACAAAGCTGGCAAAGCCGGTTGTGGCTGCGGTTGCGGAGGCATAGTTCGCCGCCTCTGCATAGGTTGTGAAACGGCCGGCCCGCACCCGTGAATATTTTGTCTTTTTGTCTTTTGTTACAACATAAGCCTTCACGCCTTTTTTTGCAAGTTCCGACTTCAACGCAGAGGCCTTTGATGCGTCAACAAAGGCGCCAAATTGTACGGCATACGATCCTTTTACCGGCGTTCCTCTCTTGGCAGCCTTTTTCGCGGAAGCTTTCTGCGTCTCGATGGTTTTTTTTACCTCGGCGGGGGAATTTTTGCCCGACTGTGAAGCAACAGGATTCGGGGTGTTCGCCGGCTGGTAAGGGGCTCCCTTTTCAGGTTTCAGGGCGGTCTCCTGTTTGTCCTGTTTCGCATCTGCAGGCTTCTGCGCCTCTTGCTGCTTTGCCTTCGGCGCCGGCTTTTTCGTTTCAGCGGTTGCGGGCTTTTGCGGCGGCGGTGCGGACTGCTCGATCGTCCCGGTTGCCGCCTCTGGCGCAGAAGGCTTAATCGACACAAGAGGCTCCGGCTGCTTTTCTGCCTGTACCGACTGCGGCGGCTGAGGCCCTGTAGAAAGCGGAGCCGGTTCAAGCACCCGTTTCTCATCGGAAGAGATAATGCGCGGTGTATCAGGCTTGCCGAGCACCGGTTGCTCCCCGGTCGCCAGGGGCATCACCTGATAGCCGACCAGATAGCCTACAGCAAAGCTGACCAAGGCAACGCACAACACAACGAGCACAAGAGTCGTCCTGCCGAGAATAACCAGCGACGGCTTATGAGCTCCCGGGAATGTCATAAAATGAGCATAGCATCGCCATAGGAGAAAAATCTATATCCTAAAGCTATAGCATTAGCATAGGCATTATGTATGTCCGGGAACCCGCGGAATGCAGATACAAGCATAAACGGCGTGGACCTCGGAAGATGAAAATTGGTGAGCAACGAATCAACCACCCTGAACTCGTAGCCGGGATACATGAAAATATCGGTGCTGCCGTGTATCATGCCGCTCTTCACCCCTTCGAGCGTGCACCGGCCGCTCGCAATGCCTTCAAGCGCACGGGTCACCGTTGTGCCGACCGTGATGACCCGATGCCCCGCTTCCTTTGTCTTCCGAATATCCTCAAACAACGATTCGGGAGTAGCAAAAGACTCGGAAGCCATTGCATGATCTTCCGGCGCTTCGGCACGAATCGGCTGGAAAGTGCCGATGCCGACATGCAGGGTCAACTCTCCGATACGAACACCGCGCGCGCGAAGCTCCTCAATCAGCGCAGGCGTAAAATGGAGACCGGCAGTGGGCGCGGCTATGGAACCGGTGTTCCGCGCATATACGGTCTGGTAGCGTTCCTTATCCTGCTCATCAGGATCTCTGCGGATATAGGGAGGAAGCGGCATGGAGCCGTGCTGCCAGAGCGCGGCCTCAACCGAGGCCTCCTGCAAATCCTCAAAGCGGAGTATCCTGCGCGCTTCGCCATCAGCATCGGGCTCTTCTGCTATATGAGCATGGAGGACTCCATTGACCGTAAGGCACCCTTTATATTTACCCCGGAAGAGCACTTCCCATGCCAGCATTGTGCCGTACGGCCTCACCAGAATAATATCCAGCTTGCCGCCCGAAGGCTTGCGCGCAAGAAGCCGAGCGGGAAAGACACGCGTGTTGTTGATGACAAGGAGGTCGCCGGAAGCAATATATTCGGCAATGTCGCGGAAATGCCGGTGTTCGCATGTGCCGTTGCGAAGCAGAACGAGCAGACGCGACTGGTCGCGTTCCGCCGCCGGCCGCGTCGCAATCAGATGCTCGGGCAGAACGAAATCGAAATCAGCGGTTTTCATGCTGCTGCAGCAATGTTCCGGGATAAAAAAATGAGAGGATCTCGCGGTAGGTCTTGCCCTCTTTTGCCATCTGAAGGGCGCTGTACTGACACATCCCGACACCGTGGCCGTACCCCCGGCCTTCGATCACAAACGTGTCGCCGTCGCGAAGAATGCTCTCAACAAAGGTACTCGGCAGGCGCTCCCAGCCAAGGGTCCTCCGGAGATCTTTTGCTACAATCCTCACGCTCTGCTTGCCGTTTGTGAAAGCAAAGTGCCGAACCCGGCCGGACACCGTATACGACTCAATGGAGATATCGCTCAGCCCTTTGACGCCGGATGCTTTTTCCATGTCCTTCAGCGGAATCTGCTTCTGCCAGATATCAAAAGGTGAGAGCTCCGAGTTTGTTTCCACCGGACGCAGATATGAATAGCTCTTGCCGAAGACTTCAGCAGCATCCTCGGTCATGCCGCCACTGGTTGAATGGTAAAAGGCAATAATCGGCTTGCCATCAAGCGTTAGAATTTCTCCGCGTGTCTTTTCCACCGCGGCGGCAATAGATTCAGGGATATCTCCGCCCTTGTAGACCTGATCCAGAACAGTTGAAGTGAGATCATATCGCATCTTGCCGGCGGCACCTTCTGCCCTTCGCTGCACCAGAGCATAGGTCCTCGCCACGACCGCCTGGGCCTTCAGCGCTTCGGCATCCCATGATTTGCCGACCTCTCCGGCAACCACCCCTTTTATGTATTCTTCCAGCGGAAGCTCGTTGATGACGTAAAGACCGCTCCTCCCCCGCCATATTTCGAGCGCGCCGGAATACCGCATGCCTCCGAGCAGCACTTCTCCCTTGGCCGAGCCAAGTTGCTCAAGCTCTTCACCTTTCTGCGGCGGCTTTGTCGCAATGCCATTGTTCAGCAACAGCACGCGGACCATATGTTCGGCAGCCCAGGCTCCGCCGGTGCAAAGCGTCAGGACAAAAAAGCTGCATGCAATGATAATCAACGTTTTCATTTATTTCCTTCCAAAAAACCATAAAAAAAACGAGAGAATAACACTCAGGACTATACCCGTCGCAAGCGGAAAATACAGGGTGAGGCTCTTTCGTTCAATCACGAAATCCCCCGGCAATTTTCCCAGCCACGGCAGCTTTCCGGAAACCATGAGCAGGCCGCCAAAGACCACAAGGACGAGTCCGAGGATCAGAAGAGTTTTGCCAAAGTGTTCCATCATTATCAGAATTGGGGAATCCGGCTTTGCTCTTCTGCTCCCTCATCGCCCGTAGCATAGCGCTCCATTTCAGAATAAACACATCCGCAATACTTCTGGCGGTAAAGACCAAGCTCACGAGACATCTGCATCCCCTCCCGATAGCCAGACCTGAAGTCTTCATCAACAAAAGCAATGCCGTGACGCTCCTGCACCTCGCGTCCTGTTTTCCGTATTGTATCAAATTTCTGATACGGGCTCACAAACAATGAAGTCGTAAAACCGTCCATCCCGAGCGCGCGAGCCCTGACCGCCGTCGCTTCAAGCCGCACCCGGTAGCAATAAGCGCATCGTTCTTCTTCGTGCCCTGCGACATGCCTGAGAAAGTCTATCAGACCGTAGGTATCATCATATTCCATCGGCAGCCGACGCAGCGCGGCCAGCTTTTTTACCGCCTCCAGGCGGCTCCGGTACTCCAGAAAAGGGTGGATGTTCGGATTCCACCAGAATCCCGTAATGGAAACAGCGCGGTCATCAAATACCGAGAGCGGATACAGAGCGCAGTTTGCACAACAGATATGCATCAGCAGTCGCATGGCTATGAAAAAAGCGTTTGCGGGACGGTTCTTCCAAGATGCTCGTATGCACGCCGTGTCGCAAGTCTCCCGCGGGGGGTGCGTTCAATCAGCCCCTCCTGCAACAGGAACGGCTCATATACATCTTCAATCGTGTCCTTGTCTTCACGGAGCGTCGCAGCAATTGCCTCTACCCCCGCAGGCCCCCCGTTGAATTTATCGATGATAGTCAGCAGCAGTTTGCGGTCGATCTCATCCAGCCCGATATGGTCGACATCGAGCGAAGAAAGGCCCTGTTTCGCGATATCGATGGTAATAATCCCGTCGCCCTTTACCTGGGCAAAGTCGCGAAGACGCTTCAGAAGGCGATTTGCGATGCGGGGCGTCCCGCGGGAGCGGCGCGCAATCTCTTCGGCTGCAGTTTCGTCAGTGGCGATGCTGAGAAGTATTGCCGATCGCTTGACAATCTCTCCCAGCTCCAGAGGCGTATAGAACTCAAGGCGGCAGATAACGCCAAAACGGTCACGGAGCGGGGAGGTAAGCATGCCGGTACGCGTTGTGGCGCCGACCAGAGTAAAACGGGGGAGATTCAGCTTGAGCGTCCGCGCGTTCGGCCCCTGTCCGATGATAATATCGAGCGTGAAATCCTCCATTGCAGGATAGAGCACTTCTTCGACAATGCGCGGTAGACGGTGAATCTCATCAATGAAGAGGATGTCGCCGTCCGACAGGTTGGTGAGTATTGCCGCGAGATCGCCGGCTCGCTCCAGAACCGGCCCGGAGGTTGTCTTGATATTCACCTTCAATTCATTGGCAATAATCGTGGCAAGCGTGGTTTTTCCGAGACCGGGAGGCCCAAAGAACAGGACATGGTCAAGCGGTTCCTTGCGCAGCAGCGCCGCTTCGATAAAAACCGCAACATTTTCCTTGATGCGTTGCTGCCCAATAAACTCTTTGAGCGTCCGCGGACGGAGGCTCAAATCATACGTCACCTCATCCGGCGTCGTTATCGGCAACTGCTGCCCGCTCATGTCGCGATCATCCACTCTCATTTTTCGACCGTCAGATACTTCAGCGCCTCGCGGAGAAGCCCCTCAAGGTCTCCCTGCCCCTTGGCATAGGCTTTTTCGAGAGCAGCCTGCGCAATGTTCTTCTTGTAGCCAAGATTGATGAGCGCGGAAAGCGTATCGTCGTACATGATATCACGCTTCTCATGCATCAACGCAGGAAGCTTCTCGCGAAGTTCGAGGATTATGCGATGAGCGGTCTTCTTGCCCAGTCCCGGCACACGGCAGAGCAGATCAACATCTTCGCTCTGCACCGCTGCATGAAACTGTTCAGGGCGGATTGTTGAAAGAATGCTGAGTGCGATCCTCGGACCGATGCCCGAGATGCCGATCAGCGTCAGAAAAATCCGCTTCTCATCTTCGGTCGAAAAGCCGTAGAGCTGGAGAATGTCTTCCCGGACATGGGTGTAGGTAAAGAGGAACACCTCATGCCCCTCGTCCGGCAGCGACGAAAGGGTCGTCAGCGGCGTCAGAACATGGTAACCGACCCCACGCACGTCAATAATCAGACCGTCTGGCCGCTTCGAAAACAATTTGCCTCTGAGCGATGCAATCACCGTATTAGTATACCTTACAGGTGAAATAAAACTCCGCCAAGGGCACCATCATGGTTCATCAACGGATCAGTTCATCCCGCAGCACTTCTTGTACTTCTTTCCGCTCCCGCAAGTGCACGGATCGTTGCGACCGATCTTTGATGATACATGCTGAGTCAGACGTGAAGGCAGCGTCATACCTCCGGGATACGTTTTAGGCTGAACCGCGGCATGATTTCGCACCACATCGACAGCCCAGGGAAGCATGGCAAAGAGATTCACGAAGAACGCCTCGTCCTGCTCGTTTGTATCGGGATCGAATGTCTCTTTCTCGTAAATCTCAGCTATGCGATCAGGATACGCCAGCGCCGTAATCAGACCCCAGGCGGTTGAAATCTCCGTCACAACATCATCTTCATCAGTCTCCGGCTCATCGCCCATTCCCCAGACTTCGGGTCTGAGATTCATGGCTTGGTATAAGCCATAGGTCCAGTCCTCGACCCTCCGCATATCGCCGACTTTCAGCGCGCCAAGATCAAACGGGAAAATGGTCTTCGTTTCTTTCCACAATATAACCAGCCGGTTTTGAAATGCCACAAAGTCGCCCATCAGTCGGCGGGCATCGGCCTCATCCTCAAAACAAAGCTGCTCTTCCCCGAAAGCCACGGGCATCCACTCCTGCATACGAATGGCTTCCGGAAGGATGGCAAGGCCGGAACAAAACCCATGGAACTCCTCGACATTCATCGCCGCCTCCGGATCCACCGCCCGCGACAGCAGCTTCTCGATCGACGTCTTTTCCTTGCTTGTATATAAGAACGGTTTCATGCTGTCTTCTTTTGCGCTTTTTTATATTTTCGTCAAAAGCTTCATCAGATTCCGCTTCGGCTTGTGGCGAAGGCGGAGATCGCCCACATACATCACGAACTCCGCCGGCCTGCCGGTCCGGTCCATGAGCTCGCGAATTTTTTTGACCATACGGTATGCTTCGTCATAGGCATGATTGTTTTTTTGTTCGATGACTGGTTCAACAAGACGCTTGTAGACATTCACCGCATCGTCAGGATGATCTTTCTCCCTGATCTTCGCCAGCTCCAGCCAGAGGTGGTCATTGCACCCTCCAGCCGTCGCTTCCGCCCATGCGGCTTCAGCATCTTTCTCCCAGAGAAAAATCTTGACAAGCCGGGAATGATCGGGCTTGACGCTCCAGTAACGCGCCTTTGGACTCTTGGTCTCGCTTTCGATCTCCTGTCTCAGAAATGCAAGGGCATCTTCGCGTGCCGACGCCGCACGGTCTATTTTCTTTGCGTAGCCCATAAGTTTTTGATATTCCTCAAGCCCGGACCGCTCGATAAACTGAATCCGGTACAGCCTATATGCTTCATCATAGCGCTTGCAGCGATGATATTCTCCTGCCACAAAATCGCGCAGGCGGTTGTCCTGATTTTCGGGGAATTCCTTGAGGCCGTCTTCCGCCCAGGAAAGGGCGTCATCGTTTCTTCCTGCTTTCTTGCATATTTCGGCTATCTCCAGAAACGCATAAGGATGCGACAGGTCTCGCTTCTTCACTTCTATCAAGGCATCAGCATCGCCATCGGCCCTGGCAAGGGATTCCATGATACTGGCAATGCGAAAATGTTTCCCGGAATATCCGGCATCGCGGCTTCCCGGTTTTTTTGCAGGCACGGTCGCCCATTTTTCTTCGGCAAGACGGCGATACTCCGCAAGTCCCGCTTTCCCGAGAATGGATTTATACGTCTGGGCAGCGCCGTAAAAGATATCCAGGTCACTATCCATCATTTCAAAGGCAAAAAGACGCGCCGCAAGCTCCACCGGATCGGGGGTTACCTCCTTGCATGCCGCGAGATGAAGGCTATGCAACCGCTCGCTGAATTCGCTGAATTGACCATCGGAATCATCCGCATGCTCAACTGCCGGGGTTGCCTGCTCCAGTGCGTATTCGGAGAGAAGCATGGCGTCTTCCGCAAAACCCTCGTGAAAAACCCGCTCGATGCTGTCTATAACAGCATTCACCTCTGCCGCATATCCGTGCATGTCGTGATAATCGACAAATCCGGAAACATGAAACGCTGATCGTATGGCCTTTCGATAAGCAGACAGGTCAATGCCGCGCACCGACGCTCTGGCAACCTTGAGGGTCAACGCCTCCCTCAGTTGCCCGCTGGTCCTTATCTGCTCCATGAGCATATCTATGAGGAGCTTTGTATCCTGCCCTTCAAGCCACGTGCGGATATCCTTCATGGTGACTTCCTGCCGGGATGTCCGTGAACACTTCGCCGTCGGGCCATCCGCCTTCTCATCAGCAACATTGCCGGCAGCCCCATCAATCCATGCCAGCCCGAGCGCAACACAATGCTTGCAGAACTCGCCGTCACGACCTACTGGACAGGTGCAGGAATAATCGAGCCCACCTTTCCCTTCTGCCTTCAGATGCACCTCATAAATGTGCGTGCCCCTGACCCGAGCTGAAATGACCCCGTTTTTCACAGAGATGCGACCTACCAGTCCGCTCTCGAAGTATTCCTCCCCGCGGCTGAAGGAGCGACTTCCGGCAAGAGAGACTATTTTCCGTCGTGTAAGTATCTCTTCAAGTTCCATAGCAAGTCTCCCGTAATTATTTTACCTTGCAGGTGCAATAAAACATGTTCAGAGGCATGGCATGTAACGTCAAGGTTAAGAGATGTCTCTATTTTTCAACGTCCTTTTTTTCACCCTTGGCCAGTCGTTCATATACCTGACTGCCCAACCATTTGGAAACGAGGTTCTGCAAATCCGGCTTGCTCATATAGTCAGTAAACAGTTCTTCGTTGAGTTCCATGCGCTCAATGAAGAGCGATTCCAGCACCTGACGAAAAACGAGATGAAATTTGTCGAGCGAGTTCACTTCGGCTGCCTTCTGCAGGGCTTCGTTTTGGCTCGCCGCTTCGGCAATTTGATCGAAGAAAAGCTGATCCGCTTCGGTCAACTCGCCACCAAAACGCTCATTTATCAGATCAATCAGTCGTGACAGCGCAACGGTTTCTTCCCTTACCATCCCCGTGCCAACCTCGCGTGGGCCGTCAAGTGGCTGAACATAGCCTTCCTCCAGATTGATCGAGCCTTCGCTGATCTTCTGCAAGCGATAGTAATCAAGCTCAACCTCTTCATCGAACTGATAGCCCGTCCCGCTCTTGCGTTTGGGCAGTTTCAGGGCCAGGTGCCGAAGATACGTAAAAAGCTTTTCGAGATGGCTATCCTGATAAGGAATCACCTGGCTCAGGAAGCTGTAAAGATTCCGGAATGCCTGAGTCTTGCCGCGCCATAGTTCTGCTTCTTCCTCCTCGTCGTTCTGCAGTTGCTGAAACCTCGCTACCGCCCGATCAAGAAGAGCATTCATATTCTTGTGATCTGCCGGGCTCTGACGGCGTTTCGGCGCAAAGAAGATATGGGCGAACTCGTCCACTTCCGATGCAAGGTAGATACCCGAGGCATCCAGTTCGGCCTTCACCTCATAGAGACGCTCGGGGGCAACTTCCTCACCCATCACCGAACCCTCATAATACTGGCGGAAGGCTTCCTGAATCTCCGCAGGATCATTCACAAAATCCAGCACAAACGTATCGTCCTTGAGCGGATGTGTCCGGTTCAGCCGCGAAAGGGTCTGCACGGCCTGAATGCCCGCAAGCCGCTTATCGACATACATGGTGTGCAGCAACGGCTGGTCGAAGCCGGTCTGGTATTTTTCGGCAACCAGCAGCACCCGGTATTCCGGCTTGGCGAAGCTGTCAGGCAACTCCTTCTCTTTCAGCCCGCGATTCATCTCGACTTCGGTATACGTCTTATCAGGAACCTTGTCGTCTTCCACAACACCGGAGAAAGTAACCAGAGTCTTGATCGCATAGCCCTTCCCGGCAATATACTCATCAAACGACTGTTTATAGCGCACCGCCTCAAGCCGCGATCCGGTCACCACCATTGCCTTGGCATGACCGCCGATCTTGTGGCGGGTATTGTGCTCGAAATGTTCCACCATCACCAGGGTCTTCTGGCCGATGTTGTGCGGATGCAGTTTCATGAATTGCGACAACGCCCGAGCGGCTTTTTTGCGCTCGACCTCGGGGTCGTCCGCAGCCTTTTTGATCAGCTTGTAAAAGGTCTTGTAGGTTACATAATTGGCCAGCACATCCATGATGAAATTTTCCTCAATGGCCTGCCGCATCGTGTAACGGTGGAACGGCTCGCCATTGCGGCCGAAAATCGCCAGCGTCTTGTGCTTCGGCGTGGCGGTAAAGGCAAAGAAGCTCATATTCGGCTGACGGCCGCGCTTGGCCATCGAGCGAAACAGCCGCTCCAGTTCCTCTTCGCCTTCCTCCTGCGCCGCTTCCCGCGCCTTGCGGATCAGTTCGGCGCCGCCCAGCACCCCTTTCAGCTCGGTCGCCGTCTCACCCGACTGTGAGCTATGCGCTTCGTCGATTATCACCGCATACTTGCGCGTCGGAAGATGACTGCTGCCTGCACCGCGTTCCTCCGCCATTTTCATCAGTTGCCCGGAGACAAACGGAAATTTCTGCAAGGTGGTGATAATGATCGGCACGCCCGATTCCAGCGCCTCCGCAAGCTGCTTTGAGTCCTCATCGATCTTCTGCACTACCCCTTGCCGGTGATCAAACTGATAGATCGTGTTCTGCAACTGCCGGTCGAGCACCACCCGGTCGGTAATGACCACTACGCTGTCAAAGATGCGCTCGTCCCTGTCATTGTGGAGACTTGAGAGCCGATGCGCCAGCCAGCCGATAGTGTTGCTCTTGCCGCTCCCAGCAGAATGCTCGACCAGATAGTTATGCCCGACACCTTCAGCCGCAGCCGCAGCCACGATCTGCCGCACTGCCTGTAACTGGTGATAGCGCGGAAAGATCATGGTTTCCTTGCGCACTTTTTTGCCGTCGTCTGTAACCTTTTCCTGCACATCCAGATGAAGGAAACGGGCCAATAAATCCATCAGGCTGTCCCGCTGCAGCACCTCTTCCCACAGATAGGCAGTTTTGTAATTGCGCCCGTCTTTGTCGGGCTCGTTGCCTGCGCCGCCCCGATTGCCCCGGTTGAACGGCAGAAAATGCGTGCTGATTCCGGCAAGGCGCGTGGTCATATGCGCTTCTTCGGTATCTACCGCAAAATGCACCAGCGTGCGCCTGGTGAACTGGAAGATCGGTTCGCGCGGATCGCGGTCGTGGCGATACTGGTGGATGGCGTTGGCAGCAGTCTGGCCCGAGAGCGGGTTTTTCAGCTCCAGTGTCACCATCGGAATTCCGTTGACTGACAGCACCACATCCAGCGACTTCTCGTTTTTCGGGCTGAAATGCAACTGCCGGTTCAGACACAGCCGATTGGCCCGATACCGGGCCTCAAGCTCGGGGTTGAGCCCATGAGCAGGGCGAAAGAACGCAATACGCAGTGTCTTTCCAAAACACTTGAAACCATGACGCATGGTGGCAAGCACGCCGTGGGTATCCATCCATTTGCACAACGCCTGCAACACCCGCTCGCCGGTCTCCGCGCCGTGCAGGGCTTCCAGCTTCTCCCACGTCCTGGTCTGGGTCTCGCGGATAAAGGTCAGTGCCGTCGCCGGAAAGATCGCCCGCTCGCGGTCGAACTCAGCCGCGGGCAACGTGGCGTAGCCGTCGGCAAGCAACACGGCCTCAATGGCGGTTTCAAAAGCGGCTTCGCTGGTCTGTTTCATGCATGCATCTCCTCAAGCGGAATCTGTCCGGTAACGGCAGCAGTAATCAGCGCAGCGCGGCGTTCTTTGAGCAAGTCTGCGGAATGCCGCAATTCCAATTGAATTGACGCGATCTTTTTCGAAGATAGTTCAATGTTGTTCCTTATATTGATCTGCTCATCCTGTGGAGGTATAGGAATTGGCAGTTCTTTAATATTCGTGCCAGAGATAGATGCTAGATTGGTCGACCTTTTGGCTCGAAGTTCAAAATATCGTTTTGCCTGAAGGGTGGATGTCCAAAGAGCAAGCCACTCGGGATCAACACGATTTGGTCGCACAGAAAATACATGGTTCTGGTGTAAGCATGGCTTGATCTCTTCCCGCCAAACGCAGCCCCGGCCTAATTTATCTATATCACCACCCTCGTTCATCAAAACATCGCCTTTTTGAAGCAGATAACTTTCCACCTCCTCCGGCGAGACCTCGACAGTTTGCATGTCATCGAGCTTCAAGAATCCATCCTGCACGTTGGCAACCCTAAGATACATCATTTCGACAAGATCATTTCTCGAATATCTTTTACCCAGCGTTAACCCACCGCGAACATCTGCCAAGTATTTCAGTCGCCAAACTTCCCAATGCGCCGGAATCTCTCCCAGCCACTCGATGCCGGAGGGTTTAAGGGGAGCGTCGGGGTTGAGACCGCGGGTGACGGCGCGGCTGATGAGTGCGACGCGCTTTTCTTCCAGAAGGGCCAGCATCCGTTCCTTTTCAGCCACCAGCTCATCAATGCGAGCAATTTCGCGGTCGAGGTAGTCGGCAATGAGGTGTTGAAGATTGAGCGGCGGGAGACTGATATGAATGTCAGCCAGATCAGACGCATTTATAGCCGGGTAGCTTACGCCGGTTGAGCGGCTTTCAACTTCCCAGAGAAAGTGCTTTTCTCGCAACGCATACTTACAGAAACGGGCATCGAAAAGATTGCCATCGGGACGCACAACTGCAAAACCTGTCGAGACAATCAAGTTTTCAGGCGGATTGTCAATCGGTGCGATGGCTTGCAAGTAGGTTCTGACGGTGGAAATGATGACATCTCCATGTCGGGCAATTCTTCGCGCTCGGCTGGGCGCATCCTCAAACTTATACGTAACTACATCATGAACGGCTCCATACGAATCGACATTGCCAATATCTATGTACTGCAATTCATAGTCTGGTTCGGTCGCTTCGGTTAGCGACTCGTCGTTGACTGTCGCCGCATACTTGAGCCGTCGATGCTCAATAGAAATGGTGGCCCTCACTCCCCCACCTCCTCGCCCCATTCGGTCAGCTTGCTGCGTAGCAGCTCTTTATCAGGCAGGTAGAGCTGGTATTCGCGGGCGTGGATGTTGGCGTCTTTGGGCAGGGTGATTTCGACGAGGGCGTCGTGCTTTTTCTTGCAGAGGACGATTCCAACTGTCTGGGTTTCCTCCGGCAGCTTGACGAAGCGGTCGAAGTAGTTGACATACATCTGCATCTGGCCGAGGTCGCCATGCGAGAGCTTGCCGATCTTGAGGTCTACCAGCACATAGCAGCGGAGCAGGCGGTTGTAGAAGACGAGGTCAACGAAGAAGTGCTCTTCGTCAAAAGTAAAACGCTTTTGGCGTGCCTCAAAGAGAAAGCCTTTGCCCAGCTCCAGCAGGAAGTGTTCGAGCTTGTCGATGATGGCTTTTTCGAGATCGGATTCGGAATAGGTTTTCTTCTCGTCGAGCCCGAGAAATTCAAGCATGTACGGTTCCTTGAGCAGGTCTTCCGGACGGCTGACAAGCTGGCCTTCGGAGGCAAGCTTCTTCACCCCTTTTTTGTCGCGGCTGAGTGCCAGCCGCTCATACAGGCCCGCGTTGAACTGGCGCTTGAGCTCCGGCAGGGGCCAACCGCTGGCGGCGGCCTCGATTTCGTAAAAGCTGCGCTCATCGGGGTTGTCGATTGCAATCAGGAAAACATACTGCGACCAGCTCAGCTTGAAGGGAGCAGCAGATTTGGCTGACGGCATCTGCCAAATCGGCAGCGGGTTCCCAGCTTCAGGCAATTCGCCAGACAGCGTCTGGCCTTTTTGGGGCAGGGACAATTTGCCAGATGGCATCTGGGATTTCTGAGGAGCCTGCAATTTCCCAGATGGCGTCTGGGATTTTTGGTCGCTCAGGCATTTCGCAGACGGTGCCTGAACAATCTCCAATAAACGATCCTGATAGGTCAGGTAAAACTTCCGCATGTATTCCAGATTGGACCGCGAAAATCCCCGCCCGAATTCCTCCGTCAGCGTGGCGGAAAGTTCCTTGAGCACCGACTTGCCGTATTCCGCCCGTTTCTCGCCCTGCTGTTCGTGCTCGACAATGCGGCGGCCTATCTCAAAGTTGGCGAGCACCTGAATGAGGTCTACGGAATGGACAACTGCCTGGCGCGCGGAACGGATCAGTTCGCGGACTTCGCGAATCAGTGCGTTCACTCGGTTACCTCCTGAAGCAGGTCCATGATGCGCTTTTCGACCTGCTTCAGTTCGGCATCGATCTCGGCCAGCGGGCGCGGCGGCTGGTACTGGAAGAACTCGCGGTTGAAGTTGATCTCATATCCCACTTTGCCGATGCCGCCGTCCTGCTCGTCCAGAGCGCCGCGGTCTATCCACGCATCGGCCACATAAGGCCGGACCTCACGCAGCACGTAGCTGACAACGTCTTCCTTGAGCGGGATGTTTTCAAAATCCTTCAGTGCCGGGTCCGGCTCATATTCAATATGCTTCCCCTTGCCGTCGGCGCTGAGGCCCAGCAGGGCGTACAGCTCATCCGCTTTCACCTTGGGCAACGTCTGCCCGGGGAACAGGGCTTCGGAGTCCAGCTTTGCAATCTTGTGATGCTTGTCGATAACCGGCGCCGCCTCAGGGTCTGCCTCGGTGAAGGCATCACGAAAGAGCTTTTTCTGTGCCGAGCCTTTCGCGCCCTTGGCCCAGCCTTCGACATCGTCAGGCAGGGAGCTGACAATCATTTGCGCAGTCGCCCACACCTCGTTCCAGTCGTAGTGCGGATCGTTACCCAGTTCCGCTTCAATGGCCAGAACGGCATCGAGCAGTTCGGGACAGGTGTCGAGATAGCGTTCCTTGGCCTCATGCGTGATCTGGAAGCGCAGGCGCAGGGGGCGCAGAATCGTGACGCGCCGGTAGCCGAAATCGGCATTGTCGAACACCTTGCTTGTTTTGGATTCTGCTAACGCGCCGTGTTCACGGGTGAGCTCATCAATGACAGCCTCGTCCAGATAGCGACGCTTGTTGCCGAGGCTGCGTTTCATGGGCGTCCAGCGGTCGCGCGAGTCTATTAACTGAATCTTTCCTTTGCGATGTTTCTCTTTGCGGTTGCTGAGTACCCAGACAAAGGTGCCGATGCCGGTGTTGTAAAACATCTGCTCGGGCAGGGCAATAATGGCTTCGAGCCAGTCGTGCTCGATGATCCAGCGTCGGATTTCGCTCTCGCCGCTGCCTGCACCGCCGGTAAAGAGCGGCGAGCCGTTGAAGACAATGGCGATACGCGAGCCGGGCTTGTCGCGGTTGCCTTTCTGCCATGGCTGGAACTTGGCGATCATGTGGATCAGGAACAGCAGTGCGCCGTCATTCACGCGCGGCAGTTTGCCGCTGTATCCGCGAAAGTTGGGCCAGCGCGAAATCTCTTTCTGCTCTCCCTTCCAGTCCACACCAAAAGGGGGATTGGCAAGCAGATAGTCGAACCGCATATCGGAAAACGGGTCGTTGGTCAGGGTATTGCCGTATTCGATGCGGCTGTCGCGGTGCCCTTTTATCAGCAGGTCGGAAGCAGCGACGGCATAGGAACGGGGGTTATAATCCTGACCATACACTTTGACGGTGGCGCGTTCGTTGTGGGCCCGTATCCAGTTCTGGCTTTCGGCCAGCATGCCGCCGGTACCGCAGGCCGGGTCGCATATGGTGACAATGACCCCTTCCTGGGTGAGCACCTTGGTGTCGGGCTCCAGCAGCAGGTTGACTATGAGGCGGATTACCTCGCGCGGGGTAAAGTGGTCACCAGCCGTCTCATTGGCCGCTTCGTTGAATCTTCGAATGAGGTCTTCAAACACCAGACCCATGGTGATGTTGTCCACGTGCCGTGGGTGCAGATCGATCTCGGCAAACTGGGCTACTACCTGATAGAGGCGGTTGGCTTCTTCGAGCTTTTCGATTTCCTTGTCGAATTCAAAACGCTCGAAAATCCTGCGAATATTCTCGGAAAATCCGCTGATGAAATCGGCGAGATGACGGCCGATATTGTCAGGGTCTCCCTTGAGCTTGTAGAAATCAAGCTGGCTGTGGTTATGGAAGCCGAGCGGTTTGCCGTCTTCGTCCTTCGCCAGTTCATTGAGCACCCGATCGACGAGTTGCGGGTCTTTGTCTTTCAAGGTTTCATAGCGCTTCAGCACAGACGCTTTGGTCAGAGCCAGCACGGCGTCGAACCGGCGCAACACCGTCAGCGGAAGCATTACGCGTTCATACTGAGGGGGGCGGTATGGCCCGCGCAGCAGATCGGCAACAGACCAGATGAAATTCGCGAGTTGCTGAAAATTGCCAGGGGTCATTAGCGTTGATCCTTATTGTTTATATTGATTCCGCGACCACTGCTGCTCTTATAATAATTAAGCATTAGTCCATCATTATATACCAGACCTGCACCCGTCTTCATCTACTACTTGTCATCGCAAAAACCGGGAAGAGTAATCTGATGCAGGGAGTCCTGCCGGAGAATCAAAAAGCCCCTATTTCCTGCTTTTGGCCTTTGGTTTTTGAATGTACGCTGCCAGGAGCGGATTGATTTTGCCGGATGCTTCGGCGAACGATTGGTGATTGGCGTGGCAGAGAGCGAGGGCAAGCGCATCGGCACTGTCAGGAGAGAGAGCGTGACGGACACCGAGAATCTGGCGCACCATCGCCTCGACCTGCGCCTTCTCTGCCCTGCCGTATCCGACGACCGCTTTTTTCACCTCAAGGGCGCTGTATTCATGCAGGGGCTTGCCGCTCTGCGCAACCGCCAAAAGGACGACTCCGCGGGTATGGCCTAGCGTGAGCGCCGATTTAGTGCTCTTCGCAAAAAAAATACGCTCAACCGCAATAGCATCAGGCGCGAATTCCGAGATCACGTCCTGCAGCGAACAGAAGAGCTCCCGGAGGCGTATTTCGAGCGGTTTTTTAGCAGGCAAAACAATGCGCCCGGACGCTCCGTACGCAATACATTTCGACTGACGTATGTTTGAACGTCCTAGCGCCTGAACTGTTTTTTGAGCTGATTCAGCAACAACAACCCCGTAGCCGCAATAGACGCTGCCCGGATCGATGCCGAGAATTTTCATGAGTTACGGGGAAGCTTTTGCTGAGCTCGTCTTGCGCGGCACCTCGAAGAGGATCTCTTCAACCATCTGGCAGATAACATGCGCAAGGGTAATGTGCGTTTCCTGAACACGGGGAGTGTCTTCGCTCGGAACCACAAAAGCGATATCGCACTTGCCCGCAAACTTGTCGCCCTTGGCACCGGTGAATCCGATGGTTTTGATGCCCTTCTTTTTTGCGACATCAATCGCCTTAAGAATGTTCTTCGAATTACCGCTGGTTGTAATCGCAATGGCGATATCCCCCGTGTCGCCGAGAGTTCTCAGCTGGCGGGCAAATATCTCAACAAAATCATAGTCATTCGCAATCGAAGTGAGGACCGCGACATCGGTATTCAGTGCGATAGCGGGCAGGCCTGGGCGATCCTTCTTGAATCGGTTGATGAACTCCGCGGCAATATGAGAGGCATCACAAGCGCTTCCGCCGTTGCCGAAGAGCAGCAGCTTTTTGCCTTCACCGAACGCATCGGCAATCAGTCGGGATACGTCCGCAATCCTGGTAAGGTTCGCATTACTGAACTCTTTTTTTACGGCAATGCTGTCTTCAAATGCCTTGAGAATTTTCTTTTCCATAGGAGTGATAGTTTACCGAAGGGGGAAATGAACGGTCAAGAACTGAAAATCGGGTATAACTTGTCGTACGTTGCCATAATATGTTCCACAATAATGCGAACCTCACCGACCGACGCCATGAAGTTGGCATCGCCGCCCCAGCGCGGAACGATATGTGCGTGCAGGTGTTCTTCAATGCCGGCACCGGCAGCCTTGCCGATGTTGATACCGACATTGAACCCTTCCGGACGAAAGGCTTTTTTCAGGCAGTCGACGCAGAATCTGGTCAGCACATTCATCTCGGCAAGCACCTCATCAGAGAGCCCGTCAAATGACGATGTGTGAAAATAGGGAACCACCATGAGATGACCGTTATTATAAGGATACTTGTTCATGATGACGTAGCAGGTTTTCCCGCGATGCAAAATGAGATTATTCCGATCGTTTTTCTGCGCCGGGATCGCACAGAAGATGCACTCTTTCTCTTTTTCGCCGAGGATGTAGTCGATGCGCCATGGCGCCC
Source organism: uncultured Nitrospiraceae bacterium (assembly GCA_964392915.1). GTDB lineage: Bacteria > Nitrospirota > Thermodesulfovibrionia > Thermodesulfovibrionales > Dissulfurispiraceae > JAAYUK01. Next base: position 28,362 of record CAYMRS010000022.1, read on the forward strand.
AGAGCGCTTTCATGACATGTTCTCCTGACTCTTCAGGTCCCGCAGTCTCGCCAGCACAGCCTGAGCATCTTCCCACGTGAGCCACTTATCCTTCGGATTTCGCATGAGATACGCCGGATGGAAGGTTGGCATGACCGGCACTTCCTGGTATTCGAACCACTTGCCGCGCTCCCGCATGATCGAAAATTTGGTTATCGGGAGTTGCGGCTTCATCAGGTTATAGCTCGCAATCTTGCCGAGAGAAACGATAATTTTCGGACTGATCGTCCGGATCTGCTCGTTCAGAAATGGAAAACAGGCCGCCATTTCATCAGCCTCAGGATCGCGGTTCTCCGGCGGACGGCATTTAACGATGTTGGCGATGTAAACATCCTGCCGCCGGAACCCCATCTTCTTGATCAGCCTGGAAAGCAGTTGCCCCGCATCGCCGACAAAAGGGCGCGCCCGCATATCTTCCTCCCGCCCCGGAGCTTCGCCGATGAACATGATGTCGGCATCCGGACTGCCTTCACCAAAAACAATGTGCGTTCGACCTCCCGAAAGCTTGCACCTCGCGCAGTCACCAATCTTCTCACGGACCGCCTGCAGGGAAGTTGCCTTGCCGGCGTCAACATCAGAGTGCCGAACAGCCTCAGTTTCAGAATGCGCTGGCTGCGAGGAGCAGGGAGGCACAATACTCCGCTGCTCTGTTTTGAACGGCAAAACTTCAAAACCGAACGCCCGATAATAATCAAGCACATCCCTGAGCTGTTCTTTCATAAACCTCTCATGAACTCAAAAATTCGATAACGGCAAGAGCTTCTTGCATCTTTACCGCTCTCCCCACTTCAGTTTGGACCGCAAAACCTGAAAATAGTCGCGCTTGAACGGCATGATGAATTGCGTTTTACACGGACATTTATGCACGCGAACAACATCGCCTCTTTTCAGCGGGAATCCCCGCTGCCCGTCAAGCGTAAGATACACATGTTCGCTCTCGCTTTTAAGCACAATTTCGACCGTCGCGTCATCGGGCAGCACAATCGGACGGTTGTTCAGGGTGTGTGAGCAGATCGGCGTCAGCACGATACAATGCAGTGTCGGATAGATAATCGGCCCCCCGGCCGAAAGCGAATATGCAGTTGAACCGGTCGGCGTGGCGATGATAAGGCCGTCAGCCTTGAAATTCGTCAGGTAGGCGCCGTCTACAAGGGTCTCAAGGTCCATGATTCTCGCGAGCGCTCCCTTGTTGATGACCACATCGTTCAAAACCGTAAAATGTTCGATGCTTGAGCCGGCGCGGAGCACGTCGGCTCCGAGCATAATACGCTCTTCCAGCTCATAGTTGCCGGCGAGTACATTCTCGAGTGCCTCAACAATCCGTTCCCTGCTCACTTCGGTGATAAAACCGAGACCGCCAAGATTCACGCCGAGGATCGGCACCGGACGGTTTCCGAGGAGCCGTGCAACGCCGAGAGTCGTACCGTCGCCCCCCAGCACAACGACCACGTCGGCCTGGGCCGTTATCTCCGCGGGGGTGCATCCTTCAATGCCAAGCCCCCGGGCAAGTTCCGGCTCAACACAGACGGAACAACCCCGTTCACGCAGCCACGGATAGATCCGGCGAATGATTTCGAGCGGCTCGGAACGGCGAGGTTTGCTGATAATGCCAATGGTTTTCATTCTGTGATGACAATCTCCCGCTCTGTTTCCGACAGCTCATCAATCCTGACACTGATCGATCCGTCCGGCCGCTCGTCCAGCCGCTCAGCCCATTCGATAACCGTCATGGTTTCGTTGCCGATGTACTCCCAGATACCGAGTTCGTCAAGGGCTGCAGAGCTCTCTATACGATACAGGTCGATATGCACAAACGGCGGCTTGGTCTCATACTCGGCAACCAGCACAAAACTGGCGCTGCCGACATCGCGGGGCGAAACGCCGAATGCCGACGCAATCCCTTTCACAAAAACGGTCTTGCCGGCGCCAAGGTCTCCGGTAAGGCACACTGTTGCTCCGCTGCCCTTCGCTCGAAGCCTGCTTCCGAGTTGCCTGCCGCTCTCCTGCGTTTCTTCCGGTGTCGAGGTTACACTCCGAGTTTCAGCCATCGTGAGGACAACTCTACTTGAGCATCGCCTTGATAAGATCTGTCTTGCCGACAATGCCCGCAAGCTTGCCCTCAGCAATGACCGGAAGAAGGTGTACCTTCCGCTCCGCCATGATCGTTGCAATCTCTTCAATCGAGGCCTCAGGGGTAATCGTTATGACATTTTTCGTGCATATGTCGCCGACGGTAGAGCCGGTCATTTTTTTCAGATCCTTCTCGATGCTGCCGGGCTTGCCAAGCATGATATAGGCATCAAAAAGCCGGATGATGGTAGGAATATGCAGTCGTTTGTTCTGGCTGATGAGATCATTTTCCGTCACAATTCCCTCAAGAGATCCTGATTCATCCAGCACCGGCGCGCCGCTGATACGATGCTCGATCAGAAGCCGGGCAAAATCTTCGACCGTCATGGTCCGTCGCACGGAAATCACATCTATTGTCATGATATCTTTTGCTTTCAGCATGGAAGCACCTCCGCTCGGATGTATGAGCTTTCTCAGCTCTCCGGCTGTAGAATTATAATACGGCACGATGAGACGAATTGCAAAGAAGTGCGACCATCGCAAAGCCCTTCCCCTGCTCGTATCAGGCCGAGATGCTTTGATAATCCTCCAATGGTCATTTGCCGGAAACAAAACCGCACAATGCAAGGCGGGATAATTGAAGTCGCGTGCCGAGCCGCCTTATATAAATTGCAGCAGGTGTATTGTTGATCGCAGGCTCTCGTTTAGGAAGAGGAAAGAAACGATTCAGAGTGCCCGGAAGGATTCACACGCATGCGCCTGCGGACAAGACCACGATACATTACCGTCTGTTTGCCGTTCCTCACCTGCATGATACTTCACGCGTCACGGCCTCTACAGGCCTGACTCCGTATCGTAATCACCGTAATGCGGAGACAGTTTGCGGTAAGGCTTGACATTGGCAAGACGCTCTATGACTTCCGAAAAGCCAAGTCCTACCGCGGCGCCAATGACAGTTCCCAAAAAGGCCCCTGTGATCGGACAGCGGCGCCCGGCAATAATGCCGGCAAGGCCGCAGACCCCGGCAGCTCCCATAAGCCCCACAACCTTCGCAACATTGAGATCCTTGCAACATTTTTTTTTCCGCATTTTCATGTCTGAGAGACTCCCTGTATCACGAATAACGAAAATAGCCTTTCACCCTGTCGCACCGAAGTGCGGAATACTCGCGGATGTGCTCCGGAGGATCCGCCCCGCAGAGTACCCTTCTATCAGGTTGCTGAAAAACTCTGGTTTTTACAAGCAGCCATCTCAACTAAACGGACCAACGATGGAATTTCGAGCAGAGTATGCTGGACTACCTTTCGATTCTGCCTCCCTGAGCTGCCTATCAGGGAACGTGAGGCTATAGATGGGGTCGTTGTTCTCATGGGGTTGCCTCCTGCAGCTTGAGCAATCTGGATATTCTGACCAGATTATACGCAGCTCCAAATTCATGTCCAGAAAACACCGAAACAGGATGTTGTAGTCCAGGGTCTCACAGAACAATCGGTCAGTTCGGATACTGAACAGGGCTTTCAAAAGCTGGGCTTTCAAAAGGCGCTCCGGTGAAACAGACGGGCGGCCTGTCGTGCTGTATATCTCTTCAAATACTACGCTCAAGTCCTTCAGAAGGGTATCGGTATGTTCCTTCACTATACGAAGCGGATGGTCTTGCGGTACTCGGCTATCCAGAGTAAAACAGTGAAACATTATTCCCTGTGGTTCGTTGATGCCTCGCACGTTTTCTCCTCAATTATGTCTGCTCATCAACTATACCGTATCAACTGCTAACATGCGGAGAGTTTTTCAGCATCCTGTTAACCCAGAATATCACGGCCGACTTTTTTCACATCAGCAGTGCCGGTCAAAAGCATTGCGCCGACCAGTTCGTTTTTCATCTTGTTCAGCAGGAACGCCACGCCGTCCTTCCCGCCGCCAAATGCGCCGACGATAAAAGGTCTGCCTACGAGCACGGCATCGGCACCAAGCGCAAGTAATTTCAGCACATCTGCGCCGCTCCGGACCCCTCCATCAACAAGGATTGTCATTCTGCCCTTGACCTTGTCCGCTATCTGTGAAAGCACATCAGCAGCCCCCAACGTACAATCCAGCACGCGGCCACCGTGATTGGAAACTACTATCGCGGCAGCGCCGCATGCGGCCGCAATCACCGCCTCATCAGGCGTCATGATGCCCTTGACGACAAATGGCAGCGAAGTCGATGAAATAACCTCTTTCAATTCATTCGGGGTTTTCGGACCGACCGGCTGTCCCTTCATTGCCATAGTCACCAGTCCTGCCCCGTCAACGTCCATACCGACAGCGACAGCCCCGATTGCCTCGGCTTGACGAATCCGATTGATTATTTCATCCTGGCTCCGGGGTTTGATAATCGGCACACCCTTTCCTCCTGCCGCCCGTATCGCGTTGCAGCCTCCGCCGTACATGACAGGGTCGGCTCCGTCACCGACCATGCCGATCGAACCAGCCTGCAGTGCGCCGTTTATCCATACATCCGCAAAGGCTTCTTCCGCCATTTTTCCGCCCATATTATAGGAAACGCCTGTAATCGGCGCGGCAAGTATCGGCATTGTCAGATGCTGACCAAAAAGAGAAAGTGTGGTATCTGTCGTCTTTACCGAATGCAGCGTTCGCAGGTTGAAACGGTGGCGGGCAAGCGCTTCAAGGTTCGCACGGAATGCGCTTCCAGTGCCCGTACCGCCCATACCCGGAACTTCTCCGGCGCAAACCCTGCCGTCGCAGACCGGACAGACCCGGCAGAACGGCTGAAGCTGGTCTTTTGCGATTTTTCTGATTGATGAGAGATCCATGATGTTGTCCTCCTTGTAGCGAAAAATGCTCACCCGGCGCGAAGTCGCGCGGGCATGCTATGTAAAAAGCCTGCCGCTATGCCGCGGCTATCCGGCAAAAGAGGCAGGCTCGCTCCGGCACCTCCCGAACGGGGCTAGAGACGTTTGGCAATCAGGTACGCGGCTATTATGGTCACGAGAACCATCAGAGCGCCTATGATTTTAATAAGTGTCTTTGAAACCGACACGTTTGCACCCGGCGACTGCAGCACTATGCTTTCTGACGGAATCTTCGAGCGGTCAATCTTGAAGCGATCCAGCTGGACATAGTCAAACATATATTTATTCGGACTTTGCATAAGCACCGGGATCGCATCAGGCGAGGTTCCTTTGAGAATGCGATTAACCATGTCACCGGCTGCCTTCCCCTGATAGAAACCAGAAGTAAGCATGCCGCCGACAATCCCATATTTGAGATTAAAGTCCCAAAGACCATACATGGGAACCTTGCTCGCATCCGAAACTAGCTTGGTGCTTTCGCTGAATTCGAAGAAAGTGCCTGCTTTGTCCTTCTGAAAAACGGTCATAAGCACAAGACTGTCAGTGCCGAGCTTTGAGACCGTTGCGATAATATTGCTCATTTCGACATCTTCAAGCCAGACAAACTCAACCTTGCCCTGATACTTTGGCATAATCTGATTGAACTTGTCGTGAACGACTTTACCGGTCGTCGTCGTATCGTTCACTACATAGATTTTTTTCGTGGCGGGATGCAGCGAAAGCATTAAATCGAGCGTAGCCTGCACGTCGGCATCTTCATTGACGCCGGTTATCCCCTTCAGTCCACCGAGCTTTTCCGGGGTAAACCAGTTGATGCCGGTGAAAACAACTGGGATATTCGGAAACATCTTGTCGCGGTTCCGCCGCATGAAGGCGAGCGCGTCGTCGTCCGAGACAACAATGGCATCGAAATTGACACCCTTGAATTTTGTCCGAAAAAAATCATCCAGCCCCTTCTGGTAGGGATCTCCGGGATTACGCTTCGTATCGAGATAATCAATGTAGATTTTGACCTTGTTTGCGTCAAGAACAGACATGACTCCTTTTGTAATATCATTCGTCCATTGATAACCGTCATGATAGGCATTGAGGATGAGCACATTTTTCTGTTCCGCAGCAGATGCGGCTGAGAAAACTGACAAAAGCATCAAAACGAGGCACGCCACGAGCATGCCCATGCTTTTTCCGGAGATTCCGCGCATCATTGGACAACCCCTTTCCCTCTATGAGCCTTCAAACATTGCATGCCCGTGAAACGGGGCTGTAGTAGTATACCCTATAAGCCCGCATGAATCTACAAGCACGGATACGATTGTCAAGGCACCTTAGAAATGTCCGGTTTTATGGTGCCGCCAAGGGCGGAGTTGAATACGTGCGCCTTAG
>CAYMRS010000023.1:0-33101 GCA_964392915.1 uncultured Nitrospiraceae bacterium
TGCAAGTTCAACATTGAAAGGTTACACCGCCTAACTCAATTTACACACCTTTTGAAGATACCTCGCCATGTGGGCTAAGGAGGGCGGTAGTGACAACGATGCGCTTCCAGCATATTCTCGTCATGCTGCTCGCCTTCTGTCTTTCCCTCCCGTCGTTCGCCACGGGCGCTGAAGCGCCTCAGCCGCGGACTCTCCGCGTAGTCATGGACAACAATTACCCGCCGTTTGTGTTTCTCGACGCCGAAGGCAGGGTGCAGGGCATTCTCCCGGATCAATGGCATTTGTGGGAGAAGAAGACCGGCGTCAGGGTTGAAATCCATGCCATGGACTGGGATGAAGCGCTGCGCCGGATGCGGGCGGGCGAGTATGACGTCATCGACACTATTTTTCATACCCAGGCCCGCGCCCGGCTGTACGATTATCTCCCGCCCTATCAGAAAATAGAAGTTCCCATTTATTTCGACAGGGAGATCGCGGGAATTACGGGAGCCGATTCTCTGAAGGGGTTTGCCGTAGGCGCAAAAGCCGGTGACGCGGCTATTGATGTTCTGAGACGCCACGGCGTCGAGTCGCTTGTACTCTATACCAGCTACGAGGCAATTGCGCTGGCAGCGCGGGATCGCAAGATAACGGTCTTTGTCGTGGATGCACCGCCGGCGCGCTATTTTCTCCATAAGTTCGGCATTCATGATCGGTTCAGGCAGACCGAACCGCTTTACGTCGGCGAGTTCCACCGCGCTGTCCGCAAGGGCGACGCGGCGACGCTTGGACTCGTGCGGAGCGGGTTCGAGGCAATAACACGGCAGGAGCATCAGGCAATTGAGCGGAAATGGTACGGCTCGGCAGCATTCGAAGCGTTCCCGGTTCGTCAGATGCTTACAGTTGCTGCCGGATTCACGGTGCTTGCGGCAGCGCTTTTTTTATGGAACCGCAGCCTCCGCCGGGCAGTCGCGCAGCGGACGCTGGAGCTGAAAAAAAGCGAAGAGCGCAGCCGGGCTATGGTCGAGGCGCTTCCTGATATGGTATTCAGAATTAGCAGGGATGGCACCTTCCTGGATTACCACAGTGTATCGACTGGAGAAACTCTGTTTCGACCTCCGCAGGAATTCCTCGGCAGGAATGTCCGGGATGTTATGCCGCCAGAAATACCTGCTCTGACCGAAGATCGTCTGGCGCTGGCGATTGCAGGCAGCGGGACGCAGCGGTTTGAATACAGCCTGGAAATGAAGGGTATCCTTCGCCATTTTGAGGCGCGGATGGTGACATGCGGAGAGTCGGAAGTCATGGCTATCGTGCGCGATGTTACCGACCAGAAGCGGGTGGAGAATGAGATTCTGAAGAGCGAGGACAGGCTCCGGTCAATCTACAACAGCGTACACGACTCCATTTTCATTCACGACGCCGAATCAGGAAAAATTCTCGACGTGAACGCGCAGGCCTGCTCCATGTATGGCTATTCGCACGCAGAGATGCTGGCCCGCTCTGTCGGAGACATCAGCTCCGGATTTTCGCCTTACTCACAAAAAGACGCTATCACGTGGTTGCAGAAGGTGGCAGCGGAAGGCCCGCAGGGTTTCCAGTGGAATGCCCGGCATAAAGACGGACATCTTTTCTGGGTGGATGTCGCCATGTCAAAGACCGTAATCGGACAGGAGGAGCGAGTTATTGCAGCGGTGCGCGATGTCTCTGAACGAAAGCGTCTTGAGGAGCAGCTTCTTCAGTCGCAGAAGATGGAGGCGGTCGGCATTCTTGCGGGCGGAGTAGCGCATGACTTCAACAACATTCTGCAGGCGATAGTCACCAGCGCGTATCTGATGAAAATGCGCCATAATGATATCGTGGATATTCAGCAGATTGCCGGTGATATTCTCCTGCTCTCCGACCGCGCGGCTGATTTGACGCGCGGACTTCTTGCCTTCAGCAGAAAGCACATTCTTATGCCGCAGGTTGTCGATATGAACGAGATAGTGCGTTCGACGCTCAGGATGTTTCAGCGACTTATGGGCGAAGATATAACCGTTGCGGCGGATTTTTGCGCTGAACGGCTGATGGTGAGCGCCGACTCCGCCCATATGCAGCAGGTTCTGGTCAATCTCATGAATAATGCGCGCGACGCCATGCCGACGGGCGGTACGCTTACAATCAGGTCATACCGGGACGTGTGCTCCCTGCCGGATGACGCGGACAATCTGACACAATGCCCGTGCGCCGTTCTCGAAGTCCGTGACTCCGGCGACGGCATAGATGAGAAAGACATCGGGCATATCTTCGAGCCGTTTTATACGACGAAAGAGGTCGGCAAGGGTACCGGCCTCGGCCTGTCAGTGGTGTACGGCATTGTGCGGCAGCATAAGGGGATTGTTGAAGCCTTGCCGGCGCCCGGACGCGGCACGGTTTTTCGTGTCGCGCTGCCGCTTGAGCCGTCCGCGGGGAGAGATGCTCCGGAAAACAGCCAGACGCCTGGCAGAGGCCTCGGCAAGACGATTCTGCTCGTCGAGGACGAGGAGAGCGTGCGGCTTGCCACCGAACAGCTGCTTGAGGCATACGGCTATACGGTGCTTGCCGCCGCAAGCGGCGCTGAAGCAATTGCGCATGTGCGCCGGCATGACCAGGGCGTGCATCTGGCATTGATAGATATCATCATGCCCGGCATGAACGGGGCAGATGTCTGCACGGCTCTCCGCGCCATCAATCCGAAGCTGAAGGTGATTTTTCTAAGCGGCTATCCGCAGCAGGTCCTTGAGGACCGCAAGCTTGGAGACATGCACTACCTTGCCAAGCCGATTTTGCCAAAGGATCTTCTCGCGGTGATAGAACAGACCCTTTCATCCGACGTTTCCTGAGAAAATGCCGCGGTACTACTTGACTGTCCGGTCAAGGATTTTTGCGAGGCGGAGAGGCTCTTTCATGGTCACATGCGCATACATGACGGTGTTGGCAAGCACCCGCTTCACATAATCGCGCGTCTCTTCAAAAGGGATCAGCTCAACAAAAGCGAAACAGTCAACCCCCTGCAGTTTCTCCCGCCACTGGTCGATCCGGCCGGGGCCGGCATTGTAGGCACCGGAGGCGAAGGCATAATTGCGGTCGTATTTGCGGAGCAGAGTGCCGAGGAACGCCGTTCCGAGGACAATGTTTTGCCTGGGGGTCATGAGGACCTCGCGTGTCGGCTTGACCCCGAGGCGGACACGCGAGGCGAGCTGTTTTGCCGTGGCGGGCATAATCTGCATAAGGCCGACGGCGCCGGCTGACGATACTGCGTGGGGCACAAACCTGCTTTCCTGCCGGATGACCGCCCAGGCCCACTCCGGAGAAATGCCGGCATCTTCTGAGGCTGCCATCACGTCCCGCCTATGTCCGGACGGATACTGCAGCGGCAGGTCAGGGTGTTCCGTCGCCTTGCCCGCGAGAAATATCTGGCGGTCAACAAGTCCGTGCTCTTTCGCAAAGTGCGCCGCCGCATAATATTGCGCGCTCGAAGCACCGCGCATCAGAACGCGCCATTCAAGCGCCGCTTCCCCCCAAAGACCAACCTTATGCAAGGCAAGAGCGCGCTTTACCGCAGGGTAATCAGCGAGTTGCTGCGCAAAAGTCTGGTCGATTGGATGATGAGAATGCCTGAAGGCATGCAAGGTGCCAACCTGTTCTGCCGCAAGGATGCTGTAGTAGCTGTCCGGCCGGGCAGCCAGTTTTGAGAACAGGGACGCTGCTTCCTGCCCTCTGGCGAGCTTGTGCAGGGCGCGTGCCTGCCAGAACTGCCATGCCGGCTCATTCCGCAGTTCGGGAGCCATATGTTCAATCGAGAGGAGAATGTCGGACCACGATGATGCGGCGATCGCGGCTCGAGCCCGCCATTCGGCCGCAGCGCCGTCAAGCGGTATCCGATAGCCGTTGGCCCGCGCGATAAGTCCGTGGGCCTGGAGATCAAGTTTTCGCGCGGCAACTGCCCCGACATGCGCGGTCAGCGCGCGGACCGTTTCAGGCGCAAGGACGGTCTTCTGTGTTTCGAGCAGACGCACTGCCGAAGGAACATCTTCCCGCGCAGCGGTAAGCACTGTAATAGCTTTGGCGGCGTTGTTTTTCAGCGGCGATTGTTCGCTCAGTTCCTGCTCAAGCACCTGAGCCAGCCGATCAGCGGCGCCCCTGTTCTTGAAGGCCGCCAAATACAGAATTTTCAGCAGAACCGATTCAGGCGTGATTTCCCCTGAAGCGAGAGCGCCAGCAAACGCGCCTGAGCAGGCCGGCGGAAATTCAAGCAGCTGCCCAAAGAGCGCCGCGCGCATCGCGGCAACGGGTCTCTGCTGCCTCAGCGAAAAATCAAGCAACACGCACCGGAGCTCCCCGTCTTTTTCTGAAATCCAGCCAGGCACGAGCGGCGCATGCGACGCTATCTGTCTCCAATCACCCTGACGCGCCCATTCCTTGATCAGCGCGGCACGAAGCTTTTCGACCGGCGGAACCCCCGCGAAGCGGTCGAGATCGTGGGCCAGAGATCCGCTCAGCGGACCCAGGGCTGCTTCCCGGACGTTGACCATGCGTGCGGCAAAGTACGGTTCAAGCGGCGTATTTTTATGCTCCCCGGCGTACCGGGCCAGCGCGCGGACGTCCTGTTTCTGGTATGCATCGACAAGTGCAAGGTCAGCTGCATAGGTGACGCCTGCTGGACAAAAAGCGGCGAGACCAGCCAAGCACATTGCCAGCAGACCGCTCCTGAATGTTTTCAGCCAGAAGGCGTGAAGTGTATTTTTCAATGCGTGTTTCAAGCAATGCAAACGCGGCTTCATATTTAAAGATACCCTTCTTTGAACCCCCCTGTCTATCCGCCGGCTTGCCATCTCTGCTCCCGCTCAGTGAAAATAGTACCGCAATGGACATTCGCCCGATGATTGATGAGCAGAGGCTTGTCGCTACCTTTCTCCGGCTGGCGCGCCTGAATTCCCCCGCGTTTCAGGAAGAGGAAGTCGGCCGGGAGCTTGCCGACATCCTGCCGGAGCTTGACTGTACTGTCGAAGTTCAGCGATACGGACAGTCATTCAACATCATTGCGCGCAGGCCGGGCACGGTCGACCATGCGCTTCCGCTTCTGCTCTGCGCGCATATGGACACCGCCGAGCCGACGCCGGACATTCAGAGCGTTGTCGTGGACGGAATCATCAGAACATCCGGCTCGACTATCCTGGGAGCTGACAACAAAAGCGCGATAGCGCAGATCCTTGCAACGCTCGCTGTTCTCAAGGAACAGCGTCTCGCCCACGCGCCACTCGAAATCGTCTTTACGTCCGCCGAAGAGAAGGGACTCATCGGCGCGCGAAATCTGCGCATGACGGCACTGCGGAGCAGGCATGGCATTGTTCTCGACATCAGCGGCCCCCCCGGGCGTATTGTTGTTGCAGCCCCGGCGCGGCAGCAGTTTGCGATTACCGTTCACGGCCGAGGCGCGCACGCCGGCATCGAGCCGGAGAAAGGCGTAAACGCTGTCCGTATTGCCGCCGAAATCATAGCAGAGCTGCCGGATGGGCGACTTGATGAAGAAACAACGTTCAATGTTTCGATGCTCGGGGGAGGCTCTGCCTCAAATATTGTCCCGAAAGAAGCAACCATTCACGGAGAATTCAGGACGCATTCTCCGGAGCGCATGGCCGAACTGACCGAGCGGATTCAGATGACTGCGCGGGCGGCCGCTGAGCGTTCCGGCGCCGGGGTCGAGGTGCAGATTGAAACCGAATACGATGCGTTCCGGATTGATCACACGCAACCGTTTCTTGCTTTTGCCGTGCGCGTGTTGAGCGAAAGCGGCCTGACGCCGGAAACTGTCATTACCGGGGGCGGATCGGATGCCAACATCCTGAACCGGCGTGGCATATGCTGCCTGAATCTCTCCAATGGCATGCGCGATATACATACAACGGATGAACATATCAGCGTCGAGGATCTCGTGACCGGCGCGGAAATGCTGATTCGCGCCGCCTGCGCATTCTCATCGTTCAAGTAATTCGGAAATTCAAACCTTTCCTCCGGAATAGTCCCCGCCTTGCTTGACACATGCCCCTCTGACTGATAACCTTTATCTATGCATTGCTGTTAAACAATAGATATTAGCAATGCTTGAATCGTGAATTGCGTCCTTGACACGGTCACGGTTCGGCAAAGAGCCGGAAAAGGAGGACACCATGGACAGCAAGCAGCTAAAAAAGACCCTTGCGGGCCTCAGTGTCGCTACCCTTCTGGCAGGAGCATGTCTCACGTCTCCGGCAAGCGCTGCTTCGGGTTGAGGCGGGCAGAGCGGTGCAGGTAGCACCGCTGACAAGAAGCCGGCGACCCAGACTGGCTGAAGCGGCCAGGGCGGCGCAGGTAGCGCCGAAGACAAGAAAGCTCCTGCTCAGAGTGGCTGAAGCGGCCAGGGTGGTGCAGGCAGCACCACAGACAAAAAGGCTCCGGACAAGAGCGAGCCGGACAAAAAAAAGCCGGGCAACCAGAGCAGTTGATAGGCAAAGAGAACGGCACAGGTAGTGCCGCCAGAGAAGCACAACTTTAATCACAAAAAGGGGGGGCTCCGGTCAAGACCGCAGCCCCCCCCCTTGATTTCTTTTCAGGGCGCGGTACAATACCCTATGAACTTTCATGCGAACAATCTCCGGCGCTTTTTCCCCGCAACCGCGACCCTAGCGGGAGCAGATGGCTGGGAGCGTTTTTGCTCAGGGCTTTCTAAGCCTGTTGACGCTGAAGCCCTGACAGCGAAATTTATTGCTTTTGCTCAGCAGAACGACATAGCGCCGCATGCCGTGGATATCTTCTCCATTGAACGGGAGCGCTCGCTCGTTGAGGCATCAGAAGAGGCAATCCCTGAGGCGGGCGATGCTCGCGCCGTAAATCCGACCCTCCGCCTGCTGAAGGTTACGCACCGCGGTCTTGCCGGGCTTCTTCTCGATGATGCAGTATCCGCGGCACAACCGGAGCCGGGAGAAGAGTACATCCTTGTCTGGCGGATGCCCGCAAGCGGGGAGATTCGCGTTGCAGCGGCCAGCCGGGAAGATCTCCTTGCGCTCAAGATTGTCGCGGAGGGTCTGGACATTAGAGAGCTTGCCCGGCAGGGCGAGACGACGGTCGGCGCGCTTGACGGCATGCTGTTTCATGCAGGGACCCGCGGGATTCTGATGCAGCCGCGTTCAAAAATCGAGCGTGATCCGCTCATATTCCGCAAGGGCGAGATTCACGACGATGGTTATCTGCTCGCACGGGGGTTTACCATTCAATGGCACATCACCCAGGCATGCGATCTCCACTGCAAGCATTGTTACGACCGGAGCGACCGGAGCCCCATGCCGTATGACAAAGCGCTCGGCATTCTTGCCGATCTGTATGACTTTTGCGACGAGCGGCATGTTTGCGGGAATGTTACGTTTACCGGAGGGAATCCGTTTCTGTATCCACGCTTTTTCGATCTCTACCGGGCTGCAGCAGATTACGGCTTCGGGCTCGCCATCCTGGGCAATCCCTTGCCGCGCGACAGCATGCGGAAAATGCTGGAGATACGGAAGCCGCTTCACTTCCAGATCAGTCTTGAGGGGCTGCGCGAGCGAAATGATGCCGTGCGGGGTGAAGGGCATTTTGAACGGTCGCTTGCATTTCTCGGGCTGCTGCGGGAGCATGCCGTTCCTTCCATGGTGATGCTCACGTTGACGAACGACAACATTGACGACGTTCTTCCGCTGGCGGACCTGCTCCGCGACTCTACGGAAACATTCCATTTCAACCGCCTTGCGATGGTCGGTGAGGGGGCGAATCTCCGGCTGCCGGACAGAAAGAAATACCAGGATTTTTTGCATGCCTATGTTAAGGCCACTGAAGAGAACCCGATTATGGGCTGGAAAGACAACTTTCTGAACATCGCGCTGCGGGAGCAGGGCAAGCCGCTGTTCGGAGGCTGCGCGGGATTCGGCTGTGCCGCCGCGTTCAACTTCGTCGCGATACTGCCCGACGGCGAGGTTCACGCGTGCCGCAAGTTCCCATCGCGCATCGGCAATATCTACGAGCAGCCGCTTGGGGCAATTTATGACTCTGCCGTGGCGGGCAGATACCGGGCAGGGTGCAGCGCCTGCGCGCCGTGCCCGATCCGGGCCGTCTGCGGCGGCTGCCTGGCTGTTTCCTATGGCTGCGGGCTGGATGTATTCAATGAAAAAGACCCGTGGTGCTTTCTGGAGAACGACATAACGGCGGAGCATCGGCGTTGAGCGATTTGTCAGCCCTTTTTTGTTGGTAACCCTAACCAGGACAGAGGAAGTTCATTGAATTTGTAATGGCAGTTAACGCTGTGAATATAATCCAATGCATCCTTGTATTCAGGTTTCTTAAACCAACTATTCAACACATAAACGTACTCAACTTTGATGCCAAGAGGCGCAACAAGTTTCAAATACTGTTTGCGTTTGAAATCGCATGTTTGCAATTTTTCGTCAACAGACCCAGCAACCTGTTGATATTTGACCTCAATGATAAACAATGTTTCTCTGATAATGACCAGCAGTGCATCATCAGGCAAAAGTTTCCTTGAGATAATGTCTTTCCAAACAACGCGCTCTTCATCTAAAAAAATATAGAAATCGTGTTTTCTAAAGCAACGCGCAACTATATTATTCTCAAAAAACACGCCCAACCCAGCTTTGCGTGGAACCTTCTTTAATTCATATCCGGGGATTGCTTTGAGCAGTTCATTAAAATCAACTTTTTTCTCAAAGCTCAATCCAGTTAAAGTGTTCCCGCCTCCGAAGCCGCCAGTTTTCATTAATATATCCCTATGAATAGAAAGTTTCTTCTTTCTCCCTGATGCTCTTCTCAAGACGTTTTACTGAAAGCGCCAAGTATTCATCTTCCAAATCAATTCCTACATATTTTCTATTGTGCAGCACGGCCGCAACTCCTGTTGTTGAACTTCCGCAAAATGGATCCAGGACCAAATCATTTTCTTTCGTTGATGCGAGGAGTATTCTTTTCAAAAGCTCAACAGGCTTTTGTGTTGGATGTTTCCCGAATTTTTTTTCTTCTGATTTTGGAGCGGAAATCTCCCAGACATTTCTCATTTGCTTGCCATTGTTCATTTCTTTCATCAGGGGATAGTCAAAAAAATGTTTGCTTTTGCCATTCTTTGCCGCCCATAAAATTATCTCTGTCGAGTGGGTAAAATACCGGCATGAAAGATTTGGCGGGGCATTGCGCTTGTACCAAATGATGTCATTTAAGATTTTAAAGCCAAGTTCCTGCATCGCAAAGCCTACGGAGTAGATAATATGCGTTGTGCCGGAAACCCAAATAGTACCGTTTGGCTTTAATACTCTTTGACAAGCCTTCAGCCATTCAAGAACGAAGTTATGATTGTCCTCAACCCCTTTTGACTTGTCCCATTTGCCTTTGTTCACCGAAACCATCTTGCCGGCGTGGCATGTAATTCCGCCGTTTGAGAGAAAATAAGGCGGATCGGCAAAGATCATATCAACGCTGTTCTCTCTTGACTGGTTCAGGATTTCGACGCAGTTTCCTTTTAAGAGACTTATCGAGTGTTCCTGGTTCTTGTAGTAAGCCGAAAAAGGGTTTTTGCCGTTATCCCCGCATGATGCGGCTTCTTCTGAAATATAAAATTCAACAGGATTCGCTGCATGGGAATGCGTCGTTATCTTTTTTAATGTCTCTGTTGTTTTTAGGGTTTTTTTGTTTTTTCTTGCTTGTAACATGAATTAATTGTAAAGGGGGCGCGGTATAATATTCAATCTTTATCTTAGGCAAACTGCCTCATTCTTCCCCTCGCTTCGCTCGGGGAAGAATGAGGCAGTTGAGCCGGAACTCCTGTCACCCTCGCTCCGCTCGGGCGAAGAACCAGGAGTTCGAAACCGACCGCTTCGCGGCGGCTCAACTGCCTCAATAGATGCCGCAAAACGCTTCTGCCACTGCTTGGAAAAAACCCCTTGACTCGCTCCCCTCTTTTCTGGCAACATTTACTTAATTGAAAATCATTATCATATAAAAATGACGGAAAAGATCGAAAAACAGATATTCACCGATTTTCTCGCGAAAAAGAACCTGCGTGATACGTCGCAGCGGGAGCTGATTCTTGACGAGTTCCTCCGCCGCGAACAGCACATCTCCGCGGAGGAACTCTATGATATCGTCAAGCAGCGCGACCGGACAATCGGCCAGGCAACGGTCTATCGGGGGCTGAAACTTCTATGCGAGGCCGGGCTTGCGCGCGAGGTTGACTTCGGCGACGGCACCATGCGGTATGAGCATGAATTCGGCCACGAGCACCACGACCATCTTGCCTGCACCTCCTGCGGCAAGATGATTGAAGTACTTGACCCGGCGATCGAGACGCTCCAGAAGGCGCTCGCCGAAAAGTACGGCTTCCGCCTCTCGAATCACGAAATGTATCTGTACGGAACGTGTTCGGAGTGTCAGGGCAAATAAAATCTTTTTTTGCGATGAAAGCGATAATGACTATCATTACTAAAATCATTATGGAGGCACTATGACATCAGTTGTATACGCAGGGTTGCAGGACGGAAACAGCTTTTTAGATCGGATTCGGGAGCTCGGCATCAGAACGGTTGTCTGGATTACGCCGAATGAAGGGCATGTTTTTTTGGACAGAATTGAAGAAACTGTTAATAATGCAGACTGCGTAATCGTGAAGTCGGCGGACGATTCATCAATCTTCCTGAAGCTCATGGACGCTGCGCTCACGCGCCGCGTGCCTGTTGTGCATGAGGAGTGCGTTGACCGCATTCAGTGCCTGCATTCTTTTTACTATTAATTGATAATGACAATTGTTAGCGTTAAAAAGAGAGGATAACTGACATGTCACCTTTGGCATTTATGGCAGAAGGAGAGAGGGCGGAGATTATTTCTCTGAGACAGCAACCGGCTGGAGGGGGAAAGTGTCCGGACTGTATGGAGCATCTCATGGACATGGGGCTTCGGCCCGGAAAACAGATCGAGATGCTGACCAATTCAGGCGGCGGGCCGATACTGCTGAAAATAGATGAATCACGAATCGCGCTCGGCAGAGGAATGGCAATGAAAATCTATGTGCGGAGGAACGGAGAATGACACTCGCGAAGTTGATGCCCGGACAGAAAGGCCGGATCACGCAGATTGGCGCGCTCGGCCCCCTGAAGCGACGCCTTATGGATATGGGCGTTGTGGTTGGCGAAGAAGTGACGGTCGAAAAAATTGCCCCGCTGGGCGATCCGATAGAGGTGCGGATAAAGGGCTACAACCTCTCGCTCCGGAAAAAGGAAGCGAACGAAATACAGGTGGAGACAGTATGAAGGCGGAAGTCGAAAACAGGAAGACAGAATCCGGAATTCAGGATACAGAGGACGGGGTCTCAAAGATAGCAAAAGGAATAATCACTATAGCGGTTGCGGGGAATCCGAACGCAGGGAAGTCCACGCTGATCAACGCGATTGCCGGTTCGCGCATGCAGGTAGGCAACTGGCCGGGGGTGACGGTCGAGAAGAAGACCGCGTTTTTTGAGCATGCCGGGCAGAAGATCAAGCTGGTGGATCTGCCGGGAACATACAGCCTGAGCCCGTACACGCAGGAAGAGATTATCACCCGCGACTATCTGGTTCATGAGAAGCCGGATGTGATTGTCAATGTGGTGGATGCGACCAATCTGGAGCGGAATCTGTATCTGACGCTTCAGATGATGGAGCTTGAAATCCCTATGGTGCTGGCACTGAACATCTATGACGAGGCCGAAGCAAAAGGCTACCGGTTTGATCTCAAGGCACTGTCGGCAATGCTCGGCGTCGCCGTTGTGCCGACAACAGCGACAAAGGGGGAAGGGCTGAAAGCGCTCCTGACCGCGGCGCTGGCTGCAGCAGAAAATCCCGCCGCGCATGTGCCGAAGCCGGTTGCGTATGGCGACGACATCGAGCGCGCAGCAGATGCCGTTGTCAGCGCCTTGGGCAGTGAGCTTCCGGATGTGCTGCACCAGCATCAGCCACGCTGGCTGGCACTGAAGCTGATAGAGGGAGACCACGCCGTGCTGCAGCAACTGTCGATGCCCGCGGACAGTCCCATTATTATGAATGCGACAGGACACCTCCGGAAGGCGCACGGGGAGGATATGGAAGCGCTTCTCGCAGACGCGAGGTATGCCCAGGCGAGCGGCCTTGCGCGTGAGGTGCTAAAGAAGCCTGCTGTAAGAAAACGCGAGATCACCGAAAAAATTGATGCCGTCGTGCTGAACCGCTTCTTTGGCATTCCTATTTTTCTGGCCGCCATGTGGCTGATGTTCAAGCTGACCTTTGACGTCTCAAAGCCCTTTGCCGACTGGCTGGGCGCTATGGTTGCCGGTCCGTTCAAACGGGCGGCTGAAGCGCTGATCAGCCTGGTGCAGGCGCCGGCATGGATAGCCGCGCTGGTGACGGACGGCATTATCGCCGGTGTCGGAGCGGTACTCGTCTTTATGCCGGTTATCTTTGCGATGATGTTCTTTATAACCTTTCTGGAAGGCAGCGGCTACATGGCCCGAGCCGCCTTTGTGATGGACCGCGCCATGCATGCGATCGGCCTTCACGGCAAATCATTCATCCCGATGCTGCTCGGATTCGGATGCAACGTGCCGGCCATCTACGCGACCAGAACCCTCGAAAACCAGAAAGACAAGGTGCTGACGGCGCTGCTGATTCCGCTTACATCATGCGGCGCCCGGCTTCCGGTGTATGTGGTGTTCATCGGGACCTTCTTTGCCTCGCACGCGGGGACCGTGCTCTGGTCGCTGTATGTCATGGGCATTGTGCTCGCCATCTGCGTCGGCCTGGTCTTCAAGCGGACACTCTTCAAGGGAGAGGCGCCCATGTTCATTATGGAGCTGCCGCCGTACCGGATGCTTTCCTTCCGGAGCCTCATGATTCATACATGGGAGAAGGGCAAGCACTTTCTCATCAAGGCGGGCACCTACATTCTCGCGGTGGCGATTATCGTTTGGTTTCTGCTGAACCTGCCGTGGGGCGTGGAAAACAAAAAGGATTCCTATATGGGACAGGTCGGGCAGGTTATCGCCCCGGCGCTCAAGCCGCTCGGCTTCGGCTCGTGGGAAGCAGGTTCAGCGCTCCTGGCGGGGCTCGTTGCCAAGGAGATTGTTGTCGGGACGATGGGTGAAATCTATGTGAAGAAGGCAGACGAAGAGAAAAAGGAAGCGCTCCCGCTCCGTGAAGAGCTTGCCGGCATTGCCACATCCTTCGGGACCGCCGTGAAGGAGGCAGGGGCGAACGTTATCTCGACTGTCGGGATTGCAACGATGTCATCGGATGAGACGGAAGAGAAGAAAGCTGAGAGGATGCCGCTCCGGGAGGAGCTGCAGAAGCAGTTTACCCCGCTTTCCGCATACGCGTTTATAACGTTTGTCCTGCTGTATATGCCGTGCGCGGTCGTGGCAATAGCGATGCGGCAGGAGTTCGGCACCTGGAAGTGGTACGGCATAGCGTTCGCCTATCAGATGGTTCTTGCGTGGGCGGTTGCATTCATCATCTATCAGGGCGGGACTCTGCTGGGATTGGGATAAAGATGCATGTGGAAGCTGGAAGCAACGGTGCCGGGAGGTTGACATGGGCGTGGTAGATATTGTCTTGATGGTTGTGATTCTGGCGGCGGCAGAATATCTTCTGTACCGCTCGCTCTGGAAGAAGAAAGGTCACTGCGCGGGCTGCGACACGTGCGAATGCCCGACAGGCGCGAAACCGCCGGTGCAAAAAATATCCATACAAAAAGGGGATGAAGGAAATGAAAAGAAGTCTGGTTGCTAGTGCATTGATGATGGTGTTTGCGGTACAGACAGTTTTTGCTGCGCACCCGCTTATCACGGACGATGCGGGGACCGTCGGGGCGGGAAAGGTTCAACTTGAGGTAACCGGCGAGCTTGCATATGACAAAGCGCGGGTGTTCAACGAGGATCTGGGAGGGCATGTCACGGAAAAGACGCGGGGCGGAACAATTGGAGCAACGGTAACGGTCGGCGTTCATGATCGGGTAGATGTCGTGCTGGGCATACCGTACCAGTGGTATTCCGTGCGTGAAGACGGAGAGCGCACCGGCAGGGCGGAAGGGCTGTCGGACAGCAGTCTTGATCTGAAGTGGCGTTTTTTTGAACAAGACGGCTGGAACCTTGCGGCAAAGCCCGGCATCAGCTTTCCGACCGGAGACGACGATAAGGGCTTGGCCAACGGCAGGGCGACGTATCGGATGTTTGTCATCGGCACAAAGGAGCTTGCTCCCTGGGCGTTTCATGTGAACCTCGGGTATATCAGAAACGAGAACAAGGTTGAAGACCGCAAGAACCTCTGGCATGCATCGGCGGCGGCGGAGGTGGAGGTTGTCAAGGCTCTGAAGGCCGTTGTCAACATCGGCGTTGAGCGTAATCCTGATGCATCGAGCAGCACCAACCCGGCGTTTGGGCTCGGAGGGCTGATTTATCAGATATCGGAGAAGTTCAGCATAGACGGCGGGGTGAAGTTCGGACTGACAAAGCCGGAAACTGATGTGGCGTATTTGTTCGGCGTCACGATGAAGTTTTAATTATCGCTCATGTTCAGGGACGAGAATGTCCCTGAACATGGCGCTCAAGGGGGGCTGAGTATGTGTATAGCACTGATTGGAGGAATGGACAGGCTGGAGCGGGTGTATGAGCAGGAGGCAAAGCGCTTCGGAGTCAAGCTGAAGGTATTTACGAAGCCCACGAAGAACCTCGGCGAAAGAATAGGCGGCTCTGACGCGGTGATCGTCTTTACGAACAAGGTGTCGCACACGTCAAAGCGCGAAGTGATGAATGAGGCGAAAAAGCAGAGCATCCAGGTCATGCAGTGCCATGCCTGCGGTGTCTGCTCCCTGGGGCAGTGCCTTGATAGGCTCTGCCCCATAAAAACAAAAGGAGGAAATTCATGAGGAAGGTATTAGTTGCAGCAATAGTGATGGGGTTGTTGTTTGCCGTAGCAGCGCAGGCGGAGCAGGTGACGTATACCAAAGATATCAAGTCGGTGATGGAGAAGCAGTGTCTGGCCTGCCACGGCAGTGATTCAGCGCCCGAGTACGCCGCGTTCAAGAAGGAACAGGCTGTCTGGATGAAACAGGGGAAAGGTCCGCGCATGGATACTTACAGCCATCTTGTATTTTATACCGCATGGCAGGACACCGGGTCGCTCATGCGCAGACTTGATGACGGCAAGGCAGCGGGGAAACAGGGCAATATGTATCAGTATCTCGAGGCTACGGAGAAAGCGCGGCAGAAGAATCTCAGCGTTTTTAAGGCATGGGTCGGCAACTGGACACCGAAGCGCTGGGAAGACATTTCAAAAGAAGAGCTGGACGCGATAAAGGTCAAGTACTGAGCACAGAAAATCAGATCATAGGATTGAAGGCTTCCCCCGGAATATGCAAAAGACCTCCGGAGGAAGCCATGTCCCGCGCTGCCACAATGACAACTCCAGGCCAGACTATAGCTGAAATAAGCGCGACCGCGTGCCTCACTCCCCGGCACGCCGCTCACGCGACTCTCGCACAATCCGCGCCACATCGGACTTCTCCAGAACCTCCGTCTGCAAGAGAGCGGAAGCAAGGTTGTCAAGAACATCGCGATTCTTTTCTATGATCTCCACTGCCTTTGCTTCAGCCTCGACCATCAGCTTCTGGATTTCCTGATCCATGATCCAGGACATTTCCTCGCTGTAGCGCTTGGGCATGGCAAGCTCGCGTCCCAAAAAAGGATGCTCCTCGCCTCGCCCGAAATTCACCGGCCCGAGCCTCTCGCTCATACCCCACTGGGCAACCATTTTTTCTGCGAGTGAGGTCGCCTCTTTCAGATCGCTCTGCGCCCCGCTGCTCACATCGTTGAAAACAGACCTCTCCGCAGCTCGTCCGCCCAGAGCAACGCTCAGCTTGCTCATGAGATACGCCTTCGGATAATAATGCCGGTCTTCTTCCGGAAGCATCTGCGTCATTCCCATTGCCATCCCCCGGGGGACAATGCTGACTTTATGAACCGGGTCGGTGTTGGGAAGCTCCAGCGCTACCAAGGCATGCCCTGACTCATGATATGCTGTAATGCGCTTCTCGAATTCGCTGATGGTCTCCTCCCGGACAGTGCCCATCAGAATCTT
The DNA here is from genome assembly GCA_964392915.1 of uncultured Nitrospiraceae bacterium. Classification (GTDB taxonomy): domain Bacteria; phylum Nitrospirota; class Thermodesulfovibrionia; order Thermodesulfovibrionales; family Dissulfurispiraceae; genus JAAYUK01. The sequence goes on from CAYMRS010000023.1 coordinate 16,152, forward strand.
GTCCTTTGCTTCCTCAAAGTCCCGCGCGGTTATCGCGTCTTCGTTTTTCCTGATCGCCGTGAGCGCTGCTTCATTCGCAAGGTTTTCAAGGTCGGCCCCGGTCATGCCGGTTGTTCCGCGTGCTATGTTCTCAAGGTCAACGTCCTGCGCCAGCTTCTTTGTCCGTGTATGAATTTGAAGGATCGCCTTTCGTTCTTTCCAGCCCGGCCGGTCGACAACGATATGCTTGTCGAACCGCCCCGGTCTGAGAAGCGCGGGATCGAGCACATCAGGCCTGTTTGTTGCCGCCATGACAATCACTTCTTCGTGCGCCTCAAACCCGTCCATCTCGCTGAGCAACTGGTTGAGCGTCTGTTCCCGCTCGTCATGGCCGCTGCCGAGTCCCGCACCCCGCGTTCGCCCGATAGAGTCAATTTCATCTATGAAGATAATGCTCGGATGCGCAGCCTTGGCCTTCTGAAACATGTCGCGGACCCGTGACGCGCCGACGCCAACAAACATCTCAATAAACTCCGAAGCGCTGATGCTGTAAAACGGCACTTCCGCCTCGCCTGCCACAGCACGGGCAAGGAGCGTCTTTCCGGTGCCGGGAGCCCCCATCAGAAGCACACCTTTCGGGACCCTGGCGCCGAATTTGATAAACTTGGCGGGCGCCTTCAGGAACTCAACCGTCTCTCTCAGCTCCTGCTTCACATTGTCCATGCCTGCAACATCCATGAAGGTGATGCTTGGCTTCAGTGTGTCATACAGCTTTGCCTTGCTGGACCGAAAGGCAAAAAGGCCTCCGGCGCCTCCCTGCATCTGCTGCGACCGCTTCATGAAATAAATCCAGACGCCGATAATGATGATCCATGGCAGAATACCCACGACGAATTGCCAGAAAAGCGACTCTTTCACCGGGGGCTCGACAGTCACGAGAACCTTTTTTTGCTGAAGCTCTTTCATGATTGCGTCGCCCTGGAAGGCAGGAAGAAATGTGATGAACTGTTTTACTGCCCCTTGATTCTTCTGGCCCGGCACGACAAGGGTGGGAGGATTGATGAATTCTCCCGTGACCTGCAGACTTGTTATGGTAACGGACTTTACATTGCCCTCATCAAGTTGTTCGATGAACTGACTGTATGTGACGGAATAAGGTTCTGGTCCTTTCTCGCGCGACACTTGCCCCTGATAAAATAAAAAGACAATAAGGAGCAGCAATACAAAGGTAAATCTCCACTGAGGGTTTTTCAACGCATCAACAATAGTTTTTTTATCAAACGCCACGATATCTCCTCAATGTCAGCAATATTTGACTCAGCTTCATTTTACCAAATTTCTTACCTGAAAGCTCTGCGGCCGCTGCAAGCTGGTACTCTTCTTGCTTTCGACGCTTTGTGCTCTGGCTGGGAGATTACCGGAAATGCCGGCTTCAAATGCCGGGATGCCACGAAGAGCTTTTTATTTCATCCAGTTCATGAGATAATTAACACTATGCATCCATTTCCCGGATTGGCGAAGAATGTTGTTGAAGCATATTGCAGAGGTCGCGTCATCCTCGGTCCGCCCGCGCCATTGCCCCCTGAATTGCAACGACGCGCAGGGGTGTTTGTCTCGCTCAAGAAGCATGGTGAGTTGCGGGGCTGTATCGGTACCTTTTCCCCGACGACCGAAAACATTGCGGCAGAAATCATCCGCAATGCTCATGCTGCAGCCAATGAAGATCCTCGTTTCAATCCCGTCACCACGGCGGAACTGGAACAACTCGAATACTCTGTTGATGTGCTGTCCGAACCGCTGAAGATTCAGACCCTTGACGAGCTTGACCCAAAAAAATACGGGGTCATCGTCACAAAAGGCTACCGCAAAGGTCTGCTTCTGCCGGATCTCGAGGGCGTCGATACGGTTGACAATCAACTGCACATTGCCAAAAGGAAGGCGGGCATCGACCCCGCCGACACGGATGTTGAGATTTACAAATTCACCGTTGACCGCTATAAATAGTCCCTCCCGGCACAACAGCATCGCTGCAAACTGCTGAATTCTTTCGACATTTTGCCCGATTCAGGTTCACTCGCCAGTCGCTGAAATTCATTCTGGAGGACTTGCAGGCAGCCGGTACTCGGCTCACTGCGATTTCGTGACATCAGGGGACGCCTTTTTCCGCTATAATTGCGGTAGGGATTCATTTCGGCTTTTTACAGGTCGATTGCATCCTGCCAGAGCGCTGCCTTTGTATGAATGGAGACTCACGCCGCGCGGAGGACACCATGCACAACGCACAGGGAATGAATCGCAGGGATTTTCTCAAGGTAGGAATTGCCGGTACAACTGCTGCCTTGCTTACCGGTGATGCGCTTGCCGAAACAGTGCGGCATCTCGCAGCCGACCCTTTTGCCTTTCCAAAGCCGGTCTATCGAACCCTCGGACGCACTGGACTGAAGGTCACTGTCGTCAGCTTTGGCGCAATGCTCACGCCGGAGCCCGAGGTACTCAGAGTTGCGTTCGATAACGGCATAAACTATGTTGATACCGCCCGGCGCTACATGGGCGGCAAGAATGAGGAAATCGTGGGGCAGGCGCTCAAGGGCCGGCGGGATAAGGTTTATGTCGCTACCAAGACACAGCCGGCTTCAATCTCCAAAGACGACATCTTCAAGGACGTTGAGACCAGCCTCAAAAAGCTCGGCACTGATTACATTGATGTTATCCAGTTGCACAATCTTGACGGCAAGGAGCGGATTTTGATTGCTGAAACAAGAGAAGCGCTGCTGAAGCTGAAGGAACAGGGGAAGGTGCGCTTCTTCGGGGTGACGACCCATAAGAATGAGTCGGAGGTATTAAGCGCCCTCGTCGATGACAAAGATCGCTTCTTCGACACGGCGCTTGTCGCTTATAATTTCAAGAGCGGAAAGGACGTGGCTGCTGCAATTGAGCGCGCCGCAAAGGCGGGCGTTGGCATCATTGCCATGAAGACGCAGCAGGGCGGCTATACTGCGTCCGCACTCGGAAACATCAGTCCACATCAGGCTGCGCTTAAGTGGGCACTGCAAAACCAGCATGTCGCAACAGCCATTCCCGGCATGAAAGACATGGCGCAGCTCAGGGAAGACATTGCCGTAATGGGCATGCGCTTTACGGCACGGGACGAGCGAATCCTCAAACGGTACAACGCCGCAATCGCTCCGTACTACTGTGCGTTTTGCGGCAAGTGCGAAAGCACCTGCCCGCAAGGTGTTAAGATCAGCACCATTAACCGATCGCTCATGTATGCGGAAGGATATAAAAGCGGAGAGCTTGCGCTGACAACCTATCGTGAGATACCGCTTTCCGCCTCAGCCGCTGTCTGCGCCAACTGTCCGGCCTGCACCGCGCAGTGTGTGAACGGACTCGACATTGCCGCCAAAATGGAACGCGCCAGAATCATCCTGGCATAACAATATGCGGAGGATCGGAATGGGACGAATCAGCATTATCTCGGCAGGGATTTTTGTTTGTATATGCTGTGCGCTTCTTCCCGCTTTCTCCTCCGAGCCTGCAATCGAAAAACTCCTTCCGCCTCAGGCATGCGCCGAAGGCTGGGTTATCGAAGAACAGCCGGTTGTTTACACGAAAGAAAATCTGTTCGACTATATCAACGGAGAGGCGGAAATTTATTTTCCCTATGGGTTTGAAGTTCTCGCAACTGCCAGATATGTAAACGCGAAGAATCCTTCAGTTTCGCTGGTGATGGATGTCTACAAAATGGGCTCGCTGACCGAAGCCTTCGGGATATATGCGAGCTATCGCCGGTCGGATGACGCTTCAGTCAAGGCAGGTGCCGACGCCGTGCTTTCAACATCACAGATGCTGATGTATCAGGACCGCTATTATGCGCGCCTTCAGGCTTCAGGTGCTCCGGAGATAGAACAGGATGTCTTTCTTGCCTGTGGCCATTCCTTGTCGAAAAATCTTCCGCAGAACATGGAGCAGCCGAAAGAACTTGATGTCTTCAAAATCGCAGCAGTCACTCCGAAAAGCGAACGCTACATAGCGCAAAGTGTGCTTGGTTATGCCTTCCTCCCCCGCGGCTTTATGGCTGACGCAACCGTAAACGGCGAACAAGTGCGAATTTTCATGCTCACGGATGATACGCAGGCGGCGGCCCGTAAGGCGTTCGACCAGTACCGTGATTATCTGAAAGAGTCCGGCAAGGAGGTTCTGGTTCTTGAACTATCCGGAGGAGCCTTGCTGACCGCAACCGATCCGCTTTACTCCGGGGTGGCTGTCCAGCAAGCCGGCCGCTATATCATCGGCGCAGTCCGCCTGAAAAACCCGCCCGATGAGAAGCCGTTGCTGGACGAACTGATTTCCAGGCTGCGTCCATAAAAAAGCAACGCCCTTTCCCAGCTTGCCATAGCGTTTAATTGCACTGATGGGGCCCGGCAGATGCTTCAGGCTTCCCCCTTCATGAAAAGGGCATGCTCACCGCATCTGACACCAGCACCCTATTGCCCTGCTGTTCCTATGGCTAAACCGGAGAAAGAGCGCCGCTTTTCTAGTTCCTTCCCAAATTTTATCGCCGGTCAAGGCTCTTGTCAATACGCAAAAACTGCATGGCGCAAGGAACCGCAAGCATTATTCGTGCGTGCTCTGCGCTTGGCGGGGAGTCAGGAGAAGATGTTCGGCCAGGTATCGCGAATAACGCGCAATGCGGTAAAGCAGGTGAACAGGAGCAGCAGTGTCCACGCGACAATTTTTGCCTTGAAACGGCCGGTTCTGCCCTGATCGATAAACGGTATCAGCATCAGCAGCAAAAAATAGACGAAGGGAAAGAGAACGGCTCCGATGAACGCGCTTTTGCCCGGGAAGTAAAGCAGCACTTCAAACAGCCAGAGAAAGTACCACTCAGATCGGGGCAGAAACTGGCGCGTGAGATCGATGACCCGACCGGTTGACGGCGGCCAGAGCATCGACACAATAAGAAGCATCTGGAATCCGACAAGAGCGACGAACAGAATCTCGGCAAGATAGTCCGGATAAAACTGCTTTTCCCGCTTTGGCTGCTCTTCTGCAATCGGCTCTGTCATTACAGTCTCCGCGCTATCCCCTGGCGCTTCACCATATGGAAATGCATCCACATCAGAGCGCTCATGCAGAGCGGCAGGAAGAGCACATGGATGCTGTAAAAGCGAATGAGTGTTGCCCCGCTGACTTCCGCGCTGCCGCGCACCGCGTACATGAGATGGTCGCCGATAAACGGTATCGTCTGAATCATCGCGGTTCCTACTTCAGTAGCCCAGTATGCGCGCTGATCCCAAGGCAGAAGATAGCCGGTAAAAGCCGATGTCATGGCAACGAGAAAGGTGAGGGAGCCAATTATCCAGTTAAGTTCACGCGGTGGACGATACGAGCGCGTCGCGAATACGCGGATGGTGTGCAGGATAATCATTACGATAAAAAAAGTAGCCGACCATTTATGCAGGCTGCGCACCAGCCAGCCGAGGAATATTTCATCGTTGATCATGAGAATGCTCCGGTACGCTTCTTTTTCGGACGGAATGTAGTAGACCGAAAGCATCAGCCCGGTAACCGCAAGAACGATATAAAACGTGAGCGCGAGCCCGCCGAAGCAATAGGTGTAGTTCAACCCTTCGGGGATGCGTCTTTGCAGAAAACGCTTGTGCGGACGCCTTACGTGAAAGCGCGCATCAAACCAGTCAAATAGTTTGCCCATCAGGGGTTCACTCCTGCCGTGCGCATCTCATGCATGCCGGTTTGGATGAGCATGTCTTCATTCAGCATCCTCGATTTCCTGCAGTATTTCCGTCAAAGCAATCAGATCTTCACTCCAACATAAACTTTCCCCTGTTCAATCTGCAGCGGAAGCTTCATGAGCGGCGCGGGAGGCGGACCGCCGGTGACCTGACCATTGATGTCGAACTTTCCGCCGTGGCACGGGCAGAGGAATATTTTTTTGTTGGCATCCCAATTCACAAAACAGCCAAGATGCGTGCAGACCGGGGAAAATACGGTGAGACCCTGTTCGCCTCCGACGACATATACCCTATTGACCGCTGCAACGCTATGCTCGTCCGGCCGCACACTGAACGTTACCGCGCGGACACCGCGCCGCGGAAGATCGTCTTCTTCCATCAGATAGACGAACTGCTGCTTTCGCTGCCCGATTCGCGCCGGATAAAAGAAAGCCGCGACCGCGCCGAGTGCGGCGGCGCCGAGCACAGACGATGAGAAGACAGCCTTTTTGAGAAATTCTCTGCGGTCCATGTTTATGAAGGAAGCGGACTGAATGGAGAGACAGGCCGCTTTGCGGGGTGTTTAGTTTTCAGTCCGGTTCAGCGCATCGTGGAACGGCTTGCCGACCTTGAAGTGAATGGCACGCTTCGGGGGAACCTGGACCTTCTCGCCGGTCTTGGGGTTCCGCGCTGTTTTCCCTTCACGGATCTTCAGGCGGAAATTGCCGAAGCCGCGAATTTCTATCTTCTCTCCTTTGGCAAGGGCTTCCTTCATGCCCTCAAAAACCGTATTGATGATGGTCTCCACCTGCTTTTTCGTCAGACCCTCAACCTTTTCCGTTACTTTCTCAATAAGCACAGAGCGTGTCATGCAATCCTCCTCTAACTGACAGCCGATATTCAGAATTCAGGAGGCAGAAGACAGGATGAAACGCGCAACCACTGACTTCTGGCTTCTGACTTCATCAGGGCATGTACTGATATTTCAGCTCAAGGTTTGGGGCGTATTTCATGAAGCTTTCAGGAAGCTCGCCTTTCAACAGCTCAAGCAGCGTGTTTTTTTCCTTTCTGGTCACGACTTCTGGCTCGCCCTTGATGCCGGCCATCTTTGCGGCAACGCTTATGGCGTATTCAAGATCGCCGAGTTCGTCAACAAGGCCGGCCTTCTTTGCCTGATTGCCTGAGTATATCCGGCCATCGGCAATCTTTCTGACCTGTTCGACCGGCATTTTGCGACCGTCGGCAACGGCCTGGATAAACTGCTCATGCACATCGTCCATGACACCCTGCGCTATCTTCCGCTCTTCGTCCCCGATGCCGCGGAAAACTGAAGCCATGTCCTTGTGCCTGCCGCTTTTGATCACCTCTGACTTGACCCCGATTTTGTCAAAGAGACCCTTGAAGTTCGGAATTTCCATGATAACGCCGATAGATCCGGTGATGGTTCCGGGATTCGCAATGATCAAAGAAGCAGGCGCTGCGATGTAATAGCCTCCCGACGCGGCGACAGAACCCATGGAGACGACGACCTTCTTTGTCGCGGTCGCTTTCTTCACTTCGGCATATATCTCCTGCGCCGGAACCACTCCGCCGCCGGGGCTGTTCACGCGAAGCACGATAGCCTTGATCGATTTGTCCTTGGCGTAGCCCTTCAATTCATCAATCGTTGTCTTGGCCTCGAGGATCGGGCCTTCAACCCGAATGAGCGCGACCCGCTCCTTAATCGACACGTCCTTCTGCAGAAGCGTCAGAAACGCGCTCAGCAGGAGAAGCGTCGCAAGAAAAGCGACGATGATAATGACTGATTTCCTAACCCTCATGCGACTTGATATTCTTCATGCTGAGACCTATCTTCCGCTCATCAACGTTGACCTTGATGATGCGCACCCATATTTCTTCACCTTCCCGGATATCCTGCGCGCTATTCACTTCGGAGGAATAGACGAGTCCTTCAACGCCTCCCTCCAGTTCAACGAAGAGACCGAAGTCGGTAACGCGAAGAACCCTGCCTTTGCACTCATCGCCGAGACGGAAGCGCGCCGGTATTTCTGAATCCCACGGATCCGGCGCAAGCTGCTTGATGCCGAGCGCCATGCGCTCCTTGTCAGGCTCGAGGCTGAGCACGACTACGTCAACCTTCTGCCCCTTCTTGAGTATTTCCGACGGATGCTTGATGTGGCGGGTCCAGGAAAGATCGGAAATATGGACAAGTCCGTCAACGCCTTCAGCAAGCCGCACAAATGCACCGAAATCGGTAATCGTCTTCACCTTGCCCTGGATCTGCTGGCCGACAGTATAAGTCGAACCGACCAGATCCCACGGCTTTGACTTCAGCTGTCGGGTGCTCAGAGAGAGGCGGCGCTCGTCCTTGTTGACGCTGATAACGCGCGCTTCAATCTCTTCACCGAGGGTTACATATTTGGACGGATGCTTCGGCCGCGGAGCCCAGTCGAGCTCGGAAATATGGACAAGGCCTTCCAACCCGTCTTCCACTTCAACGAAAACCCCATAGTCGGTGATGTTGACGACCGTGCCTTTCACCTGCATGCCGGCCGCATATTTCTGATCGACCGTCTGCCACGGATCGGCCTTCTTCTGCTTGTACCCGAGCGTGACCTTATGGCTCGCCTCATCATACTTCAGCACGAGAAACTCTTTTTCATCGCCGACCTTGAAGAACTCTGACGGGTGATTGACACGTCCCCACGAGATATCGGAGATGTGGAGCAGTCCGTCAATTCCGCCGAGGTCTACAAAGATGCCGTAGTCGGTAATGTTTTTTACCACACCCTTCATGACGACGCCTTCGTGGAGCACTTTCAGAGTTTCGTCGCGCGCCTTGCCGCGATCCTCCTCAAGAATGGCACGGCGGGAAACGATAAGCGTGGCACCCGGAGCCGAGCCGCTCATGCCTCCGCTCTGATGGCGCGGCGGTGAGAACTTCAGAATTTTGACCGCAACCGTCTCGCCGATGAGTGCGTCGAGATTCTTCGTCGCCTTGATATCTACCTGCGAGGCAGGGAGAAATGCCTTGAGTCCTCTGACGGTGACCAACAGGCCGCCCTTTGTCTTTTCGATAATTTTGCCTTCAACGCGGGCATTCTGCTGATACAGTTCAGCGATATCGTCCCATGCGCGGATGCGGGAGGCGCGGTCTTTCGACAGCGTGATGATACCTTCCTGATCATTAATCCGCTCGACAAAAACCTCTATCTGACTGCCTTCCTGTATTACGGCAAGCTCTTCCTTGGTAAACTCACCGATGGGGATAAGGCCTTCGGATTTGTAGCCGATGTCAACCACAAGACCATCCTGTTTTATGGCTATGACTCGTCCTTTTGCAACAGATCCGCGCTGCACCCTGTGAAGAGTTTCCGCATACATCTGCTCGAGATCTTGTGTTTCATCGTCCGGTTGCATGTTCATACCTGCTGCTCCTCCTCTATCTGGCTATTTCTCTGACTCTCTGCTCTGCCCCGGCAATAATCCAGTCAGGGGTCGACGCCCCCGCGGTAATGCCCACTCTCATTGCGCCGCTGAACCATGACGGCCTTATCTCCTCTGCCGTTTCGATATGATAGGTCGGCACCTGCATGGAATGGCAGAAATCAGCAAGCTGCGTTGTATTTGCGCTGTTTCGTCCGCCCGCAACTATCATCACATCAACTTTCTTTGCCATTGCCTGCGTTTCCTTGAGGCGGAGCGCAGTAGAATTGCATATGGTATTGAAAATCTTTAGTTCCTTGACGAGGTCAACCGCGTCATGCACAAATCGCTTCAGAACAGCGATCGGTTGCGTTGTCTGAACGACAACGCCGACCTTTGGCCTCAAAGACGACCATGCCGCACTGCCCTGCAACACCTGTTCCTTGCCGATAACAAGGGGGCTGTCACCAGCGTAGCTCATCAGACCCTGAACTTCAGGATGCCCTGCATCTCCAATAATTACAACCTGATAGCCGCGATCCTTGAGCAGTTTAGCATAATATTGGGCCTTTTTCACAAAAGGGCAGGTTGCATCAATGACCAAATAACGCTTATTCGCGAGCTGGTCTGAAATATCCCTGGTTATGCCGTGAGTGCGGATAAGAAGCGTCCTGATGTTGCGGTTATGGATGCTTGTGATAGGGCGGACGCCCTGCTCTTTCAGGCGCGCTATTACCTGCGGGTTATGGATGATCGGACCAAGGGTATAGACATTCCTGTTGGCTTCGGCAGCGGCAAATGCCATGCCAACAGCGCGCTTGACTCCGAAGCAGAAGCCTGCCCGTTTTGCGGTTAATACGATTATGCCCTTACCTGCCACGAGATACTCCGTTCATACGGTCTTTGGAATGTGACGCTGTCGAAAACGATTATACCATACCTTGAAAATATTCTAAAAAACAAGGCCTTACTAATCAATTTCCGCAAGCATTGCCTCAATGACCTGCTCGATCGAAAGGTGGGTCGAATCAATGTAGACGGCGTCATCAGCCCGCCGCAGGGGGGCGATGTCCCGGCCGCTGTCGCGAAGGTCGCGACAGCGGATGTCCCGGACAGCGTCTTCCATGGAAATCGGAGTGCCCTTCTCCCCCATCTGGCGGAAACGGCGCGTGGCCCGGCCAGTCTCTGTTGCATCGAGATAGAACTTGCGCCAGGCATTGGGAAATACGACGGTTGTCATGTCTCTTCCCTCCGCCACGAGGTTACCGCGCTCTCCTGCATCGCGCTGCATCTGGAGCAGAAAAGCGCGAACCGGTTTGCGCGCCGAGAAGACCGAAGCGTCGTTGCCCGCATCGACGGTGCGGATTGCGGCCGAAACGTCCTCGCCGTTCAGCATGACCCTGCCCTCCGAAACCCCGACAACCGCGCCGGCAAGTTCCTTTTCAAGCTCCTCATCGGAGATGTTGTAATGGACCGACTTTCGACGCAGGTGCAGCCCGACAGCTCGGTAGAGCGCCCCGGTGTCAAGAAGCTGAAAACCGAGCCGCTCGGCCAGGAGTTGAGAAATGGTGCTTTTGCCGGCTCCGGCAGGGCCGTCCAGGGCGATAACCTTCCCCATATTAACGGATTAGCCTTCCCATGAGTTCATAAAAGCCGGGGAAAGAAATATCAACGCACTCGGCATTGCGGATTGTAGTTTGCCCTTCCGCAATCAATCCCGCTACTGAAAATGCCATGGCGATACGGTGATCGTGAAAGCTCTCGATCTCCGCGCCGGTGAGGCCGGCTTTGCCGCTGACAGCCATGCCGTCTTCGAACTCCTCAACCGCCACTCCCATGCTGCGTAGCCCCTGTGCCATCGCCGCGATGCGATCCGACTCCTTTACCCGCAACTCCTTTGCCCCGCGGATGCTCGTCGTTCCTTCCGCCTGCGAGGCCAGGATGCAGAGGATGGGAAACTCGTCGATAGCGCACGAGACTTCGCCGGCGCCGATACTGACAGGTCTGAGCGCATCGGGCGCGGAGCAGACTATGTCAGCCACCGGCTCACCCGAAACATCCCGATAGTTTTCGAGCGAGCACGAGGCGCCCATGCGCCTTATGATGTCGAGCATGCCGGTGCGTGAAGGATTTACACCGACTCCGCGGAGTACGATTTCCGATTTCGGAACGATCAGCGATGCCGCCATGAAAAAGGCGGCAGAGGAAAAGTCCGACGGAACTGTCAGATCAAACGGCTGCAGCTCACGACCGCCGGTCAGGGATACCTGCTGGTCGCCGACCACAATGTCAGCCCCCATCGACTTCAGCATCCGCTCGGTATGGTCACGGGAGATGGCCGGCTCGATTACTCGGGTGACTCCTTCAACAGCAAGGCTCGCGAGCAGCACGCACGACTTGACCTGGGCGGATGCAACCGGAAGGGCATAGTCAATCGGGTTGAGCGCTCCGCCCCGTATCGCCATCGGTGCGTACTTGTCACCGCCGCGCGCGAAAATTCCGGCTCCCATCTCGCGAAGCGGGGCAATAACGCGTCCCATCGGACGGGAGCGCAGAGAAGCGTCTCCGGTCAGCACCGATAAAAACGGGTTGCCGGCGAGTACCCCGGATATAAGACGCATCGTTGTGCCCGAGTTGCCGCAGTCGATAATATCGTCGGCCTCCCGCAGACCCCGGATTCCCTTGCCGTCGATGACAACCTCGGTGCCGTTGTCGGCAATGGCAATGCCGAGCGAACGGAAGGCGTTCATGGTTCTGATGGGGTCTTCAGCGCGGAGAAAGTTCCGGACAACACTGCGTCCGGATGAAAGAGCGCCAAGCATAATTGCCCGATGTGAAATCGATTTGTCCGCCGGCACCACCAGTTCCCCTTTGAGCGCCGATGCTTTGGTAATTGTCCTGTTCATGGCAAGCTATTCCTTGTCTCTTGACCTGTCGGGCAGCGCCCGGCGTGCCATCTGGGCACGTAAAAACAGCACCTCGAGCGCTGTGGCGTCCTGCAGCTCAAGCGCAGCAATAACGCGGTCGAGTTCGCGTCTGAACTGGCGTGCGCAATTCAGCACTGCACTCCTGTTGGCAAGGACAATTCCCTGCCAGAGTTCGGGGGGGCTCAGGGCAATACGGGTAGCGTCCCGAAAGCCGCTGCCGGCGAAGGCGAGCGCCAACGCATCGGCGCCGGCAACAGTATTTACCAGTGTATAGGCGGCAACATGGGGGAAGTGGCTGACCATTGCATAGATTTCGTCATGCCGCTCCGGATCCATCTGCACCGTCTCCATGCCAAGTGCCTGCCAAAGGGCGGCAATGGTGGCAAGGGCTGCGGAATCAGTAGCAGCAGTCGGCGTAAGAATGCACCGGGCCCCTTCGAAAAGATCAGCCCGTGCCGCCTCGCAGCCTGATGCCTCTCCTCCGGCAATCGGATGGCTTCCGACATAGCAGGCACCCTCCGGCATCAGGCCTTCAATGTCCGCAACCAAGGGTCCCTTTACGCTCCCCACGTCGGTAACCAGAGCCCCCCGCTTGAGTGACGAACGGAACCCTGAAACAAGCGCGGAAAAAGTCGGCACAGGGGTGGCAAGCAGTACGAGATCGGCATCCGGGACTGCATCCGACGGTTCGGTCGTCCAGAAGTCAATAATGCCGAGGTCCTTCGCTCTGCGCAGGTTTGCTTCAGTACGGCCGCAGCCGACAATGGTCGATGCCAGCTTCTGCCTGCGGATCGCCCGGGCAAACGAACCTCCGAGCAGGCCGACGCCGAACACAACAACCTTGGGGAAAAAAAGCGATGAAGCATTCGGAAGCACTGCAGTCCCTGTGTTCCTAGATTTCGCGGCCGACTGCCTGGGCGATCGGCTTCAGTTCATGCATCAGCTGCGCAAAAAGGTCGGGACGAAGGGATTGCTCGCCGTCTGAGAGCGCCTCTTCAGGATTGCAATGCACCTCAATCATCAATGCGTCGGCACCGGCAGCAATAGCCGCCTTTGCCATCGGAGCGACAAGATCCCACTTGCCAACGGCATGGCTCGGATCAACGACGACTGGCAGATGGGTAAGCTTCTTCAGCACCGGGATCGCGCTCAGGTCAAGCGTGTTGCGCGTTGCTGTCTCGAACGTCCTGATGCCCCGCTCGCAGAGCATGACCTGCTGGTTGCCGCGCGACATGATATACTCCGCCGACATCAGCCACTCTTTGATGGTGGCGGACAGCCCGCGCTTCAGGAGTACCGGCTTGTTGACTGTTCCAACTTCAAGCAGGAGTCGGAAGTTCTGCATGTTCCTTGTGCCGATCTGGATAATATCCGCATATTTCATGATAACGTCGAGATCCCGCGAATCCATGAGTTCGGTAACAATCGGCATCCCGTTCTTTTTGCGCGCTTCGGAAAGGTACTGCAGCCCCTCCTCGCCGAGGCCCTGGAAGGAATAGGGGGATGTCCGCGGCTTGAACGCGCCTCCGCGCAAGATAGTCGCGCCGGCCTCCTTCACCTTTTCAGCAACCAGCATCAGCGACGCGCGATTTTCGACAGAACAGGGACCTGCCATGACAGCGATTCTCCTGCCGCCGATCGTAACGCCATGGCCGACGTCAATCGAGGTTGTCTGTTTTTTGAATTCGCGGCTTGCAAGCTTGTACGGCTTAAGAATGCGGACTACGTTTTCAACGCCGGACATGGCGCGGATGCCATCTTCCTCCTCTTCCGTCACCTTCGAAGTGTCGCCGATGACGCCGATGATCGTGCGCTCAGTTCCCTGTGAAACATGTGACTTCAGCCCCTTGCTTTCAAGCTTCTTGAGAATGTGCCGTATGTCTTCGTCAGACGCTTCCGGGTGCAGAACAATAATATCCATAACTGTACCTCCCTCGTACCGGCTACGCTGCCAGAACTTCTTTTAACGCAGCGATGAATCGTTCATTTTCCTTCGGAATGCCGATTGTGACCCGAATCGCCTTCGGCCCGGCAGGACGGATAATGACGCCTTTGCGCAGCAGACCGTCATAGAGCGGCATCGACTCCACGGCAAGCGGGATAAAAATAAAGTTTGTTTCGGACGGCACCGCCGGAAGCCCAAGTGCCGCAAGCTCTTTCATGAGATATGACTTGCCGGCAGCATTGTTCTGAAGGCTCTTTTGCAGATGCGCATCATCAGAAACGGCAGCCTCGGCAGCAACCTGGGCGAGAGTATTCGTGTTGAACGGCTCGCGCAGCCGGTTGATGGACGAGATAATCGCGGGCTTTGCTATGCCGTAGCCGATGCGGAGCGAGGCAAGCCCGTACGCCTTTGAGAAAGTCCGGAGCAGCAGGACATCGCGGCCGTCGGCAAAATATTTCAGCGTTTCCGGATAGTCCTGACGCGTGACATATTCAATGTACGCTTCATCGACAATGACCAGAACATTTTCGGGAACACACTGCATAAAGCGCTCAAACTCGCCGGCGGTATTCGTTGTGCCGGTCGGATTGTTCGGGTTTGCGACAAAGACTATCTTTGTCTTCGGCGTAATGGCAGCGGCCATTGCCGCAAGGTCATGACGATAGTCAATCATCGGCACCTGGTGCGCGACGCCGCCGACCGACTGCACCGCCATGCTGTATACCACAAATGACATCTGCGACATCACCGCTTCATCGCCCGGCCCCATATAGGTGCGCGTGGCAAGGTTCAGCAGCTCATTTGACCCGTTGCCAAAGATGAGATTGTCGAACCCGACTGTTCTGCCGCCTTCGGAGATTCTCTTCCGGAGCGCTGCGTTCAGGTAATACCCGCTGCCTTCCGGATACCGGCAGAGTTCTTCGCTGCCCGAAAGAAAAGCCTGAATGGCTGCAACCGCCTTCGGAGACGGTCCGAGCGGATTTTCGTTGGAGGCAAGCTTCACGCAGGACGAGATGCCGAGTTCACGCTCAAGCTCTTTCATCGGCTTGCCCGGCACGTACGGCGCAATTTTTTCAACATAGGAAAGTGGCTGGATCATCGTTTGTATAACCTCGCATCTACAGGATAGGAGCCGAGAACTGTCAGGTAAAGACAGTTTTTCTTCACT
Source organism: uncultured Nitrospiraceae bacterium (assembly GCA_964392915.1). Lineage (GTDB taxonomy): Bacteria > Nitrospirota > Thermodesulfovibrionia > Thermodesulfovibrionales > Dissulfurispiraceae > JAAYUK01. Next base: position 31,332 of record CAYMRS010000023.1, read on the forward strand.
TGCTCTATGGCGTTGCTAATTTTCTCATCATCGGTATGTCCCTGCATATCGACAAAGAAAATATATTCCCACGCGCGGCGCTTTGACGGCCGCGACTCAATTTTTGTCAGATTGATACCGGTCTGCTTGAATGGATAGAGTACTTCATAGAGCGCCCCCGGCTTGTCCTTGATCGAAAACATGATAGACGTTTTGTCGGAACCGGTCTTTTGCGGCGACTCCTTCGCAATGACCAGAAAGCGCGTGTAGTTGTTTTTCTTGTCCTGAATGCGGCGCTTAATCACCTTCAGGTCATAAATGCGCGCTGCAAGTTCACTCGCAATCGCTGCCGCATCCTCATCAGAAGCCGCTATTTCTGCGGCCTTCGACGTGCTGATGGCATCAAGCAGCGGCACGCCCGGCATGTTCGCTTCAAGCCAGCCGCGACACTGCGCGAGTCCCTGCGGATGCGAGAAAATACGCTTGATGCGGCTTTTTTCGCCTGTCTTTGAGAGCAGGTTGTGTGACACTTCAAGCAGCACTTCAGCGGCTATTTTCAGCTCGCAATCCATAAACATATCAAGCGTATAACTCACAACGCCTTCATTGGAATTCTCAATCGGCACCAAGCCATAGTGGCACTCGCCATATTCGACCGCGTCGAACACCGCCTTGATGCTTTCGACCGGTATGTATTGCGCAAAGGATCCGAAGTGTCGCACGGCGGCAAGATTGGTAAACGTCCCCTCAGGCCCCAGAAAAGCTACCTTGAGCGGCTGCTCGAGCGCCAGCGATGCCGACATGATCTCGCGGAAGATGAACTTCATTGCATCATTCGGGAACGGCCCTTTGTTGATGGAAGCAAGGCGTTCCAGAACAGCGCGCTCACGCTCCGGCGAATGAAACTTCAGGTTTTTTGTCCGCTTGACGCCGGCAATGTCGATGGCGCACTGCGCCCGCTTGTTCAGAAGCTTCAGAAGCTGCGCATCAATCGCGTCAATCTCCATGCGGATTGTGTCGAGACTTGCCGATTTTTGCTTGTTTTTCATGGTTTTTAATGATACAGAAACAGAAGGCTTTTTTCAAACCCGCCTCGTGCCGGAACAATGCATCGGTATGGTATAATTTCCGATGACCTGTGTCTGTCCGAGAGCACTGCCATGATTGCCGAGCACCGCCCCGGGACCATACTTGTGGTCGATGACGATCCGTTTGTTCTCGAATACGTCACTGCACTGCTGTCTGAATATAATTACACCGTTCTGCCGTTCGGAAATGCAAGGGAAGCCATAAAACACCTTCAACAGAACGGCAGCGCTGACGTTGTTCTTACGGATATCAAGATGCCCGTCATGACCGGCATAGAACTGCTTGAGCACATTCATGCGATGAATCCGGAACTGCCGGTCCTGCTGATGACGGCATACGCCGAGATCGACACCGCTATCTCCGCAATCAAGCAGGGAGTTTTTGACTTCATTATCAAGCCTTACCGTTCTGAACAGCTCATTCATTCGATCGAAAAAGCGGTCCGCTACAGCAACCTTATCCAGCAGGAAAAAGAGCACAAGAAAATTCTGGAACAGACCGTGCAGGAACGCACGAAAGCTCTTTCAGACGCCCTCAGCAAAGTGAAGAACATGAGCCGCGAGCTCATTCATCGCCTGACAGTTGTCGCGGAATATCGCGACACCGACACCGGCGTGCACAACTCGCGCCTGGGCCTCTTTGCCAAGACAATAGCTGAGGTGATGAATCTCTCAGCCGACTTTATTGAAGCGCTGACCTTCG
>CAYMRS010000024.1:0-32891 GCA_964392915.1 uncultured Nitrospiraceae bacterium
CATTGAAAGGTTACACCGCCTAACTCAATTTACACACCTTTTGAGGATACCTCGACTCTAACGGCTTCCACCTCAAATTTTTGAAAGGAAGCTGGAGTCTTTGACGCAAATTCGGTGCCTGTTTTCGGCGACCAGCACTTCTTGGCATGAGTCGTTTCATGATCAAGGGTTGAGTCGTAAATAATCTGGGGAAGACAGTCCCGCCCTCGGGAGAATGGCTACATTGAACCATTCAATGGCAAACTGCGAGACAATCTTCTGAATGGGGAAATCTTCACGACTTTGATGGAAGCGAGGGCGGTTATTGAAAGCTGGCGCAGAGAGTACAATCACATACGGCCGCACAGTGCACTGGGTTACCGACCACCGGCACCAGCGGCTAAGCTGCCAGTTTCGATGTCTTTAAGCACGACTCTGTGCATGGTGCAATGATTCGGGGCATTCATTTGAGCGGTTTCCCGAAACATCCACACTCAGGATTGATGCATCATTACAGATTGGAGCAGCCAGCTGACGCCTCAACGCTTTGAGGTCCGCTGGCGACAAAAGAAGTCAAGCGGTCGAGTCGTTGCTGTTGTGAGGTTCGACGTGGACGACGACATCGACAACGTCTGGCATCTCTGCCTTGATGGTCGTCTCGACGCGGTGCGCTATGGCATGGGCAGCTTCTATAGACAGGCCTGGGGCAACCTGGATGTGCAGGTCGATAAATACGCATCCCGCAGTGCCGCGCGTTCTGATTTTATGACAATCTACAACCCCCTCGACGCTTTTGCCGACAGCCTGAATTACGACCGGACATCCGGCGCGGCTGTCCGCGAGCGTATTTGCCGAATCCCGGATAATGAGAATGCCGACGCGTGCCACCATGACGCCGACAATAACGCCGACGAGCGGATCGACAAATGAGTAGCCCATCATCACGAACGGCAGGGAAACAAGAACGCCAATCGTTACGTAAATGTCGCTGCGTGTGTGTTGCGAGTCTGCAATCAGAAAATCGCTTTTCAGTTTTTTGCCCATGCGTTTTTCATAGGTTGCAACAAAGATATTGACCGCGAGCGTTGCGATCATGACCGCAAAGCTGGCAGCACTGAGCAACGGACGTTGTTCCCCGACGAACGAAGCCCATGCCTGCTTCAGGATTTCGAAGCAGGTGAGCAGCATGAGCACGCCGATGAAGATGGTGAAAACGGTTTCGTATTTTCGGTGGCCGTAGGGATGATTTTTATCGGGAGGATGAGCAGCTATGTAAATGGCGATTAAGCCTGCGACATTGGAGACGCCGTCAAACATGGAATGAAAGCCGTCGGCCGTGATGGCCAGGGAATTTGCCGACAGACCGTAGAGTATTTTTGCCGAGGAGACGCCAATGTTCAGTATTAGCGTAATGATGAGGACCTTTCTGATCTGCTGGCTGCGTTCCATGACGGTGTCTCACACCCCTTATTCAGAAAGTCGTTCTATAATGTGTATCCCGGGCGACCTTTCATCCTTGCGTGCTGTCTTACGCCTCTTCCCTCATGAAGACAGCATCCCAGTGCGCCTTGAATGCCAGGAAAGATCCTGATGTGATAGCGTTGCGCATTTTGCCGAAAAATGCAAGATAAAATGCCAGATTGTGTATGGTGTTCAACCTCATTGACAGTATCTCTTTGGCCATGAAAAGATGGCGCAGATATGCGCGCGAATAGGTGCGGCAGGTGTAACAGTTGCAGTCCGGATCCAGCGGTAGCGGATCGGTCTTGTACTCGGCACGCTTGATGCTGACTCTGCCTTCGCTGGTGAAAAGCGTTCCATTTCGGGCATTGCGAGTCGGCATGACGCAGTCGAACATATCAAACCCGTGCTCAACGGCAACAAGGCAGTCGCGCAGATCGCCGACTCCCATCAGATAGCGCGCGTGCGAGGCAGGCATTTTCGGTGCGATATGGCTGACGATGTCGTACATCTCATCTTTCGGCTCTCCGACGCTCAGTCCGCCCGCCGCGTAGCCGTCAAATCCGATTCCGGCCAGTTCTTCCAGGCTTCGTGTTCTCAGATCCTTGAACATGCCACCCTGAATAATCCCGAATAGCTTTGGTACAGATGCCTGCTGCTTTTTTTGCTCCAGATAGTCTTTACATTGTTGCGCCCATCTGGTCGTCAGTGCCACGGATTTTTTAGCATACCCATGTTCGGCCGGGTACGGAATGCATTCATCAAAAACCATTGCAATATCCGTCCCGAGCGAGCATTGTATCTCCATGGCCTCGCGCGGACCGAGAAAATGCAGCGAGCCGTCCAGATGAGAGCGAAACTCAACACCGTTTTCAGAAATACTCCGGAGCGACGAGAGGCTGTATACCTGAAAACCGCCGCTGTCGGTCAAAATCGGCTTCTGCCACTGCATGAAACCATGCAGACCGCCGAGATCCCTGATTACTTCATGCCCGGGGCGAAGATAAAGGTGGTAGGTATTGGAGAGGATAATCTCCGCGCCGATTTCCAGCAGTTCTTCCGGCGAGAGCGCCTTGACAGTGCCCTGAGTGCCGACCGGCATGAATGCCGGCGTTTCAATGGTGCCGCGCGTGAGGGTGACGGCGCCGGCACGGGCCTGCCCGTCGCGTTTGTGCTCACGAAAAATCATGCTGATACTACCTCCACAGGAAGATAAACTGCGCCAGTTCCCGCCGTGCTCTGGAGGGCAATGAAACCGCCATGCGCCCTCACAAGAACATCTGCCGCAATGTGTCCGAGTCCGGTTCCCGGATCCATAGGAGTGGGGGTAAAACATGAAGTTCCCGTGTCGTTCATAATGTTCAGCGAGCGAAGGTCCGCGCAGAAGCAGTCGGGAGATCGGAAAAAACTGATAGAATCATCAAATAAGTATATCAGATTTGGGCTTCCGGCCTTTTTCACAATCTCTTCACCGGGAGTTTCCCGGAAAAAAACCGTAAAAAGAACGGGTTCCATTTTCTTCTTCTTTTTTCTTGACAAGCACAATATATAGTGTGTAGACTCTTGATGTAGCACAAAATAGAGTAGTTTCTGAAAATATAACTTATTCAAAAACAAGGGGATTTCATATGAAAACACCAGCAGGCGCCTTGAACCTCACGCAGAATGCCATCAGGGTCCTTGAGAAGCGTTACCTCAAGAGAAACGAAGACGGAAAGGTGATCGAAACGCCGGAGGAGCTCTTCAGCAGGGTTGCGCGCCATGTGGCGTCGGCAGACATCGAATATGGGAGGACCGATGTTGAGGTAAAGCGTCTGGAGCATGAATTCTATGATCTCATGACATCTCTCCGGTTTTTGCCGAACAGTCCGACGCTGATGAACGCGGGGCGGAAGCTCGGTCAGCTTTCGGCCTGTTTTGTGCTTCCGGTCGGGGACTCAATGGAATCCATTTTCGATGCGGTAAAATATGCCGCTATGATTCACAAGTCCGGCGGCGGCACCGGTTTCGGCTTTTCGCGACTCAGGCCGGCAGGAGATGTCGTTGGTTCTACCAAGGGAGTTTCGTCCGGTCCGATCTCTTTCATGACGGTGTTTGACACTGCAACCGAGGCGGTCAAGCAGGGCGGCACGAGGAGGGGCGCCAACATGGGCATGCTCCGCATTGACCATCCTGACATACTGGAATTCATTGCCTGTAAAGACCATAATGCCCGCCTGAACAATTTTAATATCTCGGTGGGGATTACCGAAGAATTCATGAAGGCCGTTGAAGACGACAGTGAGTACGAATTGCTGAATCCGCGCAGCCGCAAGGTAACCGGAACGCTCCGGGCTCGCGAGGTCTTCGAGCTGATCGTAAAGCAGTCATGGAAGAATGGCGAGCCGGGCATTGTATTTCTCGATCGCATCAATGCGTCGAACCCGACCCCGGCCATCGGAGAGATCGAATCGACCAATCCGTGCGGCGAGCAGCCGCTGCTGCCGTATGAGTCGTGCAACCTCGGGTCGATTAACCTCGCACGACTGGTGAAATTCGAGAACGACCATGCGGTGGTCGACTGGCCGCGTCTGAAGGATACTACACGGAAGGCAGTACACTTTCTCGACAATGTCATTGACGTGAACAAGTATCCGCTTCCCCAGATTGACGAGATGACCAAATCGAACCGCAAGATTGGCCTTGGGGTCATGGGCTGGGCTGATATGCTCATACAGCTCGGCATACCCTACAACTCGGAGGAGGCCATACAGCTCGGCGAAGAGGTTATGGGCTTTATCCAGACCGAAGGCCGCCTTGCCTCCGCTGTGCTTGCGGAAGACCGCGGACCTTTTCCCAACTATGAGCAGAGCGTCTATAACGGAGAGATGCTTGTCCGCAATGCAACAGTAACCACAATCGCCCCGACCGGCACGCTTTCGATTCTTGCGGGGTGTTCCTCCGGAATCGAACCGCTCTTTGCGGTTTCATTTGTGCGAAATGTAATGGAAGGCACCAAGCTCATCGAGACCAACCGCAACTTTGAAGAGGTGGCCCGCGGACTTGGCATCTGGACCCGGGAGCTTGCCGAGCGCATCGCGCTGCATGGAAACATCGCCGATATCGCGGAACTGCCCGATGATGTGAAGCGTGTCTTTGTCACGGCGCATGACATCGTACCCGTCGAGCATATCCGCATGCAGGCGGCGTTCCAGAAATACACGGATAATGCGGTTTCAAAGACCGTCAATTTCGCAAACTCCGCAACCACCAAAGACGTGGAGAACGTGTTTATGCTCGCATATAAACTGGGATGCAAAGGCGTGACGGTTTACCGCGACGGGTCCCGGGAAGATCAGGTGTTAAGTACGAAAAAGACGGAGGGGCCGCAGACTCAGCAGTCTCCCGCCGTTGAAGAGAAGGTCGTGCCGAAGAAACGCCCGTCGGTTATTCAGGGATGTACCCGTTTGATGAAGACCGGGTGCGGGCATCTTTATGTCACTATCAACGAGGATGAAAACGGCATGCCGTTTGAGATATTTACCAATATCGGCAAGGCAGGCGGCTGTGCGTCCAGCCAGGCGGAGGCTATTGGACGACTCATTTCGCTGGCGCTTCGCTCCGGGCTGGAGCCGGACGAACTGGTGAAGCAGCTGAAAGGTATCTCCTGCCATCAGCCTGCGTGGGCAGAGGGCGGCCGCATTCTGTCGTGCTCCGATGCCATAGCTAAGGCTCTCGAAAAATATACGCCGATCGACACACCGGTTTCCGACAAAGGGGGAAACGGAAAATCGCGGCACAATGATCTCATGATTATCGGCGCATGTCCTGAATGCGGCGGAGCTGTTGAACACGAAGGCGGCTGCGCGGTCTGCCACAGCTGCGGATTTACGAAGTGCGGATAGTGTGATGAGCGGCGGCGACGGCAACCGCTATCAGCGTCCCGCATGGGACGACTACTTCATCGAGATCGCAAAGGTGGTTTCGTCGCGCTCGACCTGTCTCAGGCGGCGGTATGGCGCGGTGATCGTAAAAGACAATGTGATCGTCAGCACTGGCTACAACGGTGCGCCCCGTGGGGTCGTCAACTGCGCCGACATCGACCGCTGCAAGCGGAAGGAGCTAAACATTCCGTCCGGCGAGCGCTACGAACTCTGCGAAGCGGTTCATGCCGAGCAGAACGCAATCGTGAACGGTTCGCCGGAGCGTATGAAGGATGCCATTATCTACGTTGCCGGATTTGAAGAAAACGGATCGGTTGCGGACGGCAAGCCCTGTCTCCTGTGCAGCCGCATGATTCTGAACGCGCAGATAGGGACCGTCGTTTACCTGAAAAAGGACGGAACCCTGATGCGTATCGAGGATACGAAGAAGCTGTACGCGCCGATTGCTTGAACTCCGGCTTCAGGCTGGAGATTCGCATATTCGCCGTTATGGGGGAATATCTGTCAGCGATGAGTGAGGCGATACCATGAACCTATACCTTATGCGGCATGGCGATGCAAGCCTTGAGCCAGGAAATCCGCTTTCACCGCGCGGCAGAAGCGAAGCGGAGACTATCGGCTGTTTTTTTGCTGTACGGGAACTGGGAATAGAAAAAATCCATCACAGTACGAAACTGCGCGCCAAAGAGTCCGCGCATATCGTTGCCGGGCTGATAGGGTGCGAGAAGAGTGTTGTCGAAACCGAAGGCATCGGACCGCTGGACGATGCAGTGCTCTGGGCAGACCGTCTCCGGAGCATTGAGAGCAACCTCTTGATTGTCAGCCATATGCCGTTTCTCCCCAATCTTTTTTCTGCTCTTGTGTGCGGCTATGCCGACGAAAACCTCGTGCAGTTTGCTCCGGCATCGGTCGTCTGCATCCGGAGGCTGAGCGTCGGCATGTGGGCTCTGCAGTGGATGGTGACGCCAAAACTGATCACAGGTTGACAGATGGCGATTTTCTGAGTCCCGGGCGTCTTTTTTTCACAACGCTATTTCGACAATTCTTCTGTTATCGCCGCCAGCATTTCGGTGATGACCGACGGATCAAAGTCCTGATCCAGGTGAGGAAGGATATTTGGTTCGGGGAGTTCTCCGCGGACCTCTTTTTCAAGCACGCGGCAGAAGGCCGCAACAATCCTGCCGTCGAACTGGGAATTGGCGCAGTTTTTCAATTCGTTCAGCGTTTCTTCCATGCTCAGTCTGTTTCGATATGGCCTGTCTGAAGTCATTGCATCGAAAGAATCCGCAATCGTCAATATCTTGACCCCTTCGCTGAGAGCGTCAGCGGTTATATTTTCCGGATAGCCACGCCCGTCGACCCGCTCGTGGTGATGCTTTATCATGTGCAGCACATCCCTCCACGGAAACTTGATCTTTGAGATGATGGTATAGGAAAGAATGGAGTGGCTCCGCAGTTCCCGAAGGTCTCTTTCGTTGAGGAGTTCTTTTTTGTTCAGCACATCTTTACTGACGATCAGCTTTCCGACATCATGAAGATATCCGGCGACATAGATGCCTTCGAGATCATGCTCATCCCAGCCAAGTTCCCGGGCAATTGCTACCGAGTATTTGGCAACGCGATGAGAATGATTTTTCGTATAGGCATCCTTCGCATCGATGGCTGCCGCGAACGCCTGAATCGTCTCGTGATATATGCGCCGCATGTCTTCGAAGAGCTTTCGGTTTTCCTCGATTTGATCAGACAGCCGCGTAAAGAGCCCGTAATTGTTCAGTGTCACCGCAAGCTGTGTGGCGATGATGCTGACGAGAGCTAGGTCATTTTCGGTATAGGGTTCTTGACTGAACTTGTCCCCTATAGCGAACACGCCGATAAACTGGTCGGTAACCCATAGGGGAGTAAGAACTGAAGCAGCATTTGCAGGGAACGCAGCAAACGCCGTATTCAGTTCTTTTTCATTGAATAGTGTAGGCCTGTTTTTGGGAAGGGTGCGGATGATGTCGGCTCCGGCGCGCAGTTTTTTGTAATCCGTTCCGGCAAAGCCTTTTTGCGCGACGGGCGCAAACTCGCCGGAAATTTTTTCGCAGATGAGAATGGCTCCCTTGTTGGTCAGAAAGGTTCCCATGACGACGTAGAGCACCGATTTGATGCGATCGTGAAACTCTTTTTCTGATGTGACTTCATGCCCAAGATCCGCCAGCGACGAGAGGTTGTACAGGATTCGCTGCAACTCCTGACTCATGGACGCGATACCGCCTTAAGGTAGTTCAACGCCTCCGCCTCGGTGTCGAACGAGGTGATATACTGTGTAAGACCGAGCATTTCGAACGTATCCTTCAGCATTTTGCTCATATCGGTGAAGCAGAGTTCACCTCCGGTGTTCAGAAGTTTTTCGATGATCGAAAGCAGCATTGAAATGCCGATGCTGTTGATGAGTTCGGTCTTGCTAAAACTGATGACGATCTTCTTCGTGCCTTTTTCAATATGCTCTGTGCATTCCTGAACCAGGCTTTCTCCTGTAACATTGTTGAGATAGCCCTGCGGATAAATGACCGCGGCATCTCCAATCTCTTTGGAGCTAACCCTAAAGTTTTTTGGTGTCATGCAACACCTCATCGTGTTTGATATGTTTTATGAGCAGAACGCGCGTTCTGTCATCAATGCGCTCTATACGCACCTCATCCATGATGGATTGTATGAGCTTGAGCCCCCACCCTCGTTTATGCGCCGAAGTCAGCTTGACATCCACTTGCGGGTCTTCCACGGCTTCGGGGTCAAAAAAGCGTCCGGCGCTTTCGATCGCAATTTCAAGCCTGTTCGGGGATGTGTAAAACTTCAGAAATATCTTTTTTTCGAAGCCGCTGCTATGCTCCATCGCGTTGATGCATGCCTCGATCAGCGCAAGCTGTACGGGTTCGGTAACGTCCGGCTGCAGTCTCATGTTGCGCGCTATCTGCTCGAAGGCTTTTGCGGCAATCAGTTCCGCTTCGGGAGCCGAATCAAGAGTCATCTCAAAACAGGAATCAGGTCTGTTCTGGGCGGAGTATTTTTCAATGATCGCTTCTCGCAGCCGTTCCGGGTGCTTGCCCTCGATGTCCTGCATGTACAGGCTGTGCATGCAGTCGAGCAGGACGGGATCTTTCGGGACTTTGTAGCCGGTCATCCCCTGAAGAAATCCTGCTGTCTTCAGTGCCGCGAGCGCTTCTTTGACCTCTGGTTCGGAAACCCCGAGAATGCTCGGAAGCCTTTCGATTGCTGCAACTTCTCCGCCCGCTTCGACCAAGTGCATGAAGACGCGCATTGCAATGCGTTGATTGGCGGGGTTCCTTATCGCCTCACTGAACAGGGAAGACCAGTAGAGGGCAATTTCGCCTTCCGACACTTCATGGCTGTAGCATTCCCAGAGATCCCGCTGTGTTGCCTCTTTTTTGTGCATTCTCCAGAGGCTTCGCGCAATGCTCTTGATATAGAGAGGGTTGCAGGAGAGAAATTTCACAAACCTGACGGATGTTTCGGGCTCTTCCCGGATGCCGAGCTTGGCGCAGAAAGATTTAAAAAAAGAGTGTGCCACATCATCGGAAAGCGGGCGAAGCACCATCCGCTCGGCTGTCCCCTGCAATGAGTTCTCGGCGAAGATGGACTCCAGGGCGCTCTCTGGCGCGCCGGTTATGATGTGGGGGCAGAGGGGCGAACTCATCGGCGATTCAAAGAAACCGGCAAGGCCGCTGAAATCCCCGGGGGTCTCTTCATAGAGCCGTGAAGCCATCTGGAAATTATCCAGCATAATCAGCACCGGCTTCCCACGCCGTGTCGCCGCGTGAACGGGCGCAGAGAGCGCGGCGAGCAACTGATTGTAGAAATCCCCGGCATTCCGCAGTTCTTCGAATTCATCCATCATATCGAGCAACCAGGCTGAGGCTGGCGGGACTGATCGGGCGAGCGGCAAGCCCCTGCCCGTCACAATGGCCGGTTCTTTGGCAAAGAAGGAAATATATTGCCGGATGAACTGGGTGAAATAGTCCTGGGCGAACACACCTGCCTTCAGGGTCGCACTTTTGAACGCATAGTAGAAAGGAATGACAGGCGAATCTTCCCAGTAAATGCTGCGGTAGACCTGCTTGAGCAGCTCTGTTTTGCCGGAGCCATGTGCACCTTCGAGAAGGATATTGCCGGTAACGTGACTTTCGCGCAATTCAGGGAGACGCTTCAGGTAAAGCACCTCTCTCCTGCGGTTTGCAAAGTCTTTTGCCGGAATGCAGTTAAACGGCAAGATTGCTCCTTGGTAATTAGCTACCATGCATTATAACAAATGCTGTAAAGCAGAGAGCAGATAATCTTCGGCGTCAGGGTGCGGACAGTATGGAGATATTTCCCTGCAATCGGGATAACGCTATGATAATATTATATTTATATGGCGCACGCGACAGTGAGCTTCATTTTAATGCCGGATTGTCAGGCAAAGAGCGCGGGCTAAGGAGACAGCCTCGGTGAATTATCTTGGAGTAACCGAAAACAAACCTTCCGGTCTTCCCGGATATCCCGGGAAAGAACGACTATGTGAACACCACCGGTTCTGACGGGAGATCATCCGGGGAGTGACCGCCCCTTTTGTGGCATGATGTTGTCAGCAGGCTCAAACCGTCACCGCACTCGGCGGCAGAGAGACCTCATTGACACCGGTTCAATAAAGATATCCCGGATGGGGAAATAGGTCAATAGCTGCGGGAATCGATTCTTGATCTTGATAGTGAGGAGGATAGATGGGTTTTTTTGCATTCATGGGATTTATCGTTTCGGCCATTCTGATGGTCCTGATTTTCAGGAAAGCAGGGTACTCGGGGCTTCAGCTCGTCATTTGTTTTATCCCCGGTGTGAACTTTATTGTATTCATCTGGTTTGCGCTCACCGAGTGGCCTATCCAGCGCGAACTGCGCGATCTCAAAGCCCGTGATGTCACATAGGGCGGCCAGAGCTAATCAGGGGGGGGTGGATGGTTGCAATGCAAATAAGAAAATGTGCGCTTCTGGTATCGCTTGCGTTGGCTGTTCTGTGCTTTTGGACTGAACATGCCGGGGCTGCATACAAAATAATCCTGAAAAACGGCACCGAATTTATCGTTGAGGCGTATGAAAAAGTCGGCAACGAACTGCGCGCTGAGTATGACGGCGGAATCATCGGCATTCAGCAGTCGGAGGTTCGTTCCGTTCAGTGGGTGGATCGTCCGCGAAATCAGACTGAAAAGAATGCTGTTCCAGGCAATACAGGCCAGCCTGCCCGGAAGCAACGGCAGCCGCAGCCGGATTCCGATCAAATAAAAACCGAAAATCGCGCGGCAAAAAGAGCTATGCTGCAGTTTCGCATCAACGAATTTGACATGCAGATAGAGGCTGCGGAAAAACAGAGGATTGATTCGGAAACAGAGCTTTCAGTCGAACGGGAGAAGATGAACTCGCTGCAGGAAAAAGGGAGGAGAAAGGCTCTTCTTGACGGGAAAGATCCGAGCGCGCGATGGAAGGACTCGCTGCCCCCTGATGAGTATCTCTGGGTAACCGAAAACGTGTCAAAGATTGCGAAATTGAAGCAAAAAATACAACAAATTGAAGCCGACCTTGAGGCACTCTCTCACGAACGGGCATATTATGAAAAGCGGCTTCGAGATGAACAGTAACCAGCAACCGTGATTTCCGGGAGCAACATAGCCACAGGATATGACGCCCCTTCTGCGGCGATTCGGGCGATTGGGAAGGACGTTCTCATAATCGGAGCTGGAGCTTCCGGTCTCATGTGCGCGATTGAGGCAGGGAAGCGGGGCAGGTCCGTGCTTCTGCTTGATCATGCTGACAAAATCGCAAAGAAGGTGAGCATTTCCGGGGGCGGACGGTGCAATTTTACGAATCTCAATCCGCGGGCTGAACACTATTATTCTGCAAATCCGCACTTCTGCAAATCAGCCCTGGCTCGCTACAAGCCAAATGACTTTCTGCGGCTGCTTAACAAATATCATATCGCGTATACCGAAAAAGAGAATGGTCAGCTGTTTTGCGTGGGAAGCGCTTCAGAAATAGTGAGAGCGCTTCGTGAGGAATGCGTTCAGGCTGGGGCAGAGATTCTTGTGTCCCACGCGGTGACTTCCCTGTCAAAACAGGACCGGTTTGAAATCAGCACAAAGAGGGAAATGTATCAGGCCGAATCGCTGGTTGTCGCGACGGGAGGTCTGTCCTATCCTTCACTCGGAGCGTCAGACTTCGGTCTCAGGATAGCCCGACAGTTCGGCCTCAAGGTGATGAAGCCTCAACCGGCATTGGTTCCACTGCTTTTCTCAGGGCATGATGCGGAGCGCTTTGCAGTTTTGAGCGGGATATCGCTTGATGTGGTTGTCACCTGCCGTGCTCATCGGTTTCGCGGCGACCTGCTCTTCACGCACAGGGGGCTGAGCGGCCCGTCGGTTTTGCAGATTTCGACCGTTTGGCAGACAGGCGACGAAATAGCAATCAATCTCTTGCCGGATATCGATGTCCTTGAAATGCTTATGATCCATTGCCAGAGCAAGCTGGAATTGCAGAATCTGCTTGCCCGGGTGTTTCCGAAACGATTCAGTCAGGCTTGGTGCGAGGTGAATGCACCGACAAGACCGCTGAATACGTATTCGAACAAGGAGCTGAAAGCGATTGCCGGAATGCTTCATCAATGGACCATACATCCCGCCGGAACCGAGGGGTATAAAAAGGCCGAAGTTACTGCGGGAGGAGTCGATACTGCAGAACTCTCATCGAAGACCATGGAAGCGAAGAAGGTTCCGGGGCTCTATTTTATCGGGGAAGTGGTAGATGTAACCGGACAGCTCGGCGGCTACAACCTTCATTGGGCATGGGCCTCAGGGTATGCGGCAGGGCAGGTTGTTTAGGCTGGATTCGCTGTTTGCGGTGCGATTTTTGGATATACTCGGAATTGTCATTAGAACCTGCAACTGGACAGTAAGACTCTGTATTCCTGTCTGTTTTCGTCATTCCGGCTAGTCCGCAACCCTTCCCGTTTAAACGAACTTGAAATCAACAGGAAAGGCTCTCGACATCCTTTACAGGACAAGAGCGGAAAAGACAGCAAAGGGACAAAAGCTAACCGACAATTCCGGGATAAACCGTCCGGGTCAAAAAAAGGCCGGCCCAGTTTTACATGAGCCGGCAAGGTATGGAGAAAGGAGAGAGGTTTCTTCAGGTTTTCAAGAAAACCCCTCCCACACCAGAAATCGTTCTGTTTATTGAAACTTGTCTTCCAGAAGCTGTGCGATGTGTTTTGCCTTGGTCTTCGACTTTGACTTGTCGAGTCCGCCGGCAATCTGCATAAGGCAGCCCGGGCACTCGACCGCTACATACTCAGCTGCGGTGTCTTCGATATTCCTCAGTTTCCGCGCAAGCATGCGCATCGAGAGAGTCGGCTGTTTTACCGTGAACGAGCCGCCCATGCCGCAGCAGGTGTCGCACTCAAACATCTCTTTCAGTTCATATCCGCATGAGGTCAACGCTTCGCGCGGCTCTTTATAGACGCCGATATGACGCTTCGCATGGCAGGAGTCATGATACGTTACCGTTCCGAGCTTCTCACTGTCCTTCGGGGTGAGCCGTTTTTCATCGATAAGCTTCTTGACGAGTTCTGAGAATACATAGGTCTTTTCAGATAGTTTTTTTGCCTCAGCAGCAAGCGAATCCCGTTTCTCGTCTTTCAGGGTATTGACCCACTCCCCTTTCAGCGCGGTCGCGCACGATGCGCAGGCCGTGACGATGTACTGCACATCCGGAGCTGAAAGAGCCTTGATATTGTGAGCAGCAGCATCCGCAGCCAGATCGAATGCTCCGCTTCCCCAGTGCGGGATTCCGCAGCAGGACTGGGTCTCGGGGAATACTACCTCGACTCCTGCCTTGTTCAGAACCTTGACGACCGACTCCCCGATTTCCGGGAAGACGAAGTCAATGGCGCAACCCGCGAAAAATGCCGCCTTGACTCTGCCTTTTGGCTGATGGATCTTCTTGAACTTGTCGCGGAATGCCTCTTTTGCAACAGTCGGGAGGCTACGGTACTCGGCAAGGCCGGACAGGAACATCGGCAGATGCCGGATGTATCCCTCCTTCGCAAACAGCTTCTGCCCCAGATATGCAGCGCGGAGCATCGCATGGAAGACCGGACGATTATTGATGATAGACAGCGCGGTCTTCTGGATGAACGGCAACCCCTGCTTGGAAGCGAGCCTGCGTCTGATTTCGAGGATAAGTCCCGGGATGTCGATGCCGCCGGGGCAGACTTCCTTGCACTTGCCGCACTGGATGCAGAGACCCTGGATGTCCTGCGAGGTCTTCAGTTCGTTGAACCAGGCTGTCAGGATTGTGCCAATGCCGCCGGTATAGACATGACCGAACACATGGCCGCCGACCAGTCGGTAGACCGGACAGACGTTCAGGCACGAAGCGCAGCGGATACAGTTGAAGGTCTGTTTAAACTTTTCATCCCGGGCCATGTCCGAGCGCTTGTTGTCCATGAGGACGATATGCAGATCCTTCATAGTCCCGTCATCATTCGGAGTCGGACCGGTGATAAAGGTCACATAGCTTGTGATAAGCTGGCTTGTAGCGCTCTTTGGCAGCGCAATGAGGATTGGCGCTGCGTCGGTATAAGACGGAACCAGCTTCTCAAGACCGACCAGCGCAACATGAATCTTCGGCAGAGTCGTGACAAGCCGGGCGTTCCCTTCGTTGGTTACCAGAACAATCGATCCGGTCTCGGCGATGGCGATATTACCGCCGGAAATACCCATGTCGGCCTGAAAATACTTTTCACGAAGCTCCTTGCGAGCTACTTTGACGAGCCGCGGTATTTCATTGGTGAGCCGCTCGTTGACTTCCTTGCTGAAGAGGTCGGAGACTTCTTCCTTTGTCATATGGATAGCCGGCATAACCATATGGGACGGCTTCTGCCCTGCCAACTGGATAATCCACTCGCCAAGGTCGGTTTCCTCGGCCTTGATGCCATGTTTGGCGAGATGTTCGTTCAGATGGATCTCTTCGGATGCCATGGACTTCGACTTGACAATCATCTTGACGCTGGCGTCCAGCGCAACTTTTGTAATGTAATCCTTTACTTCCTCAGGGCTGCGCGCAATAAAGACCTTCGCGCCGCGGGCTTCTGCGTTCTTCTTGAAAGTAGCGGCAACCTCTTCAAGGTGGTCGGCAACATAGCCTCTGGCAGCCTTAATCCGGCTTCTGATGCCTTCAAAGTCCACTCCTTCATATGCCTTGACCCGTGAAATCGCATAAGCCTCCGAAAAACGGCCAAGCGCACCGGTCAGATTCGAGTTGTCAACAGCTTTATCAATTGCGGCCTGAATATCAACGGTGGTTTCGTGGCTCATTAGTTTAAACCTCCCAGGTCGTCAACACAGACGATGATAAGTCGTTCCGGACCATGAACGCCGATAGTGAGAACGCGCTCGATATCTGCCGTGCGGCTCGGACCGGTAATAAGAGCAAGGAAGCCGGTCTTGTTGGGATGCATTTTGGTCATGAGCGACGGGAGATCGGCAAGAATCCTGTCGGTTGCGACGAGAGCGATGTGTATCCACGAGAGTGACGATGCCAGTCTCTGCTCGACTGCGGTCTGGTCGCCGGCGAGCGTTCCGGTGTTGGCGATTCCCCAATCCATCTGGGTGATGCCGATGTGGGCTCCCTTGGCAATTATTCGATCAAACTCGAACTTGAGCCCCGGAATTTGAGCGGTCAGCGCAGCCTTGTCAACCCCCTTCAATACTGGACAGTCTGCCCAGACAGCATATTTTCCGGGTGCTTCGGAAATTCCTTCTTTCTTCATCACTTCGACAATAAAATCAAGTGCGTCTGCCTTTGTGGCAACACGGTGAACTTCCGCACTCACGGCCTCTGCCCTTGTTTTGAAACTTTCAAACATGGACTCTCCTCCTCCATCATGAATAGAGGCATCTTTACTGATGCCTTCTGCATTTGCATTTTGCCGCTGGTGCTCTGCGGTCACAGCTTAAGTGTAAATGTCTTGAAAAACAAAGGGAATAAAAAACCTATGAACGGTCTGAATAGCGTATGAATGGTTGCATAACAGCGGCGGAGTCGGCACTCTTGACACGCGACAGTGCGCGCTGCTTTTTAAATAGCAATGAAACCAATGTGATAGGATGGTTTGACATGCTAAATGGTAGCATTTTTCTGGTTGAATGGCTGATATTTCAGGTTGAACGGCATGAAAAAGGTGATGAATACTACATGTCTTTGCGGACCAGCACGGCCGGTTGCCGCAGAATGTACGTGCCTAGAGGCGTTCGCTGAGCTGAATGGGTGCAAGAAACGGCAGGGGATTCAGACTCAGACCGCTATCAAATCCTTAAAGTGACAGAGAACCGGAAACTCCTGTGGCTCTGAAGATTCTATTTTGGAGTTAGCGCAGACTTTATGGAGCAGGTGTTTGATGCCGTATCGTTTCGCTGTCCGCAGAATGGCGACCGTGTCGTCAATGAGCATCGTGCGAGTTTTGTCGAAGCGAATCTCTGTTTCGAGGCGGGTCCAGAACTCCATCCATTCTTTCGGGCAGCCGATTTCACCCGAGGTGAAGCAGCGGTCGAAGTAGTGGCCGATGGGGATTTTTTTCATCTTGATGTCGAGTACCTTGTAATGGGCATTGGTTACCATATAGACCTTTTTTCCGTGGCGGCGGAGCATGGCAAGGTAGTCCTCGACATCGGGGTGAATGTCGATAAGGTGGCGCATCTGTTCTTTTAGTGCAGGGATGTCAAGGTCGAGTTCGGTTGACCAGAAATCAATATCGGTCCAGTTCAGCGTGTTTTCGTGGGCGCGGTACAGCGACATCAGGGCTTCTTTTGCGCGGCCGAACGAGACATTGTTTTTTTCTGCATACCGTTCCGGAACGAGATGCTCCCAGAAAAAGTCGTCGAAGTATTTATCCAGGAGCGTGCCATCCATGTCCAGCAGCACGCAATCAATATCGCTGAGGTGGTTCATCCTCTTCACTGTACCAGCTGGAGTCGATGTAGAATTTTGTGCGGGTGTGGATCAGCTCCATGATTTCGCGCAATTCTTCGAACAGCTCTTCATAGAGCGCGACATCACTCATGTCTTCATCGGCAATGTCATACGCATATGCTATCTCGTACTCCTTCGTGACCTCATTGCCGGAAATGGTTTCACGGACGAGCAGCGAGGGCTCGGTGTCCGGGAAAGCACGCTCTATTTCGGAAAAGAGCTTGTCAATATCAGGATAGCCGGTCACCATCGGCAGTTTTATCAGAAACTCCAGAGTGAGCGATGACTCCTCAAAGGGCAATTCATCGTCTTCCTGCTTGTAAATGGACATGCTTGTCTGAAATGTGTCGTACATGAACGACACGATAGCTGAAATGGTGTATGGTTGTTCCATCTCGGGCAGTGTCACAAAGAACCTGCTTTCGCGGTCAAGCGTGAACTGCTCGATGAAGACCTGCATGTTGTAGATATCGAGGAAATTCCGCGCGGATTCCGCAACGCGCATCTGGACCTCTTCAAAGCGTGTCATGTCGCCTCCAGTCAAAAAAAGCAAAGGCTGCTCGCAAAAAGTCAGAGACAGGGGAAACAGCCGTTTCCCTATTTTCCTACGCGAGCATCTTTACTCTTGGCATTCGTGTAAGGCTCATTATAACATATGCCATGTGCAGCGAACCGGCGTCGGATAAAGTTGTCTTCATTACCGGAGCGACGGGGGGGCTCGGAGTGACCCTTGTCCGCGCGTTCGCAGCCGCGGGCTGGCGCGTTGCCCTGCAGTATCACACCGCGAAAGAGCGTGCCCGGGATGTTGAGGCTGAGTTTCCCGGCAGAACGCTATCTGTGCAGTCGGATGTTACTGATTTCAGGTCGCTGCATCTGGCGGTCGATACTGTGCTCACTGCATTTGGCCGGTTGGATGTTTTGATCAATAATGCGGGCATAACCCGTGATGCCCTGCTTATGCGGCAGCAGGAAGCTGACTGGGATGAAGTACTGGCAGTGAACCTTTCGGGTGCCTTTCATGCGATTAGGGCAGCTGTCCCTGCCATGTCGGGCGGTGGATGCATTATCATGCTTTCTTCGTATTCCGGACTGAAGGGAAAGGAAGGGCAGTCGGCGTACAGTGCCTCGAAGGCTGCCGTACTTGGTCTGACAAAGACCGCAGCGATTGAGCTTGGACCTGCCGGGATTTGCGTCAATGCGGTATTGCCGGGCTATCTCCCGGTCGGCATGGGGCCGCGGACGGTCACTGCCATGAAACGGGCCCGGGAGGAAAGCCTGCTCGGCTGTCTTGCAGATCCGGATGAAGCGGCAGGTTTTATCCTGCATCTGACGTCAATGCGGAGTGTGACGGGGCAGGTTTTTTGCCTGGACAGCAGAATAACGTAGGAAGGAAGCAGCTCTTCCCCGCACTAGGTTCTTTTCAGCTAAGGATTGCGTGCTGCTGTCGGTGCTGCATGGTACAATCCTAGATATGCAGATAGAATATCTCGGCAGACTGGACCGACATGATCCGTTGTATGAAATCCTGCTTGAGCGGATTTTTACCGATGTTGCGGATCCATGTTTCCATGTGAACAAATTCGCGCGGCGCGGCGTGTATCAATATGTGGAAGAGCATTCGCACCGTGCGATAGTCGGCAAGTTTTTCCGCCTGAACGATCATAAGCCTGAACGAGTGCTCCGTATCAAGGGAGAGTTTGAGAATCTGCAACGGATTCGCTCATACGGATTCGATGTCCATCCTCATTATGTCGTCCGTCCTCTGGCTCGAGAAGAGCGCATCGGGCTTGCGGTCATCGAGGAATATGTTTGCGGCAATGACCTGGATTACTATCTGCGGCAGGCAATATATTGCAATCGCGGCGAGGAACTGAAGGCAAAGCTTGCCAGGCTGGCTGCTTTTCTGCATGAACTGCATTCGCGCACCTGTTCTCAGCTGCCGGTCGCGGTCGGCTCGGTCTGCGGGTACTTTGAGAAAGTGGTCGAAAAACTGCACCGCCAGACGCTTCTGGACAACACTGACCGTTCTGAGCTGTATCGGTTGATGGATCGCTGGATCAGCCGGCTGGCGCTGGAGCAGGAAAAGAGCGTGCTGGTCCATGGGGATGCGACTCCGACAAACTTCATTTTTTGCGGCGAGCGCGAGGTTGTTGCGATCGATCTGGAGCGGATGCGGGATACCGACCGCATGGTTGACATCGGAATGGTCTGCGGTGAACTGAAACATACTTTTCTCTGGCGCACCGGTGACGGATATGTGGCAGAGCCGCATATCAGGCATTTTCTCAAAGAATATTGCCGCCATTTTCCGGAGAGAAAAGAAGCCTTTCATATTATTGCCCGCAGAAATCCTTTTTTTATGGCAATGACCGAGTTGCGAATAGCCAGAAACAGCTATCTTGACTGGAATTACCGAAGACGCCTTGTGTTCGAGGCGATGGAATGCATGCGATGGGGGCTAAGAATCTGATGATACGCGCAATTTTTTTCGATCTGTACTGCACATTGATAGACATTTACACCGATGAAGGGGATGCGAGGGTGTATGAAGCACTTTCGCGGTATCTTGCGTATCATTCAGTGAGTATTCAGCCTCACGAGTTGCGTGGGGTTTTTTTCTCGCTTGTGGAGCAGCAACTCGCGCAGAGTGAGGAGAAGTATCCGGAACCGGACGTGTTCCGGGTTTTTGGCGAGATCATGGAGAAGTACGGAAAGGGTCTCTATCCCGACCAGTCGGTTCTCGATGCCACCGTCCTGTTTCGCTCACTCACCATGCGACGGTTCGGGCTCTTCCCGGCAGTGGCGGATACGCTCGCCGAGCTGTCGAAAACATTCCGGCTTGGCCTGATTTCTGATGCCCAATGGACATTTACTGAGCCGGAAATCCGCATGCTCGGACTGGATCGCTTTTTCCCGATCATCCTGCTTTCTTCGCGATTTGGCTACAAGAAACCTGACACGCGATTGTTTGCGGAAGCGATGCAGCGGTTGGGCGTAACGCCTGAGGAGTCAGTGTATATCGGCGATAGCCTGTCCAAAGATATGGTGGGGTCAAAAACTGCCGGCATGAAGTTTATTCTGTTTCAGAGCGAGTGGAAAGAGGTGAAAGGGTTTGCCCCCGACGCATGGATGGGCGATTACCGTGAACTGCCCGGCCTGCTCAAACGGCTTGCGGAGTAATTGACGATGGGCAAGGGCATCTTTGTGACCGGAACAGATACCGGAGTCGGGAAAACGATTATTGCCGCATCCCTTGTTCGCATGGCTCTGCAGGAGGGCTTGCGTGTAGCTGTCATGAAACCTGTTGAGACCGGCTGCGCGCGTGAAGCGGGGCAGTTGCAGCCAGCCGACGGTTTGTTTCTCTGGGACATTGCGGGACAACCGACTTCTCTGGATGAGGCTGTTCCGATTCGTTATGAGACGCCGGTGGCACCACTCGTTGCCGCGCGGATTGAGGGGCGCCTTCCGGAAGTGAAAGCAGTACTCGACATTTTTGCACGCATGAAGAATGAGTTTGATTTTGTTATTGTTGAGGGCGCAGGCGGTCTTCTGGTTCCGATAGGTGTGCATTGGTCAGGCCGCTCCGGGTTTTATTATATGCGGGACCTCGCCGCGGACTTTGGACTGCCTCTCGTTATTGTGGGTCGGGCAGGACTCGGCACAATCAATCACACTCTGCTCAGTGTACACGAAGCGGAATCTGCACGGATACAGATTGCGGGCATTGTGCTCAATCAGACGGAACCGCGTGCTGATACTGCATCAGAGACAAATGCAGGGGTGTTGCGTGAACTCCTTGCGGTGCCGGTTTTCGGCGTCTACCGGCATTTGACGGAAAAGGCGGCGCCGGAGATAGATGCCGCCTCTCGGGAAATCGGCCTGGACAGACTTGTGCAGATTGCTCACAGCTTGTGAGGAGTGTTCTCTTCGTCCATCTTGATGATGATGGGCGGGAATTTGTTGATCTCGGCGTCTGTTAAATAGCAGTAAGCGAAAATGATGATTCTGTCGCCGACAGCGCCTTTGCGGGCGGTCGGGCCGTTCAGGCAGAACTCCCGTGAGCCTCGCTTTCCGGGGATAACATAGGTTTCAAAACGCTCGCCGTTATTCAGATTGCTGATCTGAACCTGCTCAAACGGCAGAATGTCAGCCATATCCAGAATATCCTGGTCGATAGTAATGCTGCCTTCATACAGCAGATTCGCTTCCGTTACGGTTGCCATATGAATCTTGGCGCGGAGAAAACATCTCAACATCGGATATGTCCTTTCAACAACAAGGCATGCAGGGCGAAATGCCCCGAGAGTTACTCAATAATCTTTGGCACTCGGTAAAAACGATCGGTTGTGTCCGGCGCATTCTGAAGCGCTGCCTCACGCGGCAGAGACTCATGGACAATATCCTCACGGACAATATTCTGCAGAGGGATGACATGGGATGTTGGTTCGACCGCAGAGGTATCGAGTTCGTTCAGCTGCTCTACATAGGTCAGAATCGAATTCAGTTGTGTCCCGAAGGCCTCCGCTTCACCCTCCCGTAGCGCAAGTCGAGAGAGACGGGCGATTTTCTGCACATCATCCTGTGAAATCATGCCTAAATTCTCTCAAGGTTTGCGAGCTTGGCGGCAAGGCGCTTTAGCCCGACTCCCGGAAAGTTGACGGTAACCTTCGTATCCTCGCCTTCACCGCAGCAGTCCCTGACGACCCCGATGCCCCAGGACGGGTGCTTGACGCGGCAGCCAACGATGTACAGTGATCTCGACGCTTTCGCCGCTGCCCGCGCCGGGGCGGATGCTTGCAGCATGCGTTCACAGGTGCGTTCCACCCAGTCGCAATGCTCGCGAGGAACATCTTTCAGAAAGCGCGACGGTTCTTGTTCCTGAATTTTCGAGTAGAGACGCCTCAGGCGCACGCTCGAAAGGAAGAGCTGATCTTTAGCACGGGTCATGCCCACATAGAAAAGGCGGCGCTCCTCCTGAACTTCTCGCGGGGAGTCCATAGCCTTGAAGTAGGGGAGAATTCCTTCCTCAAGCCCAACAATAAACACTGCCGGAAATTCGAGCCCCTTGGCGCTATGCAGTGTCAGCAGCGACACGGCTTTCGCTTCCTGAAGTTTGTCCGTTGCCGATGACAGCGCCGCCCGATCGAGAAACTCACGAACCGGAACCCCCTCGGCAGCAGAGACGAGTTCGAGGACGTTCTGAATGCGATCTTCCGCAAGTACATCTATATAGCCCGTTTTTTCAACGATATTCTTCAGCATATCCGCCGCAGTCCTGAACTGTTCGTGGGAGAGCTTTTCGATGAGACGCACAAATTCAGCGATCTTGTCCTTGAATGTGGCGGCGAGGCTTTGTGCCTTCAGCATGCTCTTCATTGAACGGAACATGCTCACGCCCTGCTTCTTTGCCTCCTGCTCAATCTTGCCTATGGTGGCAGCGCCGATGCCGCGCGGCGGGCTGTTGATAATGCGCCGCAGGCTGACATTGTCCTCAAGGTTCGAGATCAGCCGCATATACGAAACAATGTCCTTGATTTCCTTGCGCTGATAGAAGCTGATGCCGCTGATAACCTGATACGGCACGCGCTCTTCGCGCAGAGCATCTTCAATCGCGCGGGCCTGAAGATTGATGCGGTAGAGAACGGCAACATCGCTGTACTCAAACTTGCCTTTCAGGTAAAGATCCTTGATCGTACGGGCAACCTGTTTTGCTTCTTCCTCTTCATTCTGCAGTGTGCTGTAGGCAACCATCTCACCTTTGGCGCGGTCGGTCCAGAGTTGCTTGACCTTCCGGTTTTCGTTCTGCGCGATTACCGAACCGGAAACATCAAGAATTTTTTGCGTTGAGCGATAGTTTTGTTCGAGCTTGACGACCTTAGCCTTCGGGAAGTCCTTCTCAAAGTTCAGAATGTTGCCGACATCAGCACCCCGGAAATGGTAAATACTCTGGTCATCATCGCCGACAACCGATATCCGGTGATGCTGAGATGCAAGGAGCTGCATCAGCCGGTACTGGGAGCGGTTGGTATCCTGGAACTCGTCAACGAGCAGATACTCGAATAATCCGGTGTATTTCCTGAGAATTTTCGGATGTTCCTCAAACAGCTTGACCGTGAGAATGATGAGGTCGTCAAAATCCAAGGCATTGCAGCGTTTCAGTTCGTGCTGATATTTCAGATAGGCCCTGCCGAGCTTCTCATCGAAGCTGAAGCCATCACCTCTGGCAAGAAACTGCTCCGGCGCAATAAGATGTGATTTCAGGATGCTGATGCGGGAGACGACCCCCTTATAAAGAGCTTCATAAATATTCAGCTCACGAAGAATATGTCGTATCATGCTGCTCTGATCGTCGTCGTCGTATATGGTAAAATCAGGTTTGTAGCCGAGGGCTGCTATCTCGCGCCGCAGGATGCGGTTGCACTGTGAATGGAACGTGCCGAGCCAGAGATGCTTTGCATCGCTGGCAATCAGCTGACTGATGCGCAGCTTCATTTCATTTGCGGCTTTGTTCGTAAACGTAACCGTGAAAATGCTGCCGGGGGAGATTTTTTTCTTTTTGTTGAGGTAGGCGAACTTTCGGGTGATAACCCGGGTCTTGCCGCTGCCGGCTCCGGCAAGTACCAGAAGCGGACCGTCACAATGCAGGATGGCCTCCCGTTGCTGGGTGTTCAGATCGTCTAACAGGACATCTTTTGCCATGACGTTACTCCTTAAGTATACCATAATTCTGCGCCATCCATGACGGGTGCGGCAGGACTATTCAACCGTGACACTCTTTGCCAGATTGCGCGGCTGGTCAACATCGCATCCCCGCAGCACTGCGATATGATACGCCAGCAGCTGAAGGGGTACGGTCAGCAGTATGGTATCCAGAAATTCATTGCTGACGTCGATTGAAAAGACGTTCTGCGCAAGCTTGCCGACGTGTGCGTTGCTTTTTGTCGTGAGCGCAATAATTTTGCCGCCGCGGCTCTTCACTTCTTCCATGTTGGACAGCACTTTCTCAAGCAACCTGTCTTCCGGGGCGAGTACAACAACGGGCAGATCTTCATCAATGAGCGCAATCGGGCCGTGCTTCATTTCACCGGCCGGATAGCCCTCTGCATGAATATATGAAATTTCCTTCAGTTTCAGTGCTCCTTCAAGTGCGATGGGGAAGTGAATTCCCCGTGCTAGGTAGAGGAAGTCGCGTGCTTTTGCATGTTCTTTTGCAATAATTTCGATTTCCGCATCACGCGCAACGATATTTTCGACTTTTGCCGGCAACTGGAGCAGATCATCAATAAGTTTTTTCGATGCATCGGCGGCTAGCACATCCCTTTTTCGTCCAAGCGCGATTGCCAGAAGGTAGAGTGCTACAATCTGTGTTGTAAAGGCTTTCGTCGAGGCAACGCCGATCTCAGGGCCGGAATGGGTATAAAATGTGTAATCAGCTTCTCGGGAAGCGCTGCTGCCGATAACATTGCAGATGGTCAGGGTTTGCGCCCCGAGGCGCTTCGCCTCCCGCATTGCGGCCAGCGTATCCGCAGTTTCTCCCGATTGCGTGATCGCGATAAAAAGAGTTTTGCCGCTTATCAACGGTTTGCGGTAGCGGAACTCCGAGGCGATATCGACTTCAACCGGGATGCGCGCAAGCTCTTCGATCAGGTACTTGCCGACGAGGCCCGAATGCCACGACGTCCCGCAGGCGACCAGGGTAATTTTCTCGACTGCCGACATGGCCTCGGCGGTCAGACCGAACTCCTCAATGACAACTTCGCCGCGTTCGGGAATAACCCTGCCACGGATCGTATCGGCAATTGCGCGCGGTTGTTCATAAATCTCTTTGAGCATAAAGTGGCGGTAGCCGCCTTTTTCAGCCATAGAGGGGCTCCAGGAAATTGTCACTATTTTCTTGCCGATGGGTGTCCCTTCAAAGTCAGTGACAATAACGCCATCCCGGTGCAGAACAGCCATTTCTCCGTTATCCAGAAAAATAACCTGACGGGAATGGCTGAGGAATGCCGGGACATCGGAGGCAAGAAAATACTCGCCTTCGCCGAGTCCGATAACCAGCGGGCTTTCCTTGCGGACCGCCACAATCTTGTCCGGTGCCTTATCGCTCATGACGGCGCAGGCGTAAGCCCCCTTCACCCCGCGGATGGCGGCTCGAACCGCATCCTCAAGCGGAACGTCCTTGGCGTGCCTATGCACGAGATGAGCCAGAACTTCCGTGTCGGTTTCCGAGGTGAATACATAGCCTTCCTGTTCCAGCTGCGCTTTCAGCTCGACATAATTTTCAATAATGCCGTTGTGCACAAGCACAATGGCGCCGGATCTGTGCGGGTGGGCATTCTCATCGGACGGCTTGCCGTGGGTTGCCCATCGGGTATGGCCGATGGCAGTACCGGTGGTAACGGCAAGGGAACTTACAAGCTGATCCAGCTGGTTGATTTTTCCCTTGCAGCGTTTCACTTCGACGCCCTGTTCGGAGAAATAGGCGATGCCTGCCGAGTCGTAGCCTCGGTACTCAAGCCGCTTGAGGCCGTCCATAACGATGGGGATGGCGTTCCTGTTGCCGATATAGCCGATTATTCCGCACATGGCATGTTGTTCACGAGCAGGCGGGTAGCCTAGCGTTCGTGAGAATTTCCTTTCTGGGCAGTTTTTTTCGCAGAGAGCTTTTTCTTCCGTTCAGCCCAGCCTTCGATAGTGACCTGCCGGGAGCGGCAGATGCCGAGCGCGCCGGGAGGGACGTTTTTGGTAATGGTAGAGCCCGCTCCGACATAGGCGTCTTTCCCCACCGTGACCGGAGCTACCAGTTGTGAATCGCTGCCGATGAAGACTCCGTCTTCAATAATGGTTTTGAATTTATGAACACCGTCATAGTTGCAGGTAATGGTTCCCGCTCCGATGTTCACTCCGGAACCAATCTCAGCGTCGCCGATATAGCTTAGATGAGAAGCCTTTGTTTCAGCTCCGATGCTCGACTTCTTTATTTCGACGAAGTTGCCGATCTTTGCCTTTGGCCCTATCGACGTTCCCGGCCTGATATGAGCGAACGGGCCGACCGATGCATCGCGCTGAACAACAGAATCTTCAAGCACGGAGCAGTCTTTTATCGTCACATTATTCTCGATCATGCAATTGCTGATGCGGGAATGCGGGTAGATCGTGCAGTGCGCGCCAATCGCCGTTTTCCCCTCGATGTAGACATTTGGATACAGCACGGTATCTGTTCCAATATAAGCCGCGGGATCGATGAAGGTCGAATCACGGTCGACAATGGTGACTCCGCTGAGCATCCAGCGATCCGCTATGGCCCGGCGAAGCATCAGTCCGGCGTCGTGCAGATCACAGCGGCTGTTGATGCCGGCATATTCAGCGGATCCGCCGAGTGTGTGACCGCCCACACGCAGGCCTTTGCGGACTGCGATGCCGATGAGGTCGGTCAGGTAATACTCGCCTTTTGCCGGATTGCGTTGAATTTCCTTCAGCAGTCCGAGCATTGCTGGCTGCATCGCATACACCCCGCTGTTTACTTCACGGATCTGTCTCTGTTCATCCGTTGCATCCCTGTGTTCAATAATGCCGACCATTTTGCCCTGGTCCCGCAGAATGCGGCCGTAATCATGCGGCGGATCGACGAGAAACGAGATCAGTGAAAGAGTTTCTTTGCGCGACACATGCAGTCTCACGAAGCGCCTCAGTGAATCAGTGGTCAGAAGAGGCGTGTCGCCATTGACCACAAGCACGGTTCCCCGAAACCCGGTAAGGCTGCGAACAGCCGACCTGAGCGCGTCTCCGGTGCCTTTCATCTCTTTTTGCACCGCGAAGGTTATGTCCCTCCCGGCAAGGGCGGCGCGAACGGGAGCGCCCTGCAGGTTGACGACAACCACTGTTTTCTCTGGCTTTAACGGTGCTACTGCATCAAGGACATGCGTGATGAGCGGCTTGCCGAGCAGATGATGGAGGACTTTCGGCACTGCGGACTTCATGCGCGTGCCGAGACCTGCAGCGAGTACGACAACAGCAAGTTTCACGTCAGTGGCTCCTTTTCTCTACTGAAGGTGAGCGTAAATATGCAGCAATTCCCGCGGCACTCTTCTTGTCGTGCTTGCTCTGCTGGCGTGCGGCGCCGGGGATACTTATTCCTGTTCCTGAATGTCAAAATTTGCATATACGTTCTGCACGTCGTCGTTATCCTCAAGCGCATCCATCAGCCGCAACATCTGGTCGGCGGCAGAGCCCTCAAGCAATACATACGCCTTTGGAAGCATGGTGACTTCGGCCGCGGCAATCGGAATTTTATTTTTTTCAATTGCCTCTCTGACGCCAGCGAGCTGATCCGGCGCCGTGATGATTTCAAAGCCGGTTTCCTTCGGATCGTTTTTCATGTCTTCGGCTCCGGCATCAAGCGCTATGGTCATGAGCGTGTCTTCATCCGTTGCCGAACGCTCAACAAGGATGTAACCATTTTTCTCGAACATCCATCCGACGCAGCCGGATTCTCCGAGGTTCCCTCCATTTTTCGACAGAATGAAGCGGATTTCGGATACTGTTCGGATCCTGTTGTCGGTGAGCGTTTCGATCAGTACGGCTGCCCCGCCCGGACCATATCCTTCGTACAGAATCTCTTCGTACATGGTTCCGGGGAGCTCTCCCGTCCCCTTCATGACTGCCCGCTTGATGTTTTCCGCAGGCATGTTCACTTCCTTGGCCTTTTCCATGGCGGTTCTCAGGCGTGGATTTCCGTCTGCGTCGCCGCCGCCCAATCTGGCGGCTATGGTCAGTTCCTTGACGATTTTGGTAAATAGTTTGCCGCGTTTTGCGTCGGTATGAGCTTTTTTATGTTTGATTTGAGCCCATTTGGAATGCCCAGCCATCCGGAATCCCCCGTTGAAAGTGAAGTCTGTATTTATGTTCGCATTCGGGCGTTTTTCTGCTGCTGCGTACTGCCGAGGACGTTTCCTTTAAAAGACGCTTCTCTTATGCTACCCGGATTGGGCTTTATTTGTCAAATAGTTAGGCGTTTTTTCCGGCTTTGTGAACAGCGCGAGGCTGGATTTTGGGGAGGATTGTTTGCAACGGCAAAGGAGTCAGAAGCAATCGGGGATGAAGTAGTTTTTAGACGTCCGCTTCGCTGAGGGCGCTGCCGCATACACAGGAGCGCTCGGAAGGCAGGGCGAGCAGAACTGCCCGGAGCAGCTGCTGGAGCCGAACGGAAGCCGTCTTCATTGCCGCGATAACCTCAGTTGCAGTAAGCTGACCGCTCTTCAGTCCCGCCGCGGGGTTCGTAACAATGCAAATGCCGGCATAGCAGCTCTCGGCTTCCCGGGCCAAGGCCGCTTCCGGCATGGCAGTCATGCCGACGACGTGAGCTCCGATGGCCATGTAAAACTGAATCTCGGCAGCCGACTCCAGTCTCGGACCGTTTGTGCATATATACGTTGCTCCATCGACTGCCGGTTCACCCAAAGAGGCCGCCTGGTCAAGCACTACGGTTCTTAGGTGTGAACAGTAGGGCTGAGAAAAATCGATGTGAGCAACGCGCCCCTCGTCAAAAAAAGTGCCCGCCCGGGCTCCCTGCGTCATGTCGATAATCTGATTCGGGACGACAAGCGTCCCTGGTTCCCAGCTCTCATTGATGCCGCCCACTGCTCCGATTGATATTATTCGAGCAACCCCGAACTGCCGGAGGGCGGAAATGTTCGCCCGGTAGTTGATTTTGTGCGGCGGTATTGTATGTTTGCTGCCGTGCCGCGGGAGAAAAAAGATCTCGCGGCCATCCAGTTCGCATCGCGTTATGGGAGCAGATGGTCTGCCATATGGCGTATCCGCAATGAGTTCCTCATGAACAATCAGGCCATCCAGCTGATAAACTCCGCTGCCGCCGATAAGTCCGATTTTCATGTGGCTATTTTAGGAGATGCCGGCCGTTTTCCGCAATAGCGCCACCCGATTTCAGTTATGGTATTATGAAGCGTTACGATGGGAGGGGAGATGATCGACAACGAACTTTTGGCGCAGGTGCTCCGCACGACGCTTTCCGCCGGCGGTGAGTATGCGGATATTTTCGTCGAGCGCCGCTTCAGCACGGCAATTGTGCTTGAGGACGACAGGATTGAGCGGGTTCTTTCCGGTACCGACTCCGGCATCGGAGTTCGCCTTATCATAGGCAAGACGACGGCCTTCGCTTTCAGCAACGACTTTTCGCGTGAAACACTGCTCACTATTGCCGGAACATTGCGTACCGCTGCGCGAGAGATGATGGGCGGTAATCGCGAGGTAATCCTGAATCTTAAAAAGCTCACTCCCGCGTGGTTTTCCCCGATCCTGCGGCATCCGGACACGGTCGGCCTTGCCGAGAAAGTCGCACTTGTTCAGCGCGGAAACGCGGTGGCTCGTCACTATGACCCTGCGGTGAAGCAAGTGACGGTTGTGTATCGCGACGCGGTGCAGTCGGTGAAGGTGGTGACGTCTGACGGCTTTTTTGCAGAAGATGAGCGTGTCTATACGACCGCGATGGTGCAGGTCGTAGCGCGGGACGGTTCGACGATACAAACCGGCTACGAACCGGTGGGCGGCCTCATCGGGTATGAGATTTTCGAAAATTCTCCGATTGAAGAGGCAGGGAGAAAGTCGGCGCACCGGGCGGTCAGCATGCTGAAAGCACGGCGTGTACCGGGAGGGCGTATGCCGGTTATCATCTCGGCAGAGGCAGGCGGCACGATGATTCACGAAGCAATAGGGCACGGTCTTGAAGCTGATCTCGCGCAACAGGGGTTGTCAGTTTACTCCGGCAAACTCGGCCAGCAGATTGCGTCCTCAGTTATCACCGTGGTTGATGATGCGACACTCCCGGCAAAGCGCGGCTCATTTGCATTTGATGATGAGGCAACGCCCGCCGGCCGAACGGTGCTGGTTGAAAACGGCATTCTGCGCCGGTATATGTACGATCGCCATACGGCGTCCATTGACGGCACGGCATCGACCGGCAACGGCAGGCGGGAGTCATATGAACACAAGCCGATTCCGCGAATGACCAATACGTTCATCGCTCCTGGAGACAGTGACCCCGAGGAAATTATACGGTCGGTGGCAAGAGGCCTGCTGGTGACGAAAATGGGCGGCGGGCAGGTGAACACGATTACCGGTGACTTTGTGTTTGAAGTTCAGGAGGGGTTCCTGCTGGAAAACGGCATGATTGGTGAGTTGGTGCGGGGGGCTACTCTAATCGGCAACGGTCCGGAGGTGCTGAAATCAATTGATATGGTCGGCTCTGACCTCGGGTTCTCGATTGGAACCTGCGGAAAGGATGCACAGGGGGTTCCGGTCTCCGATGCTATGCCGACGTTGCGAATTCCGGAGATAGTGATTGGCGGCGAGGTGGCAGGCTGATCATTAAGTGTGGTTAATTTGCAACACCTTCTCAGCGAGTAAGAATTCAAGTAATTGATATTTCAGTGAATAGATTCTGGCATCCCTTTTGCTCTTGATACATTTCTACATATGAGACTTCAGCGGACCATAAGAAATGTAGTGGTATTTTCCGGCGTCGGCGTTCATAGCGGACGACACGTGACCGCGCGTCTTCTTCCTGCCGCGCCTGACAGCGGCATTGTATTTCATCGGATTGACAAGAACGCCATGATACAGGCACGTCTGAGCGCGGTTACTGAGACATCGTTCTGCACGACGCTCGGTAACGATCATCTCCGCATACGGACAGTCGAACATCTGCTCGCCGCGGCATCGGGGCTTGGGGTGGATAATCTCAGGGTTGAACTGGACGGCCCCGAGGTGCCCATTCTGGATGGAAGTGCTCTCAGTATTGTTTCCGCGCTGCTTGATGCCGGTATTGCCCGCCAGGGCAAAGTTATGCCGCATCTGCGCATCCTTCAACCGGTCAGTTATGAAGACGCGCATGCGCGCATTGTCGCGTTGCCCTACGAAGGGCGGCGCATGACGTATCGTATTGATTTCAACAACAGCTCGCTTGGATGTCAGGAATTGCGCCTTGAATTGAGTGAGCGAACGTTTATGGAAGAAATTGCCCCGGCACGCACCTTCGGCTTTCTGAAGGATGTGGAAACGCTCAAGGCAAATGGTCTTGCCCGGGGCGGCTCACTGGCCAACGCGATTGTTATCGGCGATGACGGCATTCTGAATCCAACGGGACTGCGATATCGTGATGAATTTGTGCGTCACAAGATGCTCGATGCCGTGGGAGACCTTTCGCTTGTCGGAATGCCGATTCTCGGACATATCATCCTCGAAAAAGCCGGACACCGGGCCAATGCCAATTTCCTGCAGCGCCTGCTGAACTCGCCGGAAGCATACACTGTGGTTGACGAAGCTGACCGGGTTCCTGCTCATGTGCTGCACTGAAGCAAAAAAAAGCGGGAATACCCAAATTGTTCCGATTTCAGAAGCTTTGTCCAAGGGTTCGACGCCCATTGGCAAAGCTTTTTGGGTATTCCCGAAAAACACGTTTTTTTAAACTTATTTCTTCTTCGCTGCTGCCTTTTTTGCCGGAGCCTTCGCTGCTGCCTTTTTTGCCGGAGCTTTTTTCGTTGCTGCCATCTGTGGTCACCCCCTTTCATCCTCCCAAAAAGCAGAGCCTCCTGAGAGCGAGATAATCCTGAAGTCTATACCTTATGCCCTTCCGAGCAGAGGTATCCGCTTATTGGCCAACATGCGTCTGAACGTAGCATCCGTGCGCTTTCTGGCACGATAGTCCGCTTCATCATATACCGTGCAGTTAATGGTCTTCTGAAATTTCAGCTCTATGTCCTGGAGACCCATCAGCAAAGCCGGGGGAGAGGATCCGAC
Organism: uncultured Nitrospiraceae bacterium; assembly: GCA_964392915.1. GTDB lineage: Bacteria > Nitrospirota > Thermodesulfovibrionia > Thermodesulfovibrionales > Dissulfurispiraceae > JAAYUK01. The sequence continues at coordinate 31,232 of CAYMRS010000024.1, forward strand.
AACGACAATGTCGACCGTCGGCACGTCCTCCTCGCCTTCAGCATAGGGACCGTAGATAAAAGCGATTTTGATGTCATTGGCGCGAAACAGGCTTTTGAGCGCACCGGGAAGTCCGAGAGATTTTGCGATGAGCTCTTTCAGTTCGGAGTAGAGAGCGGAGGTCTTGTCCGCCTGGAAATACTTCAGATTGGCGACCCGTTCGCTGAAGAGGATTCCCATCTCTTCCAGCTTGTCGAGTTCCCGTTTTACCCCGGAGGGGTTTTTTCGGAGAATCTTCGCCATCTCCCGGACGTAGAATCTTTCGTCCGGACTGTTGAGCAGCAAGGAGAGGACGTCTGCTCGGATGGATGATGAGAAAAGGCTTTTCAGCATCGTAAACTCCAATCTAAAAATAATCTACATGATAAAATACAAATTGTCAACAGAAAAATCAATTCTTTGAACGATTGTTTTTCTTTCTGGAACATTCACCATCTGTAAACGATTGTATCAATTTTGTATGCATTGCCATAATGTCTTGTCCTGCAAAGCTTTCAGCGGTTAAAGCCCGATGATTTTCCGACCGCCTGTTTTCTAAAAAGCAACAAGAGAATGAACGGCAAGAACAATTGTTGCAAAAAAGAATTGTTTGCGGTATTGCAGTGATGAAGCAAATCGAGGGTGCTGTTTAGCGAATAAGGGCAAGAATGGACGCCGCAGGGATGACCCCTTCACGGACAATGACTGGGTCGGCAGCGGTAAGGTCTACGATGGTCGAGGGAAGCGATGCCGGGCTTTCACCGCCATCGATAACAAGGTCTATGTCATCTCCAAAATAGGCGACAACCATGCGTGCTGAACCCGCGGCGGGCAAACCCGAGACGTTCGCGCTTGTCGAGGTTATGGGATATCCTGCCGCAGATACGAGGTCCAGTGCAAATGAGGGCCCCGGGATGCGCACTGCTATGTTTTTTTCATGGACAATGCCTTCGGTAAGACCGGGCCGGGCCGGAACAATAAGCGTCAACGGTCCCGGCCAGAAGCGCTCCATCAGGACAGCCGCGCGATGATCCCTCATCTCGGTCAGCAATCCGAGCTGTGTCCGGCTGCCGATGATGAGCGGCAGGGCTTTGTCTGCAGGACGACGTTTCATCGCATAAATCCGGCTGATGGCATTGACATCGTCATACCGTGCCCCCAACCCATAAAGAGTTTCTGTGGGATATGCGACGACGCGCCCTGCATTCAGGAGTTTAATTGCTGCAGAGAGAGATCGCTTGTCAGAAGCAGCCAGAATCATCTCTATTATTATATCCGATTATTATATCCGAAAGCCTGATGGACACATGCCGGCACCGTCTGTGCATTCAGCGCATCCCGACCGTATAATATCGAGATGGACATCGGGCTCGTCCTCATAAAATTTGGCAGCTCCATTCTGGTTGTTCTTGCCCTCAGCGCGGTAGCGGAGCGTGTCAGTCCACGGGTCGCCGGTATTATTTCCGGCTATCCAGCGGGCATAGCGATTAATCTGTTTTTTTTCGGCTATGAAATCGGCCCCGTGTTTGCTGCGGAGAGCGCGCTCTATACGGCAGTTGGGTTGCTGGCGACACAGTCATTTGTCTATTTTTATCAAGATCGGCCAGAAAACCCCAAGGCTTTAAAGCCTGGGGATGAATGG
>CAYMRS010000025.1:0-32568 GCA_964392915.1 uncultured Nitrospiraceae bacterium
TGGCGGGTAGCGCGTACGATGCCAACGGACCTTGTGCTGGATGCTCTGGAGCAAGCACTCCGGTCCCGGCGGGACACTGATGGATTAGTGCATCACAGCGACTGCGGAAGCCAGTACCTGTCGATCCGCTACTCGGAACGTCTGGCAGCAACTGGTGTGGCCCCATCCGTTGGACACCGAGGTGATTCCTACGACAACGCCTTGGCAGAAACAATAATTGGACTCTACAAAACAGAGGTGATTCGTCATCGGGGGCCATGGCGAACAATCGACATGGTGGAATATGCCACATTAGAATGGGTAGATTGGTTCAATAACCGCCGGTTGCTGGAGTCCATCGGCGATATTCCACCAGCGGAGCGGGAAATCAAGTATTATCGTCAGAGGGAGGAGTCGACCGCTTCGGTCTGACTCAAACAAAATGCTCTCCGGAATATCCGGGGGGATTCAACCCCAATATCTTACCGGGAGCGTCAGATTAAGTTTTGACTATGTCACAAAAGAAGGGCGGAATGGGACCCCCATCCCGCCCTTCTTTACGGAAGTACTGACTATTTTTTCTTTGCGGCTTCCTTGATGATTGCCTGACCTATGACGTTGCGTTGAATCTGGTTGGTGCCCTCGTAAATCTGGAGGATCTTCGCATCGCGCATCATCTTTTCGAGCGGGTACTCTTTCATGTAACCCGAGCCACCCATAACTTGCAGCGCGTTGGTCGTAACCGTCATGCCGAGATCGGTGGCAAAGGTTTTGGCTATGGCAGATTCTTTCGAGACATCCTTTGCGCCGCTGTCTACATAACGGGCGACCGCATAAATAAGGGCGCGGGCAGCCTCGATTCCAATTGCCATATCAGCAAGCATATGCTGCACTGCCTGGAAGCTGATGACCGGATGACCGAATTGGATGCGCTGGCGAGCAAACTTGACCGCCTCGTCAAAGGCGCCCTGCGCAACGCCAAGTCCCTGAGCGCCGACGCCGGTGCGAGACGCATCGAGTGTCTTCATCGCGACGATGAACCCTAACCCTTCTTTTCCTATGATGTTTTCCTTCGGAATTCGGCAGTTGTCGAAGACAAGTTCTGTAGTAATCGAGCAGCGGATGCCCATCTTGTTTTCTTTCTTGCCAAAGCTGAATCCGGGGGTTCCCTTTTCAACGATAAACGCCGACGCGCCGCGTGGGCCCCTTGACTTGTCAGTGATTGCGATGATCGAGTATATGTCAGCGACACTGCCGTTGGTAATCCACTGCTTTGTCCCGTTCAGCACATAGTGGTCCCCGTCAAGCTTTGCGGTCGTCTGAATGCCGCCCGCGTCGCTGCCCGCATTGGCTTCGGTGAGACCGAAGGCAACCAGTTTCCTGCCGGCCGCGATGTCCGGGAGGTACTTCTTTTTTTGAGCATCAGTGCCGAACAGCAGGATTGGGAATGTGCCGAGAGCATTGGCAGCATATGAGGTCGAAATGCCGAGGCATGCAGCGGAGAGTTCTTCAACCGCGATACTAAGTTCGAGGCATCCTTTGCCCAGGCCGCCGTATTCTTCCGGGATATAAATACCCATCATGTCCGACTGGGCGAGCACCTTGATGACTTCCCACGGGAACTCACCGGTCTCGTCCAACTCGGCACGCACCGGAACTATCTTTTCCTCTGCAATCTGCCGCGCAAGATCCCGAATCATAATCTGTTCTTCTGTAAGAAAATAGTCCATTAACTAACCTCCTTGGTCAATTCGCGCCTGCATAAAGAGTATGACGTAAATATATGGATTAATCGGGTTACCCGCTTATATCTATGTCTTCAATCAGAAGACTAGGCGACCCTATATTACCATAAAAAATCAGGTCGTCTCCAACCAGAACAACGTTTCTGAAGAGATCCAGAATATTGCCTGATATGACCGCCTCTTTTGCAGGCCTGACCACTTTGCCCCCCTCAATCCAGTGGCCTGAAACGCCAATCGAATACTCTCCGGAAATAGGATTTGCTGTGTGCATGCCCATCGCCTCGTTGACAAGCATTCCCTTGTCGACATGTCCGATGAGCGAAGCAGCATCAATCCGAAAGGAGTCTGACGATGCATCCAAAAAGAGGTTGGAAGGACCAACCGTCGGCATACCCTTAAACCCGCCGCGCACTGCATTGCCGGTTGACACGACGCCGTCCTTCCTTGCTGTATAAGTATTGTAGAGATAACCCTTCAAGTATCCGTATTCAATCAGTGTTTTTGCGGTCGTCGCGACGCCTTCATCATCAAACGGTCTGCTGCCGAGCTTCCCGGGAAGCAGGCCGCTGTCAACAATGTTGAGGCGTGAAGCCATGACCTGCTCCCCAATCCGTCCCGCAAACATCGATTTCTTTTTCTGAACCGATTCAGACGAAAGCGCCGAGGAAAGAATGGCCAGAAAATCCGCCGCCACGGAGTGCTCCAGAACAATGGACCCCTTCACCGGAGTTGTCTTTTCCGCGCCGAGGAGAGCGAGCGCTCGGTCAGCAGCTTTCCTGCCGACGGCCGTGAAGTCGATATCGCGGAGGAATCTGCTGCCCTGGTAATCCCAGCCCATCTGGCTTTCCTGCTGCTGTTCGGCGACCGCCATAACCTGGGCACTGCATGCGGTGGAGCGATAGGTGACATCGATGCCGAGCGAACTCAGAATCCTCGTCTCAGTTGTCGTAAAACTAGCGGCTGCCTTCCGGATTTTTGTGATGCGGCTATCTGCGTCGCGTGCCGCTTTTTCAATCGTCAGCGCCGCATGAATGGCATCCGTTTCCGGCAACGATGCGACAGCGGCGTCAAAGACATCTATGTCGGAATATCCAGACGCAGACGGCAGACCATTATACTGATCCGGCTCTGCGTGGCGCGAAGCCTCGACCGCGAGCTCAACAACGCGCTGCCATGCTGCCGGGTCGGTCGCATACGAAAACCCGAGGCGGCCATCGCGGACGACCCGAAGGCAATATCCCTGGGTCGCGGATTTTTCGAGAGTCTCTATCGTCTGGTGTTTTGCCTCGACGCTCAGGTTGGTGGCTATCTTGAGAAAGACTTCCGCCTGTTCGGCACCTGCGCGCCGGGCAGTATCAAGCAGCTGCGTTGCAAATGCGGTATTCACTCATGTCTCCTTAATCTTCGGAGTATGTCGCAGAAGAGGTGTCGGATTCCCACACCGTGACTGCAGATGCCGATACGTTCGGATAGCTGCCGAGGCGTTTTTTCAGGTTGTCAAAAATCCATTTTGCTATGTTCTCTGAAGAAGGGTTTCGTTCTGTAAACGGAAATATATTGTTGATACAGACATGATCGAATGGCGCGATCACCTCGACCAGTATTTTTTTTAAATCATGAAAATCGATCGCGAGATCTATCTCATTTAGCTGCTGAGCGGAGACGTAGGCCTGAACTCTCCAGGTATGGCCATGCAGATTTTCGCACTTTCCCTTATAGCCGCGGAGTTGATGCGCGGCGGAGAACGTTGACTCAACCATAAGTTCGAACATCCGACCTCCCTGCGTCAATGCTTTCAGTTACTGTTTTTTCGTGAATATGGCAATATGCGGCAGATTCCGATACTTGTTTTCAAAATCAAGACCGTACCCGACGACAAACTGGTTGGGGATAGTGAACCCGACGTAGTCAAGCGGAACATCAACAACCCGCCGTTCCTTTTTGTCGAGGAGCGTGCATATCTTCAGGCTACCGGGATTTTTTGCGAGGAGATGATCCCGAATCTGGCTCAGCGAAATACCGGTGTCAACAATGTCGTCAATCAACAACACATGCTTACCGGCAATTTCCTCGCGGACGTCGTAATGCACGGCTACTGTTCCGGAGGATGCGGTTTTTATATAACTTGTAGCAATCACAAAATCGATCGAGACCGGAACCTGAATCTCACGAACGAGATCCGCAAAAAACATGAACGATCCCTTGAGCATGCCGACTGCGAGTATCTCGCTCCCGGCGTAATCCTCTGAAATCCGATGCGCAAGCTCTGCGACCTTTTCATGAATCTGTTCGGCTGATAACAATGGTTTGCCGTAAATCATAGAAACTAATCCTCCCTGAAATAATGGTTTATATTAACTGCCGGTCTCACGATTTCTCAAGCTGGGCAATCAGTTATGGGCCTGCTTGAGCGCAGCGTGCCGGATGTGCCGGACCTTTTGCGTACTGACACCGCTGCGAAGCATCGGCTGTGATGAGCTGAACAAACATTAATCGCTCATATGTTGTGACGGATTGCGAAAAGTGGGTTATACTTATGACACTACTTTATGATGGACGACAGGGAACTTGAAAAAATAATCGCGGAGACCGGAGACATCCCGAGTCTGCCTATGGTGGCGACCAAAGTTCTCACGATGGTCAAAGACGAGAATCTTTCGCTTGATGATCTCGAAAAGACCATAGAAAAAGACCAGGCTTTTTCTGCACGTGTGCTGAAGATGGCGAACTCATCATTTTATGGAAGAAACCGCAGTGTCGATTCGATTTCGGGTGCAATTCTGCTCATCGGATTCAAGACGATGTTTTCGCTCGTGATGGCGACCGCGATGAAGGATGTGCACCGGAGATTCGGTCTGTTTGAGCAGAAACTCTGGGAGCACAGTCTTGGCGTCTCGATGGCTGCCTCCATGCTGGCGCGCGAAACGAGGGTTGTTTCTCATGATGAAGCGCTCATGGCGGGGTTGATTCACGATATCGGCAAAACCGTTCTCAATAACAACATTGCGGACCGTTATGCCATGGTGGTTGAAAATGTCTATCAGGGAGCGGGACAGTTTTTCGAGATTGAGGATGCGCTGCTCGGTTTCAACCATTGCAACGTAGGGGGATTCATCGCGAGAAAATGGAAGCTGCCCAAAAATATCGAAAAGGTCATTGAATTTCATCACAGCCCAATTTTTCCCGACCATGCAGACGCCGTTTTTGAGCCCCTTTGCCAGATAGTAACCGTAGCCAATGCTATGGTAAATGGGCTCGGCATCGGCATTGCCGGTTCGTATACTGGAGAGGTGAATCTTGACGGCATCGGGCTGACTACGGACAGGTTCGCAAAAATTCGAGATAAGTTTAGCACTGATTTTGAGGAGCAGCTTCAGAGCCTGGGAGGGTAGTTTTTTCTGTTTGTCCTGCTTTGTTTCGATGAAGTCCACTCGTTGAGTGTTTCTTTGAATCAGACTGGCTGCGCAATATTCAAGCGCTTTTTTGCGCATACCCCTGTGATAGAATAATCCTGAATGCTGTTCCGAAGGGGTTTTCCGCATGCATGTTCGTTTCAGTAAGCGTGTTATTCTTTGCATCACTCTTTGCCTTGTTTTTTCAGTGCTTTCCTGTGCTCCGACTGTGGTCGTTCAACCGCCGAAGCCGCCTGCAAAAATTGCACTTGTACTTGGCGCAGGCGCGGCGCGCGGGTTTGGACATATCGGCGTGCTGAAGGTCCTCGAAAACAACGGGATTCCGATCCACATGATAGTCGGTACGAGCGCGGGCAGTTTTGTCGGCAGCCTTTCTGCACATGGGTTCAACGCGTATCAATTGCAGAAAATGGCACATGAGCTGAAGAAGGGCGATATTGTGGATCTCACGATGCCCGACAACGGTTTTGTGAAAGGGGAACTGCTGGAGAATTATGTAAACCGCATGCTCGGGAACACGCCGATCGAAAAGCTGAGAACCCCGTTTTATGCGGTTACTACCAATGCCGGCACCGGTGAAGAGGTTGTTTTTACCCAGGGAAATGCCGGCATGGCGGTTCGTGCAAGCAGCGCGATTCCGGGCGTTTTCCGTCAGGTCAGGATTCACGGCAGGGTCTATGTCGATGGTGGGGTTGTCAGTCCGGTTGCAGTAGATGCTGCCCGCCGTTTTGGCGCAGATGTTGTGATTGCTGTCGATATTTCGTCTGATCTCGACACGCGCATCCCGGAAGGCTCCATCGAAACTATCCTGCAGTCCATCAACATCATGTATGCGAAAATTTCCGCGGCGCAGCTGTCCCGGGCAGATGTTGTTGTGCGGCCAAAGGTTGGTCACATCGGCTCAGCTGAATTCGACAAGCGTCACGAGGCTATTCTGGAAGGAGAGCGGGCCGCAAACGAGGTTTTGCCACAGATCAAGGCGATAATCGGCAAGTTGCGGCAGGAAGGAAGGCTGTAACTGCCTGACTTCTGAAGTGTAGGGCATTTGGGCAAAACGAATGAATAGTTATCGAAAAGAGCTCTGGTTTCTTGTTCTATCCCGCATGGCGTTTATCAATATTACCGATCAGGTTGATGAGTGTGTCTGCGCAAGCGGCATCCGTGAGGGGCTTGTGCTGGTGAACGCCATGCATATAACTGCTTCGGTGTTCATCAATGACGACGAACGGGGACTGCATCACGACTATACGGTCTGGCTCGAAAAATTGGCGCCTCACGAACCTGTCGGGCAATACCGGCACAACGTTGGCGAAGACAATGCTGACGCCCACATGAAACGTCAGCTTATGGGGCGCGAGGTTGTGGTTGCGATCACCAAAGGTCAACTTGATCTCGGGCCGTGGGAGCAGATTTTCTACGGCGAGTTCGACGGCGCAAGAAAGAAGCGTGTTCTGGTAAAAATCATCGGCGAATAGTATGTGTTTGCTTCAATCAGAGGAGGTTTATATGAGTACTATGCATGACGGCATCCAGATAACAGGAAAGATGGAAAAAGGTTTTGATGCCATTCTCACCCCTGACGCGTTGGCATTCCTCGCAACGCTCATCAGGGCATTCCGTGACAGGCGGGTCGAACTGCTTCGCAAGCGCGATGAACGTCAGAAGCAAATCGATATCGGCGTAATGCCGGACTTTCTTCCGGAGACTGCCCATATCAGAAGCTCCGGCTGGACGGTTTCACCGGTGCCGGCCGACCTGCAGGACCGCCGTGTGGAGATTACCGGCCCGACAAGCGACCGGAAGATGGTCATCAACGCCTTCAATTCCGGTGCGAAGGTTTTCATGGCTGACTTTGAGGATGCGAATGCCCCGCTCTGGGAAAACATGATTCAGGGGCAGATTAACATGCGCGACGCGGTTGACGGCACTATTTCGTTTGTTAACCCTGACGGCAAAACGTATGCGCTCGGTGCGCATCCGGCAATTCCCATGGTTCGACCTCGTGGATGGCATCTGCTCGAAAAGCATCTGCTGGTTGACGGCGAGCCGGCTTCTGGCGGCATTTTCGATTTTGCGCTCTATTTTTTCCACAACGCGAAAAAGCTGATTGTAAAGGGCTCCGGCCCGTACTTCTATCTGCCGAAAATGGAGAGCTATCTCGAGGCGCGTCTCTGGAACGATGTCTTTGTGATGGCGCAGAAGGAACTTGGCATCCCGAACGGCACCATCAAGGCGACCGTTCTGATAGAGACGATTCTGGCCGCGTTCGAGATGGATGAAATTCTCTATGAATTGCGCGACCATTCGGCCGGGCTGAACTGCGGACGGTGGGACTACATCTTCAGCTATATCAAGAAATTCAGAAACCGGCCTGATGTGATACTCCCGGATCGCTCGCAGGTGACGATGACATCGTCATTCATGCGCGCATACTCATTGCTGACAATCAAGACATGCCATAAACGGAAAGCGCATGCCATCGGCGGCATGGCAGCGCAGATTCCGATCAAGAACAATCCTGTCGCCAATGACGAAGCCTTTGCAAAAGTCCGTACGGACAAGGAGCGCGAGGCGACAGATGGGCACGACGGGACATGGGTAGCGCATCCCGGACTCGTGCCGGTAGCTATGGATGTCTTTAACCGACTCATGCCTGCATCGAACCAGATTAATAAACAGCGCGACGATGTTCAGGTGGTGGCGAAAGATATGCTTGCCGTGCCCGCAGGGAAGATTACCGAACAGGGCGTCCGCCTGAATATCGAGGTCGGGATACTCTATACCGCTGCCTGGCTTCGCGGCAACGGCGCGGTGCCGATTCATAACCTCATGGAGGACGCCGCAACCGCTGAAATTTCCCGCGCCCAACTCTGGCAGTGGATGCGCCATCCGAAGGGTATTCTTGAAGACGGCCGTTCTGTAACCAAAGAACTTTTCCGGCAGATTCTTGCGGAGGAAATGACAAAAATCAGGACTTCAGCCGGCGATGCGCATTATGCGGCAGGCAAGTATGAACAGGCGGCCGGACTTTTCGCGAAACTGAGCGAAGACGATCATTTTGCTGACTTTCTCACGGTCCCCGCCTATGAATTGGTTGCGTGAATCCGGCGCTGCAGTGCCGGCATAATCTATTGCCGGTGAGCATACGGCAACGTTTCAAGTGAAATGACTCAATAGAAACAGCAAATTTTACAGTATAATAGAAGTTAAAGATACTATGCAGCACCAAGGGGGTCCATATGTTTTCTTCAGAATTTGTGACTATCATTTTCTTTGTCGTATTCGGCATCTACATCGTGTCGAGTGCTGTCCGTATCCTCAAAGAGTATGAACGCGGCGTTGTATTCCGCCTCGGTCGCATTATCCCTGTCAAGGGGCCGGGGCTTGTGCTTGTCTGGCCAATTATCGACAAGCTGGTGAAGGTAAGTCTGCGAACCGTTACGATGGACGTTCCGCCGCAGGACATCATTACCCGTGATAACATCACGGTGAAGGTGAATGCGGTCATTTATTTCCGGCCGATCGATCCGATCAAGGCGGTTACGCAAGTTGAGGACTTCTATTATGCAACGTCCCAGATTGCGCAGACCACACTGAGAAGTATTCTCGGTCAGAGCCAGTTTGATGATCTGCTGACCAACCGTGAGCAGCTGAATGCTGAACTGCAGAAGGTTATCGATACGCAGACTGAACCATGGGGCGTTAAAGTGTCGACGGTCGAGGTGAAGAATGTTGACCTGCCGAGCGAGATGCTTCGCGCCATTGCGCGTCAGGCAGAGGCCGAGCGCGAGCGCAGGGCGAAAATTATTCATGCTGAAGGTGAGCTCCAGGCATCGCAGATACTTGCGGATGCCGCGAAAATTATCTCGACTGAACCGGCTACCTTGCAGCTGCGTTTTCTCCAGACACTCACCGAGATCGCGACTGAAAAGAATTCAACCATTGTTTTCCCGGTTCCTATCGATCTTATTTCGAGCTTCATGAAAGCCTATGGAAAGACCGAGAATGGCGGAAAATGATCGCGGTTTGCTGCCGGACGTGCCCGAGTTGAAGCAGGGCGGGTCACGTCAGCACATCTGGATCAATCTTTTTGCGTTTCTGACCATCAGCGGTCTGTTGACGTGGTGGTTGTATGAGACGGGTCATATCAGGCTGTTCACTCATCGCGAGTATCTCGAAGACTTCCTTGCCAAGTTAAATCCGGTAGCGACGGTTCTTGTGTTTATCGTGTTGCAGTCGCTGCAGGTTGTTTTTGCGCCAATCCCGGGTGAGGTGACCGGTCTTGTCGGCGGCATTCTTTTCGGGGAGTTCTGGGGTGTCATTTATTCGACTATTGGATTGACAATCGGGTCTTATCTGGCATTTATGCTGTCGAGGCGTTTTGGCCGCCCGTTTGTGGATCGATTTGTAAGCAAAACATTGATAGACAAGTTCGATTATCTTTTGCATCACAAGGGGGCATTTCTCGTTTTTCTGCTTTTCCTTATTCCAGGCGTGCCGAAGGATGCCCTCTGTTACATTCTGGGACTTGGTCATCTCTCGAGATTGGAATTTCTGGTTATCGGGACGACGGGCAGGCTTTTTGGGACGATTCTGCTCACCCTTGGCGGCACCTATATCCGCCATGAGGAATACCAGAAATTCTGGATTCTCACCGCAGTTGCCATCGTGGTGGTAATTCTGGCGATGCTCTTCAGAGAGCGAATTGAGCGTATTCTGCGAATGCTGCATATTCGCGAATATAAAAGACGCAAGTCAAAACCTACTGACTGAGGAGGGGGCCCATGCGAGCGCTCTCTGTATTGCTGTCGTTGCTGTGTCCGGTCGAGGCACTGGCCTACGTTCCGCACGACTATCCCGCGATCTATACCCACCAAATCGGCAATTTATATTATCTGATCGCGAGTGCGGTCTTTCTCTGGACGATTGTTCACAACAAGCTGCATAACGATCCTGGCTGGCGGTATATTTTCAAGGCGGTCATCTGTTTTTCTGGATGGGGCACTCTGATTTTTGTTTCGCGTATCATCGAATCGGTCTTTCCCGGGTCTGCAATTCCGACTCCGAATGAATCGAAAATCGGTTGGGAGTACTTTTATCGGACGCTCCAGATTGATGGCATCGGATATCTCTACTATCTCGGCCGCTTTGATTTTATTCTGCTGAACATCGCCATGTATTTCTTTTATCGCGGACTGCGTGAGCATCTTTCGCATACGAATGAGCAAGGAAAGCATTTGGTGCTGTCGTCGGTTGTTCTGCCATTGCTGCCGATTTATCTGACGGATATTTTTGGAAATCTCGTGTTTCTTGTATTCGCATGTCTTTGTCTCAGTACGAGCATGCAACTCTTTCGCCGTGAACGCGAAAATATCCTCTGGAGCTACATGGTATGGCTCTCTTCAGCGCTCCTGTTTTTCGCCATTTCCCGCTCATTCGGGCATATCTGGCGGCATATGCTTATTCCTTCAGAACTTGGCTATGTCTGGGACTATCTTGAAGCCATCTCCGGCAGCGTCAATACCTCCGTGCGTTTCATTGTCGCTACTCTTACCCTGTTTTTTGTCTGGGTTTATCAGATATATCTCAAGATGTCGGATGACAAGAAAAAGATAGAAGCCGTCAGCGCCGACATCATGAATCTGAACCGCGAGATGGAAGAGCTTGGCGCGGAGCGGACGTTCGCGCTTTTGGGTCTGCGCATTGCGGACAATATCAGGAACCCGGTCTCTATAATTGGCTGTGTATCGAAGCGCATGATGAAACGGGAGGATATCCCCAAGCTTCAGCGGGAGAACCTTGAAGATGTGCTCGATGCGTGCAGGAGGCTTGAGCAGATTGTTGCTGATTTCGAAAGTATCATCAAGAATCGTCCCCGGATGTTCCGCTATGAAGATGTAAACGAGGTTGTCAGCGAAACGGTCGAGCTCATGCGGTCCGAGGCTCAACAGCGAGGTATCACGCTGCTTGCCGATCTGTCGAAGGAGCCGGCACAGATTAATCTGCAGAAAAACCTCTTCCGGGTCGGGTTGTTCTACCTGATGCGCAATGCCCTTAACGCCTCTGTATCCGGAGACTCTATCACCGTGCAGACTTTTGTGAGCGGTGAACTTGTGACGGTTCGCATTACCGACACCGGCTGCGGTATTCCGAAAGAAATGGTGCAACGACTGTTTGATCCGCTTTACAGCCAGAGCGGCGAACGGCTTCGGATGGCTATGCCACTGGTGCGTCAGATTGTGACGGAACACCTTGGTGAGATTGTGGTGAACAGCGAGGAGGGGAAGGGGACTATATTCGACATGATATTCCCGGTCAAGTGGTGTGCAATATCAAACCAGGTGGGCAAGTGAGGTGGAACGATATGAAAAAAGAGAGTGATAATCTGCGCCATGTGTCAGACCGGATGAAAAAAAAACTCCTCGACTTCTACCAGAATGTCGTGCCGGATTATGTTGTTGATGCCGGAAAATCGCATATTACGCTGCGACTTGTTGATGATCGTTGCGACTACCGCGACTATGTCATTACCATCTGCCATGTCCACGAATTTTTTGCGAGTCGCAAAAAGAAACGTGAGCCGATGATCTCACTCGGCGGGTATACAGGAGAAGAGGCGTATTTGCGCACTATTGCCCTTGAATGTCTCCGGTGGTTTAAATTTGTAAGTCCAGAAGAGTTTCGGGACAAGAAGCGCTATCCGAACGAACCATAGCCGGGAAAAAGAGGGCTGATGCATCCTCCGCATCAGCCCTCTTTTGCAACATGAGAGCAAATCCCTACCATTTCAGCAGCGCTGATGCCCATGTGAGTCCCGCGCCAAAAGCTTCAAGCAGAACATAATCCCCTTTGCGCACACGGCCCGTGCGAACTGCTTCATCAAGGGCAATCGGAATGGATGCGGCCGACGTGTTGCCGTAGCGTTCAAGGTTCAGCATGACCTTGTCCATAGGAAGGCCAAGGCGTTTTGCCGTTGCCTGAATGATACGCAGGTTTGCCTGATGAGGGATCAGCAATGAAAGCTGTGACGGCTTAAGATTGCACTTCTCCAGCGTCTCGACCACAAGCGCTTCGAGCGTCTTTACTGCGACCTTGAATGTCTCATTCCCCTTCATCCTTATGGTATTGGATCGCTTGTCCACAACAGCTCTGGATGCCGGCTGCCTTGCAGCGCCCCCGGGGATCTGGATATAGTCCCAGTACTGAGCATCCGATTTGATACTGGTATAGAGAATTGCGCGGCTGCTTTTCGTCGGCTCAAGCACAACCGCTCCCGCCCCATCGCCGAAAAGGACGCAGGTTGAGCGGTCCTGCCAGTCTGTAAAGCGCGTAAGCGTCTCTGCGCCGATGACGAGAACCTTCCTGTAGACACCAGAGCTGACATAACTGCCGGCTACGGAAAGACCGTAAAGGAATCCGGAGCATGCGGCATTCAGATCAAAGGCAGCAGCGTTTTTTGCGTTCAGCTTGTGCTGTACCATGCAGGCAGTGGAGGGCAGGAACATGTCAGGGGTGCAGGTCCCGACAATGATAAGATCGATATCCTTCGCTTCAAGACCGGCTGCTTCCAACGCATGTCGTGCTGCTTCCACAGCGAGGTCTGATGTTGTCTGATTCTTTGCCGCCATATGCCGCTCGCGAATCCCCGTTCGCTCAAATATCCATTCATCAGTTGTATCAACCAGGCGCTCAAGGTCCTTGTTGGTGAGTAGTTTCTCCGGCGCGTACGAACCGGTCCCAGTGATTTTAGCTCTTAGCATGTTTTTTAGCCCCGTCTCTTTTTAAGCTCATGGCGCTCAGTTGCTCCGATATGCGATCATGGACACGCTTTCGGGACATCTCGGCGGCAACCTTGAGAGCGTTTTTTATTGCACGAGATGAAGAGCGTCCGTGGCTGATAATGCTGGTACCGTTGATGCCGAGCAGGGGGGCTCCGCCGTATTCATCATAGTCGGTGCGTTTTTTGAATTTTCTGATGGCCGGTTTCAGCATAAGATATCCAAGTTTTCCGGTCACGGCGCTTGAGATTTCACGTTTCAACATTTTGATGATGGTATCCGCCAGGCCTTCGCTGACTTTAAGGACGACGTTGCCGACAAAGCCGTCGCAGACGAACACGTCGGCGCCACCGGTAAATATGTCCTTTCCTTCAATGTTGCCAGTGAAGTTAAGGTTCGCGTGCTTCAAAAGCTTGAAGGCTTCCTTTGTCAGTTCGTTACCTTTTGTATCTTCCTCACCGATGCTGATGAGAGCTATTCTGGGAGACGGCGTATTGAAAATTGCCTGATAGTAGGCATTGCCCATGTACGCAAATTCATGAAGGTTCTCCGGTTTGCAATCGACATTTGCACCCGCGTCGACAAGGACAAAGAAGCCGTTCATGGCCGGCATGATTGCCGCGATGGCCGGCCGGTCGACATTCGGCAGCTTGCCGAGGACAAAGAGGGATGTTGCCATCATGACGCCTGAATTTCCGGCGCTGACGACCGCGTCAGCATTTCCGTCCCGGACGAGATCGATAGCGCGGCGCATGGAGGAGTCTTTCTTTTTGCGCAGGGCGACGGACGGGGACTCTTCCATCCCGACCGTCTCGGAGGCATGAAAGACAGACAGCTTGTCCTGCGGGTATTTTTTGCCGGCGAGGGTTTCCTGAATGCGCTGACGGTCACCTACAAGGATGACGTCGAAATCAAATTCAGCAACCGCCTCGATCGCCCCAGCGATAGTTATATCCGGAGCGTAGTCCCCGCCCATTGCATCGAGGGCGATTTTCATTGCTACTTGGAAACTATCTCGAGTACTTTCTTGCCGTGGTATGAACCACAGTTGGTGCATGCACGGTGCGGCTGCTTCAGTTCCTTGCACTCCGGGCATGCGCTGAGGTTGGGGGTTTCACCTTTCCAGTTTGCCCGGCGCTTGTCGCGCCTGGAGCGGGAATGACGATGTGTTGGATTTGCCATGTGTGTTACTCCTTCTTCGGTAAAAGTTGCTTGAGTACTGCGAGACGAGGATCCATTTCCGTATGCCCGCAGGAACATCCCTGAACACTGAGGTCCACACCGCACTGGGGGCAGATGCCTTTGCAGTCGGGCGAACAGAGCGATTTCATCGGCAGGTTGAGCACAATCTGCTCGGCCAGCAATTCATCGGTATTGATAACATCATTCTGGTAAAATGCCGTATCCAGTTCGTCTCCCTTCAATTGGCCTTCTTCAGCCTCACGAATGAACGAGATCGGATGATAGACAAGATCGGTTCTCGACGAGATTGTTGCCGTAAATATCTTGAGGCAGCGACTGCACTGCACTTCGACGTCGCCCTCGACCGTCCCAGTAACGATGACGTCGGATTCCTGTTTGTCGAAACGCAATAATGCATGCACGGGCGACACTATCTTTGCCGCATCGGCAGTAATCGCATCATGCAGTTCAACATCGAGCCCGTCTTCGGGTATTTCGGATACAATAATTTTCATGGTTTTTTTGTTTTCAGCAAAAATAGTGAGTTTTAATTATAAATTCAGCGGGTTATGTTTGTCAACGCGTCCCGAAGTTCGGGACGCGTTGACGGAAGAGAATCAACTAGAGTTTAACCTGCATCTGCCAACGGAAAAAGGTGGCATTTCTGGTCTGGGCATTGTAAAAATCACCAGGCAGGAAATGCTCTGCCTGAAGAAAACCGTCGATATTTTTTGTGAATTTGTGATTCAGCATGCCCTGGAAGAGATGCCCGCGATCTTTGCTGGCATTGGAAAACATGGCGGTGTTGGAACCGTTTCTTTCATTTGCGCGCATCAGATTGTATCCAAGGGACAGGGCTGTCTTGTCAGTGAAATTCAGCTTTCCATTCACGCGGAAGAGCTGGAGATTTGTCCAGTACCCGGGAATCGCCCCTCCTTTTGAGAGCGTTTCATTGATGTAGGTATAAATATAAAGCTCATTCCACATGGGCGCTCTTGACCAGAGAGGGTTCCACCCCTCGTTTTTCCCGGTTCCCGCGTCGTCACCTGACAGATAGGTATAGCCGACTTCTAGCTCCGGCTTTAACGGCGCGGTCTTGAACTTATAGCCGGCAGAAAGGTTCGCACCGTCGCCTTCACGTTTGTTGGCCGCGGTGTCTGTATACTTTCCAAACTGATGAGCATATTCAGCCTTCACGGTAAAGTCTCCCGGTTTGACTTCAATGCGGCCTCCAACGGTATGAAGATATGATCGCGGAGCCTGTGTTGCTGTTGTTGTCGGAATGACTATAGCCCCCTCAGTCTTGTAGATGTAATAAGGATCCACTTTCACAATACCGAACTTGTTTTTGCTGTAAGCAATAAATCCCGTCTCATTTGACGCATTCAGCAGACGCTGATCCTGATAGAATGTTGAGGTATAAATAGAGCTGTGAAGTACCGGCATATATTTATCCGTCTTCGGATTGTTCAGGAAAATCAACGTCAATGAATGATCCTGATGAGGTTTGATGACAACCTTTGCTGCATTGAAATAGAACGACCGCGATCCATCGCCGGGGTTGCCGTCAAGAATCACAAAGCCGTCGCCGAATTCGCCGAGGAAATCCTGGCGGCCAAGCCGGACATCAACCGGCAGGCCGAAGACATTCTTGAAATCCAGATAAATATTGTCGACAAAAATTTCATCTTCTTCAAGCTGATGCCGTTCAGTTGGCCTTGTCGGTGTGCCGCCATCCTGGGGAATCAGGTATGGTCCATTATGATATCTCGCTTCATTCGTCAGGCGAACGTACGCTCCGAAATTTTTGTCTACGTCGACCTTTCCCCACAACTGCGTTCTCAAACGGAAGAAATTGCGATCGTAGTTTCCCGGTCGGTCCTGCTGAGTTCCCAAGGTGACCAGATTATCCCAAACCTCTTGCCGGAGCCTGAATGCTGCCCCGTAATCGAACTTCATTTCCGCGAACAGCACCTGTGCGTCCATGAGGCCCATCATCAATGCCAACAGCGCCGCAAGGAATGCCCTTTTCATAATTCTTTCCCCTTTCTTGCCGGTGATTACTTTTTGCGCCGATCAATGACGCGGCGCGCCTTTCCGTCAAAGCGTTCAAGCGATTTCTTCTCGACCGGCTTCACCTCGACAGGAAAGCCGAGTTCCGACTCGAGATCTCGCCTCAGACGCTCAATAAACCCTTGAAGATTTCTTATTTCATCAGAAAAAAGCAGGTCGGAAACCTCGACGAGCACTGTCATCGTATCACTTGCTCCCTTCCGGTCGACTTCTATCTGAAAATGCGGTTCAACTCCTTCGGTGGCACAGAGCACCGCTTCAATCTGCGACGGAAAGACAGTAACGCCGCGGAATTTAATCATATCGTCGGTGCGTCCCGTAACCTTTGTCATTCTGGTCAGAGTGCGACCGCACGGACAGGGTTCGGGCATGAGCCGTGTCAGGTCGCGCGTCCGGAAGCGAACAACCGGGAATGCCTCGCGGGTGAGGGTCGTGATGACCAATTCTCCAGTCTCCCCGGGTGCCACCGGCTCAAGTGTGTCCGGGTTTATCAGTTCCACAAAAAAGTGGTCTTCATTGATATGCAGACCGTTTCTTTCCAGACATTCACCAGCCACCCCCGGCCCCATGACTTCGCTCAGCCCATAATTATCCGTAGCGACTATTTTCAGCCTGTCCTGAAGTTCCAGACGCAGTGCTTCCGACCAGGGCTCCGCGCCAAAAAGGCCGCACCTGAGAGAAAGGGAGGAAAGGGATGTTTCACTTTCATGGATTGCCTCGGCGAGCGCGAGCGCATAACTCGGCGTGCAGAGGAGGGCGGATGTCCTGAAATCCCGCATAATCTTGAGTTGCCGTTTTGTGTTTCCCGATGATATCGGAATGACGGACGCTCCGATGCGCTCGGCACCGTAATGAAATCCGAAAGCGCCGGTAAAGAGGCCGTAGTCAAACGCAATCTGCACAATGTCATTCTGCGTAACACCGCCGGCAGTCAGGGTGCGGGCAACGAGATTCGACCAGTGCTTGAGATCGTTGCGCGTATATCCGACAACGGTCGGCGCTCCGGTTGTTCCTGAGGACGCCTGAATGCGAACGACCTCGCGAAGCGGGACCGCAAACATTCCATAAGGATAGCTGGCGCGAAGGTCTTCTTTGGCCGTAAAAGGGAGTCTGCGCACATCGTCGAGCGAGCGGAACGCGTCAGGATCGATGCCGAGCGTATCAAAGGTCTTTCGGTAAAAGGGAACATTCATGTAAACCCTGAAGAGTGTCGCCTGAAGACGCTCCAGTTGAAGCTGTTCCCGCTCGTCCTGCGGCATGCATTCGTTGAGTGCTTCCCAGTACATGACTCCCTCCTTCGGTCACCCCTGAAACAATAGTCAGTATAAACCTAATCCTTATTCCGCGTCTCTGCCAAGATAAGCACGCTGGACATCGCGATTTGCAAGCAAATCCTCAGCAGTGCCCTGCACAAGAACCCGGCCGGTCTCGAGAACATATCCCGAATCGGCAATGCGAAGCGCGCTGCGCGCATTCTGCTCAACCAGCAGGACGGTCAGTCCCAGTTGCTTGCGCAATTGCGCGATCATGGCAAGAATCTCGCGCACGATGAGGGGAGCCAGGCCCATACTCGGCTCGTCGAGCAGCAACATTTTGGGTTTTGCCATAAGTGCCCGGCCTATTGCGAGCATCTGCTGTTCACCTCCGGAGAGGGTTCCCGCGAGTTGCTTTTTCCGCTCCCCAAGTACCGGGAATATATTGTAGATCTGGTCTATCTCGCCGCGGATAGCCGCACGCATGGAACGTGATGACCGATGGTACGCGCCGAGCAGGAGATTGTCTTCAACGGACATCGGCTTGAAGACATGCGCCCGCTCCGGAACCTGCGAAATGCCGCACCGGACAATATTCTCCGGCGCCATGCGCGTTATATCTTTTTCACTGGTGGTTATCGCTCCCTGCTCGCACCGGTGGAGACCGGATATCGTCTTGAGAAGCGTGCTTTTTCCCGCGCCGTTGGCGCCGATCAGTGCAACGATTTTCCCTTCATCGACATGCAGTGAAACACGTTTGATGGCATGTATCTTCCCGTAGAAGACATCGACATTTTTGAGCTTCAGCATGCCGGTTCCTCTTCCCCCAGATATGCGGCAATAACGTCAGGGTTGCGTTGTATCTCCGCACGCTTTCCGGATGCAATTTTCTGCCCGAAGTTGAGAACCGTGATATCTGTGCTGATACGCATGACCAGATCCATATCATGCTCGACCAGCAGTATGGTGATGCCAAGCTCAGTATTCAGTCGGACTATCATCTCACCGAGGCTCCGCGTTTCGCGGATGTTCAGACCAGCGGCAGGCTCATCAAGCAGAAGAAGCACCGGTTCAGTGGCCAGCGCCCTGCCGATTTCGAGAATGCGCTGTTCCCCGAGCGGCAGGTTTCGCGCCTCTTCATCCATTTTGCTCTCAAGACCTAATGATGCCAGAATCTCAAGACTTTTCGCGCGATTCTCCTTTTCCTCGGCGCGGACGAAAGGCATACGCAGACCCGAAGCCAGAAAACCAGCGCGGCTTTTGATATATCTGCCGACCAGGACGTTTTCAAGCACCGTCATTTCACCGAACAGTTCGATATGCTGGAAGGTGCGCGAGAGACCTTTGCGCGCAATCGACGTTGACGCAAGACCGCTGATTGTTTCGCCCCTGAACGAAATACTGCCATGATCGGGAGGAAAGATGCCGCTGATAATGTTCATCATCGTTGTTTTTCCGGCGCCATTTGGCCCGATCAGTGCTGTTATGGATCCTTCGGCTGCCGAAAATGACACATCGTCTAGCGCCCGGACACCGCCGAAAACCTTGGTAATGTTCCGCGCATCAAGCATTGCGCCTGTCCAGCAGGGAATGGATTCTCCCGATCACAATCGGCACAATGCCGCGGCGCAAAAACAGCAGGGAGAGCGTCAGGATAAGGCCGTACACGAGCACATCGAGCTCTTCGAATGCCCTGAGCGTCTCGGGGAGCAGGGTGATGATGACTGCGCCGACAACCCCGCCCCAGACGGTTGTGATGCCGCCAAGGACGACCATCATCAGCAACAGAACAGAGTGAAAGAGCGAAAAGCTGCTCGGGCTGATAAAAGTTATATAGTGAGCATAGAGACTGCCCGCGATGGATGCATACACCGCGCTCAGAACAAAAACCTTGATTTTGAGGCTGACAACGTCGAGCCCCATGGCATTGCATGCGGTTTCACTGCCGTGAAGCGCACGCAAGGCACGGCCCGGGCGCGAATGGAGCATATTCAGGGAAAAGACCATGATCAGCAGCAATATCCCCCAGACCAGCCAGGCAACATGAGCAGGTTCTGTCAGCGCGATCCCCCCTGCCGACAGTCCCGGGATATCGCCGAAGCCGGATGGACCGCCCGGCCCGAATTCATTCAGGACAATGTGGATTATTTCTCCGAATCCGAGCGTTGCGACTGCCAGATAATGCCCCTTCAAACGGAGAGCCGGCACCGCGAGAATGACGGCGGCAGCAGCTGAAATACCAGCCGCGCACACCATGCTTGCTGGCAGGGGCATGGAGAATGACTGGCTCAAAATAGCGGACGTATATGCGCCGATGCCGTAAAACCCGGCCTGTCCGAGCGAAACCTGTCCTGCGTATCCCATCAGGATGCAGAGGCCTATCGCGACGATCGCGTTGATCCCGGAAAAAATCATCAGCGTCATAAGGTAGGAATCATCGGTCAGGGAGGGAAGTGTCAGCGCCAGCGCCGCCAGAGCCATGAGGGCAATGATATGTCCCCGGGTCATATTAATGTCCCTTCAGCCGCTGTGTCGCCGCGTTGCCGAACAGACCGGCCGGGCGGAAAAAGAGGATGGTGAGCATGATAATCAGTGCTACGGCGTCTTTAAGCCCTGAATGGAGATAGCCCGCGGTCATTGATTCAAGAACGCCGATGACGAGTCCCCCGATGACAGCTCCACGGCCGCGCCCCAGACCACCCATAATGGCAGCGCAGAACCCTTTGACCGCAAGCATTGGTCCCTTGTCATACTCCATGAGCGAAATAGGGGCAATCGCGATGCCGCCGACAGCTCCGACCATAGCGCTCAGGATGAACGAAAACATGATCATTCGCGACACCGGAATGCCGACGAGACTTGCCGCTGTCGAATCGAAAGCGCACGCGCGCATCGCCTTTCCGGCCATAGTCAAGTTAAAGAATGCATACAGCGCAAGAATGCTGGTGAAGGTTATTCCAAGCACCCAAAGGGTCTGGAGCTGAATGACTGCCCCGCCAAGAATGAGAGGTTCTCCCTCGGTGAATGCGGCATAGGAATAGGGCTCCTTGCCGAACTTGAACATGAGTATGCCGCGCATCACGATGGAGACCGCTATGGTTACAATAATCATGACGAGAAGATCCGTGTTTTTTAGAGGGCGTATGGTGAGGCGTTCCATGATAAGACCGACCAGTCCGACGCTCAGTATCGTCAGCGCGACTGAAACAAGAAACGGCAGCTTGCAGGACTCCAGAAAGAACCACATGAGCAGCCCGCCGATGACGACGAACTCACCCTGCGCCATATTGATAATTGACGTGGCATTATAGATGATGTTGAAGCCCATGCCCACGAGCGCATAGACAGAGCCGACGGTCAGGCCTGAGAACAGGAACTGGAGAAATACCGTCAGCACAGTCGCGCTCTGAAAGTGGTTATCGGGACTGCCTCAACTGTTCGATGCCCGCAAGGTGCCTGAAACACGGGCATGCGTTACTTCAACAGCATCCAGTCGCCGTTCTTGACAACGACCATCTCAAAAGCGTTTTTGTCGAGGCCGCAATGGTCTGCAGGAGACATGGAATAGACACCTCCGGCTCCCGGCCATTTTTTCAGATTGTTCTCAATATAGTCGCGAATTTTGTTTCTGTCAGGCCCAACCTTTTTCAGAGCTTCGACTATCATCTGCATCGCATCATAGGCGTGAGCGCCGAACTGTCCCGGCTCTGCTTTAAATCGGGCATCATAGTCCGTGACATACTTCTTGAGCAACGCCTTCTGTATATGATTGTCCGGCAGCTTGTCCCAGATAACCACCCGTCCCAACGGTGCGATTACACCTTCCGCCGCCTTACCTGCAAGCTCGATGTTCTTCTTGCTTCCCCATCCGTGGCTCTGGTAAAGCGGGATGCCCATCTTGAGTGCCTGCCAGTTTTTAGTAACGATGACCTGCCCCGGTCCGACGGACCAGTTAATTACTGCCTGCGCTCCGGCAGCCCGTATTTTCGTCAGTTGTGCCGTCATGTCGGAATCTTTCGGCCCATATCTCTCATCGGCAACGATTGAAATACCGTATTGTGATGCCAGCTCCTGGAGCGCTTTACGTCCCGCATCGCCGAATCCGGTGGTAATGGTGATGATGCCAACCTTTGAAATGTCTTTTTTCTTCAGGGTGGTGTAAATAGCTTCAACCGCGCTCATGTCGTATTGCGCTGTCTTGAAGATCCAGAAGCGTTCTTTGACCGGAAGAGTGATGCCGGTACCGGCCGCGGCAGAGATGAGCATGACCTTGTTCTGCATCATGGTTGGAATGACCGCCATCGATTCACCGGTAGTTGACGGACCGATGATGGCAAGGACCTTGTCGCGCTCGACAAGTTTCTTTGCGGAGAGTACGGCCTGGGTTTCATCGCTCTTGGAGTCCTCAATGATGACCTCCAGCGGACGGCCGTTTATTCCGCCTGCCTGATTTATCTGATCCTTCAGCATCACGAGCGTATTTTTTTCGGGCTCGCCGAGAAATGAAGCCGCGCCGGTGACAGAGAGAATGGCGCCGATACGAATCGGTTCCTGAGCAAGAACAAAAGATACTGAGAGCATGAGAAGCAGCGTAGTTAAAAGAGCTGTTTTAAGAAATTTCATCACGGTGAAAACCCTCCTCAGTAGTGCATAGTTTCATTATTACTTGAGAATCAGCCAGTCCCCATTCTTCACTTCGACCATCTCGAATGAGTCCTTGTCAAGACCGCAATGGTCTTTCGGTGACATGGTGAAGACACCGCTCACGCCAGACCACTTCTTTATGTTGTTTTCAATATAGTCTCGAATCTTTGCGCGGTCGGCACCGGTCTTTCGCGAAGCTTCCACGACGAGCATGAGCGCGTCATGGGCGTATCCTCCGAATGCTCCCGGCTCTGCCTTAAATCGCGCTTCGTATTCCTGCGCGTATTTCCTGAGGGCAGCCTTTTGCGGATGTTTGTCGGCAAGTTTGTCCCAGACCACAATGCGGCTGAGCGGGGCTATTATGCCTTCTGCTGCTTTGCCAGCAAGTTCGATATTCTTTTTGCTTCCCCATCCATGGCTCTGGTAAAGCGGAATTCCCATTTTCAGCGCAGTCCAGTTCTTGGCAACCACAACCTGTCCGGGACCGACGGACCAGTTAATGACTGCTTTGGCACCGGAGGCTTTGATTTTGGCAAGCTGTGTCGTCATGTCGGCATCTTTCGGACCGTACCGCTCATCCGTAACAATCGAAATGCCGAATTTCACGGCCAGTTCCTGCAATGCCTTGCGCCCCGCGTCACCGAAGCCGGTGGTAACCGATATGATGCCAATTGTGCCAATCCCCTGTTTTTTCATATGAGTATAAATGGCTTCAACGGCGCTTGTGTCATACTGAGCAGTTTTAAAGACCCAGTAACGTTCATTCACCGGTTGGGTAATACTTGCTCCGGCAGCAGCAGAAATCAGTGGCACCTGCGCGTTTGCCGCAATTTTCAGAACTGCCATCGACTCTCCGGTCGTTGAGGGGCCGATAATAGCGATGACCTTATCGCGTTCAATCAGTTTCTTTGCGGCAAGCACGGCTGCGGATTCATCGCTTTTGGAATCTTCAATGATCACCTCGACCGGACGGCCATTGATGCCGCCAGCCTTGTTAATCTCTTCTTTCAGCATCATGACGGTGTTTTTTTCAGGTTCCCCGAGGAATGAAGCCGCTCCGGTCACCGAGAATATTGCCCCGATTTTTACCGGTTCCTGTGCATATCCGCTCGTTGCTGCAAACAAAACAAGAAAAATGGCTGCCACCATGGGCAGAAGTCTGCGCATACTCACTGTCGTCTCCCCCTTTGTCTTACGTCACCAAGATGAATACGAATAAGCCGATTTTAACTGCGGCGCAAAGTAGACAATCATAGCAGATTTATTTCATCTGAGACAATTATAATATGAGTGGAATAATATATTACGCATTATTACAGTTCTTCGGCTGACCTCCGGCATCTGCAAATTGTGACAATAATCCTGCGATTTTCAGCTATCCCATACACGATCATTACATCGATTGCGTTCTCCCCGGACCCTCAGGTCTCTTTGCTCTTGTGACAAGACGCCACAAGGGTACTATCTTTACCTCTCGGAGAATATGCACCGTCAGAGGTCTGACTCAGCATTGCAGGAATTTTGTCCGCTATGATAAAATTTATAACTTTTTTGTATTCAGAGAGGAGCATATGGCAATTACAAGTGTACTATTTTCGGGTGTTGGCGGGCAGGGCATTATCCTTGCGAGTCAGGTGGTAGGTCGTTGTGCTTTTGCGGCAGGTCTCGACGTCAAGGAGAGTGAATTGCACGGGATGGCGCAGCGCGGCGGCAGTGTTGTCAGTCACGTGCGATTCGGAGACACCGTCCATTCCCCGCTGATTCCGGCCGGCAAGGCTGATTTCTATCTGGCGCTTGAAGAACTGGAAGCACTGAGGTATCTGCCGTTTCTGAGTCCCGGAGTACGTATTGTGCTGAACCGCAAGCAGATTGTTCCTGCTTCGGTCACGGAGGAAGCTCCCTATCCTGAAGATGTACAGGCGCAACTTGAAGCGGAAGGCTTTTCAGTTCTCTGTATTGACGCTTCAGAAGTAGCCAAACAGGTTGGCAATATGAAAGTTGAGAATCTGGTGCTGGTCGGCGCTCTTTCGCGATATCTTGATTTCCCCCTCGATATGTGGGAAGACGTGATCAAAAAACTGGTTCCGGAGAAGTTCATCGATGTCAATCTGCAGGCTTTCCGTGCGGGCCGTGAGCACCCTGGCTGATGAATGAGTAAGCCGTCATGAGAAAGCGTTTCTGGCAGAAAGATATCGAGACGATAAGCCGTCGTGCGCTTGAAGAACTGCAGCTGAAGCGACTTCGTTCCGGCTTTTCCCGTCTGTATCGGACGGTTCCGAGCTTTCAGCAAAAATGCCGCGAAGCGGGCGTGAAGTCGGCCGATATCAACTCCCTCAAAGACATTACAAAAATACCGTTCACAACATCAGACGACCTGCGGTCCGGCTATCCTGCCGGACTTCTTGCGGTTTCACGGGACAAAGCGGTCAGGCTGCATACTTCCAGCGGCACGACCGGAAAGCCGAAAGCGCTTTTTTTTACCAAAAAAGATATTGAGCAGTCCGCAGATCTTATGGCGCGCTGCCTGACGATGACAGGGACGGGCAGCGGTGATGTCCTGCAGAATATGATGACCTATGGTCTTTTTACCGGGGCAATGGTCATGCATTACGGAGCTGAGCGGGTCGGCGCGCTGGTCATTCCGGCCGGTCCGGGCAACACCGAACGTCAGGTCTCTCTCATGAGGGATTTCGGCACTACGGTTGTGCATATCCTGCCGAGCTATGCCCTCTATGTCGCCACATTCATGGCTCAAAAGGGAATGGATCCCCTCAAAGATCTCTCACTGAAACGCGCGTATATGGGCGCCGAACCATATTCGGAAAAGACGCGTCAGAAAATTGAGCGGCTTTTCGGAATAGATGTTTTCAATTGTTATGGGTTGACCGAAATGAACGGGCCAGGCGTGGCCTTTGATTGCATGGAGCGAACCGGCCTTCACCTCTGGGAAGACAACTATATCATGGAGATAATCGACCCCGACACCGGCGAACCGCTTCCGGAAGGCGAACAGGGAGAGCTGGTGCTGACAACCCTGTGCCGTGAGGCAATGCCTATTCTGCGGTATCGTACGCGTGATATTACCCGGATAAAGCCGGGCAAATGCGCCTGCGGCCGGACGCATCGCCGCATATCAAGAATTTTGGGGCGCACGGACGACATGTTCATTGTGCATGGGGTCAATATATTCCCGCAGCAGATAGAGCAGGTACTCATGGGTATCCGCGGGGTTGCCCAGAATTATCAGATAGTCCTTGAATTGCTTGACGAGTTTATCATTCGCGTTGAAATCGCGCGCGATATGTTCGATGGTAATATTGAGCGGCTTCTCGCGATAAAGAACGAGATTGTCGAAAAAGTCCGCTCATCGGTCCTGGTCAGGCCGAAGGTTGAACTGCTTGAGCCCGGTACGCTTCCGATAACGGAAGGCAAGGCCAAGCGGGTTATCGACAAACGCACACTCTAGCCCCGGGAGGTCTCTCCATGGATCACGTACAGCAGCTTTCAATTTTTGCCGAAAACAGGCCCGGACGCCTCGAAAAGATAACGAGAGTTTTGGGCGATAACAGCATCAACATCCTTGCGACCGCCATTGTCAGCACCAACGGCTTTGGCGTTATCAAGTTCATGGTGGACAAGTGTGAACTTGCTCTCGAAAAACTCCGGGATGCCGGATTCACGGTGACGCTGAACGAAGTGCTGGCCATCGAGATGAAAGACAAGCCGGGCGGCCTGCATGACGTGGTGAAGATTCTTTCCGAAAAAGGCGTTAACATCGAGAATGCTTCGGTCTACGTTGCGGAATCTCGAAAACGCGCGTATCTGCTGGTCGAAGTCAAGGACATTGCGAAGGCAAAACAGCTATTGAAAAGTTCTGGCCTTACATTTCTAAGTACAAAGAGACAGGGGTCTGTATGAAAAAAACAGGGAAGGAGAGTCCGATGATCTGGAACAAACATGCCGAATGCATGCCGGCCGGAGAGCGCCGGCGTCTGCAACTGGAGCGGCTTCGCGCAGTCGTCTGGCGTGCGTATGATGCCGTGCCATACTACCACAAGCGATTTACCGCGGCAAAGTTTAAGCCAGAGCATATCAAAACGCTGGATGATATCCGCCGCATTCCCTTCATCGCAAAGACGGAGCTTCGCGAAGGCTACCCATTCGGGATGTTCGCGGTGCCGATGCAGAACATTGTCGAGGTGCATACCTCCTCCGGCACCACCGGCAAGCCGGTTGTTGCAGGGTATACTCGCAATGACATAGACATCTGGAGCGAAGTGACCGCCCGTGCGTTGACCATGGCGGGTGCCACAGAACAATCCATCATTCAAAACTGTTACGGATACGGGCTCTTCACCGGCGGTCTTGGTCTGCATTATGGTTGCCACCGCATCGGCGCGACCGTGGTTCCGATTTCTGCAGGCAACACCAAAAGGCAGATCGACATCATGCTTGATTTTCAGACGACGATTATCACCTGCACCCCTTCCTACGCGCTCTATCTTGCCGAGGTGGCGGAAGATGAGGGCGTCAACCTCAAACAACTCTCGCTGAAGGCCGGTTGCTTCGGTGCCGAGATATGGACCGAACAGATCCGTGATGAGATCGAGAAGCGGTTTAGCATTCTCGCGCTGAATATTTATGGCCTGACCGAGATTATCGGCCCGGGAGTTGCGCACGAATGTCCTGAAAAGTGCGGACTGCATATCTTTGATGATCATTTCTATCCTGAAATCATCTCGCCGGAAACGCTTGAGATTTTGCCGGAAGGCGAGCGGGGAGAACTCGTCCTCACAACACTAACCCGTGAAGGCATGCCAATGCTTCGCTTCCGCACGCGGGATATCACCGCGCTGCATCGCGAGCCCTGCAAATGCGGGCGCACCTTGGTTCGCATGGAGCGCATCACGGGCCGGAGCGACGATATGCTGAAGATTCGGGGCGTGATAGTCTTCCCCTCCCAGATCGAAAAGGCACTGCTTGAAATAAAGGGAATTGAACCTCACTATCAGATTGTGGTCACCCGCGAACACCATCTTGATGAGATTGAAGTGCAGGTTGAAATGTCGAAAAGGCTGTTCTCCGATGAGATTCGTAAGATAGAGGAACTGCGCCGGAAAATAGAAAAAAATATCGAAAAGGCAATCGGCCTTCGGGTGAAAGTCTCGCTCGTGGAGCCGAAGAGTCTTCCTCGCAGTGAAGGCAAGGCAAAACGTGTTGTTGACAAGCGCAAGCTGTAAAGGAGAGAACCATGAAAGTTAAGCAGATATCCGTGTTTCTGGAAAATCGCAAGGGCCGTCTCTATGAAGTGCTGAACGTGCTGGCGAATGAAAAGGTCAATATCCGTGCGCTTTCGATTGCCGACACTGCCGATTTTGGCATTCTGCGCCTTATTGTGCCCGATCCTGACGCGGCCAAGAAAGCGCTTGAAAAGAGCGGCTTCACTGTCAAAGAGAACAATGTTGTCGCCATCGAAGTGCCCGACCGTCCGGGCGGTCTCGCCTTTGTGCTGAAGGCCCTGCAGGATGCTGACATCAATGTCGAGTATCTTTACGCATTTGTCGCCAAAAGCCATGAAGATGCGATTGTCGTCATTCGGACCGAAAACAACGATGGCGCTCTGAAGGCGCTCAGGAAGGGCGATGTGAAAGTGTTGACCCCTGAGGAGTTATATGGTTTGTAGTTCTTGACTGAATGTGCCGCGAAAAAAAGAGCCCTTCGAAAGTCGAAGGGCTCTTTTTTGTGTCTTTTTATAGCGCAAACGCTATTTTTTGGTTTTTCTTGCGGCCAAAATGCAGGGCTTTTGGGCAATGACAACGTTGACACCCGGAGCATCAATCTTATCTCTCAAAACTGCTTCTGTCTCATCATGCTTGCCCGGATCGACAACAGTTACCGATGCCGCGCCGCATGCCGCGCAGAGCGCTTCGAGGTTGATCTTGCCCGCGATGTCGCCTTTTGCATTAATGCCGGTGAGCGGCGTCGGCTGGTGGCCGGTCATGGCAGTCGCAGAATTGTCAAGGATGCAGACAAGGATATTTGCCTGATTATAGACGGCGTTAATCAATCCCGTGATTCCGGAGTGCATGAACGTTGAGTCCCCGATAATGGCGACTACACGCTTCACTCCCTGATTTGCGATGCCAGCAGCCTTGGGGATACTCGCGCCCATGCAAAGACAGCTGTCCATTGCGCTGAGCGGCGGCGCGGCGCCGAGCGTATAGCAGCCGATATCTCCGGTCGTAAAGGTTGGCTGAACTGCCTTGAGCGACTTGTAAAATTCGCGGTGCGAGCAACCGGGGCAGAGTACCGGGGGGCGCATCGGCAGGGGTTTTGTCGCTTTCGGCGCCTTTTTTGCTACAGGCGCTTTGAAATAGCTCGCCAGAACATCAGGTCCGAGCTCGCCTTCGCGCTTGATCTCGCCGGACAGTTTGCCTCTTACGTTCTTGCAATACCTACGGGCGATCTCTTCAACAATCGGTTCGCCTTCTTCGAGTACCCAGACTTCTTCGAGATCTGCAACGAACCGCTCAATCAATGTTTCATGAAACGGGTAGGCGGATATTTTCAGAATCGAGCAGTCGGCACCGTATTCGCCGGCATAGACGGCGGCGAAACCGCAGGCGATGATGCCTTTCTTTTTGCCTTTGTTCATAACCACGTTGAGCCCCGATGTCTCGACCCAGTCCTTCAATTCCTCCTGCTTCTTGTTCAGGGCTGCGTGAAGTCGCGTGACATTTTTCGGAATGGCAAGCATCTGATCCGGGTTTTTTTCCATTGAAACCGGATTTTCCGGACGCGGCTCCCCTATAACCACCGGCGATGATGAATGCATGATGCGGGTCAGTCCGCGCAACATGACCGGCAGTCTGAATTGCTCTGAAAGGTCGAATCCGAGCTTTGTGAAGTCCTTTGCCTCCTGCGCATTGGAAGGCTCCAGGCACGGTATATTCGCGAAGCGGGCAAAGATGCGGGAGTCCTGCTCATTCTGCGATGAGTAGGCACCCGGATCGTCGCCCACTGCCAGAACGAGGCCGCCGCGAATTCCGAGATACGCAGCCGTCATGAGCGGATCTGCAGCGACATTGACGCCGACGTGCTTCATTGAGCAGAGAACGCGTCTGCCCGTATAGGAGGCTCCCATCGCGGTCTCCAGCGCAACTTTTTCGTTGATTGCCCACTCGGCGCGCACCGAGCTGTTCCGTGCTGTATACTCAAGAATCTGCGTTGCCGGTGTTCCTGCATAACTTGTAGCGAATGAAATGCCGGCTTCAATCGCACCGCGACTGATCGCCTCATTTCCGATAAGCAATTTTCGTGTGGGTGTTTTTGGCATAAATCTCTCCTTTGTCTTTAGTTGGTATTTGCAATGATTCCGTCTCGCATGCGGATAATACGTTTCGCGTATGACGCAACGTTCTCATCATGGGTTATCACGATAACCGTGGTTCCCTGTTCGTGCATCTGCGCCATAAGATGCATGATTTCGGCAGCAGTCTGGGAATCGAGAGCGCCGGTTGGTTCGTCCGCCAGAAGGAGTTCCGGCTTGTTCATGAGGGCGCGCGCGATAGCAACACGCTGCTGCTGACCCCCGGAAAGCTGATTCGGGCGGAAATCGCTGCGATCAGACAACCCCACCAGCGCGAGCAGTTCCCGTGCCCGCTGCCGCGCACCTTTAATCTGCTCATCCATGTACAGGGAAGGAAGCAGCACATTTTCAATAACCGTCGCGTAGGGAAGCAGGTAAAAACTCTGAAAGACAAACCCGATATGTTCATTCCGGACGACAGACAGCTCATCATCAGACATGTTTGAAACTTCACGATCGGCAAGCATGTAGCGGCCCGATGTCGGCGTATCGAGGCAGCCGATCAGATTCATCAATGTTGTTTTGCCCGAACCGGATGTCCCCATGATTGCCACAAATTCCTCTCGATCGATTGACAGATTGATGCCCCTGAGCACTTCGACATCGTTGTCGCCGATACGATAGGTCTTGCGGATATTATCAAGCAGACAGAGCGGCATGCTATTTTCGGGGAGCGCCCTGTTGCGGTTGCTGCGCAGGCTGCTGCTCCTGCGTTTTCGCAAAGGGCAGAATAAGTTTTGTAGCTATTTCATCGCCGTCATTCAGACCGGCAAGGATCTCCGTTCTTTCTTCGCCCCGCACTCCCGTTTTGATCTCAACCTTTTCGACCTTCCTGTCGCCTCCGATGCGATAGGCGACCTGCCGTCCCTTTTCGAACTTGACGGCGGCATTTGGCACGGTAAGTACGTCTGTTTGTTCAGAGAAAATGATCTTCACATGCGTCGTCATTTCAGGCTTCAGCACTGCAGCATCTTCAGTGCCGATTTTGACGATTGCAAGGTAGTAGACGATATTTTCCTTTACGACCGGCTGAGGATAGATCTGGCTGATTGTTCCCCGGAACATCCTGGTCGGAAAGGTATCGACAGAATACTCTGCGTTCTGCCCGAAGGTGACGCGGGAAATATCGGTTTCATCAACATAGATCCACATCTCAAGACGCGTCGCATCGAGGACTGTTACAAGATTGGCAACCTGCAGACCCGCGACAACCGTCTCTCCTTCCTGAGCCGTGACTTCGGAGACGATGCCGCTGATAGGTGTAAAAATGCGCGTATATGAGAGCCTGGTTTCCTGCTGTTTCATCAGGGCGGTAATGTCGGCAATGCGCGCCGCCGTCGCTTCATACTGGCTCTTCGCCCGGTCCACGGAGTCTTTTGTCGTGTATTCTTCTCTCAGCAGTTCTCTCTCACGTTCATAGGTAAGTTTCGCATAATGATGATTTGCCTGCGCCTCGGCAAGAGCGGCACGCTGCTGTTCGACGGATTTCGAGAGTTCGCGGTCGTCTATCAGCGCGATAAGCTGATCTTTCTTGACACGGTCGCCGACCTTGACCCTCATCTTCATGATCGTACCGGTCGCGCGGGCCCCGATTTTCACGACCGCGCCGACCTGGGGCTTGATGATGCCGGTCTCTACAATAATGCCCCGGATGCTTCCTTTTCCTGCCTTTGCTGTTTCAAGAATTTGGATGTCCTCTTTCTGAAAGAACATGAAGTAGGAGGCTGCGCCAATGCCGGCAAGCGCAATCAGCGCAAGCACCAGAAAGACGGTTTTTTTTCTGTTCATTGTGAGGCTCCTGAGATTTCGGAAACCGCCGCCCGCGGCAGAGACTCCAGGCGAGGGACTGCGGCAACTCGCTCCAGAACCGCTATTGCCGCCTGAACATCAAGCCTGGTCAGAATCAATTGGTCGCGGGCATCAGCCAGAAGGCTCTCAGCCTGCACGAGCGAGAGAATATCGGCCTTGCCGACCTTGTATTCGCCGAATGCCTGCTTATAGTTCTGCTCTGCCTGTTTCAGCTGCTCCAGGGCTACATTCAGCTTGCCCAGAGCGGTGATCAAATCTTCATAGGATTTCTGAACCGCCAGCAGCAGTTCCCGTTTTACGTCCTGGAGACGCTCGGCCGCAACACCTGTTTCAATGGTTGCCGATTTTGTCCGGAAAAATTTTCCAAGCTCGAAGATATTCCATTTTGCCGAAAGACCGATAATGCGATCTTCGGTGTGGGGAAATGTAGTTAAACCGCTTTTGCCCCAAGAGTAAGATGCATCAGCAGAAAGCGCGGGCCAGAATGTGCTCATTTCGATTTTCCTGGTATTCCTCGCGATCGAGATTGCGTTCTCAGCCTGTTTGATTTCGGGCTTTTCAATAACTGAGGCATTCAGCGCGGAAAGAGATGGAACATATGCAGGAGCTTCAAGTGACCCCTCAAGAGACACGTCTGCATCGAGGCGTTCGCCTATAAGAGAGTTCAGTTCCGCCGTTGCTTTCCTGAATGCTCCTTCAGCGTTGATGACATTGAATTTTGCTTGTTCATGCCGCACCGATGCCTGCAGGGTGTCGGAAAGCTTCGCAACGCCATACCTGTACCGACCCTGCGCAACCTCCAAGTCTTTCTTGGCATCCTGGAGCTGAAGTCTCTTTTGTTCAAGCGAATCCCGGCGTGCCAAGGTGGAATAAAAGGCAATCTTTACAATGAATTCGAGTTCGATGAGTTGCCTGCGTGCCTCTTCGGTGTTCGATTCGAAATTCAGGCGGGCAATGTTCCGGTTGGCATACCGTTTTCCGCCGTCAAAGAGCAGATAGGAGAGCGTGAGGTTATATCCTCGTGATGTATAGTCACGGCCGGCAAGGGTGCTGTCATAGTGGCGATCATAAAAGGCCGTAGCGTCAAGAGACGGAAAAAAAGGACCGAGCGTCGCGTCATATAAAGCGTCTGCTGATTTTATTTTGAGGAGCGACGCCTTATACGCGGGAATCGTTTCGCGGGCGCGGGAAAGCGCCTCATCAAGGGTAAGCGCCTGCGCGACGCTGACGGACAGCGCGAAAGCAATTATGTGTGCGATTATGAACGTTCGAATCATCGGAATCCTGTCCTGAAGCGCTCTGATTTGCAGAATAAATATAATT
>CAYMRS010000026.1:0-32252 GCA_964392915.1 uncultured Nitrospiraceae bacterium
TTAGCACATCATCTCCAACGAGGTGACCGAATGAGTCGTTGATTGACTTGAAATGATCAATGTCGGCAAAGATTACGCCGAACGGAACGTCGTACCGGCGGAACTCCTCAAAGCATGAAGAAATTTTCATCTCAAGAAAACGGCGGTTTGCAATCTGCGTGAGGGGATTAAGCAAGGCGGCTTTTTCGAGCTCTTCGATATACTGTTGGTCAACAGCAGAGGATGTTTCACGAAACGTTTCAAGGCAACCGACAACAGCACCATGCTCATCATGGATCGGTGTTACACGAACAGCAACCGGAACCCGGTGACCGTTCTTGTGATGCAGATAGACATCAGCATGACGGTCCTGGGTATCCGCCATCGTCATCATCACGGGACAAAATCCCTGACACAGGTCCTGTCCGTGATCATCAATATGCACAAGAACGTTATCAGCGCAGCTCGATCCGAGAACTTCCTGTGCAGAATATCCCGTTATACGCTCGGCACCCTTGTTCCAGTAAAGAATTGTCCGATGCAAGTCTAAAAAGTAAACGCCGTCATGAACATGGTCAAGGAGCTGTTTGTAGAGGGCATCGTTGAAGTGCATGGCTCATTATAGCAAATAACGGAACGGAGTGCGCCGTGCGCAATCGTGGCCGAATGTTTTACAATACCGCTGTGAAAGCGAAGAAAAATCTCATGGCCGTCGGAGACCGGGTTCTCATTGATCTTGATGATCGCTCAGAGCGTACGACTGCCGGTCTGTATCTGCCGCCGTCGGTGAAAGAGCGGGAGCGGGTGCAGGGCGGACATATTGTCAAAGTCGGTCCCGGCTATCCCGTGAGCGATTCCGGCAGCGCGGGAGACGAGCCGTGGTCTTCTCGGAAACGTCAGGAATACCGCTATGTGCCTCTTCAGGCGCAGGAGGGCGATTATGCGATTTTCCTCAGGGAGTCGGCAATAGAGATTGAGTTTGACTCCAAAAAATATCTTATCGTTCCACACTCCGCCATGCTGGCACTTGTGCGTACCGAATTGACCGCAGAGGAGTGGCACCAGTCATGACAGAGGCTGTTCTTGTTCTTGCCGGTATCTTTATTGGAGTATCCGTAGCCTGGATAGCGGTCAGTTCCCGTTTCAAGGCATCCGGGGTGCAGCGCGAGGCTGAAATTCAGGCCGCTGCCGCCGTGCAGATTCGTTCCCTGGAACAGCGGGCCGGCGCTTCCGATGCGCTGGTTACGGAGCTGCGGCAGCAGGTCAGTCAGCATGAGCGCGAAAAGGCGGCGCTGCGGAGCGCATTTGAGCGCGAACAGCAGGAGCGGACCGAAGCGGCTACGCGGCTTGACGAAAGCCGGAAGAGGCTGGACGATTCATACCGGCACCTTGAAGAGCAGAAAACCCTCATTGAGCTTATGAAGAAGGATCTTGCGGATACTTTTACTGCACTGTCCTCTGCAGCGCTCAAGAGCAGCAACGAAGACTTTCTTCGTCTTGCGACAGAGCATCTCGGAAAAGTCTCCGCGGAAACCAAGGGGAAGCTCGGCGAGCATCAGCAGTCGATTGATGCGACAGTGAAACCGCTTCAGGAAATGCTGAAGCGCTATGAACAGCAGATTCGGGAGCTGGAGGACAGCCGTCACAAGTCGTTCGGCAGCCTTTCGGAGCAGATACGCGCCCTGTCGGGCATGCAGGAGCGGTTGCAGAAGGAGACGAATAATCTTGTGACGGTTCTCCGGAGACCCAGGGCAAGCGGTTCCTGGGGCGAGCTCGGGCTGCGGCGCGTTGCCGAGCTTGCCGGCATGGCTCCCTACTGCGACTTTTATGAGCAGGAATCGGTTGCGACGGAGAGCGGCAGGATCCGTCCGGACATGATTGTGCGCCTTCCGAACGGCAGAGAGATTGTGGTCGATGCCAAAGCCCCGGTTGACGCATATCTGAATGCCGTTTCGGCGGGCACGGATGACGAAAAAAAGAAGGGCATTGCCAACTATGTTGCCCAGGTGCGCAACCACATGACCGGTCTCGGTTCAAAATCATACTGGGATCAGTTCCCGCAGTCTCCCGAGTTGGTGGTTATGTATCTGCCCGGGGAGTCTTTTTTCAGCGTGGCACTTGAGCACGATCCGAAGCTCATTGAGGACGGAAGCCTGAAGAAGGTTATTCTTGCGACTCCCACCACGTTTATCGCGCTTCTGAAGGCGGTCGCCTACGGCTGGCAACAGGAACAGGTTGCCAAGAGCGCTCAGGAGGTCAACAAGCTTGGAAAAGAGCTGTACGAGCGGTTTTCTTTGCTCATTGAGCACTTTTCCAGGACTGGCGATTCCCTGCGCAAGGCGGTCGGCTCCTATAATGATAGCGTTCGGTCTCTCGAAACCCGCCTGCTCCCTTCAGTCAGGAAATTCCGCGATCTTGGCATATCGAGCGCCAGGGAAATTGGCACCCTGAGTGAAGTGGATCAGTCCGTGAAGCCGAGCGCATATCTTGCTGCCGAGTTTAAATCTCCGGAGGAAAACAGGAGGTGCCTATGATTGAAGATCTTCGTCACTCCGAAACCTGGCGGGTGTTCCGC
Organism: uncultured Nitrospiraceae bacterium; assembly: GCA_964392915.1. Taxonomy (GTDB): domain Bacteria; phylum Nitrospirota; class Thermodesulfovibrionia; order Thermodesulfovibrionales; family Dissulfurispiraceae; genus JAAYUK01. The sequence continues at coordinate 2,555 of CAYMRS010000026.1, forward strand.
ATACAATCGGAACTGGTGGAAGGGTTCGAGACGCTCTACGACCTCGGTCCGGCAGTGGGCGTTTTTGGCGGCGCCCGGTTTCAGGAGGACTCTCCCTATTATCAGCAGGCGATAAATGTGTGCGCCATGCTTTCCCAGGCGGGGTTTTCAATTATTACCGGCGGTGGCCCTGGCATTATGGAAGCGGCAAACAAAGGCGCAAAAATGGGCCGCGGCAAATCGGTCGGCCTGAATATCGAGCTGCCCTTTGAGCAGTCGGCAAACCCGCATCTCGACATCAGCCTGACGTTCCGGTACTTCTTTGTGCGGAAACTGATGTTTGTGAAGTATGCGACCGGCTTTGTTATCTTTCCGGGTGGCTTCGGCACGATGGACGAGTTGTTTGAGGCGCTGACGCTTATTCAGACGAAAAAGGTGACCAGTTTCCCGCTGGTCCTTTTCGACAGTAATTACTGGAAGGGTCTTGTTGAGTGGATGAAAGATACTCTTGCCGAGCGGGGCGCCATTGACCGCAGCGACCTGGATTTCATGTATGTTGTCGATGATTCCGCGGATATCGCGAGAATATTCCTTCAGTTTGCCGCTACGCATCCCGGAGGGTCGGACCGCCATCTGGCCGATTAGTAAAGCAGACAGAAGCGGGTTCATCCACTATTTGTCGTGCGAGGTGTACCCCTCGCTTCCGGGTTTATGATCATTCCAGAATAAGAAAATATTTACCTGACCAGCAGGCTCGATCATCCACAATCCGAGAAGATTCGCTGCCATCAAAGCTTTGATACACCAACCTCCTTCTTGTTGTCCGTAAAAGCCACACTTTATTTGTAGGACAAACACTGACAAAAAAATCAGACCAACACGGATATTTTCAAACTGCCCGTAGAGGGTTTAATAAGAAAAAGAGGTTTCCCGTGCAGGGAGAGGGGGCAGCATGAAGGCTTTGATTGTGAGCGGAGAGGGAATTGACAATACTGAGTTTCTCGTTCCGTATTACAAGCTGCAAGAGGAGGGCGTCGACGTCGAGATCGCCTATCTTGAGAAGGGCAGGATTCGACGGAAGAGCGCGGGACGCACCGCAGGGACAAAGAGCAGAGGTGCGGTGTGTACGGCAGATTACGACGTTATGTTTGTTTCTATCGGCAGCAGCAGCGAACTGATCAGGCTGTAATTTTACCGAGCGCCGCATGCTTCCTGTGCGGCATTCTGATAGTGAGGAGTGTTTAATCAGACAATGATAGCGCAGTGGTTTCTCCCGGTTCTTCATTGTATTGCCGGTATTCTGCTGGCCATAAAAAAGAGCCTTGTTTCAGGCATCAGAGACAATGCGCATCAGCGCGAGCGTATCGTATCGCTTTTGCATCAAATTCTGTTCCGGACACACTCATGTGCTGTCCGATTTGTTTTTGCCCATGTGGGGACGCGCGCAGGCCATCGTGTCGTGCGCGGTGAATCCTCGGCAGGGCGTGTTTGTGGAAACGCGTATCAAAAAAACATGAGAGAGAGCCCGCGGTGCATGCCGGCTCTCTCTTTTCTTTAATGGAAGGAGGTGGAATGTCAACGGGAAACGAGGTCCTGCATCATGCGGAGCACCAGGCAATTTTAAGTTTTGCTTTTGAAGTAAATAATATTATGGGAGGAAACGAAAACTCATGACTTGGACGATGAATATCGACCCGCTCGGCTCTATCGGCCTTTCGGCATTTGTCGCAGCTATTCCGATCTTCTTTCTTTTTATTGCGCTTGCTGGATTGAAGATGAAGGGACACATTGCTGCAACCATCGCAACTTCGCTTGCTGTCCTCATCGCAATTTTCTTTTACGGCATGCCAACTCAGTATGCACTGGCGGCAACCTTTCAGGGAGCTCTGTTCGGGCTTTTCCCTGTCTGCTGGATCGTCATTACGGCCCTGTTTATTTACAACATGTCTGTCGCAACCGGCCAATTCGAAGTCATAAAGAACTCACTGGCTTCGATTACTGACGACCGCCGTATGCAGGCTCTTCTGATTGCGTTCTCGTTCGGTGCATTCATCGAAGGTGCCGCAGGGTTCGGCACCCCGGTCGCAATGACCTGCGCAATGCTTGTCGGTCTCGGCTTCAACCCGCTCTATGCGGCAGGCATCTGCCTTCTGGCGAACACCGCGCCGGTCGCCTATGGCGCCATCGGTCTTCCGGTTATCGTCGGCGCGGCGGTCTCGGGTGTCGATGAAATGGCGCTCAGCCAGATGGTCGGTCGCACCCTGCCGTTTCTGAGCTGTCTCGTTCCGCTGTATCTGACGGTTCTCATGTCAGGCTGGAAAAAGGGTCTGGAAGTATGGCCGGCCTGTTTTGTTTCAGGCGGCTCATTTGCTATTGCCCAGTTCTGGTCGTCAAACTATCTCGGCCCGATGCTTCCCGATATCATCGCCGCACTCTTCTCGATAGTCTGCACCGTCGCGTTCCTGAAGTTCTGGAGTCCGAAGGAGACCTGGAGATTCCCGAACGAGCCGAAGAGCGAGGGCAAGGCACAACTCATGTACACCGGCGGCCAGGTGTTCCGCGCATGGGCGCCGTTCATCATTCTCTCTCTCTTTGTGGCGGTGTGGGGGATTAAGCCCGCCAAGGCTGCACTTGAGCACATCTTCTTCTACAAATGGACCAATCCCTACCTCCACAACATGGTCATCAACTACCTTGGGAAGCAGGTTCCGGCAGTGTATAATTTCAACTTCCTGAGCGCGGCAGGCACCGCAATTCTCTTTGCGTGGTTCTTCTCTATTCCGGTTATGGGCGCATCGATGCAGACCGCGCTGAAGGCGGCAGGCGGCACCTTTAAGCAGCTCAAGTGGCCGATCTATACCATTGCCACCATTCTCGGCTTTGCATTCATCATGAACTTCTCCGGCGCAGCCATCACGCTCGGCACCGCGTTTGCAGCTTCTGGTTCCGCATTCCCGTTCTTTGCTGCATTTATCGGCTGGCTCGGCGTTTTCATGACCGGTTCTGACACCTCTGCGAATGCGATCTTCGGCAAGCTGCAATATGTTACCGCTGAGAAAATCGGCATTGACCCGGTTATCACCATGTCGGCAAACACCTGCGGCGGCGTCTGCGGCAAGATGATCTCCCCGCAGTCGATTTCGGTAGCAACCGCTGCCACGGGAATGGTAGGCAGAGAGGGCGATATCTTCCGCTTTACTGTGATCCACTCGATCATTCTTGCGACACTCATCGGCATCATGCATTACCTGTGGGCATATGTTTTCCCTTGGATGGTTCCTGCGTATGAAAAGATTGTTGCAGGAGCCCCCAAGCCTGTTGTCGATGCTGTAGCAGCAGCAGCTAAGAAAGCAGCGACCATTCAAGAAGGCTATATGTATATTGTCGGCGGCATCGTATTGATTTTTATTGTTACGATTGCTTCCCGCATTGCAGGCGCCGGCCCGATTAAAGTAGCGGCTGGTAAGGATAAGGCTCATTTCCACTAGAATTCAGGGAGGGCGGGTAATTCCGCCCTCCCGATTTCCCTGATAGGAACAAACAGTGCGGCATCAAAAAACATTATTGTGCATATTCAGGCGAAAGCCGTGGTATAGACCGATAATAATAAGTAGCATGGAGAAAGGAGAGCAAGATGTTTGACAAGGCGGTTATTGAAAGGCTCGTAAAGATCGTTGGTGCAGAATATGTGCTGACAAAAAAGGCGGATCTCATAGCCTATAGTTATGACGCAACGGCGGATACGCAGAGTGAGATTCCGGATGTCGTCGTTCTGCCAGCGACGACCGAAGAGGTGGTCCAGATTGTCAAGCTGGCGAATGAGACCAAAACTCCGCTCTATCCCCGCGGTTCCGGCACCAACCTGAGCGGAGGAACTATCCCGCTCAAGAAAGGCATTGTCCTGAGCATACAGCGGATGGACAAGATCATAGAAGTTGATCCTGACAACCTTACCGCCACTGTTCAGGCAGGAGTCATTGTCCAGGACCTCAACAATGCTGTTGCTCCGCACGGCCTCATCTACCCGCCGGATCCGGGAACCGTCGCGACCGCGACCATGGCAGGAACGGTTGCCGAGTGTGCGGGCGGCCTCCGTGGTCTGAAGTACGGAGTTACAAAGCATTATATAATGGGCATGCAGGTTGTGCTTCCGAACGGCGAGCTGGTGAAGTTCGGCGGCAAGACAGTGAAAAACGTTACCGCATATGACTTTGCTTCGCTCTTTGTCGGCTCCGAAGGCACGCTCGGCATGGTGACAGAAATCACCGCCAAACTGATTCCTGCGCCGAAGTTCAGGAAGACGATGCTTGCCCTTTACAAAAACATCGCTGATGCGGGCAACACGGTTCAGAGCATCATCAAGGCGCATGTTATCCCTGCCACGCTCGAAATCATGGATGCCAAGACGATGGAGACCGTCGAAAACTATGCGAAGGTCGGCCTGCCGAGCGGCTACGCGGCTCTGCTGCTGATCGAAGTAGACGGCATGGCAAAGGAAGGCGTTGAGAATGAGGCTGCCGCGGTTATCGAGGCTGTAAAGAAGAACAATGGTGAGCTGCGAGTTGCCGAGACAGATGCCGAGAGAGATAAGCTCTGGGCGGCACGCCGCGCAGCGCTGCCGGCACTGGCGCAGCTCAGCCCGACAACGGTGCTTGAGGACGCAACGGTGCCGCGTTCGCGCCTGACCGAAATGCTTATGGAGATCCAGAGGATTGCCGAGAAGTATCAGCTCAATATCGGCACCTTCGGTCACGCCGGCGACGGGAATCTTCACCCTACCATCCTTGCAGATGCAAAAAACAAGGACGAAATGGATCGCGTGCATAAAGCCGTTGACGAGATTTTCGCGGCAGCTCTCAGGATGGGCGGCACGCTCTCCGGAGAGCACGGCATCGGAATCGCGAAAATGGCATATCTTAAGGATGAACTTGGTCAGAGTGGCCTCAACATGATGAGGACCATCAAGGACGCATTTGACCCTAATGGCATTATGAACCCGGGCAAAATGGTGCCGGCGAAAGAGGCTTAGGTCATGGCTACAACAACAGCACGGAAAGAAGAGACCATTTACGATGAGTTCAAGCTCATCGAGAGGGAGCTTGAGCAGTGTATGCGGTGCGGCAACTGCCAGGCAGTCTGCCCGGTGTACATCACCGAAAAGACCGAGGCCGGGGTCGCCCGCGGCAAGATTGTGCTTGCCCAGGCGATTATCGACGGCAAGCTTGATCTGGACGATCCGGATATGTACGAGCATATCTTCAACTGTCTCCTCTGCAAGTCCTGCATGCAAAACTGCCCGCCGAAGGTGAATCTCGACAAGATAATCTTTGCTCTCCGCGCCGCAATCGTAAAAAAGAAGGGCCTGCATCCGGTCAAGAAGAATATCTTTAAGCTGCTCCATAACCACAAGTCGCTGTTTGACCTCGGCATGCGGGCCGGCGGCGCTTTCCAGGGACTGTTTATGAAGCAGATTCCGAGCGGGCAGGGCCGCAGGCTTCGTTTCCCGATTGGCATTCTTGACCGGAAGCGCGTTCTGCCGGAGTTGAGCGCCACGCCATTCCGGAGCAAGACGCCGGAGAAGGTGACGGTAAAGAACCCAAAGGCGACTGTCGCCTTTTTTACCGGTTGTTCGATCAACTACCTTTATCCGCACTTCGGAGATGACATTGTGACTGTTCTGAAGAAAAACGAGGTCAACGTCATCATCCCGAAAGATCAGCATTGCTGCGGGGTTGCAGTTTTTGCGCACGGCGATGTCGAGACCGCCCGCGAGATGGCGAAGGCCAACCTTGATGCGCTTGACAGGACCAATGCCGACTATGTCGTTTTCGGATGCGGTTCCTGCGCTTCTACGCTTTCGCATGAATACCGGGAGATGCTGAAGGGCGATGCTGCCTATGCGGAAAAGGTCGAAAAGTGGTCTAAAAAGAGCATCGAGATTTCGACCTTCCTGCTGAACAAGATCGACTTCAGGAAGCCAGAAGGTGAGGTCAAAGCGACGGTCACCTACCACGATTCCTGCCATCTGAAGAAGACGATGAAGGTCTTCAATGAGCCGCGCGAGATCATCAGGAGCATTCCGGGCGTTACCTTCAAGGAGATGTCCAAGCCGGATGCGTGCTGCGGCAGCGGCGGTACCTACAACCTGACGCATTATAAAACCTCGACCGACATTCTGAAGCGCAAGATCGCGGACATTAACAAGACGAAGGCCAACATGGCGGTCACCGCCTGCCCCGGTTGTTTGATTCAGATCATTGATGGAATTGAACAGTTCGGCGAGGGTCAGAAAGGCACGCATTACATTTCACTGCTTGCCGAGTCGTATCGCAAAGAAAAAAAGGGTGCCAGGAATGAGTAGGCTTAACAGAAAACTGTCTTGAAGAGCGCGGGCGGCGGATGTTTCGCCGCCCGTTTTTGCTGCCCAGAGACAACTTAACATCTGGAGCAGTTTTTTGAGGGCAGGTCAATCTGGGCTAGACCACAATTTCCGTCCCAATCCCTTCTTTGGTAAATATCTCAAGCAGCAGGCAATGCGATATGCGGCCGTCGACAATGTGAGTCTTTCCGACGCCGGCATCGAGTGCACGCAAGCAGGACTGCACCTTCGGCAGCATCCCTCCGGCAATGACGCCTTCATTGATAAGCTCCTGGATGTCGAGTTTGTTCAGCGTTGAAAGCACCTTGTTTTCGGCGTCCTTGATGCCGGGCACGTCAGTCAGCAGGATCAGTTTCTCTGCTTTTAGCGCACCGGCGACTGCGGAGGCAACATAGTCGGCGTTGATATTGAGCGATTCTCCGGTCCTGCGAACCCCAATCGGTGAAATGACGGGAATGAAGCCATCCTTTTCGAGCGTGTTCAATATGCCGGGATTCACCTTTTCAACTTCCCCGACGAAGCCGAGATCGAGAGTCTCCTCATCCCCCTGAAACTTCTTTTTGAGCAATTTCTTTTTTGCCTGAATGAGGTTGGCATCTTTGCCGCTCAGTCCTATCGCCTTGCCGCCATGCCTGTTGATGAGCGTTACGATCTCCTTATTTACCAGACCACCGAGCACCATCTCGACAATGTCCATGGTCTCCTTGTCGGTGACGCGCTGCCCCTGAATGAAGGTCGGCTCTTTGCCCATGCGCTTCATGGTTTCGCTTATTTTCGGCCCGCCACCGTGTACAATGACCGTCCGTATGCCGATATAGCTCAGAAGCACGACATCCTGCGCAAATGAATTCTTCAATGTCTCATCCACTTGTGCAGCGCCGCCGTATTTTATGACGAACGTCCTGCCGTAAAAATTGCGAATGAATGGCAATGACTCGATCAGGATATTTGCTTTTTCTATCAGTTTCATCATGGGGTCCCCGATTCCTGTCAGTTCTGTTCGTACGCGGTGATCAGTACTTCGTATCCTTCATTTGCGAGGCGCGAACCTGTTTGCCGGGCCTCAGAACGGTTTGCAAACTTTCCGATGCGCACACGGTAAAAGGTCTGTCCGTTGACAAACGCCTCCGTGATGTAAACGTTATTGTACTGGAATTCGAGACCTGATTTCAGGCGGCGGGCATTTTCCTCCTCGCGGAATGAGCCTGTCTGAATGGTTACCGTCCCGGTCGCGCTGCCGCTATAGTTCACGGTTTTTATATAACGGGGGTCGCGGCCAACCGGTTCCGCGTAGAGGTGCGCAACACCGGGACCGATCAGATCTACTCTTTGCGCGGCACCGTAGGACAGGTCCAGATCACGCCCGGCAATGAATGGTCCGCGATCGTTCACGGTGCAATTGACATCATTCCCTGTTCTCGGGTTGCTGACCCGAAGCAGTGTGCCGAAGGGATATTCCCGATGCGCGCACGTCAGAGCGTGCATGTCAAACGACTCTCCCGATGCGGTCGGCCGTCCGTGAAAATCCCTGCCATACCACGACGCGAGCACCACTTTTCGCTCGCCCCGATACTTTTCCACGACTGGCGGACCGTCGAGTCGGTATGAAGGTGGATACGAAGCTGGCCTGCGTTCGTATGCGCCGCTGCCGCAGCCGGCAAGAATTGATGCAACAAGCAGACAACCGGCAATCCGGGCGGCTCCTGAAGCAGCATCGCTCACGCGATGTGCCCCTGCATTTTTGATTCCCAAGAGCTCAAAGGATGTACCTGCTCAGATCCTCATCCTTCACAATATCCGCAAGCGTGCTTCTCACGGTATCACGGTCGATAGCGATCGACTCATTTTTTCGTTCAGGCGCGCTGAACGAAATCTCCTCAAGCAGCTTTTCCAGAACAGTGTGCAGTCGGCGCGCGCCGATATTCTCGGTCCTTTCGTTCACATGGGCGGCGATGCCGGCAATCTCATCTATGGCATCATCGGTAAATGTCAGAGTGACTTCTTCCGTGGCGAGCAGTGCGCTATACTGTTTGATAAGGGCATTGCTCGGTTCAGTAAGAATACGGACAAATTCGGCCTTGCCAAGCGATTCGAGTTCAACTCGGATTGGGAATCTGCCCTGCAGTTCCGGAATCAGATCGGACGGTTTGGCAATATGAAACGCGCCGGCCGCGATGAACAGAATATGGTCTGTTTTTACGGGTCCGTGCTTTGTTGTTACGGTAGAACCTTCCACTATCGGCAACAGGTCGCGCTGAACGCCTTGCCGCGACACATCAGGCCCCTGACTATGTCCCCGGCTTGCAACTTTGTCGATTTCATCGATGAATACGATGCCGCTTTGTTCAGTCCGTTCAATGGCTGCGCGGGTCGCCTTTTCCATGTCGATAAGTTTTGCCGATTCCTGCTGGGTCAGAATCGCGAGTGCTTCCGGAACGCGATACTTTTTTCTTTTGGATTTTTCCGGGAGGAGGCCGCCGAGCATTTCCTTGAGATTCATCTCGATCTCTTCCATCGCGACATTTGATACAACGCCGAACGGCATCACCTTTTCTTTAATCTCAACCTCTACATAGCGCTTGTCGAGCCTTCCTTCGCGCAACTGCTGCCGGAACTTCTCCCGCGTCTCGCTGCCCGTGTCGGGCTCGGATGCCCCGTCAAGACCGGACCGCACGGGAGGGAGGAGGAGATCCAGCAGGCGGTCTTCCGCCAGCGCCTTCGCTTTCTCCTGAACTTTTGCCATCTGTTCCGCCTTGACGATGCTCAGGGCGATCTCTATCAGGTCACGGATGATTGATTCCACATCGCGGCCGACATACCCGACCTCTGTGAATTTGGAAGCCTCTACCTTGATGAACGGCGCATTGGCAAGTTTCGCAAGTCGGCGGGCGATTTCGGTCTTGCCAACGCCGGTCGAGCCGATCATGATTATATTTTTCGGGAGCACTTCATCCTTTAGTTCCGGGGAGAGTCGCTGACGGCGCCACCTGTTTCTGAGCGCAATTGCGACAGCTTTTTTAGCCTTGTCCTGACCGATGATGTATTGGTCGAGTTCCTCAACAATAGTGCGTGGAGTGAGATCAGCCATTCAGTTCCTCGATAACGATATTTTTGTTCGTATAAATGCAGATGTCGCCTGCTATCTCCATAGTTTTGCGAGCGATTTCAGCGGGCGGCAGGTCAGTGTTTTCCCAGAGCGCCCGCGCGGCGGCCTGGGCATAGGGACCGCCGGAGCCGATAGCCGCGGTGCCGCCCTCGGGTTCAATTACATCTCCGGTGCCCGAGAGTATGAGCGTGTGATCACGGTCAGCGACAATCAGCAGTGCCTCAAGCCGGCGCAGAATCCTGTCGGTGCGCCAGTCTTTTGCGAGTTCAACCGCCGCGCGTGTTACGTTACCTTTGTATGTCTGGAGCTTTGACTCGAACTTTTCGAAGAGGGTGAATGCGTCCGCAGTCGCTCCGGCAAATCCGGCAAGAATTGAATCATTGTAAAGCCGCCGGATTTTTTTCGCATTGTGCTTCAGGACGGTAGTGCCCATAGTCACCTGGCCGTCACAGGCAATGGCAACGTGGTTGCCGCGCCTGACGCAAAGGATTGTTGTTGCATAAAGTACCGCATTGCCGTGTATGGTGTTTTCCATAGTGATTCCTCCTGAGCCTTCGCTTCGGGGACAATTTCGAGTCTACGGCTGGCGTAAGCCGCTGCTGTTGGTCGCCCGGAATTCCGGGACTGTCCCCTCGTTAACCTTTGTCGTTCTTCTGAATTTTGAATTCTGAGTTCTGCCTTTTACTGGTTACTTCTTTTCCATCATCTCCAAACGGATGTGCCTTATCGTAGACATCAATCAGATGGCCGATATCGAGGTGCGTGTATTTCTGGGTGGTCGAGAGCGAGGCGTGGCCAAGCAGCTCCTGTATCACCCTGAGGTCAGCTCCGCCGGTCAGGAGATGGGTAGCAAAGGTGTGTCGGAGCGTGTGGGGCCCGATCTGTCCTTCAATGCCGACGATGCGCGCATATTTCACTACTATACGGCGGATCTGGCGATCTGTCAATCGCATTGCGTTTTTGTTCAGAAACAGTGCGCTGTCAGCGGGGTCGGCCTTTTTTTTCTTTTTGTAGAGCAGTCGTTCAATGAAGTATGCCTTCAGCGCGTCCTGAGCCTTTCCCCCCAGCGGAACTATCCGCTCCTTTCGCCCCTTGCCGAGAACCTTGACAAGCCCTTCGCGAAGATTGATATCCTCAACATTCAGCCCTTCAACCTCGCTGACCCGCAGTCCGCTTGAATAGAGCAATTCGAGCAATGCCTTGTCACGGACCGGGAGAAGCCCGAATCCTTCCGGCTCCTGCACCAGGCTGAAGGCGTCATCGACCGTCAGAAAGACCGGCAGGTGTTTGGGAGTTTTCGGGGATGCAACGAGCCGGGCCGGATTGACCTGTATCATCCCTTCCTGATACAGATAGGCGCAGAATGAACGCAGTGCGGCGAGTCGGCGCGCAACGGTCGTTTTTGATTTTCCCTCCATGGTCTGCTGCGCTATGAATCCCCGGATATCTACCATTTCGATGTCTTCCGGCTGTGAGGGACAGTAAGCCGCAAAATCCATCAGGTCCCGGCGATAGGCGCGCAGGGTATGCTCCGAGACATTCCTTTCGACAGACAGGTGGTTCAGAAATGCTTCAATATGCCGGGAAATCGGGTTGCTTGGGTCGATTTTGGCAGCAGGCTGCTTTTTTGCCGTGCTCATGAGTGAATCCTGCCCTGCTGAATACGCTCCACAAAAAATGCCCACTCCGCGAGCGCTGTTTCAGCAACCATGGTCCGCCGCTCTTTTTTGTCGCGAATTTTAGCGCATGTCTCGTCTGCCGCAATCAGGCCGAAGTTGATATTGCTCGGCTGGAAGTGTTTTGGGTCGCTTCCGGTGATGTGGCGGACAAGCGCTCCATGAGCCGTGCCCGCGGGTGCCGGCAGGAACGGCAGCCCCTGCAGCCGCCGCGCCGCGTTGATTCCCGCCAGCAGTCCCATAGCTGCCGATTCAATATATCCTTCAACCCCGGTAATCTGACCCGCAAAGAGTACCGATGGACGGTGCTTCAGTGAGAGATCGGAGTTCAGATGCATCGGAGCATTGATGAAGGTATTGCGATGGATGCTGCCGAACCGGAGAAACTCGGCATGCTCAAGCCCGGGAATCAGGCAAAAGACGCGCTTCTGCTCGGGTTGGCGCAGCCGCGTCTGGAAGCCGACCATATTGAATGCTGTGCGCTCTCGATTTTCGGCGCGCAATTGTACAACGGCATAAGGACGTCTCCCGGTTCTCGGGTCAGTCAGCCCGACAGGCTTCAGCGGGCCAAAACAGAGGGTATTACGTCCCCGCTGCGCCATGACTTCGACCGGCATGCAGCCTTCGAAAAACCGCGCCTGTTCAAACTCCCGGGCAGTAACCGTATCGGCTTCAATCAATGCGTCATAGAAGCGGTCATACTCTTCTTTTGTCATCGGACAATTCACATAATCGTCGCTTCCTTTGCCGTAACGCGAGGCGGAGAATGCTGTTGCAAAGTCGAGGCTTCCGGCATCAAGTATCGGGGCAATCGCATCGTAAAAATAAAGATGTTCGCTCCCGATGAGCTGCCCGATTGCGTCGGCAAGTGCTGCTGACGTGAGCGGACCTGATGCGACTATGGAGAGAGCCTGTTCAGGGAGCGCCGTGATCTCCCGGCAGATAAGCTTGATGTTCGCCGTTGCAGCCAAACGTTCGGAAATATACCGGGAGAACAGTTCACGATCCACTGCCAGAGCCGATCCCGCAGGCACTGCGGTGGCTTCTGCGGCTTCCATGATCAATGAGCCTGCCCGCAGCAACTCCTCTTTCAGCAGTCCCGGTCCGGTTGAACGCTCCCGTGAACGAAGCGAGTTGGAGCAGACGAGTTCCGCCGGATTACCTGTCTGGTGAGCCTCGGTCTTGCGGGTTGGGCGCATTTCATTTAGCGTGACAGAGACGCCGTGACGCGCTGCCTGCCAGGCTGCTTCGCAGCCGGCCAATCCTGCTCCTATTACGATAAGTTCATCCATAGTTTCCCAAGCTTCTTATTTTGATTCAGCGCGGCCGGAATGTCGGCAGATGGAGCGCAACATTCGTGTATATTGTTGACATCAGTGAGTTTCTCTTGGTTTAATAATACCCTATGATACCGAAAACTGAAAAGATCTGGATGGATGGAAAACTTGTCGCATGGGACAAGGCAAACGTACACATTCTGACCCATACGCTTCATTACGGGCTAGGCGCATTTGAGGGAATCCGCTGTTACAACACGCCGAAAGGCCCTGCTATTTTCCGTCTTGATGAGCATGTGTCGCGGCTGTTTCAGTCTGCCCACATCTTTCAGATGGAGATCCCGTTCACGGAAGCCGAGATCCGCAAGGCTATCATCGATACGGTCAGGAAGAACAGGCTGAAGGAGTGTTATATCCGCCCGCTGGTGTACATCGGCTACGGCGCGATGGGCCTGTATCCGAAAAACAACCCGATCCGCGTTGCGATTGCGGCATGGCCGTGGGGCGCGTATCTGGGAGAAGACGGGCTCGAAAAGGGCATCAAGATCCGAACGTCATCGTTTATCCGCAATCATGTAAATTCCAATATGTCTCGCGGGAAGATTTGCGGCTATTACGTCAATTCTCAGCTCTCAAAAAAAGAGGCGATTCTAAGCGGATGTGATGAGGGACTACTCCTCGATACGGAAGGGTATGTGTCTGAAGGCAGTGGAGAAAATGTTTTCATCGTCCGCAACGGCACGCTGAAGACAACACCGCTCACCTCAATTCTTGAGGGTATTACCCGTGACAGCATAATCACGATAGCGAAGAATGAAAACATTGCGGTGAAGGAAGAGCGCTTTACCCGAGATGAAGTCTATATTTCGGATGAAGCATTCTTTACCGGCACGGCTGCTGAAGTTACGCCAATCCGTGAGCTTGACGGCAGAAGGATCGGAAAGGGCGCGCGCGGTCCGGTTACGGAAAAGTTGCAGACCATCTACTTCGAAGCGGTCAAAGGCAAGGATATGGTCTACGAGTCCTGGCTCACATACGTATAGCTTATTTCTTTCCGGCAAATGTAGAAAGAGGATCAGCTCATGCTGTCCCCTTTCTTGGTGCTGCCCTGGTCACGATAATCTATTTTGCAAGGGATGCTTTCAGGTCTTCATCGGTCAGGTTCTTGTGGAGCCCTGCCTTCGGGCCGGTGCGGACCGCGTTGATCATATCGTCGCCGGTCTTGATTTTCAGTTTTGCAACGATAGCGTCGACGGACTTTTCGCCTTTATGACACTTGGCACACTTATCATCCGCGACTGCCATTGACACCATGCCGAGCGCAAAAATTACTGCTGCGAGGATAGCTACTATTTTCTTCATTCGGTTCACCTCCTTTTAGTTGAAATTATAGATAACAAAACCTATTGTTTCTGATGGCATTTGCTGCAACTGACCTCATCCCTGGTCGAGAAGACATTGCCGCCATTATGGCAAACACCGCAATATTTGCCCGCGTTCATTTCATCCATCTTCATGGAACCCCCTTTTTTCATCGGCCAGATTTTGGTGTGGCACTCCATGCATTTCATGCCTTTTTCAGCATGAACTTTGCCATCGACCGAGACTTTTCCGGGGGATGAGGGAGCTTCCCATTGCATGACTTTTCCGGGACCGACCGCGAATGAAGGAAGCGTAGTGAAAGCGAGCAGCGCGGCGATGACCGAGCAGAAGAAAACAAGGCTCATCATGTCGGTTACTCCTTTAGGGCTGTCTTCCGGAAAGGACAGCGGGGTTCAGGTTGATACGACCTTCCTGTTTGTTATTGTGCATGGAATGAAGCCTGAAATGCAATATGATGCGCCTATTGCGGAGCCTCGCCCAACTTCCTTTTCAGCAGTTCGTTGGCAAGCTGAGGATTCGCCTTGCCTTTCATCGCCTTCATCAGCTGCCCCACAAAGAAGCCGAGCAGTTTTTCGTCGCCGCCCCTATAACGATCCACTTCACCAGGATGCCGTGCAAGAAGGTCATCAATGGCCTGCTCGATCGCTCCCGCATCGCTAATCTGAACGAGGCCTTTCTCTTTCACGATAGCGGCCGCATCTTTGCCGGTCATATACATCTCCTCAAAGACGGTCTTGGCTATTTTGCCGCTGATTGTGCCTTTGTCAATAAGCGAGATAAGTCCTGCAAGTTGCTCTGGCCTTATCGGGCAGTCTTCAATCGACCTGTTCCCGTCATTCAGATATTTCATCAGCTCGGAAATCAACCAGTTCGCAGCGGCTTTCGGGGGACTTCCGGCAGCAACAGCAGCTTCGAACCAGAGCGCAGTCGCCCGCTCAGCGGTCAGTTGCCCGGCGTCGGCCTCCGGCAGGCCGAACTCAGCGGCATATCGGGCCCGTTTTGCATCCGGAAGCTCCGGCAATGAGGCGCGAATCGCATCACCCCATTCCTGTTCAACGATAATAGGCGTCAGATCGGGGTCCGGGAAGTATCGGTAGTCATGCGCTTCCTCTTTTGAACGCATTGACTGTGTCACGCCGACTGCTGAATCCCAGAGACGCGTCTCTTGAATGACTTTACCGCCGTCCTCGACAACGCGGATCTGACGTGCTATTTCATATTCAATCGCTTTTTCGACAAAACGGAATGAGTTGATGTTCTTCAGCTCGGTGCGGGTTCCGAACTCCTGTTGCCCGACGGGACGGATGGAGATGTTAGCGTCGCAGCGGAGCGACCCTTCCTCCATATTCCCATCGCAGACACCAAGATAGCGCAGTATTGTTCTCAGTTCGCGCATATACTGAGCGGCTTCTTTCGGACTGCGCATGTCAGGCTCAGAGACGATCTCCATGAGCGGGGTGCAGGCGCGGTTCAAATCAACATAACTGTAGTTACCGCCCTCGTGGATATTCTTGCCGGCATCTTCTTCCATATGAATGCGGGTAATGCCGATCCGGCGGGTTTCTCCATCAATCGAAATATCCAGCCAACCACCTTCGCATATCGGAAGTTCATATTGGCTGATCTGATAGCCTTTCGGCAGGTCCGGATAAAAATAATTCTTGCGGGCAAATCTGCTGAAGGGAGAAACGCGGCAATTCATCGCAAGGCCGGTCCTGACCGTAAACTCCAGCGCTTTTCTGTTCAGCACCGGCAGCACGCCGGGAAGCCCGGTGCAGACCGGGCAGGTCTGGGTATTCGGTTCAGCGCCGAACGTGGTCGAACAGCCGCAGAAAATCTTTGTGTTCGTGCGCATCTGGGCATGCACTTCAAGGCCGATGACGGCTTCGTACTTCCGGTTCATAACCGTGGCCTCCTGGTATGCCACGACGTGCTCTGTTCAAACGCGTAAGCAGTCCGGAGCACGGTCGCCTCGTCAAAGCTTCTGCCGATAATCTGCAAGCCTATTGGCAGGTTGTTCGCGGCAAACCCGCACGGGAGTGAAATTGCGGGAACGCCGGCGAGATTCACAGAAATGGTGAAAATATCCGACAGGTACATTTCGAGCGGGTCGGTCGCCTTTTCGCCTACGGCAAATGCAGGGCTTGGCGAGGTAGGCGTTGCAATGACATCAACCTCTTCAAACGCCTTTTCAAAGTCCTGCCTGATGAGCGTGCGGACCTGCTGTCCTTTCTTGTAATACGCATCATAATATCCGGCAGAGAGCGCGTACGTGCCGAGCATGATGCGGCGCTTCACCTCCGGACCGAAACCCTGCGCGCGAGTCTGCATATACATGTCGATGAGATCTTTCCCTTTTGCGCGAAAGCCGTATTTTACGCCGTCATACCGCGCGAGGTTTGATGATGCTTCAGACGTCGCGAGGATATAGTACGTTGCGACCGCATAGCGGGTGTGCGGCAGCGAAACTTCGACTGCTATGGCGCCGAGCGATTCGAGTTGTTGAATTGCGGCACGCACCGCGCTGTCAACATCCGGGTGCATTCCGTCAATGAAATACTCTTTCGGAATGCCGACCCTGAGCCCCTTGATCTCTTTGCCGAGAAATGACGCGTAGTCCGGAACCTCGACAGGCGCGGATGTTGAATCAAACGGATCCTTGCCTGCTATCACATTCAGCAGCAGGGCGGCATCCGTCACATTTTTTGTAATCGGGCCAATCTGGTCGAGCGAAGAAGCAAACGCCACCAGACCGTAGCGGGAAACCCTGCCGTAGGTCGGCTTTAACCCGACAACCCCGCAGAGCGCCGCCGGCTGGCGGATTGAACCTCCGGTGTCGGAGCCGAGGGCGGCTATGCATTCATCAGCGGCTACCGCGGCAGCAGACCCGCCGCTGCTGCCTCCCGGAACACAATCAAGGTTCCAGGGGTTTCTGGTGGTCTTGAATCCTGAGTTCTCCGTTGATGACCCCATCGCAAATTCATCAAGGTTCGTCTTGCCGGTCAGCACATACCCCTGCTGCACAAAACGGCTTGTCACCGAACTCTCATACGGTGGAACAAAATTCTCAAGAATCTTCGATGAGCAGGTGGTGCGGATTCCCGCCGTGCACATGTTGTCCTTGATTGCGAGCGGAATGCCGGTCAAAAGCGCGGCCTTCCGAGCTGCCAGTGCGTTGTCCGCGCGTTCGGCCATAGCCCGTGCGGTATCTTTTGTGACCGTGACATACGCCTGAACCCTGTCTTCAACCGCATCGATACGGTCAACCACGTCATTTAAAATATCCTGTGCCGTAACATCCCGATTATCTAGAAGGCGGCGGATTTCAGCAATGGTCAATTCATTGAGCTTCACGATATGCTCCGGAACTGCAGAAGTGATGTGCGCACATGTCTCCATATAACAGACCTATGCAAGTCTTCATTCTAGCACTCTGCTATACTATTTTCAACTTCATGAAAAAAGAGAGCATTTCGCCCGATGACGTTTCCGAGCGGCTCGACATAGTCGCCGCGCGCCTGTTTGGCCTGACCAGATCGCAGGCGCAGAAGGCCATTCATGCCGCTGCAATCCGCGTCAATCACAAAGAGGCAACCCCAAACCACAAGCTTCGGGCCGACGATATCGTGACGTATGCGGAAACGCCTGCTGAAGATGGCATGCTCATTCCCGAGAATATCCCGCTCTCCATGCTGTATCGTGACGACCATCTCATTGTTGTCGACAAACCTGCCGGACTTGTTGTCTATCCCGCGGCCGGGCATCGTCAGGGAACCCTGATGAACGCACTGGCGCACCACTGCGGCAAGCTCTCGTCAGTCGGCGGGCCGTTCCGGCCCGGCGTTGTTCACCGGCTCGACAAAGACACCTCTGGCGTCATGGTTGTTGCTCTTGATGACAGCGCCTATTATCACCTTGTCGAGCAGTTCCGTGAGAGGGCCATCATCCGCCGTTATCAGGCGATTGTATATGGCGGGCTGAAGGGCGAAAGCGGTGAGATAGACCTTGAGATCGGAAGGTCAGCGGGCAATCGGAAAAAAATGTCGACCCGCACGCAAAGCGGCAAGGAGGCGGTAACGAGATGGCGCGTCCTTGAGCGTTTCCCGGAGGCAACGCTTGTCGAAGCAAAACTCGGTACTGGCCGTACGCACCAGATCCGCGTTCACTTTTCCGCAATCGGCCATCCGCTGCTCGGCGATGCATTGTATGGCCGGAAAACAACGCTCGAACGCAGCCGGAGAAAAATCGTGTTTCCTCGCCAAATGCTCCACGCCGAGGTTCTCGGGTTCACCCATCCCGTGACCGGCGGGTATCTTGAGTTCAAGAGCCCCTTGCCGGAGGATATGATGCGTGCTTTGGAAGGACTCCGCGCGCGTTGACGGTGGCGGGCTGTGACACGTCGAGTTGCGCGTGTTGCCGGCATGATATCTTCAGGAGCGTGTGGACAGTGCAGGGTTGCCAAAAGAGTCGCGTTGCTGATAACATTATCATCTGGCCGCGCCCGTAGCTCAGCTGGATAGAGCGCCAGACTACGAATCTGTAGGCCAGGGGTTCGAATCCCTTCGGGCGCGCCATTTGTCTTTTCCGGGTTTGCGAGAAAATCGCAAACCCTTTTTTATTGTGTAAAAAACGAAAAAAAACGGTAAAATTCACTTGCGAAAGGCGAATTCTCTTGGTACCCTTATGTTTAACATCCAGGGGTTGAAGGGGGCACTATGCATCACGATGCAACTGATAATCAGAATCTCCGGCGGCAGGCGTATTTCGGCAGCATAGGATTGGTCCTGCGGCGTTGGTATTTCTGGTTGCCTTCTCCGCGATCGTGCTGGGAATAGTGGGGTTTTCGGGGATGCGCAGCGGAGACAAAAATGCGGCCATAGCACAGACGGCGTCCATAAGCTACACCGGACTCCCGCCATTCAAGGTGAGCGCGAACCGCTGTCGCAACTCTGATTTCTGCAACCGGTACATCGAGAACGTGAAGGCCGAGTATTTCTTCGGTCCGCAGCAGGAGTATGGAAACCTCGGGTACGGAGACATCTGGATGCAGTCCCGTTCATACAAGAAACTCTTTTAAAGGGGAAATTTAGGATGCAGAAGGTGAGGGTTGGGATTATCGGCGGGTCGGGCATGAACGATCCGCGGCTTATGACGGACATCAAAGAAAAATATGTAAAAACCCCTTACGGCAAGCCATCATCTCCGCTGACAACCGGCACGATAAACGGTGTCGACGTTGTCGTTCTCGCCCGTCACGGCAAAAAGCATACAATCTATCCGTCGGCCGTGAATTTTCGCGCAAATATTTCAGCGCTCAAGCGGGAAGGGTGTACGCATGTTCTCGCAACGACGGCGGTCGGCTCTCTCCGGGAGAAGATCATGCCGGGCGATATCGTATTTGCGGATCAGTTTATCGATTTTACGAAACACCGCATACTCACCTTCCACGACAAGAAAGTGGTTCATACCCCTATGTCCGAACCGTTCTGCTGTGATCTGCGGAAGTTGCTGGTGAAAACCGCCAGAGAGATGAAGATTCGGCATCATGTGAATGGTACGGTTATCACGATCGAAGGCCCCCGGTTTTCCACAAAGGCGGAATCGCATCTTTTCCGGATGTGGGGTGCCGATGTGATTAACATGTCTACTGTTCCTGAAGTGATTCTGGCACGGGAGGCGGGAATCTGTTACCAGAGCATTGCAATGTCAACCGATTACGACTGCTGGAAAGCAGGCGAAGAGTCGGTGACGTGGGAAATGATACTCAAAATTATGAAAAAGAATGCTGACACGGTAAAAGAGCTGCTGCTCCGCACGATTCCGAAAATCAGCTCTGAATCGTGTGCGTGCAGAGGAGAAGAGACTGCATGACCATCAAGGAAAAGATCAGAACAATTCCGGATCATCCGAAAAAAGGCATTCTGTTTCGCGACATCACAACGCTTATCAAGGACCCGGTCGGCTTCCGGCTGGTGATTGACAATTTTACGCAGCGGTACAGCAAGGGTGACGTTTGCTTTGATGTGATCGTCGGCATAGAGTCCCGTGGCTTCATCATCGGCGGCGCGCTTGCCTACACGCTCGGAAGGGGATTTGTGCCGGTCCGCAAGAAAGGCAAACTGCCCGCGGAGACTGTTCAGCATGAGTACGAGCTGGAATATGGGACAGATACGGTTGAGATGCACACCGATGCCATTGTTCGGGGCGCAAAAGTTCTGATTGTTGATGATCTTATTGCTACCGGAGGAACGGCTCTTGCCGCGGCTGCTCTGGTCGAGAAGCTCGGCGCGACGGTTGCGGAAATGGCTTTTATTGTCAATCTGCCTGATGTCGGAGGAGCGGCGAAACTGGCTGAACGGGGATATCGGTTCTTCGCGCTGACGGAATTTGAAGGGGAATGATAACCCCTTCTTTTTCTTGACTTCTTGACAGTCGCCCCCTCTCTTTGATAATCTATTTTATCTATCATAGCTATAATTTTAGTATAGAGAGGGGTGAATATACAGATGCCCTCTGTAAAAGTGAAGGATCCGGAATCGTTCGACTTTGCGATGAAGCAGTTCAAAAAGCAGTGCGAACGGGAAGGAATTCTGTCAGAGGTAAAAAAACGGGAGTCTTACGACAAACCCAGCGTGAAGAAGAAGAAGAAAATCATCGCTGCTCGTAAAAAAGCCGCGAAACGTTCCAAATTCTCTTCGTCGAGATCGAGGTAGCAATGTCTATCCTCGATACACTATCGCAAGATCTTAAAGAGGCCTTGAAAGCGCGGAATGAGCTGAAACTTTCGACTCTCCGCATGATCAAGGCCTCTCTCATAAATAAAGAAATCGAAAAAATGGCAGCGCTGACCGATGATGAAATCGTCGCGGCGATGTCCACAATGGTCAAGCAGCGGCGTGAATCTATCGAGGGCTATACCGCTGCGGGCCGTCTCGAACTCGCGTCGCGGGAAGAGCAGGAGCTCTTTGTTATCCAGTCGTACATGCCAAGACAACTCACACCGGAAGAGCTCGACGCAATCATCCGCGATGCGATTCATGAGTCCGGCGCATCAACCCCGAACGATATGGGAAAAGTCATGAAAGTCCTGATGCCGAAGGTTAAAGGCGTCGCGGACGGCAAGGCGGTTAACCAGCGTGTGAGGGATCTTCTCCAATAGCCTTTTCTTCGCGGGACATTTTTAAGGCACGCATACGGAAAGGGGTATCCATGAACGTAGCTGATTTTTTCTCCAGAGCCATAGCAGTCGGGATTGAACATGATCCGCGCGGGGTTGAGGCAGTCAAGACTGAACTCGCCCGTGTCAGGAAAGAATACGAAGATCTGAAGCCGAAGGAGCGGGATTATTTCGACTCGGATCGTCTTGAGAACCCCTATTCTGATTCGCGACTGCTTGCCGGGAACACTTCGGCTGAGGTGAAAACCGTTCTTGTCGGCATTGACATCGATACGGGAGAGTTGCTGCTTGCGGATCGAATGAGGGAGCGGGGCGTACCTGTTGACCTGGTGGTATCACACCATCCGGGAGGCCGCGCGCTTGCCAATCTCTCCGCGGTTATGGCAATGCAGGCAGGCATCATCAGTAGTTTCGGCGTGCCGATTAATATTGCGGAAGGTGTGATGGAAAGCCGCATGAACGAAATCAGCCGCCGGGTGATGCCGATTAACCACGCCCGCGTTTCCGATGCGGCAAAGCTGCTGAACCTTCCCTTCTGCTGCCTTCATACCCCTGCCGACAATATGGTCGCCACATATCTTCAGCGGCTCTTTGATGAAAAGAAACCGCACACACTTGATGATGTTGTCGAGTTGTTGCTCGAAATTCCGGAATATCAGGACGCAGCAAAACTGAATGCAGGCCCCCGGGTGTTTCTCGGTTCCAAGAAGCGCACGGCAGGCAGGATTTTTGTCGACATGACCGGCGGCACTGAGGGGTCCAAGGATATTTTCGAGAGCCTGTCGCTCAGCGGCGTTAACACCATCGTCGGCATGCATCTGAGCGAGGAGCATCGCAAGGAAGCGGAGCAGCGCCATCTGAATGTCGTTATCGCCGGACACATTGCCAGTGACAATCTGGGAATCAATCTTCTGCTCGATGGTATTCTGAAGAGCGAGCAGGTACTCGAATTCTCAGGCTTCCGGCGCTTTCCGCGGAGCTGAGTTTTTACAGGAGAAATGCGCTGACAGGACTTCATGGGAACTGACAATGTTACCGAAGAAATACGCGGACGCGTCGATATAGTCGATCTCGTGAGTCAATACGTCGAACTGAAGCGGGCAGGCCAGAATTTCAAGGGGCTCTGCCCGTTTCATTCAGAAAAGACACCGTCATTTACGGTCAATCCTGCCCGTCAGATTTTCCACTGTTTCGGCTGTAGCAAGGGCGGCGATATTTTCACGTTTCTGATGGAGCGCGAAAATCTCTCGTTTCAGGAGGCGCTTGCGTCGCTTGCGGAAAGGGCGGGGGTTTCCCTTGCGCGATCGCATGGTCCGAGAGCTGAGCGGAGCGAAAAAGACGCGCTCATGGCGATTCAGAAGGCCGCGCTCACGTTTTATCAGGAGCAATATGCCAAGTCCCCGAAAACGCGGCAATACGTGAACGAACGAGGCCTGAACGCCGAGGCTGTGGATCGCTTTGCTCTCGGGTATACAGGCAGTGCCCGGGACGGTCTTTTGGGGCAGTTCAAAAAGGCAGGTTTTACGGAAGCTCAGATAAAGGCCTCCGGACTCGTGCATTTCGGAGAGCGGGGAACGTTCGATTTTTTTCGAGACCGTCTGATGTTCCCCATTGCCGACCTGCAGGGGCGCGTTATAGCATTTGGCGGACGGATTATGAGTGCGGCGAAAGACCAGCCGAAATACATCAATTCTCCGGAGAGCATCCTGTTCAGGAAAAGTGAGACCGTGTATGGTCTTCATCTGGCGAAGCAGGCAATCACCGACAAGGGGTACGCGGTTATCACGGAAGGATATCTCGATACCATACTCTGTCATCAATTCGGTTTTTCGCACGCTGTTGCCCCGCTCGGCACGGCGCTGACCAGCGGCCATGTCAAAAAGCTGCGCCGCTTTGCGGGCAAGGCGGTGCTTGTCTTCGACGGCGATGCGCCAGGAATCGCGGCGGCCCGGCGTGCGGTGGACATGGCGTTTCGGGAAGGCATGACTGTCAAGATAGCGCTGCTGCCGCAGGGAGAAGACCCGGACAGTCTGCTCAGAAAGCAGGGAGAAACGGTATTTAGGAAATATCTCGGCGCCGCGCTCTCGCCGGTTGAGTTCATTCTGCGACAATATCGGCGCAATGTGCTGGATGGCACACGGACAGTGCTTCAACTGCTGGTGGCCTGCTCGGATGGACTGATTCGCGATGCATCCCTCAGAGAGCTTTCTGAACGATCACGCATTCATGAAGCAACCCTGCGCGAAGAACTCAGGACACTGACACGTTCAACTCCTGCGCCGACGGCCGAAGAGATGGGAAAAACTCCGTCTTTGAGGCCCCTGCGCGGCGGGGCGCAGCATCGGGAGGAAGAGGTTCTCCTTTCCGTTGCTCTTGCATTTCCGGATAAGCGGGAGCAGATTCTCAAAATGCTTGAGATCGGCACTATTGAGGATGGTATTATACGAGGGATATTCAAAAAGCTGCGTTCACTTTTTGCTGAAGGAAAAAAACAGAGGTTGCACGAGCATATCCTTGAGAGGTGTTCCCCTGAGGAGCAGGCGACCGTAACGCGTTTCCTGGTGGAGCATCATGCTGATGAAGAGAGCGTCGACAAGACAGTCGCCGACTGCTTCAGGGGAATAGAGATTCGCACGATAACAAGGCTGATACATGCGGCAGAAGCAGCGAATGACGCCCATCAACTCAGGAAGCTTTATGAAGAGAAACGGCGGTTGCAGCACGGCTAGAGAAAAAGGGAGAGAATACACTACTTCGGAGAGGGACCATCTTGAAAGAACCTTTTGGTGTTTTAGGTGACAACTTGCAACAGGGCGATTCACGGGATGATGGCAGAACACTTTCTGAGGAGCGGGTACTACAGAATTATGAAGAGAACGGGGACGAGGAAGAGCCGGAAGCCGAGGTTGAGCATTCTTACCAGGAAGAATTTGATCCATTAAAGGCATACCTTAAGGGAATCAGCACGATCCCTCTCCTGACAAAGGAGGGCGAGGTCGTGATCGCAAAACGAATCGAGAGCGGCAAGCGGATGTTTCTGCGCGAACTCATCACCATTCCCTTTATCCTTGACAAACTGTCAGAGTTGGGCAAACTCGTCGGGCGCGGCGAGGCTCCGTTTATCGAACTTGTGCAGGACGCTGAGGATCTGGGAGATCGCGACCTCTTTGCCGAAAAGGATCGCTTTGCGAAAAAGATTCAGGGTATAGCGGCGCTGTCGAGAAGGCGCCAGCGAATGGTCGCCACACAGCGCAAAGTGTCCAAGCCCCGAACGGGACGGACAGCCCGGACGAAAGCCGCGGACCCGATTGAGCTGCTGACCGACCAGATTCTCGGAGCCATTCTGGCTCTGGAACTCAAGAATGACGTGCTTGCAGTATTTTGCCAAGAGGTTCGCGGGATCAACAGCGCTCTGGTGTCCACAGAGCATGAGTTGACGACCCAGCGCCGGGAGAAAGCCCCGAGAGAGTCGCTCAGCCGAAGTCGTGAAAAAATCGCCGCCCTTGAGGCATCCGCGGGTATTTCTGCCGGTGAACTGCGCGCGGTCCTGCACCGTCTGCATGAAGCCGAATTGGCTGTGAACCAGGCAAAGGGCCAGCTTGTCGAAGCGAACCTCCGGCTTGTCATCAGCGTGGCAAAACGGTATATCGGCAAGGGACTCAGCCTGAGCGATCTCATTCAGGAAGGCAATATCGGACTTATGCGCGCGGTCGATAAATTCGAGTATCAGCGGGGCTACAAATTCAGCACCTATGCCACCTGGTGGATCCGTCAGTCAATCAGCCGGGCCTTGGCTGACCAGGCACGAACTATCAGAATACCGGTGCATATGATAGAAAACATGAATCGCGTAAACCGGGCTGCGAAGGAGCTTGTTCAGGAAAGCGGCAGCGAGCCGGGAGTCGACGATATCGCGCGACGGTCCCGCATACCGGTGGATAAGGTTCGGACGATTATGAAGATTTCGAAGGAGCCGATCTCAATCGAGATGCCGATCGGTGACGACGAAGATACCATGCTTCGCGATTTCCTTGAGGACAAGTCTCACCTTTCTCCGCTTGAAGCGGCCATTCTTAAAGACCTCCGCGTCAGTATTGAGAAGATGCTCTCCACGCTGTCCGAAAAGGAGGCGGACATTATCCGCCGGCGTTTCGGCATCGGCGAAGACGGTCCGCAGACCCTTGAAGAGGTCGGACTGGAGTTCGAGGTGACGCGCGAGCGCATCCGCCAGATAGAAGTAAAGGCGATTCGCAAGCTGAAGCACCCTTCGCGCAGCTTTTGGCTGAAAGATTTTCTGAGCCGCTCTTGACTCGATTGAGAACAGCTGAGTATAGTTAATATTCCTGTAATGCAGTGTGTCGGGTTGCATTGACGGGTGCCTTATGCAGCACAGCAGGGCCCATAGCTCAGTTGGTAGAGCTACCGGCTCATAACCGGTTGGTCCCAGGTTCGAGCCCTGGTGGGCCCACCAACTACCGCCGCGGCGCGCAGTGCCGCGAATGGCATCACATAAAGGAGTCTCTGTGAATAATCAATTGCAGCTCCTGATTGCGCTCCAGAAAATCGATACCACTATTCTCGCCGCGATTCGCCAAGTGGAGTTGTTGCCTGCGCGCCTCGGTGATCGCGAAGCTGCCCTGAAAAACGCTGAAATCGAATGTGCGCGTGCCGAGAAGATTCTTGCCGATTCAGCAGACAAAAAGCGTGACAAGGAGCGGGAACTCAGCGAGGCCAGAGATCGCGGCGCGAAGCTGAAAGCCCGCACGTCCGAAATCAAGAAAACTACCACGTATCAGGCAAATCTTGCCGAGGTCGGGCGCACCGAAGCGGGGGTCAAGACTCTCGAGGCTGCGTTGGTTCAAATTCTTTCTGACGCGGAAAGTGCCGTTCAAACGATTGCGGCGCAGAAGGCAATGATTGAGCAGGAACAGTCCGCCATCGAAACTGTCCGGAAAGAGATTGAGGCTGAGGCTGCTGAACGGAATGAAGAGATAAAGCGCTTAAAGGTTGAGCGGAAAAGGGTTGTTCAGCAACTCGATTCTGATGTGAATGATCATTATACGACACTCATGCGGATGCATCGCGGCATGGCCGTGTCGGAAGCAAAAGACGCGGTCTGTCAGGGGTGCCACCTTCATATTCCCCCGCAGCTCTTTGTTGAAATCAAGAGCGGCGAGGCCATCGAGACCTGTCCTGAGTGCCGGCGCATTCTTTATTATGTGCGTCCTGACATCAATGGAGCCTCCGGGTCATTACCTGTTGCAGAACCCCCCGCGACGAGCTGATGCCTGCGCCGGAAGTATTTCTTTTTCACGTTTGTTTTCTGCAATTCCCGCACAATTTCCCGCAAGTCTACGTATTCAGAACTGTCCGGAATGGCGGGCAGCAGCAGGAGAAAAATTGTTCCGCATGCGTTCGAAAACAAAACCTATTTACATATAAATAAATCTTATGATAGACTGAAAAGCACATGGGTATGGAAGATCATAAGCTTAAGGTTTTCTGCACGGTTGCGGAAACCAAAAGTTTCTCCAAGACATCGGAGATCATTCATTTGACTCAGCCTGCGGTCAGTCTGCAGATTCAGGCATTGGAAGAGATCTATGAAACCAAGCTTTTTGATCGCTCAAGCGGTACCATTAACCTGACCGCGTCCGGCGAAATCCTCTATAAGTATTCAAAGGAAATTCTTGGTCTTTACGCAAAGGCTGAGAAGGATATTGGAAAGATCACCGGCCTGATTAAGGGCAGCATAAAAATTGGCACCGGCACAACCGTCGGCAACTATATCCTTCCGAGCGTTATTGTTGACTTCAAGAAGACGCATCCGAAGATTAAAATACATGTTATTATCGGCAACACGAAGCGCATTGTCGAACTCCTGAACTCGGGAGTTGTCGATTTCGCGATTCTTGGTGATACGAAGCCCAGCGGCAAGCTGGTGGTTGAGCCGCTGGTAACTGATGAGCTCTTTATCATTGCGCCCTCGTTCCACCCGTGGGCCAAAAAAAAGGTCGTCTCGATTGTTGAGATGGCCAAGGAACCATGCGTCCTGCGTGAGGAAGGATCAGCAACGCGCGAGATTGTTGAGCGGTATTTTTCCGATCACGGGTTCAGCGTGAATGAAATGCCGGTCGCGCTCATTCTTGGCAGCATCGGTTCGGTGAAAGAAGCAGTTGAGCGCGGGATGGGCGTTTCTGTTGTATCGAAGTGGGCAATCCGGAAGGAGATCAAGAACGGCACGCTCAAGATGCTGGTGCCGAAAGAGGGCCGCATCCAGCGGAAGTTCTCCCTGGTAATGCAGAAAAACTTGGTGTTGTCCCACGCTGTTGATGAGTTCGTTTCGTATATCAAAGCCTATCCGTACGAAAATCTCTCCCTCGATTTCAAACCATAGTATCTTCGCACAAAGACCCACTGCAGAACGCTTTCAATGAAGTATGCGGCTGGTGTATTGCATTTTCGAATTGATTCGAGCTACTAGGCGACCACTTTGATTATCCCCGTTCCGTCAACGACAGAGCCTATTGCCTCATGAAAGATGCCCGCATTTTGGAAGAGAGACATGGCCGTTTCGGGCACGGCGATGAGCAGGCCTCCGGATGTCTGTGGGTCACACAGCATGAGTTTCATCTCGTCGGATATGCCGTCGGCAAAGAAAACCCGCGGCGCCAGGTAGTTGAGATTCTTATACGCGCCTTCAGCAACCATGCCTCCATCAAGCAGTTGCCATGCGGCAGGCAGCACCGGAACTTTGCCGGCATGTATCACAAAATCAGTTGCTGCATGGCGCACCATCGTATTGGCATGTCCCAGCAAACCAAAGCCGGTGACATCAGTGCATGCCGAGACATGCGCGCGAAGAGCGCATGCTGACGCCTCCGCGTTCAGGGTCAGCATCCAGCGGACTGCTTCCTGAACGGCATCTGAAGGCGCTTTCCCGCCTTTCAGCGCCGTCGTGATAATCCCGATGCCGATGGGTTTTGTGAGGATAAGCGTGTCGCCGGGCTGAGCACCCCCAACCCGAAGAATCTGCCCGGGATCGCCGGTTCCGGTAACCGCAAGGCCGAATTTAATCTCGCTGTCGTCGAAACTGTGGCCGCCAATCAGAAGCGCGCCAGCCTGTTTTAGTGTTGCTGTAGCTCCGCGCAGGATTTCACGAAGAATCTGCGGTTCGCACGAACACGCAGGGTACCCCGCAATAGCAAGAGCGGTAAGCGGCTTTCCTCCCATGGCGTATACATCACTGATAGCGTTAGCAGCGCTGATTGCGCCGAATGTGAACGGGTCATCGACCACCGGGGCAATGACATCAACGGTCTCGATGAGCGCGATACCGTTGTGTACAAAAACACCCGCATCATCGCCCGGACCGACAAGAAGACCAAGAGCGTGACTCTTCTCGAGACCGCTGAGAATATCTTCCAGGTCCGCCGGACCTATCTTTGCCGCTCAGCCGGCTGCTTTTGCTTTTTCCGTAAGACGATAGTTCACTCGGCTAGTATACCTGAGCGCCAGTCAGTGTGAGAATGCTGCTAACGGCCAAACGTTGAGCGCAGCAGGTCGGTGACCCGGGCTGCCGGATCGGTCCGTATGCGCTTTTCCTCCTGCCCGACTATGGTGAAAAGGCCGTCAAGAGCCTTGCCTGCTACATAGGAATCAAGTTCGAGCGGCTCTTTCTTCAGAAAGGGAACCGTGTCGGCCTTCTGTATGAGATTTCGGTATGATCTGGTTGAACCGACTTCATCGAGACTCTTTGAAATGATCGGCTTAAAAGCATCGGTCAGCTTTGCTGTCGTTTTGGAGCGGAAGAAGTCCGTGGCGGCAGTTTCGTTGCCAGCCAGAATCTTGCGGGCATCCTCAATGGTCATCTGCCTGATGGCATTGGCAAAAATGGCTCCGGCCTGCGGAGCCGCCTTTTCGGCAGCGCGGTTCATGCTGAGTACAAACTCATCAACCTCTTTTTTGTACCCGAGCATGCTCAGCGTATCGGCAACCTTGCGCATTTTCTCGGGCATCAGAATCCGTATGAGCTGGTTGCCGAAATATCCGTCAGCACGGCCGACATTTTTTACGGCATTTTCAGTTCCGATAGTAAGCGCCTCTTTCAGTCCGGCCGCGATGTTGGTATCGCTCTGCTTTGCCGTTGCGCCTTGCGGTTTCTGAAACAGGGTGTCCAGGAAGGAGGAAGCCTGCGCGGGCAGGCTAGCGGCGACAACGAAGAAAAGTACTGCGCTTGCAGTGCAGAGGGTTTTTCTCATGATGGGCTATCCTTTCAACTCCGCGGTACAGTTCGGACAACGAACCGCCTTGATTGCTATGGTTGTGCAGCAAAGCGGGCATTCTTTTGTGGTCGGCTCTGCCGGAGGAGCTTCGCGCTTCATAGTGTTTATGGAACGAATCACCATGAAAATGGCAAATGCCAGAATCAGGAAATTGATGACCGTGTTAATGAACACCCCCACATTCATCGTAACCGCTCCTGCTTTTTTCGCGTCTGCCACGGTCAGATAGGGCCCCGGCAAGGTTGCGCTCTCTTTCAGAACGAGGAAAAGATTGGAAAAGTCGGTTTTTCCGAGGAGCAGCCCGACCGGCGGCATAATTACGTCAGACACCAGAGAACTTACAATACTGCCAAACGCAGCCCCGATGATGATACCGACCGCCATGTCAACAACATTTCCACGAAGAACAAACTCCTTGAAATCTTTCAGCATATAA
>CAYMRS010000027.1:0-31798 GCA_964392915.1 uncultured Nitrospiraceae bacterium
TCATCGAACGGAACGGTCTCATCAGCTCGATTTTCAGCGGGTATAAATTTTTCGGTTCTGGCCATTAGTCTCATTTGAGGTGTGCAACCTCCGCTCGCTTGCCGTGGATGCATCTGGCCAGGATGCACCACGGCTTTTTTTGAACAGTATGATGCGTGTGCTGATGTGGCATGCCCATTCAAAATTCTTGGTAAATCGGAGGAAAATCCATGAATGAAGTAAGCAGCGCTGGAATCATGATTCTGATAAGTGGCGTAGGGGTCGGCATTCTCTTTGGATTTGTGCTGCAGCGCGGACGATTCTGCATGAATTCCGGATTCCGTGATGTGATTTTCATGAATGACTATACCCTCATGCGGGCATATTTTCTCGCGTTGCTGGTAGCAATTGTGGGTGCGAACCTTCTCGAAGATTTCGGACTTGTAGGCGAAGACGGTCTGCGCAGACAGCAGTTCAATTATGTGGCGAATATTGTGGGCGGCTATATTTTCGGACTCGGGATTGTCATGGCTGGCGGATGTGGCAGCGGCATCATCTATCGGATCGGTGAGGGATATACATCAGCCGTCATCGGAACATTCGGGTTTGCGATATCATTGCTGGCAACCTATAACGGTCCGCTGAAGCCTGTCATGCAATATCTGAAGAGCTTCAAAGCAACGATTGGGCAGGGGGAAGACGCGATAACAAATCCCGCGCTCTGGGATCTTTTTGGCGGGCCGTCATTCAAGTGGGCATATATCGCTGTTATAGCCGTCATCATAATCCCTTTTGTGTTACAGGGCAAGCCTCTGAAGGCCAAAACGAATAAAGGGTATACCTGGCCATTGACCGGCATTCTTCTTGGACTGGTGATGGTTCTCGCCATATGGGCTTCTTATTTCTGGGGCGGACAGGCACGCGGCCTTTCTGCCGCAGGGCCAACAGCTGAAGCCTTTCTTGCAGTCACCATGGGCAACAGTATGGCGAAATTCGATCCGATGTTTGATTTCTGGGGAATTTTTACGGCAACCTGGAGCGCCCTCTATATTTTCGGCATCCCCTTGGGCGCCTATCTCAGCGCGAAAGTCCTCAAGGAGTTCAAGTGGCAGGCACCACCTGCGCAGGAACTCATGCGCGTTTTTGTGGGCAGCCTTGTCATGGGATTCGGTGCCGCTACAGCGGGCGGTTGCACGATTGGGCACGCACTCACCGGCATCTCCTCACTTGCGTTGTCAAGTATCGTAGCGACGATTTTCATGGTTCTCGGCAACTGGACGATGGTCTATTTCACTTTTATCAAGCCGATGCAGGATGAATAACACCGCTGCCATAAACTCCCAAACGGGCGACCAGGATGTATGCTGGCATTCCGATGTCCGATCTTGAAGAGGTGGTGCTGACCATTGATGAGGTTGAGGCTGTCCGCCTTGCTGATTTTGAGGGAATGTATCAGGAACAGGCTGCGGAGAAAATGCAGATTTCGCGCCTGGCGTTTGGGCGAGTTATCATCTCAGCCCACCGGAAAATCGCCGAGGCACTTGTTGTAGGAAAAGCGCTGCGTATTGAGGGCGGCGTTATATCATTTGCTCAGACATCTGACTATCACTGCGGCACCTGCAAGAAAACCTGGGCGCCGGCCGCCGGAACCGGATGTCCTGATGCCTGCCCGTCCTGCGGCAGCCAGTCGGTCAAGCCGACGACCGAGCCTGCTGCAGGACGAAGGAGAAGACGGCTCGCGCGTTAGACGGCCTTAGCTTTCACAGTGCGGTTCTGCGCAAGGTGTTTTGCTGCCACAGCAGGTCGCAGCACTCCCGCAGCGTGGTCCTGACGGAACAGATGCTCCCTTCATAATAAATCCGCTTCCACCCGAAATAATCCTGCGGCTGGACGCCCCGCATTTCGGACAGTCCCGCTCCTGTGTCTCCTGCATAGAGTGCGTCATTTCAAACTGCTCGCCGCATGCGCTGCAGCGATAATCATATTTCGGCATAAAGACTCCTTTCAGAACGACGGGTCGGTTCGCGCGCGAAACCATCGGAAGAACGGTTGTCGGCTAGAATACTCATTTTCACTGGATTGACTGGCTCCCGGTCTGAGTTCATATGCTCTCAGAATACCAGAATTGAGATGATGCCGCCGACTATGACAACCGGCAGTATGTCGGCTTTCATCCTGAGGGCGGACAGTGCCGCGATGCCGAGCAGCACTGCACGCCAGTCCCAGTGCACAGCGAGCCCGAATTTCAGCAATACAAAAAACAGCAGCCCTACAAACGAAGCAAGAACGCCTTTTATCGATCGCAGGAAATATGGTGATGCTTTCAGACGTTCGAAAAGAGGCATGGTAATGATCAAAATCAGAAACGAAGGGGTGAATATTGCGATTGTCGCCACGAGTGCGCCAGGAAAGCCATAGGTGAGGTATCCGACAAAAGTTGCGGTAATAACAATGGGACCTGGCGTGACCTGTCCGAGTGCAATGCCTTCCATAAATGTTGTGCTGTCCAGCCACTGCCTGACCTCGACGATTTCGTGAAACATCAGCGGCAGAGAGCCGAAGCCGCCGCCAAACGCAAAAAGGTCGATCTTCATCATGAGCATGGCGATCGCAAACAACTCCTGATGAGCAAATGCCAGAATTACGAGGCATATGCAAACAGACAGCATAAGCAGCAAAGAGCTTCCTGATAGCAGTTTGGCGTTGCCGGAAGAATGTGGCGCGAGGGGGACGGCATGAATATCACGGAATGCAATGATGCCGCAGGCTGCAGCAATAATCACCACCAGAAAAGGATTCAAGCCCGCCAGAAGAAGTGCGCTTGAGCATAGTGCAAGCACAAAGATTCGCAGCCCTTTTATGGTTTCCCGCGCAAACAGATACGCTGCATGTGCAATAATCGCCACGACGAGTACTTGAAGCCCGGCGAAAAGAGAGACTATGGTTGGAAGACGGTGAGAATCGGCATATCCTGCTGAAAAGGCGAGCATGATGAGGAACGCAGGGAGTCCGAAACCAACAAACGAAGAGAATGCGCCCGGTAGGCCCCGAACTGACATCCCGACGTATGCCGCCATCTGCATCACTGTCGCGCCGGGGATGGACTGGCAGAGGGCGATTCCATGACGAAATCTCTCCTCAGAGATCCATGCATTGCGCTTGACCGACAATTCCTTTATATGCGCCATCATGGCCGGGCCGCCAAAAGCTGTTGCGCCAAGCCGGAGAAATGACAGAAAAAGGCGGACATTGCTGACTTCGCTCACCGGTTCATTACCTTTCACTTGTATCTGATATGTACAGACCGGAGCGCAGCTGTGCGCTCCGGGTCAGGTTTCCCCTTTTGCAATATGACAGATTTAGCAGTGCAGTTTTGTTGACAGCTAAACAGTCCGCCGCCGATGAAAACTATTCTTTTGGTGCTGGGCACGTATGCAATCCTCCATCATTGATTATAGCTGCCGCATGTATGTGTTGTGCTCATAATCAGTATTCCTTTCTCGTTGTCTGGTATCGAAAAGTGAGAGAATTTTCGGGATTAAGCTGCGCAGTGCTTCGGCTGCCCTGCTTTCGGGAAAGCAGATCACGACGGGAACGCCTCGTGAGATGGCGAGCGGCATGTGAATGTCGAAGGGTATTTCGCCGAGTAGCGGAATGCCCAGATCAATCATTCTTCGGCGGATGGCGTCTGCGCCTTCTGGATTGATATCTGCCTTGTTGATAATGATGCCGATTGCCGGGTCAAAATAGGCGGTTACCTCAAGCAGTCGCTCCAGATCGCTCAGTGCCGGAGCGGTCGGTTCGGTTATCGCCAGCACTGCATCGCAGCCTTTCAGCGACGAGATTACCGGGCAACCGATCCCTGGAGGGCCATCAATGATCAGAAAGTCAGCATTGTCCTTATCCGCGACAGTGCGCGCTTCGTTCTTCACGAGATCGACTATCTTGCCGGAGCTGCTCTGCCCGACGGTCAGCTCGCCCGAGACGAGATTTCTTCCTCCTGCAGTAAACAGGTTCAGATAGCCATTTTGTATCTTCTTAATGGAAATTGCTTTTCCGGGGCATTCAGGGACGCAGGCCCCGCATGCCTCGCAAAAGAGCGGCAGCATAACCGGCTCTCCTTTCCACGGGATAAGCGCGCCAAAACTACAAACGGTTGTGCACGCCATGCAACCGGTGCAGTGGTCTTTGTCGATCACCGCTTTTTCCGATGCAAATACTGGCGCGCTTTTCACGGGAGTCGCTCCAGTGATTATATGCAGGTTCGGCGCATCAACGTCTGTGTCGGCCAGTGTAATGGTTGGATTGCCTGGCAGAAGCTCCGCGATCGACGCGGTGATGCTCGATTTTCCTACGCCTCCCTTGCCGCTCAGGATTATCAGTTCTTTCATGCGAGCCACTCCTTTTCTATCCGGGCTGCCAGATCGCTTAAAATCAGGGCGGCAGGGGACTCGGGAGCCATGCTGACAACCGGAAGTCCCTTAATATAGCTTTGCAGCAATGTGCGGTCATGAGGAATCGACGCTTCAACGGATACATCCTTTCCGGCTTTGCCGGGGAGCAGTTGCGCCTGCTGACCGTTCAGGTCAGAGCGGTTCAGGACAATGCGTGCCGGAATTGCCAGTATCTTGCAGAGCTGAAGAATGAGTCCAAGATCATGCACGCCGACCGGTGTTGGTTCGGTTACGGCATATGCACACGCAGCGCCGGTCAAAGCCGCTATCACGGTGCAATGAACGCCCGGCGCCGTATCAATAATGATAATGTCGAAATGCTCTGCTTCGGCCGCCAGTCTGTCTTTCAGTGCCCTGACAACGATGGTGCTTTCTTCCCGGCCCGGTTGCAGCACTCCGCTGAAGAGGGTCAGTTTTCCGGACTCAGTGCGAAAGGTTGCACCGACCGGCATCCACGCATTCTTGAGTGCCTCTGTCCTGCAGGCATTGATGCATGCCTTGCAGCCGTTGCACTCTCCCATAAGAATCGGCGTCTGTCCGGGCGGTAGAAAAAGCGCATTGCGGCGACACGCGCGAACGCAATCGCCGCAATAGGTGCAGAGAGAAGTTTCTACAAGTGGCATCGCAACCTGCACATCGACCTCATCACAGAGCGGAAGCGAAAGTAAAATATGGTCATTCGGCGCTTCTACATCAGCATCGACGAGCGCAACGGAGTAGCCGCTGGCCGCAAGGGCTGTTGCGATATTGACCGCCACGGTGGATTTTCCGACACCGCCTTTCCCGCCGGTTATCGCGATTAGGGGGGTGCTGTACGGATGGTCATGAAGCACCTCCAGTTGCTCAGAGGAGAAAGTCTCCGCGATCACGACCCGCCCCGGCCCGATGCGCCATTGCGGGCATTCGCACTGCTGCACTGATGGAGTATCCCATCAGTATGCAGTTTCAGCGCGGTTCGTATATCTATGCTACTGACGATCCCGTCGAATATCGTTATTCCGGCAGCTTGCAGCGCCACATATGCCTTTGGTCCTACAAATCCGGTCAGAAGCACCTTCACCCCTTTTTGTGCAATCGCCTGTGCAGCAGCAATGCCGGCACCCTGCTGGGCATCCATGGCAGGGTTCATGATCGTCTCATGCTGCATGGTTTCCGAGTCAACGATTACAAAAAACGGCGCTCTGCCGAAACGCTCATCAGCACGAGCGTTGAGACCTTGCCCTGAAGCTGTTATGCAAATTTTCATGGTGCATCTCCCCTCACTTCCCTATCAGATCCGTTATTCCGCTTTGTTGATAGTGTCAAGGCGCTTCCGAACATCTGCAAGTTTACGCTCCAGCACTTCAGCTTCCTGTACAAGCATTGTGCGTTCATCGGATGCGGGATCCGTCTGCATCATTTGATTGTTGCCAGTTGCTTCAAGCTGCGTGCGGCCCATCCCTCTGCCAGCTCCGGATCCCTGCCGGCGACGACCGCCGCCGCAAGGACCCATCCCTCTGCCAGCGCCAGCCTCATTTCTGATCTGGCCTGTCTGATTAAATCCTGTCATAGTATTCACCTCCTTTCAAAAGAGCATATGCTCACAATAATGGCAAAAAAACTACCCGCAGCTACCAGCGTGCCCGACACATGTGTCGGACACGCTGAATACCGGCAGCATCCTTTTCTGAAACAGTGCGATATTCTCCCTGACTGTCGGTGCTTCTGCGCGGTATATTCGGATGCCCGCTTGCATCAGGCGATTCATAGCCCCGGCTCCAATGCCGCCGACAACCAGTGCGTCAACTTCAGCACCGTCAAGTTTTGCAAACGGGTTGCAACCTGAACCGTGATCATGAAGCGCCGCATTTGCAATAGGCGTTAGCTGACTGGTTTCCGTGTCAAACATTGCGAATGCTTCTGCCGACCCGAAATGCGCGTAAACTTTGCTGTCGAGTTCCTTGAACTTCTGGATGGGGAAACAGATTTTCATAATGACCTCCTTGTTGTTGTAACTTTAGTTTATGAGCATATGCTCATAAAAGTCAAGTCAAAAAACTCCAGAAAGTATAAATCCTGACTGAGTAATTGTTTCAACGATGGCCAGAAATGGCCGAACAATATCAGGGTTTCTGGTTGCTACTGACTGCGTTTCTCCGCTCTTTTGCCAAGGCTACGCAGTGGGTAAAGGGAATCCTGAAAAAGCGCATGCAGCCGTTGCAGGAGATGCAGTCCGCTTTTTCTTTTCCATCACTCATGAGATTCGGCAGATCGGGTTCGCGGACGAGCGTGCGGGAAAGCGAGATAAGGTCTGCGTCGCCCGTCCGCAGCACTTCCTCCATGACCGAGCGCGACTTGAATCCGCCGACCAGCATAACCGGTACTTGCAGGGACTGCTTGAATCTGCGTCCGAACTGGCGGAAGTACGCCTCCTGCTCTGTTGTCTGAATTCCTGGCTTGACGGTTATTTGCCCGGCTTCATACATGCCGCCGCTTACTTCGATTGCGGCAATATCCATATTTTGAAGCCTTAGAGCGATGCGCAAACTTTCGTCGAGTTCGAGCCCGCCGCTGACAAAATCAGTGGCATTGAGCTTGATCAGGATGGGGAAGCCGTCTCCTGCCTCTTTGCGCATGGAGATGATGACTTCCTCAAGAAAATGGAAACGCCGCTCTTCATCGCCTCCCCAGTAGTCGTCACGCCTGTTTGTATGCGGCGAGAGGAATTCGTTCACCAGATAGCCGTGGGCTGCATGAATCTGCACCCCGTCGAAACCAGCCAGATGTGCCCTGCGGGCAGCGGTGCCAAAGGCATCGATTATCTCCCAGACATCTTCATGCTCCATTTCACGGGGTGTCAGTTTCAGTGTTGGTTCATAAACCGCCGACGGTGCGATGGGCGTCCGCCCCGCCAAGAGCGACGGGAATGACTGTCTGCCGCCATGAGAAAGCTGAAGCACCGTTTTCCCGCCGAACGCATGCACGGCGTCAGCAAGCACTTTCAGTTTTTTTATGTAGAAATCGTTATGAATACAAATCTGCTGAGGTACAGACCTTCCGGTGGTATGCACAAGCGCATTGCCGGTAATGATGAGTCCGGAGCCGCCTCGCACAAGGTCTTCGTACATGCCGACCAGTTGATCGGTCACGAATCCGTCTTCGTCTGCCATTTTTTCATAGGTGGCGGAGCGGACAATGCGATTCGGGAGCTCAAGTGCTCCTAATTGAAACGGCTCAAACAGTTTCATGGCTTCCTCAACCGCGCAGCAAATTTTATTGCTTCCATCATGCTCGACGGATTTGCCGTGCCTTTCCACGCGATATCATATGCAGTGCCGTGGTTAGGGGATGTTCTGATAATCGGCAGTCCCACAGTCACATTGACTCCGGCGTCAAACGCGATCATCTTCAGAGGAATCAACCCTTGATCGTGATACATGCAGACAACAATATCGAACTCACCCTTGTAGACCTTGTGAAAAAGCGTGTCAGGAGGAAACGGGCCGGAAACGTGGATATCTTCAGCTTCCGCCGCGGCGACTGCCGGGAAAATCGCCGTCTGTTCTTCATCACCGAATATGCCGGACTCACCGGCGTGCGGATTCAGGCCGGCCACCGCAATGCGCGGTTCTGAAAGGCCCAGCATGGTACACGCTTTTTTTGCGAGGCGGATGGTTTCGAGAACACGATGAGCAGTGATAAGCGCCGGTACATTTCTCAAAGCTGTATGTATGGTGACAAGAATGACCCGTAGAGGACCACCGCAGAGCATCATGGCATACTGCTGCGCATTGGTGAGTTCCGCAAGCATTTCGGTATGACCTGGCCAGGGGTATGCGGCCATGTTCAGTGATTCCTTGCTGATGGGAGCCGTGACAATTGCGTCGACCGCATTGGCCTGGGCAAGTTCGACCGCTTTCCGAATATAAGAGACCGCGGCATGACCGCCTTCGGCCGTCGGGATATTTCTGGCAAATCCGGTCGATGTAATGGCTCCGGTGCCGATGAAATCGCATAATCCAATGTCGAGTTCGATGCCGAGCATCTCGCAGGCGGACTCGAGAACCGGCTTGTCGCCGATAATGAGCGGCCGGGTTATGCCGGCAATGGCCTGCAGGGACTTTAACGTTACTTCTGCTCCCACGCCGCCGGGGTCGCCAATCGTTATCGCTATTCTTTTTTTCATAGTCTTTTCTATTATCCATCACTGATAGCTTCATGTCAAAAGGCATGACATTTTTGCGCCCGACTTACGGGTTATTTGTCATGTCTCCTCTTTTTGTTCTATAGTTCAGCAGAAAAAATATTCACAAGGAGATACGCTATGGCACAAGCGAAAGCAGCAAAGCAGGTTATTTTTTTTATGCCGAACAAGGTGGGATTGATGGCCGAGGTTTGTTCCGCGCTCTCCGCGGCAAAGATAAACGTAACGGCGATGTGCGGCTATGAGATGGAAGATCGTGCGATCTTCATGCTGATGGCTGACGACCTGACGAAGGCGAAAAAACTTCTGAAGAAGCTCGGCGCAGAAATAAAAGACGAAGCTGTCGTTGTCGTTGAAATGCCGAACAAGGCAGGTGAACTCAGCAAGGCATCGTCGGCAATAGCCGCTGCCGGAGTGAACATTCACTATTTTTACGGCACCACCGGCACCGGCAAAACATCGGCCTGCATTTTCAAAACCGCAGACAATAAGAAGGTCATCAAGGTTCTCAATAAATAGGTTTTGACACCGGAGGGCTGCGCTTTGCCGGGCTGCCCTCCGGTGTGAACTCCTGAAGTTTTTTATTCCTTAAACGGGCCGCTGATCCTGCCGCCGCGCGGGATTATGGCAATGCCTGACTGGTCGATGAAACAGCGGAAGCGGTCTTTGTCGGGATCAAAGCCTATCCGTTCACCTTCGTTGATGGTATTGTACTTGTCGACAATCACCCGTCTCAGGCGCACACCTTTTCTGAGGGTCACGCGTTCGCTGATTATGCAGTCCTCTATGGTCACCCCTTCTTCGATGACGGCACCGCTCCGGATAATGGAATTTTTGATGGAAGCTCCCTTAATCAGGGACCCTTCGGCAATGATGCTGTTGTCGATGTCGCAGCGCAGAATTTTTGTCGCCGGAGACTCCGAACTCGACGGATGAACCGGCCATGCGTCATTGAACAGGTCGAAAGCCGGCTTTTCCCCCAGCAGGTCCTGATGCGCGCTGAAATAGGCGCTTATGGTGCCGACATCTCGCCAGTATCCAGTTTCTTCATAGGGTTTTGTGTCGGGTATGTTGTTCATGCCAAAATCGTACGCGAAAACCCTTCCTGTCGGCACGAACCCCGGAATGATGTTTGCCCCGAAGTCATGCTCTTTCCTTCTCTGCGCCTTTACCAGTGAGTCAATCAGCACATCGGTCCGGAAAATGTAATTTCCCATCGAAACATACGCGCGCGAGGCATCCCCCGGCATTGGCGTCGGCTCGCCGGGCTTCTCCTGAAAGCCGGTAATTCGCTGTGTGGCGTCCGCAACGATTACGCCGAAAGCCGAAGCCTGATCGATAGGAACCGGTCGGGCGGCCACGGTAACCGCGGCATCGTTGGCAAGATGAAAATCGAGCATCTGGCGGATATCCATGCGATAGATGTGATCAGCGCCGAAGATGACGACATGCTCGCACCGATGGTCCTTGATCAGATTGATGTTCTGAAAAACCGCGTCCGCTGTTCCCTGGAACCACTCCGGTCCCATCCGCATCTGCGGAGGAACGACTGCGACAAAGTGGTCTTTTACCATTGAGGTGAGGTTCCAGTGCTGGCGCACATGCTCAATCAGAGACTGGGATTTATACTGCACCAGGAGATAAATGGCATACATCTGGGAATTCACAAAGTTGCTGAGGACAAAATCGACGATGCGATACCGGCCGCCAAACGGCACGGACGGTTTTGAGCGAAACGCAGTGAGGGGAAAAAGCCGTTCACCCTTCCCGCCGGCCAGTATGAACGCGAGCACCTTGGGGTAAGCCATAGGTTCCTCCTGATGCGCAAAAAAAGATGAACTTCAGTGTTTAGGATTCCACGCTGTACCCTTGCCGGACACGGAGCCGGGAGAGCGCAAAAACAATAATCAGGACGATTCCGACCGGCTTTACCCGCCCGAGGAGAGGGATTCGGGACGCAGGTGCTTGCATATTGTTCTGATGTAATCCCCCTCTATGAAGATGGCCGATTTCCCGGTCAGCAACAGTCCGGCGTCAACCAGTTCGTCAAGCGCATGCAGGTTTTTCATGCAACCGGTCACAATAACGGTTTTGACTCCTTCAATTCCAATGAGTTCGTACAGTTTTGCGCGCTGCGCATTGCTTCTGCCGAAAACCTCATCAATCAGCAGGATTGCCTGGCGGGAAGTCAGCCCAGACGGTTCAATCATAAGTATTTCCTTTTCGGTCGCGACGACCGTAAGGTCAGACTTCAGCTGGCGGATATGATCAAGATACTGCTCGTATCCACCCGGACGAGTGTGGCCCCGGTAGTCCAGCGGATTGCCGAAAAAATGGATATTCGCCGTATCCCTGAGCGCGTTCAGGGAATAGGTAATCTTTCCTACTCCCTCATCGCCGGTAACTACGATGGTTTTATGGCGGCTGAGGGTTTCCCTGAACTCCTGAACAATTGTTTCGTCATTCGCCATGGCGAGCTGATCCGTCATATCAGTCCTTCCCTTTCATCGCAGCGCTCCAGCGCTCTGCCGAATGCAGAATCTACTTTCTTCAGCTTAATTATACCAGCTTGATTGCGAAAACGCGGCGGTTGCTGACTTTTTCTGCCAAGGGTTGTAACCTAGAGAGAAATACTCGTTTTTCAGGAGAACGGTGTGGCTAAAAAGAACTATAAATATCGCCGAGAAGACTTCTCAAAACTTCCCGTAAAGCTTGAGCATATGACCATGTACCTCAATTTCATCGACGGTCGGGTCGATGCGGAAAACTGCCTTGAAATGACAACTGGCCGTGAACTGCATGAGATTGTACTCGATGCCAAAGATCTTGTCGTACACGCTGTTTCCCTGGTTGCAGGGTCCCATGAGATCCCCCTGTCCTTTCTGTATGAAAAAGAACAGGACAAGCTGCGGGTTGTGCTTCCGCATACGGTAAAAGCCGGGAAGCGTCTTGCAGTCAGGACATCAACCTCCTGTGTCCCGGCTGATCATCTTCTTGAAGGCATCTACATGGATTCCACTCCCGCAGGAGCCCCGCAGCAGTATATGTCACAGTGCCAGCAGTGGGGATTCCAGCGTATCATGCCGGTATTCGACGACTGCACCGCAAAATGCACCATGACGACGACTATTGAAGCGGACAGCAGGTATACGCACCTCATCAGCAACGGAAACATCAGCCGCGCGTCAACCCCCGATGGCAATCCTGTGGCAAAACCGGGAGATCCGTCCCGGCAGATAATCACTTACGAAAATCCGACTCCCATGGCGCCGTATCTCTTTCTTGTCTGCGCGGGCACATGGGATGTGCTGGCCGATTCCGTGGTTTACCCGTCCGGTCGAACAGTGCGGCTTGAGTATCTTGTTCCTCCCGGCATGACGGAATTTGTGCGTATTCCGATGGAAATACTCAAGGAATCGATCCTCTGGATTGAGCGGACGCAGGAATATGAGTATACCGGAGAGACCTACCGGACCATCTGCATGAACAAGTCGAACTTCGGCGGCATGGAGAATGTCGGCAATACGACGATTGTTACCGATGCGGCAATCATCACCGGGCATACGCTCGATTCAGGGCTGCTTTACGCTCATGCCGTTATTGTCCATGAGTTTGAGCACAACCAGTGCGGTAGCGAGACGACCATGGAAACGCCCTTTGATGTCTGGCTCAATGAGGCATATACGGTAGACGTGGAGCGGCAATTCATGGCGGATTTTTTTGACCCTGCGTTTGTCCGGCTGAACCAGGTCGAGAGCATCCGGAATCCACTGCTCGGACCGCTTGCGATTGAGGATTCCGGCTATGCGGGCCGGATTGTGCGCGAGGGATTCAACGACCCCGAGGAGTTGATAGACGGTGTCACCTATGTGAAG
Organism: uncultured Nitrospiraceae bacterium; assembly: GCA_964392915.1. Taxonomy (GTDB): domain Bacteria; phylum Nitrospirota; class Thermodesulfovibrionia; order Thermodesulfovibrionales; family Dissulfurispiraceae; genus JAAYUK01. The sequence goes on from CAYMRS010000027.1 coordinate 12,492, forward strand.
GCTGCCGAGGTCATCAGAATGTTGCGGCTGATTCTTGGCAAAGATTCATTCATTGAAGCGAAGCGGCTGTATTTCAGTCTCTATCATAACGGCAACGCCGACACGGAACAGTTCTTCGCCTGCTTTGAGGAGGTATCTGGCATTTCTCTGAAACAGTTCAGGGAAGGGTGGCTTTACCGGGCAGGCTATCCGAAGGTGTCGGCAGAAACATCATACGATGCGGCAGCGCGGCGCTATACTATCCGGTTTGCGCAGAAACTCGCGGACGGTCAGCCGCCGTTTCATCTGCCGGTGGAGCTTGCATTGGTTGATGCGAACGGAAACGATATGCCGGGCACTGCAACCATAGTACAGCTCAAAGATGTATCGGCTGAACTGATGTTTGAAGATATCGGGGAAGCCCCTGCCTTCGCCTCGCTGAATCGCGATTATTCCTTCTACGGAACATTCCTGAACAACAGTGCTTCGAAAGAGATGCTAACGCTTCAGGCGCAGCTCGACAGCAACGCCTGTAACCGCGTTGACGCCTTCCGGAGGCTGACTGATGCCGAGCGGATAAAGTTGATGAAAGATCCATCCGCTCAGATAGACCGCCACTGGCTTGAACTGTATCGCGTGCTTCTGCATGATATGGGGCTTTCCCCATCGCTGAAGGCTTATATTCTCAGGATCGACGAGCAGCCGCTGGATCGTGATTATCTGACCTGGTATCAGGAGCAGGTGTTTGCACGCGAGCGTCTGATGAAGTCGGTGAACGAAGCATGCAGGGAGACACTCCTTGCAAAGTTTCATGCGCTTGACACCTATTCAGCCGGAAAGCGGCATTCCCCGAAAGACGGCATCGAGGACCGCATGCTGAAAAACGTACTGCTTGAGCTTATTACAGTCGACGAACGGCCCGAAAGCCGGACGCTTCTGCTTGAGCATTACCGTCAGGCCACGACCGCGACAGACAGAGTGGCGGCCCTGGCACTTCTGAACAAAAGCTCCGAACCGTCACGTCGCGCGGTTCTTGAAAAGGTTTACGCAGAATGGCATCCGCATCTCAGCGGCTACGCCAACTATCTGCGTATCGTTGCCGGCGGAACCTGCGGCGATGTTTTTGCTATGATCGAAGCGGAAAAGCGGCGCCCGACATTCGACATTACCCAGCCAACCTGGCAGCGGGCGCTTTTTCTGCCAATGGCGATCAATAACAAAATGGTCTGGACCGATGCCGGTATGGCGTGGCTTGCCGATACAATCATAGAGCTGTCACCGATCAACACGACAACCACAAGCCGTCTGCTGAATACGCTCCAGCATGCCTGGAACCTTCGGCCTCAACTGAAAGAAAAAGCGATGACATCACTCGCGCGCATTGCGGATGCTCTTTCCGGAAAGGAGCATCCGGCAATCCATAATCAGGCGAAAGCGTATATGAAAAGCTGAGAGAGTAGCTGACAAGCAAACATCGCCTATTCTCTGCCTTTGGGAAGTGCATCCAGAACTTCCCATCGATCATAGGCAGCGGCTATCTCCTGTTCGACATCTTCGAGGCGGGCTTTCGCCTGGGGAAGCCTATCGGCATCCTGAAGATAAAAATCAGGATTTGCCATATCCGCGTAAATCTTTTCACGTTCTGATTCGAGCGACTCAATGCGGGAAGGCAGTGCTTCCAGTTCTATTTTTTCGTTGAAGTTCAGAACCCGCTGACGCTCCCGCTGCGGCCGCCCATTTTCCGGCTTTGGCATCTTTTTCGGGTCAGCAGGCGCCTCGGCATGGCGCTGATGCAACCAGTCATCATACCCGCCGACGTGTTCGGTCAGTAGACCGTCTCCCTCAAATGCTATTGTGCTTGTGACTACGTTGTTCAGGAACTCACGGTCATGGCTTACCAGAAGCACCGTGCCCTGGAACTGTATCAACAACTCTTCCAGCAACTCGAGGGTGTCTGCATCGAGATCATTGGTCGGTTCGTCCATGACCAGAACATTTGCGGGCTGCGTAAACAGTTTTGCGAGCAGCGCACGGTTTCTTTCCCCGCCGGAGAGTACCCTGACCGGCAGCCGTGCCCGTTCAGGCGGGAAGAGAAAATCACTCAGATAGCCGATGACATGGCGGACTCTGCCGTTCACGGTGACATGCTCGGATGCTTCAGCGACATTTTCGGCGACACTTATGTCGTCATCCAGCAGCATGCGGTGCTGATCAAAATATGCGACCTTCAGTCCCGATCCCCTGCGGACAGAACCCTGCTCAGGCTGAAGTTCACCAAGGAGAATCCTGATGAGCGTTGTCTTTCCGGAAGCGTTCGGCCCGATAATCCCAATCTTGTCGCCCCGCTGTATCATAACTGAGAACTCGTTGATAAGCGTGCTGCCTTCGAAGCCATACCGGATGCCGGTTGCTTCGAACACCAGCGTGCCGGAGCGCTCCGCATCATTCAAGGACATTGTTGCGTTTCCGGCCTGCTCGCGCCGTGCCCGACGTTCGCGCCGCATCTCCTTCAGCGCGGAGACGCGGCCTTCGTTCCGCGTGCGTCGCGCCTTGACCCCCTGCCGAATCCATGCCTCTTCCTGAGAGAGTTTTTTGTCGAAAAGGGCGTTCTGTGTTGCCTCGGCATCGAGTTCGGCCTGCCGTCTTTTCAGGTATGTTGCGTAATCTCCGGGCCAATCAGTGAGATTCCCGCGGTCGAGTTCGACAATGCGCGTGGCGAGCGTCTGCAGGAAGCGGCGGTCATGCGTGATGAAGAGAATAGCGCCGCGAAACTCTCGCAGGAACTCTTCGAGCCACTGAATGGAGTCGATATCCAGATGGTTGGTCGGTTCGTCAAGCAGCAGCAGGTCCGGTTCATTCACCAACGCCTGCGCCAGCGATACTCGCCGCTTATAGCCTCCGGACAGATCCGCCGCGCTGCTGTCGGCATCGAGGCCGAGATGAGAAAGGACCGTTTCGATCCGCTGTTGAACCTGCCAGCCCCCGGCTGCTTCAATCTGATGTTGCAGATCTTCCAGTTCGGCCAGCAGCGCCATGTCCGGGTTTTTTGCGAGGCGATGAGTGACCACATGATAGTGAGAAAGGAGATCAGCGATATTCCCGAGCCCTGACAGAACAACATCAAACACTGTTCCCGAAAGCGTCTGCGGAACTTCCTGCGCGAGCGACGCGATACGAATTCCCCGGCTGCAGATAACCGAGCCGCTGTCGGGCAGAATCCTGCCTTCCAGAATCCCGAGCAGGGTTGACTTCCCTTCGCCGTTGCGGCCCACGAGGCAGATGCGTTCCCCGTTGTCTATATGCAGCGTCGCGGCATTAAGCAGCAGGGGTCCGCCGAAGGCTATGCTGACGTTCTGGAGGCTGATGAATGACATGGGCAGGCTATCGATAGGAAACGGACAGCACCGCAAACGCTGCCGTACCGTTCGGTCTCGATACAACAATCTCATCTCCTTCTGATTTTCGCATCAGCGCCTTTGCCATCGGGGAGTCAATACTGATGCAGTTGGTTTCCGCGTTGCTTTCATCGGGACCGACAATCCGGTATGTGAAGACGTTGCCCTCGCTGTCCTCGATCGCAACCCGGGCGCCGAAAAATATCGTGGAGGTGTCCGCCGGTGTTCTGTACACGACGATGACCTCACTCAATCTCTTTGATAAAAACCGGATGCGGGAATCGATCTGGCTTAACTGCTTCTTGCCGTAAATATACTCCGCATTTTCGGAGCGGTCGCCCATGGCGGCCGCCTCTGCCACAGCCTGGGTAACTTGCGGGCGCTTTACCTTCCAGAGATACGACAGCTCTTCGCTCAGTCGTTTGTTGCCTTCAGGCGTAATGTACGGGGATGCTTTCGGTTTAAGGGATGGCTGCTTTCTCATGGCTCCATTTAGTTTACCTTGTGTGATACAGTAAATGTCATGTCGTTTTCATAATATTTGCCACACAAGGAGCATTAATGGCCAAGTATACGGCACTCATCAGCGAACCATTGCGCCAAAGGATACATTCTCTGCCAAAGGGAGTGAAGTTCGCGAATTTCATGGAAAAGGCGATGGAATCTTTTGTCGCAGAGCTCGAAAATAACCCGGATCTGACCCCTGACAATTTCGTCATTACGGTCTCGGCAAGAAAAGACAGTGCCGCAAAAAAGAAACGATAACCCCGCATCGGCCCCTGCCGGGCAGTGGTGTGTGTATATGCTTCATTGTAGAGGCGACTGTCTTTACACGGGCTCGACAAACAACCTGGAGAAGCGGCTTCAGGAACATGAGCGCGGCGCAGGCAGCAGGTTTGTACGGTCACGGCTGCCGTTTGAGGTGGTTAAAGAGATACCCTGTGCAGGTAAAAGCGAAGCATTGAGGCTGGAATCGTTGCTGAAGGTGCTGAGAAGAAGGAGGAAGATTGAGATGATTGAACTAAATCTGGATGGCGCTGGATATCTGAGGATATTAAGCAAGGAGAAGGACGTTTATGCATCAGGTGCATAATCCGGAGCAGATTCGCAGGCAATTCTGGGCGATACAGCTCCGCCAATTCTTAGGGTTGATGGCATCGATTGCCCTGTTGTTTCTCGTTGGGTACCTGTACAAGCGCACAGGATTGCTGGGGGAAAATGCAAAAGAGATGACATTCGGTCTGGTCGCTATCGTGATAGCCGCGTTTTTGGGCTTCAGCGTAATGAACTGGCGATGCCCGGTATGCGGGAAATACATGGGGGCGAATATTCATCGGAACGTCTGTAAAAAATGCGGGACGCAGCTTCAGTGAAGGAAGATTTGCACGTAAAACCGGCAGGCCGGACCTGCCGGTACTCATGAATAAGAAATTGCCGCGACGCTCAGTGCGTGTATTGAATAGCGACTTCGTACTCAATGGACGAATGTTCCTGCACAGGACCGCCATCACAGGTCAATTCGCCCTTGACTGAATCCCTGTGGTCTCTCACCATGCCGGAAATGATCTGCGTCAGGTCGAACCCACCGTCCGTGCAGCCTTTGCTCAGGCAGTCTATCGAAAAAAGCGCGCAACTGCTCGGCACGAAGTTAACAGTCCTCGGCATCGCCTGCTTCATGCCCCGCTGGCTGTAAGTCATGCTGACGACAATGCCGGCAACTTCAGGGAAGTGGTTTGCCAGTGACCCGGCATCCAGCCGCTTCTGGATTTTTTCGGTCCGTGAGGCATTGCTTCTGCTGTTCATGTTTCCTCCGTCTGAATAAGCCTTTGCCGCGCGAATTCGGCTTGTCAGAATATTATAAGGTTAACAACAGGCATCGGCCCTGGTTTTTGGCCCCTTGGTGAAATTGTTCAGTCCTGCGGCGCGAACCGGAATAAAAACTCCCGCAGAGACACCGACAACGGTATGTGAAAAATATCTTCTGCGTCCGACCGGCATCCTTACTCATAAAAAAATCCAAAGCTCAAAGTCTTTGTGGCCTGTCACGAACGCAAAAAACTGTAAAGTTCTGTTTACAGATTAACACGCTTATACAGAAAATTGACATCAGCCTGAACAGTCCGCCGAGATGCCCGCTGCCCGACTTACCCGCTTTTCCCGCAGAACTCCATGTTGACTGTCAGCATCTGCTGCTGGATTTTTTTGTAATCAATTCCGTATTTTTCATGCAGGGCGGCAGCTATTTCCGCGTACCGCCCGAAAACAGCGCCAATGTCTGCCACGCCGTACTGATGGGAGAAGTCCTTGCAGAGTTCGTGAGCGATTTCGACATGCAGGTACGGTGTTTTTACGAGCGCGGCGCTCACCTGCTTTGTGATGTCGGCCCGCAGTTCTTCGGTATCCTCACCGTTCGCGCGCCTTCTGAAGAGCTCTCCGACGGTCAGATTCTCCATGTCGAGGCAGAGACTGAATTTTTTGCAGTTCATGCAGCAATACCGAAGCTCATCTTTCAGCGTCTCGATGAGATAGGTCTCAAGAATATTCTGAAAAGTTCCGTCTTCGCCCGGTTGGGCAAGCTCGAGGAGTCCTGAAACAAACTCCTCGCTTTTTTTCGGAACGCCGTCAGGAGTCTCAGCAATGCGCTTTGAAAGCTCGGCCCCTATAATACTGGCCGCGAGCATCGTGAAATAGCGCATCTCTTCAGGATACATATCGAGCTTTCTTTTCGTTTCGCGGCCGTTCAGTTCCATGAGAACGGCGAGTTGAGAGAAAGAAAGGGGAGCGGCCATCAGAATCCTCCGATGAGAGCGTTGTTTTTTTCCGGGGCATCGTCCCTGCTTTTGAATCCGGGGCAGTTTTCCGCACCCTCGCAGCCCGCCTGTCGCAGTTTGCAGTCAAAATTGACACATGGCGTCGGAGCTGGACGTAAAGCGGTCGCTTTCTGACTCGAAGAAGATTTGCCCGCTTTTCGACATCCCGATGCGGGAGGTGTCATGATATCCCTTTCAGGCAAGCCTGACGCCGATGTCCGGGAAAACGTCCAGTTGCATAGCGGAGTGTTGCTCGCTTGGGCATAAGAACGCCTGCAGTGGACATGTTTTTCATGCATCCCTCTTCAGCAGTCGAATCGATGCTGTAAGAGCGAACATGCAAAGGTTCACAATGACGATGGTTGCTCCGGCAGGCAGATTCAGAAAAAATGAGAGAACGATCCCAGTCAGAACCGACGAGACGCCGAAGGCCGCCGACAGCAGAATGGCACGGAGAAAGCTTCGCGCGACCTGCAGCGACGCTGCGGCTGGGACGATAAGGAGCGCGGAGATGAGCATAATCCCGACGACCTTCATGGCAAGCACAACGGTAAGACCCGTCAGCAGTACGAGCAGCATTGTTATCGCCTCGGTTCGTACCCCTGATGTGCGGGCGGTTTCTTCATCAAATGTTATTGCGAAAAGATCCCGGAAAAAAAGGGCTACGGTTGCAAGAACAATGAAACAAAGAACGCATGAAATAACGACTTCCTGGCTGCTGACCGCGAGAATATTGCCGAAGAGGTAACTGAACAGGTCGATGTTGAAGCCGCCGGCCATGCTGGCGATAAGCACACCGCCGGCGATGCCGAACGAAGAGACGATGCCGATTGCCGCGTCGCCGTAAAGACGGGTTTTTTGGGTCAGGCGGAAGATGCCGGCTGATGCGAGGAGCACGACCGGAATGGTGACAAGCAGAGTGTGGGCCTGCAGCAGCATCGAAAGTGCAACGCTCCCGAATGCGACATGCGACAGTCCGTCGCCAATAAGTGAAAGCCGCCGCAGCACGAGAAACAGGCCGAGTACTGAACAGGCGCAGGCGATGAAGCTGCCGGCGATGAGTGCTCGCTGCATGAATCCATATGAGAGCAGGTCAGAGAGTTCCACGCGCTCTTTCCTCATTGTTGTGGCGGTGGCAGATGATGTGCTGAGAGTAGTCTCCGAAATACGATGACATCTCCGGCGAGTGGCAGAAGTCGTCAAACCCGCCGTAGAAGACGACCCGCTTGTCCAGATACAACAACCGATTCGCGTAGCGCCCAATGGAACCGATATCGTGGGTTATGAGGATGATGGTTGTCTTCTGTGAGCGATTCAGCGAGTCGAGTAATTCATAGAAACGTTCGCGGGTGTCTGGGTCGAGCGCGGTGGTTGGTTCGTCCAGAATCAGAAGTTCCGGGGAGTTGACCAAAGCGCGCGCGATGAATGCCCTCTGCTGCTGGCCGCCGGAGAGCTCGCCGATCATTTTTTTCCGGAGGTCTGCGATGCCGAGCAGGTCGAGCGCCTGCATGACTGCCTGCTCTTCTCCGGCCGGCCGCCTTTTTGGAAATGCCGGTCTTGAGCTGAGCATGCCGAGAGAGACTATTTCCTGGAGCGTGGCCGGAAACTGCAGATTGAATTGTCCAATGCGTTGCGGGAGATAGCCGATTTTTTTCCAGTCGTGAAATCCGGACACCGGGATTCCGAAGAGGCGGATGTCCTGACCCCGAGCGGCAAGAAGACCGAGCACTGCCCGTATGAGCGTGCTTTTCCCGGAACCGTTCGGGCCGACAAGCCCGATATAATCTCCCCGGTCCGCGTCAAAGCTGACCTCGGTCAGGACGGGCGATGCCGCATAGCGAAAAGATACATTGCGAACTGAGAGTATCGTCTCAAGCACGGTATAGTATACCGCACCCGGGTGTCACGCCATGAGAAAGAGACTGAGGCGCTGTTTCTGATGATCGTCAACGTTGATGAACTCAATACCCATTTTCATCTTTTGCGTCGGCGTTTCAATAACAGCGGCGATCTCTCCCTGAATCAGGAACATCTCTTTCTGCCCGGGGAAGGTAAAAAAGATAAGCAGGATATTGCCCTTGCGCTCGCAGAGCGCATCGAACTTCATCCTGCCGAATTCGATGGCGCAGCCGGTGCGTGACATATCAGAAATCCATCCGGTCTTGACACGCGGGTCCATGATGTTCTCGATATCTATCGAGGTTGTGTAGTAACAGGGGATGGTAACTTTCTTGCGGTAAAAAGTGCGGATATCAAGCTTGACCATGAAATCTGAGCTGCAGCGTTCGCATTTCAGGAAAAAGTTTTCATGCGGGGCTTCTTTCCGTAAATTTTGGTGTTCATGGCCACACTCAGGGCAGGGAATTTTCATCATTGCTGCAGGACGCACAGTTACGGTTTTCATGTTCACGATCTCTCCAAAATCATTATCAAAGTCAACTCTTACAAAATTATAGCAAATATGCGCCTGAATTTGTTTACCACGCTGCCAACCGCAGGTGAAATGCTGCAGTGCTGTAAAAGATGCCAGAACGGCAGAATCGGCCGAAAAAATGCCTCCGAAACGGTGTCAGCCCGCTCCCATGCTTGAATTCCTTGCATTTTTCAGAGGGCTACGCTAGAATTATACTACGTGCTGACTATGCAATAGGAGGGATTTGAATGAAGAAGGCTTCGGTAGCAACCAAGAAGGCTCCGCTGGTGAATAAGCCGCTCACGGCGCTGAAAGGCCGGAATGCCGCAAAGTCGAAAAAATGGGTCTACTTCTTTGGCAGCGGCAAAGCCGAGGGCAAAGGCGGCATGAAGGACCTGCTGGGCGGAAAAGGCGCGGGACTTGCCGAAATGACGAATCTCGGGATACCGGTGCCTGCCGGTTTCACCATCACAACGGAAGCATGCAACGCATTTTTCGACAGTGGAAAAAAATACCCGCCGCAGTTGTGGGAACAGGTGCTGGCGCACCTGACGAAAGTTGAAAAGGCGATGGGCATGAAGTTCGGCGACCCCGACAATCCTCTGCTCGTCTCGGTCCGTTCCGGCGCAAAGTTTTCGATGCCCGGCATGATGGACACAGTTCTGAACCTCGGCATTACGCCTTCCACGCTTCATGGCATCATCCGGCGAACGAACAACGAACGTTTCGGTTATGACGCATACCGCCGTTTTATTACCATGTTCGGCACAATCGTCATGGGAATCGACCGTCAAAAATTTGAGCATGTCATCGAGAAAATGAAAAAGGCGAAGGGCGTGCAGCAGGATACGGACCTTGATGCAAACGATCTGAAAAAAATGGCGGAAGAGTTCAAGTCAATCTACAAGCAGGAGACCGGTTCCGACTTCCCGACCGATCCGCTCAGTCAGCTGGAGCTTGCGATTAACGCGGTCTTCTGTTCCTGGTTTGGCGACCGCGCGGCAAAATACCGCAAGCTGAACGGCATTGCCGACGACCTCGGCACCGCGTGCAATATTCAGTCGATGGTTTTTGGGAATATCGGCGAAACATCGGGCACAGGCGTCGGCTTCACGAGAGACCCCTCCACCGGCGAACGGAAGTTTTTTGCGGAATGTCTCATTAATGCCCAGGGCGAGGACGTTGTTGCCGGCATCAGAACTCCGATGCATATCGACGAACTCGCAAAGAACATGCCGAAGGCGTATGCCGACCTCAAGAAAATTTATCAGAAGCTCGAAAAGCATTACAAGGACATGTTAGATATCGAATTCACGGTGCAGGAAGGCAAGCTGTACATGCTGCAGACCCGCGTAGGTAAACGCACTGCCGCGGCCGCGCTGAAGATTGCCGCCGACATGGTGAAAGAGAGACTGATTGACAAAGCAACCGCGATTCAGCGCATTGACCCGGCCCAGATTGATCAGCTTCTGCATCCGATGATCGATCCGACCGCAAAGCTGCAGGTCGTCTGCAAAGGACTTCCCGCATCTCCGGGCGCGGCGGTCGGCAAGGTGGTGTTTACCGCTGAAGCGGCTGAACATGCCGCCGCGCTGAACGAGAAGGTTATTCTTGTCCGCACCGAGACGTCGCCTGAGGACATCGGCGGCATGGCGGCTGCCCAGGGAATTCTGACGGCGCGCGGCGGCATGACCTCCCACGCGGCGGTTGTCGGCCGCGGCATGGGGAAATGCTGCGTCGTCGGCTGCGGAGAGATTGACATTCACGAAAAAGAAAAGTTCTTTGTCATCAACGGTTCCATTACGGTCCGCGAGGGTGATTTTGTGACGCTCAACGGAAGCACCGGCCAGGTCATGCTTGGTGAAGTGCCGCTGGTGAATCCGGTGCTCGCGGGAGATTTTCAGGTCATCATGAAGTGGGTTGATGAGGCACGGACGCTTGGAGTCAGGGCGAATGCCGATACGCCCCATGACGCAAAGGTTGCCCGTGAGTTCGGCGCTGAGGGCATCGGTCTCTGCCGGACCGAGCATATGTTCTTTGATGCGGACCGCATCAGGTCTGTGCGCGAGATGATTCTTTCGGATACCCGCGAGGAGCGTGAGAGGGCGCTTGTCAAGATCCTTCCGATGCAGAAGAAAGACTTTATCGGCATATTCAGGGAAATGGCCGGGCTTCCGGTAACCATCCGGCTGCTCGATCCGCCGCTGCATGAGTTTCTGCCGCATACTGATGAGGAGATTCAGGAGCTTGCGAAAGAAATGGATGTTGCCGCGGATCGTCTCCGCGCAAAAAACAGGGCGCTCCATGAGTTCAACCCGATGCTCGGCCACCGCGGCTGCCGTCTGGGTGTTACCTATCCGGAAATTTATGAGATGCAGGTTCGGGCAATCATGGAAGCAGCCTGCGAACTTGCGCAGCAGAAGGTGAAGGTTTTTCCGGAAATCATGATACCGCTGGTTGCCCATGTCAATGAGCTGAAGGCAATGCGTGACATCACCGTAAAGGTGGCTGAGGACGTGAAGGCGAAGTACAAATCAAAGGTTGCGTACTCAGTCGGCACCATGATCGAATTGCCGCGTGCCTGTATCACGTCGGATGAGATAGCGCCATACGCCGACTTCTACTCATTCGGCACGAATGACCTGACCCAGACGGTTTATGGCCTCTCTCGTGATGACGCGGGACGCTTTCTGCCGTATTACATTGAGGTCAAGGTTCTTTCCGAAGATCCGTTCATGCAGCTTGATCAGACCGGTGTCGGCCCCCTTATGCAGATGGCGGTCGAGAAGGGCCGGAAAGTCAAAAAGAACCTGAAGCTCGGCATCTGCGGCGAGCATGGAGGCGACCCGTCGTCCGTTGAGTTCTGCCACCGACTCGGTCTCGACTATGTCAGCTGTTCTCCGTACCGCCTGCCGATTGCGCGTCTGGCGGCAGCACAGGCCGCGCTCAGGAAAGCCGGGAAAGATCTCTCGAAATCCACGGTCTAGCGGAATCTGAAAAACAGAGGGCCGCGGCTGATGAAGCCGCGGCCCTCTGTTTTTCTTTTTGAAGGTCGGAAGTGAGGGAGTCTCAGTATTTCATCCGCACTGAATAGGTCAGTTTTGCTTCCTGATCCCTGCCTACTTTCACCTTAAACTCTATAAGCCGCGACGAGGTTTTCGCGTAGTCATGCGAGGCGCTGAGCATGCTCCAGTCGCCCGGAACCGGCTCCAGAACGTTCACGACGACATCCTCCTTTTTATGATTGCGAAGAGAGATCTCATAACTCGCCTCGTAAATATTCCTTGCAACCTTCTTCCAGTCTGTCTGCTTCCGGTTCGCGACAACATCGAACGCGTCGCCGAGCCTGATGCGGATTTTCTCGTCCTTCGGCGTATGGTCGACGCTGTCTTCGCCGATGAACTGCAGACTGCCTTCCTGGTCCTTCTTATACGCCCGGATGATGCCCTTCGGAAGCGGCACGCCGAGGTTGTTTTCCTTCCGGTTCGCAATCTCTACATAGACGCCGATTTTCTGCTTCTGTATCGGTTCGGAGATCTGGTTCCAGTAGTACGACTGGTCGCCGCGCAGCAGCAGTTCCTTTTTTACCGAGATATCTTCTGCGGCAACGAAGTTGATCTGCTTTATCTGATTCTGCTTGATGGTGGAAGGACGCTGAAGCGTATACATGTGATACTCGAAGAGCGATTCCTGCCTGAACTGTGACGCGGCAGCTTCGGCAACCGCGGCCTGATACATTTTCCGCTGATAATCAGCCTCGTCTTTCACCCGGTTCACGTCGCCGGCAACAAGTTTCACTTTCGCATTCTCATAAGCGCCGCCGCTCCTGTTGTCAATTGTAACCCAGCCGGCAAGATCAGCGCGATCATCACGTTCATTGAGCGTAATGACGTAATCGGCGCGCCAGGTAATCCCGCCGGTAAGATACGAAGCCTCGATTTTCTGTTCCGCCGCGCCGTTGTTTGCGAGCAGCCAGACGAGGGTCGGCCTGGCAATCAAGGTGTCCGGCACCTCGGGGAAAAGAACCCGGCCGGGATGGCCGAACGTGATTTCATCACCAATCTGGTATATCGCCCCGCTGTTGTTGGAAAGCAGTTTCGCCCTGACCAGTTCTTCTTTATCCGTGTAAGGGTTTTTCTGATAGAGCTTCACCTCTCTGCCGACGTACTTGTCGAGCAGTTTCTGCGGATTCAGGAGATCGTACTCATAATTCTGCTCAAGAATCCGGAGTCCGTCCGGACTCGTCAGCGACTTCATATGCACGGTAGCCGGCATAACCTGTTCGGCAACATCCATGAAGCGCAGCGGGCCGGCGCCTTTTTTCAAACGGACCGTTCGCTGATCCTTGACCAGTCCGATATTGCTGTTATAGATTGTGATTGCCAACGATGTCCGGTCTTCCGCTGTGGAGCTTCCCGCGGCTTTCAACTCGGCGGCGAAGCCGACGGACGCGACGAACAGCGTCAGCGCCAAGACAATAACTGTTTTCATGAGAGCCTCCTCTGCGATTTTTGGCGGTATGAAAAAGTCTACCGCAGACTCCGGCAAAAAGCTATCCTGAGACAAAGAGAATCGCTTGACTTGGCCGGACGGCGATGATTAAATAGAGCGTATCTTTCCATTATTTTAAAAGCGCAAACCTTTTCAGGAGTGCAGAATGTTCGGATCTTCAGCCGCGCGCAGGCTCACCACGCAGTTTGCAAAGCCCGATGAGGTGGAGGGAATTTTCCGGCTCATTCTTCACAGCGGCTCCCAGCCGCAGCATCTCGGCCGCATCGCGTTTCTCGACCGCGAAGATGATGAGATCCTGCTCGACCCCTATGCGCCGGAGTTCGATTTCAGCCAAATTCCGCATCTTCCGGCTGAGAAAGCTCTGGATCGGGCGGCTGATTTTGTGACCAACCACAGTGTGTTTCAGCGCATGTCCCTTTCGAAAATTATCGACCATGACGGGGCAGTTGTCGGATTTGAAGTCAGGCCGATCTATCTGTTGCACGCTTACGGGACGGAGGACGTTCTTGACGTATCCTATCGAAAAAAAGACAACAAGGTCATCATCAGCATCCATCTGAATCCCCAAGTGGAACGCCTGCTAAGAACCTGAAATGCTTCTGCTTATGAATACGACGGATGATTGCGCGTAATTTGATCTGATCCGCCGAATCCGGTATCTTATACACATATGCGGAAATTAAGATTTTTCACCGCCGGAGAGTCCCACGGAAAGGGGCTTGTCGGGATGCTCGAAGGGCTTCCGTCCGGCGTTCCCCTTGAGCAGGAACTGATTGACGCCGAGCTTCGCCGCAGGCAGGGCGGATACGGCCGCGGCGGCAGGATGAAAATTGAGCAGGACCACGCGGAAATTCTTTCCGGCGTGCGGTGGGGGAAAACGCTCGGCTCCCCGATAGCCATCCTCATCGAAAACCGCGATCACAAGAACTGGCTTGAAGGAATGTCCTCCGAGGCTCTTCACAGCGGCTCCATTCCCCCCGTCACAAGACCGCGGCCCGGACATGCTGATCTGGCGGGCGCCCTGAAATATGCGCACGACGACGTCCGCAATATTCTTGAGCGATCCAGCGCCCGTGAAACCGCGGCGCGCGTCGCGCTCGGCGCAATCGCAAAACAGTTTCTCGCCAGGTTCGGGATTGCCATCGGCTCGTATGTAACGCGGATTGGCAGAGCGAAAATGACGCCTGCTGACAGCTTATGTTTGGATGCCCGCCTGTTTGAGGCTGCTGATGCCTCGCCGGTCAGATGCCCGGACGAAAAGACCACGAAGAAGATGGTGCAGCAGATCGATACGGCAATAAAACAGGGCGATTCGGTCGGCGGGGTCTTTGAAGTTGTCGCGCTCGGCCTCCCCATCGGCCTCGGCAGCCATGTGCAGTGGGATATGAAGCTGGACGCCCGCCTTGCCTGTGCGGTGATGAGCATACAGGCCATCAAGGGAGTCGAAATCGGCCTCGGGTTCGGCGTTGCCGAGCGGTTCGGCTCCGAAGTCATGGATGAGATTTTTTATGACAAAAAGCGCGCGGTGAAAACAAAAAACAAACCGTGCCACCCGCCGTATTATCGTGAAACCAATCGTGCCGGCGGCATTGAGGGCGGCATGACGAACGGCATGCCGGTTATCGTTCGTGCCGCGATGAAACCGATTCCGACGCTTCGCAAGGCGCTCCGTTCCGTTGATTTGGCCACGAAAAAGCCATTTGAAGCCGCCTATGAGCGTTCAGATACCTGCGCGGTGCCTGCCGCCGCGGTCGTCGGCGAGGCGATGGCGGCCCTGGTGCTGGCCGACGCGTTGCTCGATAAATTCGGCGGAGACAGTCTTGCAGAGACAATGCGAAACCACGACGCGTATCTGGAACAGATACACAGATAAAGGCAGGCGGGAAGTAGGAAGCAAGAAACAAGAAACAAGAAGTAAGCAATCCGTTGATTCCTCATTCCAGTCTTAAGGAGATTCCCTTCACATGACAGCCCAAACCCTTCTGCGTTCCTACCGAAATCCAGCGCTATCCCCGTATAAAAAAGAGGTGCTTCTGAAATCGGTTCGTGAACGGATAGCCTCCGATGTGCTGGATATCGAGACCGAATACTGTTTCAATATCGCGGCGGCCGAACCGCTGAACAGCGGCGAACTGAAGACGCTCGGCTGGCTGCTTGCTGAAACATTCGAGCCGCACCGGTACGCGGAGCGGAGCTTTCTTTCCAATACGGCAGATACTGTTTCGTTGATTGTCGAGGTGGGGCCGCGCATGAATTTTTCGACCGCATGGTCCACAAACGCCGTCTCCATCTGTCATGCGGCGGGTCTCGCAAAAATCGAGCGCATTGAGCGCTCCAGGCGCTACCGGTTTGTCTTTTTGGATCAAAAGAGCCCGGCGGCTTTCGACAAACAGGCGTTTCTATTCATGATTCACGACAGGATGACCGAATGCGAATATCCGGAGCCTCTGCGGTCATTTGAAACTGGCATCACGCCCGAACCGGTTGCCGAAGTGCCGCTGATAGAGCAGGGCAAGGCAGCCCTTATGGAAATCAATCGCACGATGGGTCTCGGGCTTGACGACTGGGACATCGACTATTACTACAATCTGTTTGCAAACGATATCAAAAGGAATCCGACGACGGTCGAGTGCTTTGACCTCGGCCAGTCCAACAGCGAGCATTCCCGTCACTGGTTTTTCGGCGGACGTCTGGTCATTGACGGGCGGGAAATGCCTGACCATCTCATGCGCATCGTCAAGGAGCCGTACCGCCGGAATCCGAACAACAGCGTCATCGCCTTCAGGGACAACTCCAGCGCGATCCGCGGCTTTCCGATCCGCACGATTCTCCCCGAAAAGCAGGATGAGCCTGCCCCATATCGGGAACGGGAACTGACGCACCATATCATCTTTACTGCTGAAACGCATAACTTTCCGACCGGCGTTGCCCCCTTTCCGGGAGCTGAAACCGGCACGGGCGGCCGTCTGCGCGATGTTCATGCGACCGGGCGCGGCAGCATCGTTGTTGCGGGCACGGCCGCTTACTGCGTAGGCAACCTCCGCATTCCGGGCTATGAACTGCCGTGGGAAGACCGGTCGTTTGTGAATCCCCGCAACCTTGCCGAACCGCTGAGCATCGAGATCGAGGCGAGCAACGGCGCGTCCGACTACGGCAACAAGTTTGGCGAGCCGATGATTCAGGGGGTTACCCGCTCCTTTGGCCTGCGCCTGCCGAGCGGCGAGCGGCGCGAATGGCTGAAGCCCATCATGTTCACCGCCGGTGTCGGTCAGATAGACAGCCGCCACATTGAGAAGGCCGAGCCTGAGCAGGGCATGGTGGTGGTGAAGGCCGGCGGCCCGGCGTATCGTATCGGCATGGGAGGCGGCGCGGCTTCAAGCATGATTCAGGGAGAGAATGCCGAAGAACTCGACTTTAATGCTGTGCAGCGCGGCGATGCCGAAATGGAGCAGAAGCTGAACCGCGTCATCCGCGCGTGCGTCGAGCTGGGTGCAGACAATCCCATCGTCAGCATTCATGACCAGGGCGCGGGCGGCAACTGCAATGTGGTGAAGGAGATCATCTATCCGGCCGGCGCGAAGATAAATGTCAGAAATATCCTGCTTGGCGATGAGTCGCTTTCGGTGCTCGAAATCTGGGGGGCCGAGTATCAGGAAAACAGCGCGCTGCTGCTGAAGTCTGAACATGTCGCCGTCTTTGAAAAGCTCTGCAGCCGTGAAAAAGTGCCGTTTTCGGTTATCGGAGACATTACCGGCGACGGGTTTGTCGTCCTCCATGACACTCAGGCTCCCGAAGGAATTCAGCGAACCCCGGTGAATCTCGACCTCGGGAAGGTACTCGGCGATATGCCGCAGAAGACGTTTCATATGGAACGCGTGGCGCTTCGGTGCGAACCGCTGCGGCTGCCCGAAGGACTGACGGTGCGCGAAGCGCTCGACCGCGTGTTGCGTCTTGTTTCTGTCGGCTCAAAACGTTTTCTGACCAATAAGGTTGACCGCTCCGTTACCGGACTTGTTGTGCGTCAGCAGTGCGCAGGGCCGCTTCAGCTCACCGTGTCCGATGTCGCGGTTGTCGCGCAGAGCCATTTCAGCGAGACCGGCGCGGCCATTGCCATCGGGGAACAGCCGGTGAAGGGGCTTATCGATCCAGCTGCCATGGCCCGGATGAGCGTTGGCGAGGCGCTGACGAATATCGTCTGGGCAAAAATCAGCGCGCTTGAAGACATCAGATGCTCCGGCAACTGGATGTGGGCGCCGAAGCTTCCGGGCGAGGGCGCCCGGCTCTATGACGCGGCGGTTGCCATGCGCGATATCATGATTGAACTCGGCATCGCGCTCGACGGCGGCAAGGACAGCCTTTCGATGGCGGCGCGGGTGACGCACAGGGACGGTTCGGTCGAGGTGGTGAAATCTCCCGGAACCCTCTTCATCTCGGCATACGCGCCCGTACCGGATATTTTGAAGGTCATCACTTCCGACATCAAGCGTCCCGGTCAGAGTTCGCTGCTCCTGGTTGATCTCGGCAATGGAAAGCACCGTCTCGGCGGTTCCGCGCTTGCTCAATGTTTCTCGCAGGTCGGGAATCAGTCTCCCGACGTGGATGATCCGGCCCTGCTGAAGAACGCATTTCAGGCGCTTCAGGAATGCATCGGCCGCGGACTGATTCTGTCCGGGCATGACCGGAGCGACGGGGGCCTGATTGTAACGCTGCTCGAAATGGCGTTTTCGGGCAACTGCGGGCTGGATATCAGGATTCAGAACTCAGAATTCAGAACTCAGAATTCAGTCGAGCAGTTGTTCTCCGAAGAGCTGGGACTGGTGCTCGAAGTCGCCGCTGGGCATCGTGATTCGGTCAAAGCCATTTTCAGGCAGGCCGGTGTTAACTGTCAGGAAATCGGCGCCTCGGCTGCAGAAAAGAGGATTCGCGTCGTTTTCAGCGATGCGACGGTGCTTGATGAAGACATGCGGGTGCTTCGCGGCATCTGGGAAGAGACAAGCCACCGGCTTGAGATGCTCCAAATGAATCCAGAGTATGCGCGTTCCGAAAAGGCTGCCGTCTATGATAGGCCTGGCCCAGCATTTGCAGTTCCGTTTGTTCCCGAACCGACACCGGATATTCTTCTGAGGCGCGATGCAAAACCGAAAGTCGCCATTATCCGGGAAGAAGGAAGCAACGGCGACCGCGAGATGCACTCCGCATTCAACGTGGCCGGATTTGAATCGTGGGACATCACGATGAGCGACCTGCTGGCCGGACGCATTGCGCTTGACGTGTTTAGGGGCGTTGTTTTTGTCGGCGGCTTCAGTTATGCCGATGTGCTGGACTCCGCGAAGGGATGGGCCGCGACGATACGGTTCCACGGCAACCTTGCCGATCAGTTCCGGCGGTTTTACATTCGCCCCGACACATTCAGCCTCGGCGTCTGCAACGGGTGCCAGCTTGCCGCGCTTCTCGGCTGGGTGCCGTGGCAGGGCATCCCTGATGAGCACCAGCCCCGCTTTGTTCATAACCGGTCCGGGCGATTTGAATCTCGGTTTGCGACCGTGAAGATTCTGAAGAGCCCCTCCATCCTGCTCTCTGGCATGGAAGACGCGGTGCTTGGCATTTGGGTCGCGCACGGCGAAGGGTTGGCGCATTTCCCTGAGCCGAAGATACTTGAGGACGTGCTTGCGCGCGGACTCGCGCCCATGCGGTATGCGGACGACTGCGGCAACCCTACCGAAGTCTATCCGTTCAACCCGAACGGCTCGCCTCACGGCATCACGGCGCTCTGCTCGCCGGATGGCCGCCATATCGCCATGATGCCGCACCCGGAGCGCGCATTTCTGAAATGGCAGTGGGGCTGGATGCCCGAAGCGCTCAGGCGCGGTCTGAAGGCGTCGCCGTGGCTCAGGATGTTCCAGAATGCACGGGCATGGTGCGACGGGCAGTAGTTTTCCGGAACGGTCATTCGGCGCGCATGAGCGTTTGCATGTCCGCCAAACGACAATTACGACATTCATCCCGGAATTGTCATTAGGGTCTGCAACTGGACTATTCCGAAACGGAAAGACGCACCACGAAAAAAGGGAGAGGCCCGGCCTCTCCCTTTTTTCGTGCCGGGAGCGGGACTTCTACAACGGCGCCTGCCCGGGGACGGGGGACGATTCCGGTTCCTCCTGAACGCGGGAAAAGAGCATAACGAGGGAGCGGGGCTGA
>CAYMRS010000028.1:0-31698 GCA_964392915.1 uncultured Nitrospiraceae bacterium
GTTACGGTGATTGATGGAGCTCGCGCAACATTAGGCTGTCTGCTGATGCTCGAATCGGTTCGGACCGGCGATGCGCAAGAGATCAATCTTGATGTGATTTTGAGATAGAAATGCACGTTTTGCAGCTCGGACCTTATCCGCCCCCCGAAGGTGGAATCACGCGCAATCTGGTGGCGATTCGTGAAGAATTACAGAAAACAGGGCATAAATGTTCTGTTATAGCCACCGCCAAAAGCAGTAAAATCACATCCGATCCCGACATTTATCACCCCCGAAGCCCGTTTGCCTTAATCAAGCTGCTGTGCAAACTTGAATATGATATTCTCCATCTCCATGTCGGGGGGGAAATCACTCTGCGCATTTTGGGCTTGATGATGCTATGCGCCTTTATGGGGAGAGGAAAATGCGTCTTAACAGTTCATTCAGGCGGGTATGCTGTTTCAGAAAGTGCCAAAAATGCAAAACCTTTTTCTTTGCAGGGCTTTATTTTTAGACGGTTTGAGCGAGTCATTTGCGTCAATACATTGATGCTTGGGGTTTTTGAAAAACTCGGGTTATCAAAAGTAAATGTCAGGCTCATTTATCCGTTCGTTTGCAGAAAGCCCGACAAAAGCGTGCAGCTTTCGAAACATCTCAAGGAATTCGCTGAAAATCACAAGCCATTCCTGTTAACGGTCGGACTTTTGGAAGACACCTATGATTTGTTTATGCAGATCGATGCAATGGAAAAAATTATCAGACAGATGCCCGAAGCAGGCTTGATGATTATCGGCTCAGGCTCTTTAGAACATGATTTAAAGCGCACGATTGCCGAAAAAACCTACTTTGCACAAATTCTTTTGGCCGGCGATGTGAAACATGCTGAAACTCTTCATTTGATAAACGATTGCGACATGCTCTTGCGAACGACTAAATTTGACGGCGATGCGATTTCCATCCGTGAAGCATTGCATCTCGGAACGCCTGTGCTAGCCACCGACAACGGTATGCGCCCTGAAGGCGTCAATCTGATACCGATCCACGATGCCGATGCATTAATTGAAAAAACAGTGGAATTAGCAGCATCAAAACAAAGACCGCAAAGTGAAATATTTGATGATATAAGTAATATCGAAGCGATTCTGAATCTTTATGAAGAAATGCTGAAACATGGCCCACATAAATTGCAGTGAAAGCTTGTGGATATATTTTCTGAGCGATCCGCCGAGATAGATGAAGATGCGCAAGCATATCTGGGATAAATGGTAATGGGTAAAAAAATCAGCCGGCTGGCGAAACTGAAGGGGTATCCACCGGATGAGCTTGCATTCAGGCTCAGGCAGTATGCGTGGAATGCGGCAGACTATGTGCGGCTGAAAGTCATGCGCAAAGCCTCCGGGGGCATGAAAGGTAACTCCGTGAAAACGGGACGGTTTTTTGTGGAGCCACGCGATTTTGAGCAAATCCGGGCGCTCTATGCCGAGCACGCGGAGGCGCGGCAAGCCCTTCTGAACCGCGCTGATGATATTTGTCTGGGCCGCTTCAAACTTCTTGGCTATCCGAGCCTTGACTTTCGGCGCAAAGGCGGCATCGATTGGCATTATGACCCGGTGCGTAAGGTGGCTGTTCAGAAAAGATGGTGGCAGCAGATGCAGGATGAGTCTTTCCTGAACGGCGCAGACCCAAAAATTATCTGGGAGTTGAGCCGCCATCAGCATCTGGTAACGCTCGCGCAGGCGCATGTGCTGAGTGGGGACGAACAGTATCGCGCTGAGATTATCAGCCAACTGCAGAGCTGGATGGACGCGAATCCGCCGAAATACGGGGTGAACTGGTCAAGCAGCCTTGAACTGTCATATCGGTCGATTTCATGGCTTTGGGCATGGCATCTGTGCGGCGGCGGCACTGCTTTTGGTGAGCTGACGGATCGTTTTCTCGGCATGCTCGAAGTGCACGCAGATCATATTGAAAACAATCTTTCGGTTTACTACAGTCCCAACACGCATCTCAGCGGCGAGGCATTGGGGCTGTATTATATGGGCACGTTGCTGCCGGGCCTCAAGGGCGCTGTGCGCTGGCGCGCCATCGGCGAGCGCTGGCTCCTGCATTGTGTCGATACTCACGTGCTGGCCGACGGCGGGTATATGGAACGGGCATTCTGGTATCACCGATATGCGGCGGACATATTCTTTCATTTTTATCTGCTCGGCCTGAAAAATGGAGCCGCCCCTCCTCCAGGGCTTCAGGCGAAAATCCTTGGGCTCGGCCGATTTATGCTCTGCGCGAGCCGCCCCGACGGGCGCATTCCGCTGGTTGGCGATGACGACGGCGGGCGGTTGCTGCCGCTGGATGGCATGTCAGGAGACGACCCGCGTGGATTTTTGCATTGTATGGCCGTGCAGTTTGATAAATGTGATTATGCCGCACTGTCGCCGTTTTCTGAAGAAGCCCTCTGGCTGCTTGGGCCGGGCGCACCGACGGCGTTTCAGCAGCTAACGCCGAGCGTGCCTGATGAAACAGTACATGTCTTTCGAGAAAGCGGGTTCGCATTTGTGCGGAGCGGCTGGGGCCCAAAAGATACCTATGTCTGTTTTGACTGTGGGCCGCATGGGTGGCTGAATTGCGGGCACGCCCATGCCGACATGCTGAGCATTCAGGTGTACAAGGGGAGCGAGGCGGTCATTATCGATTCGGGGACATTCAGTTATCAGTCGCCCTGGCGTGACTGGTTCCGCGGCCCAGAGGCGCACGCGGTGGTGCGGGTAAACGGGGGGTATCCTGCAGTTCCTGCCACTCCGTTTCAATGGCGGGCGAAGCCTCATCATGGATCTCTGCGTGTCCTGACAATAAATGGCATTCACTGTTTAAGAGGCACCATGGACGCGGGGTCATGGAAGCACACCCGTGAGCTGTTCTTTTTTGGTCACGGGCTACTTGCTCTGCTCGATACTGTTGACGTGCATGAACAGAGCGTGATTGAGGCGCGCTTCCCTCTGGCCGGCAACTCATGGCGGCTTGAAGGCGATGAGTGCCGCTGTCCGGCAGCGGCAATTCAGTGGGACGCGGAGGGTGAATGTTCCGCGGCATTTGAAGAGGGATGGCAGTCGGAAGGTTATGGGCATCGAATCCCTGCCGCCATCCTTGTGCTGCGGATGGCAGGAAATGCTCCGATGACCTTCGTCACATTAGTCGACCTTACGGGAGATTGGCATGCCATCAGGCGGGTTCGCGATGGCGGCGGCGAATCTTTTGCGATTGAGCGCAGGGCTGACAGTCGTCTTGTCGCGACGTTCAGAAGTTCGGTGGCTGAAGATACGGTATGTGCGGCATTTGCGGAATAGTCTCCTTTGCGGCTGTTAACGCGGTCAGGTCAGAGGATCTGCTGGCCATGCGCGACTGTATGGTTCACCGCGGGCCTGACGCCGCCGGAGTTTTTGTCAACGGAACGGTAGGACTCGGCCATCGCAGATTGAGCATAATTGATATTTCAACCGGCCACCAGCCCATGACGAATGAAGACGGGACTGTCGTCATTGTTTATAACGGTGAAATATACAATTATCAGGATATTCGCAATGACTTGCTGGCCAAAGGGCATGTGTTTGCGACCAGGTCTGATACGGAAGTTATTGTGCACGCCTACGAGGAGTTTGGCGAACGCTGTGTGGATCACTTCCGCGGCATGTTTGCCTTTGCGCTTTGGGACAGCAGACGTCGCTGCCTTTTTGCGGCGCGGGATCGGCTCGGGAAAAAGCCGTTCTATTATGCCCAGTGGGGAAATACGTTCCTCTTTGCATCAGAGATTAAGGCCATTCTTGCCCATCCTGCCGCGCGGCGCGAGGTGGACGACGAGTCGCTCAACCTCTATTTCGGTTTCCGGTATGTGCCGGGGCCACGTACCATGTTCAGGGGGATTACGAAGCTTCAGCCGGGACACACGCTCATGGTGACGGTCGAAGAGGTCAGGACGCAACGATACTGGGACATCAATGAGATCAGCACGCGTTCTGTCCCGCTTGAAGAGGCGCAGGAAGGGTTTGTCTCGCTGCTGAAAGAGTCTGTCCGGATGCGGCTGATGAGTGAAGTGCCGCTTGGGGTGTTTCTGAGCGGAGGGGTAGATTCAAGCGCCATAGTTGCGCTGATGAGCGAAATGGTTGCTGATCCGATCAGGACCTTCTCTGTCGGCTACGCCGGCGATGCGGCGGAAAATGAGTTTGAGTATGCGCGGATGGTCGCTATCCGGTATCGGACAGATCATCATGAGTTTCGGCTGACCGCCGATGATTTTCTCGGTTTTCTGCCCAAACTGGTGTGGCATCTCGATGAACCGATAGCCGATGCCTCGACGATTCCGCTGTATTATATCTCCAAGCTTGCGAAAGAGCATGTGACCGTGGTGTTGTCGGGAGAGGGTGCGGATGAACTGCTTGGCGGGTACTACATCTATAAAAAAATGCTGCTGCTTGAGTCCATGCGTTCCTTTCCCGGAACGAGTCTGCTGGCCGGGCTGGCAGCCGGAGCAGCACGGTTTTCGGGCAACCGTAAGCTGGAGCGTTACGCGGCAATGATTCAGCAGCCGCTGGAGGAACGGTATGCCGGAGTTGCCAATGCATTGAACGATGCCGAGCGCACAGCGCTTTTCGGAGGCAGGCCACCCAGTTCTCGCGGCGCAGTGACGAGGGAATACTATGACCGGGTGGGGCAGCGTGAGCCGCTGAACCGGATGCTGTATCTGGATACAAAAGTCTGGCTGCCGGATGATCTGCTGATGAAGGCAGACAAGATGACGATGGCTACGTCGGTTGAGCTGCGGGTGCCGTTTCTGGATCACAGACTCGTGGAATATGCCGCGTCGCTGCCGGTGTCGTACAAGGTTCACGGCAATGAGACCAAGTATCTGCTGAAGCGTGCCATGGAGTCGCGATTGCCGCATGAAGTGCTGTACCGGCCCAAGAAAGGTTTTCCGGTGCCGATCAGCCGGTGGTTCCGGGAGAAGGCGGGCAGTCTGCGCGAAGTCCTGCTCGATCCGGGCAGCGCCAGCCGGCAGTTTTTTGTTCCGGCGGTTCTTGAGGGGCTTATCCGACAGCATGAAAAACAGCAGCAAGACATGAGTGATGTGCTTTGGCCGTTTCTGGTGTTTGAATACTGGCATAAAGTGTATATCAATAATGCAGGGGAATGAATGATACAGGGAAAGAACATACTCTGTTTTGCCAATGACTGGCATAATGACCCGACGAGTAAACATCAGGTGATGAAACTGCTCTCGCAACACAACAAGGTGCTCTGGATTAACTCTATCGGCATGCGCAAGCCGACGGCATCAAGCGAGGATTTTCAGCGCATTGTCGGTAAATTGAAAAGCTGGGTGAAGGGGTTGGAACAGATCAACCAGAACCTCTTTGTATTCACCCCGATTGTGCTTCCGTTTCCATCGTCGGGACTTGCCCGCAGGATTAATGTGCTTCTGCTGCGCTTTTCGCTCTGGTTTTACCGCAGGCGTCTTGACATGAGCACCTTTCAGCTCTGGACATTCGTGCCCACAATGGTTGAACTTGCCGGAACAATGGGAGAGGAAAAGCTGATCTATTACTGCGTGGACGAATGGTCGAAATTCTCGTTCATGGACAGTGAAGCCATGCGGGATATGGAAATAAGGCTGATGCGGAAGGCTGATGTTGTTTTTGCCACGGCAGACCATCTGTATCGCGATAAGAGCCGGTTCAATGAAAGGACATATCTCATTGAGCACGGCGTTGACCACAGGCACTTTTCACGCGCATTGAGTGATTCTTTGGCAAGCCCTGAGGACCTGTCCGGTATTTCACATCCGATTCTTGGCTTCTTCGGACTCATTCATGAGTGGATTGATCTGGATCTGATCGAGCATGTTGCGCGAGCGAGGCCGGACTGGTCGATAGCGATGATCGGAAAAAGCTCGGTCGATATTTCCCGTTTTCACAACTACGGGAACGTGCATTTTCTCGGGCAGAAGCCCTATGAGAGCTTGCCGGCATATTGCAGGCATTTTGACGTCGGCTTGATTCCGTTTGTCGTGAATGAGCTGACCATGAATGTGAATCCGATTAAGCTGAGAGAATATCTTTCGGCGGGGTTGGCGGTTGTTTCCACGAGGCTTCCTGAGTGCGAAAAGTACAGAGATATAGTCTGCATTGCCGGCACATATGATGAGTTTGTCTCCGGCGTGGAGCAGGCTCTCGGCGCTGATTCGCCGGATAGCCGTCAAGTCAGGTCTGACCGTATGACCTCGGAGACATGGGATGCAAAAGTCGAATTGATTTCAAGCTATATTGAAAAAAAAGCATAGCTCCAAAATGGTCATTCGCCATAAATAAAATAGCAGTAGTGTCCGGTAAAAAAAGAGAAGTGCATAGCCTGAAGACTCAGATAGTAGATTATAAAGGGCGGCAACCCCAAATCTGACAAGGAGGCACAGACCATGCATACGTGTTATACCATATTGGGAGAGCTTCTGAAACTGTTACCGAGACATCAATTTGACCGAGCGGTACAAGAGCACCTTGTAACGGGCAAATAGGGACAGCGCCTATATCCTGCCAAAAAGAGAAAAAACAGGCCGAAGAGAGACAGATGCGGGGAATAGCCTCGGCGCTCGTAAATCAGCTCCGTGCTGAACGGGTTGTTCTCCTCGCCTCAGTCGCTTGTTGAACGCTCCCGCATGCTCGTCGAAAAGGCAGCCCGTCCGGAAATTCCCGCACTTCAGAAAGGAAATATAAACCATGAATCTGATCCAAAAAATACAGGCAAAAAACGCCGCGGTCGGCATCATCGGCCTCGGCTATGTCGGACTGCCGCTCGTGGCAGAGTTTTGCAAGGCAGGCTTTCAGGTGACGGGCTTCGACGTTGATCCCAAGAAAGTCGACGCGCTCAGCAAGGGGAAGAGCTATATCAAACACATCCCCGCTGAGAAGATATCCTCATTCAGCGCGATGTTCAAGCCCACGACCGATTTTTCGAAGCTGGCAGAAATGGACTGCATTGTCATCTGCGTGCCGACGCCGCTGAGCAAGTATCGTGAGCCGGATCTCTCGTATGTGCTGAATACGACGAAGACGATAGCGCGATATCTCAGGAAGGGGCAGCTCATCGTGCTGGAATCAACGACATATCCGGGAACGACGGATGAAGACATGCGGGCGATTCTTGAGCAGGCAGGGCTGAAAGCGGGGAAGGACTTTTATCTGGCATATTCTCCGGAGCGCGAAGACCCGAACAACAGGGATTTCAGTACCTCTACGATTCCGAAGGTCGTGGGCGGCTATTCGGAAGAGTGCCTTGCCGTTGCAAAGATGCTGTATGAACAGGTCATCGTGAAGGTTATTCCGGTTTCATCCACACGCGCTGCCGAGGCTACGAAACTGCTTGAGAACATCTATCGCGCGGTGAACATCGCTCTGGTGAACGAGATGAAAATGCTCTTCGACCGGATGGACATTGATATATGGGAAGTGATTGAGGCGGCGAAGACGAAGCCGTTCGGTTTTCAGGCGTTCTATCCGGGGCCGGGGCTTGGCGGGCACTGTATTCCGATTGATCCGTTTTATCTGACCTGGAAGGCGCGGGAGTACGAATTTTCGACGCGGTTTATCGAACTTGCCGGAGAAATCAATATTTCCATGCCGTATTACGTCATTTCGCGCATCATCGATGTGCTGAACGGAAGCGGAAGGGCGATGAAAGGGGCAAAGGTGCTGCTGCTCGGCATGGCGTACAAGAAAGATATCGACGATCAGCGCGAATCGCCGTCGCTCCGGATTGTGGAGCTTCTGCGCGACCACGGGGCGAAGGTGAGTTACAACGACCCGCATGTGCCGGTATGCGGGGGGCACCGCCACTACCCGAATGTCTCGATGCGGTCGGTGAAGCTGACGCCTGCCGTGCTTGCCGCCGCCGATATCGTCGTGCTGCTCACGGACCACAGCGCATATGATTATGCTTTTATCGCAAAGCACGCGCGGCAGATTGTCGATACGCGGAATGCGTTTGCGAAAAACGGGGTCAAGAGCAAAAAGGTGGCAAAGGCATAGCGGGAAGGGGTCTCAGGCGGGGCAGAGCATGGGGTTCCCTTCATTCTCCAGCGGCATGCGGTTTTGATGCTATCATTGCAGGCACGCGAGGGGGATTCTTCTCCTCAGACCTATTGAATCGTTGATACAGAAGACCTCTTTGCAGAGAATGTCTGCACAGCCGGAATCAGAAAAAACCTGCAAAATAGATTGAAAATCGGACATCTGGTTTCATTATTTCATGGTAGAGAGAACATCTGAAATATCGGCGCTTCTTGTTACCCAAGTTCAATCAAATTAACGTGCAATAATATCATTATAATTATCAAATTGCTTGACAATATAAATAATATGATATATATTTTGTCATGAACCTTATTATACCCAGAATTTTCAATGAGTTGCTTGAGCGTTCTTTGCGCAGTCCGCTCATTACGGTGCTTGTAGGGCCCCGGCAGGTTGGCAAAACGACCTCGGTTGTTGAATTTCTGAAGCCTGTTCCTGCCAACCTGACATTGACGATTAACCTTGATTCGTCATTTGAACGAGAACGGGTTTCCCGGTCGGAGCGCTATCTGGAGGATCGGATTGAGAGCGTGCTCGGAGCAAAACTGGCGACAGTCAGTGACCGTTTTTACCTGTTTATTGATGAGGCGCAAAAGCTGCCGTCGATATTTGAACGGGTCAAGCTGCTCTATGATGCGCATGGCGAGCGCGTAAAGATTGTACTGAGCGGCTCTTCAGCCCTTGAACTGCTCGATACGACGGCTGAAACACTCGCCGGGCGGGTGCAGGTGGTAAGGGCGCATCCCTTTGCGCTCAGTGAGTGTGCGGCAATCAAAGGATTGAGCGGCGGCAACGGTCCGTCTCTGTTTGAGATGATTTTCGACCTTTCATTGAACAGTCGCAATCTCGCGGATCGTATTGAGCAGGCACGGCCCCGGAGCGCCCGCGCTTTACAGATTGTCGAAGAGGCGGTAACCGGTTGCGCCTTTCCAACGGCGCTGGCGAAAATCGGACCCGACGAGATGCCGCGGTGGGTCGCCGACTACATTGATACCTATATTGAGCGCGACATGAGAAGCGTGCGTGAAATCGGCAATATCGATGCGTACCGGTCGGTTATTGGCCAGCTTGCCGCGAGAATGGGGACGCTTCTGGAATACCGGGGGCTTGCGGCTGACGCGGCGCTCAGTGAAGCGACTGCGAAAAAGTATGTCGGCATCTGGCAGGCGAGTCTCATCGGACAGTTGATGATGCCGTTTTTTGTGAACCCGTCAACACGTATCAAGAAATCGCGCAAGGTCGTTTTTGCGGATAATGCCCTAGCATGGGCGCTCAGCGGATTTCCAACGCATGCTCTTCTGGCCGCATCAGGGCGCATCGGCCACTATTTCGAGAACCTTGTGGTGAACGATTTCCTGAAGTGGGGGGCGGTTCAGCAGGTGCCGCCGGGCTTCCATTACTGGGAAAAGAGCAGCGCTTCGGAGATCGATCTTGTTATTACCATCAAGGGTTCAGTTATCCCGGTCGAGGTGAAGTATGCGGCCGCATGGGATGCCCGTTATCTGCACGCTCTAGATATGTTCAGGCAGAAACATCCCGGCATGCGGATTCCGTTTTCTCTGGTCATTTACCGCGGCGAGTTTCTTATACCGCGTGAAGATGTCTTCTGCATACCGGTCTGGGCATTATGCTGAGAACAAAGACAATAGAAAATACAGACATCAGACCATGGACCTCGGCAAAAATAAAAAAAGACATGAGACAACGGACAAGTGTGCTTTTATCTGTTGGGGCCTCTGACTGAGGTCTGAACTGTGATGACTTCGGTCTTCCTGTTTCTCTGTGATGAATAGAGAAACTCGCATGATTGTGGTATGATTAAGTCATACCAACCGGGAGGTGCTTTATGGCGCTTGCAGTAAAAAAAACCATTTCGTTTCCGCCCGATCTTGTGCGAGAAGTAGAGGAAACGGCTGCGAATGAAGGCAAGACGTTCAGTGCTGTTGTTCAGGATGCGATACGAATTGCCCGGCGTGAGCGCCTGAAAAAGGAGTTTGGACAGATTCAGGACGTCTGGAGTAAAAAGGCCCGGGATCTCGGTCTGCTGAAAGAGTCCGACCTTGACGCATTCCTGAAAAAATGAGAGTTGTTTTTGATGCAAATATCCTGATTGCAGCATTCATGTTTCGCGGGGGGATGGCTGAGCAGGCAATGCAGCAGGTGCTTGACGGATACGATGACCTGCTGATATCCCGGCCCTTGATCACAGAAGTACTCGGTGTTCTTGGCCGGAAGTTTGGAGCGGATCGGGAAGAACTCAGCAGGCTTGCGGTTTTTCTGTCGGAGGTTGGTGTGATGGTCTCGCCGGAGCTTACGCTCACCGTTCTGCAGGATGAGCCGGATAACAGAATACTTGAAGTCGCGGTTGAGGGGCGTGCAGATCTGATCGTTACCGGCGACAAGAAGATGTTGAAACTCATGCGTTACGATGCTGTCCGTATTCTTTCGCTCCGCGCATACCTTGAGCTCGCAGGGGGTCTGGGGTAAAGAGGAACCATCCACACCAAGCCCGTCATTCCTGCGAGGGAGGGCATCCATTCTCTTCTCATCCATCAGGCCTCAGACATCAGCAAAAACAAGGAGCGCAGCAAAAAAAAGACATGAGACAACGGACAAGTGTGCTTTTATCTGTTGGGGCCTCTGACTGAGGGCCGCGGTCTTTTTTTCTCAAACGCGAAATGGTATGCGATATTATTTGCATATGCGCAAAAAAAACAGTAACAGGGAAATGAAAAAGAACATGGCACTAAAGTACATGACGGGAGACAGGCCATGAAGAACGTGGGCAAGAAAATACTGGTCACCGGCGCGGCCGGGTTTATCGGCTCGGCATTAAGCGGGAGGCTTCTGGACCGGGGTGACCAGGTCGTCGGCATAGACAATATGAACGACTACTACGATGTGACGCTGAAGGATGCCCGCCTCAGGCGGCTGCAGGGCAGGCCGGGCTTCTCGTTTGTGAAGCTCGACATCGCCGACCGGGCAGGGATGGAGCGGCTCTTCGCGGAGCAGAAGTTCGACGCGGTGATGAACCTTGCCGCGCAGGCGGGAGTCCGCTATTCGCTCATAAATCCGCAGTCCTATATCGACAGCAACATTGTCGGCTTCACGAATATTCTTGAGGGCTGCCGCCACAACGGCGTGAAGCATCTGGTCTACGCCTCGTCGAGTTCTGTCTACGGCGCCAATACGAACATGCCGTTTTCGGTCCATCACAATGTCGATCATCCGGTTTCGCTCTACGCGGCTTCAAAGAAGGCGAATGAGCTGATGGCGCATACGTATTCGCATCTTTTCAGACTGCCGACCACCGGGCTTCGCTTCTTTACCGTCTACGGCCCGTGGGGAAGGCCTGACATGGCGCTCTTTCTCTTTACGAAGGCGATACTTGAAGGCAGGCCGATTGATGTTTTCAATTATGGCAGGATGCGGCGGGACTTTACCTATATCGACGATATCGTCGAGGGGGTCGTGCGGGTGATCGACCGCATACCGCAGCCGAACCCGCAATGGAGCGGCGATGCCCCCGACTCAGCCACCAGCTACGCGCCGTACCGGCTCTACAATATCGGCAACAACAACCCGGTGGAGCTTATGCGCTATATCGAAGTGCTGGAGGACTGCCTCGGCAGGAAGGCGGAGAAGAACCTGCTGCCGATGCAGCCGGGCGATGTGCCGGCGACCTATGCGGATGTTGATGATCTGAAGCAGGACGTGGGATTCAAACCGGATACGCCGATTACCGAGGGCATACGGAAATTTGTGGAGTGGTACCGGAATTATTATAAAAAATAAACGGCAGGGTTCGGGGACTCAGGTGAAAAGATCTCTCTCCTCACCCCTTGACCAGTTGCCTTCGCTTCTACTTAATTTTAAGATGGAGAACCTATGGAACAGGGTAATGTTTTAACCGTCGGGCAGACGCTGCAGAGGTATCGTATTCAGTTCGGGCTGCTGCTTCTGCTGGTGGCAGCAATCTACGCGAACATCTTTCCCAAGATGGTGATGCAGTGGTATCACGATGAAAACTACTCGCACGGCTTTATCGTGCCGTTTATCGCCGGTTACTTCTTCTGGCAGAACCGGGCGGAGACCCTGGCACTGACCGCGCGGCCAAGCTGGCTGGGCATTGGCGTCATTGGTCTCGGACTCGCGGCGCTGACGGCAGGCTTCCTGGCCACCGAGTATTTCACCATGCGTTCCTCTTTCGTGGTTCTGCTGATCGGCATGGTGCTCCTGTTCCTCGGTCCGGTCGCGCTGAAGGCGATGGCGCTGCCGCTCGGCTATCTCTTCTTCATGGTGCCGGTTCCCGCAGTCATCTATGATGCCGCCGCGTTCCCGCTGAAGCTCTTTGTCGCAAAGGTTTCTGTCCTGATCCTGAAGTTGTCCGGCATCATGGTGGTGCGCGAAGGAAATATCATCATGCTCGCAACTACAACGCTTGAGGTTGCTGACGCCTGCAGTGGGCTCCGGTCGCTGGTGTCGCTGATCGCGCTGGCGGTCGCCTTCGCGTTCATGACGCAGGACGGCTGGCTGAAGCGGACGGTCATTGTCTCTTCTGCCATTCCGATCGCAATTCTGACCAATATGTTCCGGGTTGTCGCCACCGGTTTTCTGGCGCAGTACTGGGGGGCGGGCGCCGCGGAGGGCTTTTTCCATGAATTTGCCGGACTCGCGGTCTTCGGCATGGCGATGGTGCTTCTGATTGCAACGGGCGCGCTCTTGAGGAGGTTCGGGAGATGAATATGCGGACACGATTTGTCATGGTAGGGGTTCTGTTTGCGGTGATGGCTCTTTTCGTGCATACGCACGCGAGTGTTTCGGTTCCCATGAACAAGCCGTTCATGGATTACCCGATCGTGGTGGGCGAGTGGCGCATGAGCAATCAATCCATCTTCAGCCAGGCGATTCTTGATGTGCTGAAGCCGACGGACTATCTTGCGCGCGAGTATACCGGCGCGGACGGAGCAAAGGTATATCTGTACGTCGGCTATCATAACGGAGGGCCTGATGCCGGGCCGATTCATTCGCCGAAAAACTGCCTTCCCGGAAGCGGCTGGTTCCGGGTGACGGAATCGATTGAGACCCTGACCGTCGACGGGGTGAAGTTCAGCCTGATGCGTGCGCTGTATCAGAAGGGGGACGCGAAGGAGCTCTTTCTTTACTGGTTTCAGGTGAGGGATCGCGCGCTGACGGATGAGTACGCGCTCAAGATTGCCGAGACGATGAACTCGCTCACGGATCGGCGGCGCGACTCGTCGTTTGTCCGCATATCCGTGAGGTTTGATCGAGATGAGGAGAAGGCATATGCTGCCGGAGTGCGTTTCATCGCGGCTCAGCGCCCGGTGCTGATGCAGTTTCTGCCGAAATGAAGACGCGGGACGCATCGGTGCCTTGTCCGATGGATTTCAGCCGGGGCGGTTATCCGGGAATTGAATAAATGGTAACGACCGGTCTTTCATTGCTGGCCGCGCTGTGCGCTCTTGGCTACACTGTTCTGCGAGTGGCGCGGCCGTGGCGGAAACGCCGTTACCAGTTCAGCATCGCGGCGGTCTGCTTCGCGCTCGCCGTGGTCGAGCTGATTGAAGGGCTGACGTTCCTTATGCCGGAAGATATCATGCTCTGGCGCAGGATGTCGCTGATCGCCGAGACGATGCTCCCGGGGCTCTTTCTTCTGCATTCCTATCTGTACTCGCGCGAAGAGAAGAGCCTCTCTTTCGGGGCCTATGCGGGGCTTGCCGCGGCAGCGGCGCTGCCGGCCATCGCAATTCTCCAGCCTCCGACGTTCTTCGCGTATTTCCCGGACATTCTCTCCGAGCCGGTGATGTTTCTCACGACTCCCGGGTTTGCGCTCTCAATCTGTATGCTTGTGTTCTTCGTCTGGTGCATGGTGAACCTTGAGGCTACCTATCGGGCTGCTCCGAGAGCGGAGCGCTGGCGTATACGCTATCATATTCTCGGCATCGGGGCTTTGCTCGCGGTGCTCTGTTTTTATTACAGCCATGGCTTGCTGTACCGCACCCTGAACCTGCAGCTTGCGCCGCTCCGCTCCCTGTTTGTTCTGGTAGCGGTCGGGTGCATGATCTGGGCGGACCGCCGGAGCGAGGAACAGGTTCGTCTGCAGGTATCGAGCCAAATGGCTTATCACTCGGTGGTAATCATGGCGGTCGGCGCATATCTAGTGCTCCTCGGCCTCCTCGGAGAAGGCATGAAGTACCTGGGCGGAGCGCATCAGCGGATACTGGTTACCGCTTTCATTTTCCTCTCGGGGATGGGCTTGCTCGTGGTGCTCCTGTCGGAGCGGGTGCGAAGACAGATTCGGATGTTTATCTCCAGTCATTTCTATACCAACAAATACGACTATCGCATTGAGTGGCAGAAGTTTACCGACCGGCTTTCCGCCGCGCAGTCGACGGAAGCGCTCGAAAAAACCATTCTTCTGGCATTCGCCGAAACCTTCGGCATAAGCGGAGCGGCCATGTTTCTCCGGAAGCCGGAGAAACATGGCTACTCGGCGGGAACCCGATATGAATGGAATGAGCACTTGATGGACTTTGCCCCGGAGAGCAGCCTCGCGATGCATCTTGCCGGGAAACGTGGGGTGGTGAACACCTCGGAGCATCAGGAAGCGCTGGGTGAGTACGCATCTTTTTTCCGGGAGATCCAGGTCGCCTTTGTCGTCCCGCTGATCAGCCAGGACGGACTCGCCGGATTCATCATGCTTCGCAGCCGGCTCAACGAAAAAGAGCCGGTCAGCTTCGAGGATTACGACCTGATGAAGGCGCTGGCGCAGCACGCATGCTCCGCGCTCCTGACGCGCTCCATGGCGGATGAGCTTGCCGAGTCGAGGGAGCTTGCGGCGGTTGCGAAGCTTTCGACCTTTGTGATTCACGACCTCAAGAACCAGGTTTCAGGGCTTTCGCTGGTCGTGCAGAATGCGGCAGACTTTCTTGATGAACCGGATTTCCGGCAGGACATGGTGCGCTCGGTATCGGGCACGGTAAAGCGCATGCAGGATCTGATTGCAAGGCTGAATGACCTGCGGGAGATGCGCGCGTTGAAGCTCGAGCCGGTTGAGCTTTCGGCGCTGTCGGCCGAGACGGCGCAGGCATTGAAAACCGGCCGGGTTTCCTGCGGTGGCAGTCCGGTGAAGGCTCTGGCAGACCGTGAGGAAATGGGCAAGGTAGTTCTGAATCTGGTCCTGAACGCGCTTGAAGCATCGGAAGACGCCGCCGCTGTGCGCGTGGAGACCGGGGTAACGGACGGACAGGCATTCATACGCGTGCATGACACCGGGGCGGGCATGTCCGCGGACTTCATGCAAAACCATCTTTTCCGGCCTTTTCACACAACGAAAAAGCAGGGTCTCGGCATCGGACTTTACCAATGCGGGCAGATTGTCGAGGCGCACGGAGGGAAGATGGCCGTTGCGAGCAGAGAGGGTGAGGGGAGCACGTTCACGGTGACGCTGCCGCTCTATACAAAGTAAATGATTTCCAGTAGAATTCTGAACAGAAATGCGGCAAGGGAACCTTAATGGAAAAACTGCTGATCGTAGATGATCAGGATGCAATCAGAACGCAGCTGAAGTGGGGCTTCGCGAAGGACTTCTCGGTAACGCTCGCAGGCAGCGCGGAGGAGGCCATTGCCGCCTTCAGCAAGTACCGTCCGCGGGTTGTGACGCTTGATCTCGGCTTGCCCCCGCAGGAAGATGGCGCTGAAGAAGGGCTGCGCTGTCTGGGCGAGATGCTGAAGATTCAGCCGAAGGCCAAGATTATCGTGGTGACCGGCAACACCGACCGGGAAAACGCGTTGCGGGCCATTCAGCTCGGGGCATACGATTTTTATCACAAGCCGATAGAGCTTGCGGAGCTGAAAGTTATTGTGAGCCGCGCGTTTCATCTTGCGCGGCTTGAAGACGAGCTTTCCGTTCTCCAGAAAAAGCTGACGAAGACCGACGAACTCGGCATGGTTGGCCAGTGCCCCCAGATGCAGCAGGTTTTTGGCACCGTGCGCAAGATAGCAGGTTCTGACGTCTCTGTGCTCATTCAGGGGGAGAGCGGCACCGGCAAGGAGCTGGTTGCCCGGGCAATTCACGCAATGAGCGTGCGGCGGGATGGTCCGTTCATCGCGATCAACTGCGCGGCGATTCCGGAGAACCTCCTGGAATCGGAGCTGTTCGGTCATGAGAAAGGCGCGTTTACCGGCGCTGTCGGCATGGTGCAGGGGAAGTTCGAGTATGCTGACGGCGGCACGCTGTTTCTTGACGAAATCGGGGAGCTTCCTACAAATCTGCAGGTGAAGCTGCTGCGTTTCCTTCAGGACAGGACGATTCAGCGCGTCGGCGGACGGGAAGATATTCCGGTGAATACCCGGATTCTCGGCGCGACGAATGTCGAAATCGAGCAGGCTATCCTGACCGGGAAGTTTCGTGATGACCTGTACTACCGGATTGGCGTTATCTCATTGAAGCTCGCGCCCCTGCGTGAACGGGGCGACGATATTCAGCTGCTCGCGAATGTTTTTCTGAAACGCTTTGCCGATAATCAAGGGAAAAAAATCAGGAGCTTCAGTCCTGCCGCGCAGGAAGTGCTTGCTTCCTATCACTGGCCGGGCAATGTTCGGGAACTTGAGAACAAGATTCAGCGCGCGGTCATTCTTGCCGAGAACGCTGCGATAGAGCCGGCGGATCTCAATATCAGCCCTGGTGCGTCGGTAGCACTGCAGGGTATTCGCGAAGGGATGTCGCTGCGTGATGCGCGCGATCAGCTCGAGCGCGAGATGATTCGGTGGTCGGTTGAGAAAAGCAGAGGCAACGTTGCCAAAGCCGCTGATCTGCTCGGCATCAGCCGCCCCACTTTATATGATCTCATGAAGAAGCACGGCCTCGCGGGGGAATAAAGAGGACAGGAGTCCTGCGAAAAAAAAGACGGCAACAGACATCTGAACTCAAACCACAGAGAGGCGGGGCGCTGAAACCATCAGCGCCCCGCCTCTCTTCGTGCAGAATGCATTACGTGTTTTGGCCCGCCGTGCTGTCCTGCCGCGTCCGCAGCCGCGAGACGCGCTCAGCGAGCAGGGAGATGATTTCGGTGGCTGCTCCCAGAATCTCTTCCGCGCCGAATCCGGCTTTTGTCATTTCCCGGTAGAAGGTGCGGGAGAGGATTTTGGCCATTTCCGCGGTGTTTTTCCCATCAAGCGTTATGGTGCCGTCCTGAAACGGAGCCGATTCCTGGGAAATGGCAAAGTGCAGATAGCGCGATTTCAGAAGGTTCTGGAGCTGGACAACCTGAAGCGACCGGCCGACGAGCAGGCCGGTCAGCCTGGCGGTCACAAGATCGGACCCGGTAAAGACCGTTCTCCCCTGCGGTTCGGAAAAGTTTATGACTCCGGCGACTGATTCATGCATGAGAATCGGCGCCGACAGAAACGAGGCGCACCCGGCACTGGAGCGGCGGGCCTTGGGCGCATACGGAGAGTTGCCGATATCCTCGATGCACAGAGCCTGTCCGGTCATGACGACATGTCCCGCAATGGTCTCATCAAGCGGCGTTTCCTGAGTGACGGCTGATTCAGGCAGATGCCCGGTGTGGGAAGAGACTTTCAGGCGAAACTGCTTTGTTCCCTCTTTATGCTTCAGCAGCATGATGGAGCATCGTCCCGACTGGAGAGCCGCTGCCGCAAGCCGAACCAGTTCGTAAAGCGCTTCATCAACCTGCTCCTGCCGCTCGATAAAACCGGCCATGTTGACGAGACGGTCTGCGATATCCGCGGAAAGGTGCTCAGACTGTCTTTTTTCCATGGTGGATCAGCATCTCCCGAAGTGTTCACTGTCTGATAGAGTATACCGCATCAAAGAGCGAAGGGGAAGAGCCGCGCAGACCGGCAGGCGGGTGGTTCAGGCGTTGCCGAACGAATCATCCCGCGAGGAGTCCTGCAGCGCACCCTGGACAGCGCGCTGAAAAGCCGCGACAACCGTCGGGTCGTAGAACGAGCCGGCACCCGCAATGAGTTCGTTCATGGCCTTCTTTGCGGACATTGATTTGCGGTAGATTCGCTCCGATGTCATGGCAGTATAGGCGTCGACAACGGCGAGCATGCGCGAAATGAGCGGGATGGCCTCTCCCTGAAGTCCGGCCGGGTATCCGGTGCCGTCATAGCGCTCGTGATGGTGCAGTATGCCGCTGCGCACGACATCGGAAATCTCGAACTGACTGATTAGGCCGATACTGCTCAACGGGTGGGTGCGGATGACGGACATATCCGCGGCGGAAAGGTCTTTCTTTGCGGTAATCCGCGTGTTGATGACCGAAAGTCCGAGGTCGAACAGCAGAGACGCATACAACGCATCCTGCATGTCGCGCTCGGGAAGTCTGAGTTCCTGCGCCAGGCTGCGCATGAGACCGAAAATGGAGGTTCTGCGGGGCGAATTCTGCACTGCCTCAATCAGATAGTCAAGAGAATCCAGATGCATTTTCAAGGCGCTGTCGGTGAGGGAAGAACTCAGCATGCCTTCAATAATATTGGCGATTCGCTCCCCAAGGGCGGTAGCAAGCGCGAGGTCGGCCTCGGTGAACGGTTCGCCTGAGCGCTTGTTGTTCAGGTTGAGCACTCCCAATACCCGCCCGTGCCTGACAATCGGAACCGAGAGCAGCGACTGGGTGCTGTACATGGGCCTGTTGAGCTTCATGGTCCTCTCTTCAGTCTCCACATTCCCGACCAGGCGCGGCAATCCTTCGAGCGCGACCTGGCCCGCAATCCGTTCGCCCATTTCGAGCCGGGTTGCCCGCACAACTTCCGGACTAAGGCCGTGCTCGCCCTGAATCGTAAGCTGGTTGGTCAGCGGATCGATAACCATAATGGAGCAGGTGTTCAGGGCCAGCAGTTCGCAGATAAAATCGGCAAAGCGGTTCAGCACGCGGCGCGCCACTTTTTCACGAGTGGCGCGTGTATTTTGTGGTATCAAAAGAATGGCTTCAAATCTGTCCATCCTGTTTTCAGCCTGCAGTTCCCAGCAGTTCGCGTCGATGGCCTTGCGGATGGCGCTGATGCGCATGCGAAGGTCAAGATTTTCGAGCCGGGCGTCTCTGCCCGGATCCCGTAACAGCGAAACAATAGGTTCGGGCAGCCGGCGCGGGAAACTGACCTGAAGCCGGGCATGCGAGTTGTCGGAGGCTTTCAGCGCGATGACATCTCCCTGCTGCAGATACGGCATTGCCAGCTCCATGACGCTCATCACCAGATCGGCGTACCGGTTTTTATCTACCAGGAGGTCGGCCGGATTTTCCTGCAGCGATGTCGTAAGCCGCACTGACGACTTCGCAAGCAGCGCGCGAAGCGCTTTCTGGCCAGTGATGTTTTCGATGAGTTCACGGAAGTTGATGGGCAGTGCGTTGCCGGGGCGGGTTTCATCCTGCGGATGCAGGCAGGTGAGCAGCGTCTGGACGGTCTGGAGCATGCGGTCCGCGTCCTGATTGATAATCTGGTAGAATTCGCGCTGCTCCGTCCTGGCAAGGGTAGGATTTTTCTGAAGAAAGAGCGCGGCTCCCCGTATGGAGTTCAGCGGAGTGCGGAGGTCATGCGAGCAGCGGATGGCAAACTCTGCCTCCATCTTTCTCATCCGGGCGATGCGGGCATTGGCATCTTCCAGTTCCGCCATTCTCGTCTTGAGCTGTCCGTGGATGAATGCCCGGTCGAACGCCGCCGCCGCCTGATTGGCGAGCATCTGGATCAGCTTGAAGTCAACAGGACTGAAGGATGTCCGATCCTGCTTGTCGGCAACGTTCAGCACACCGGCCGCAACGGAGTTTGGAACGACCGGACAGCAAATGAAGGAGTTGGTCTGGTAGTACGCCTTCCTGAATGGGCGGAGCGTTTCGTTGCTCTCGATGTCCTGCACCCAGTACGGCGTTTTCGACCTGATGACATGGCCCGCGATTCCCTTGTCGGTCTGCACTTTCCGGTCGCGCAGCGCGTCAAGGTCGAACCCGCGGGCCGCGATGATGCAGAACTCCTTGCCCGGAAGCTGGAACATGAGCGATGCGCGCTCAGCCTGCGTGAGCGAGGCGGCGCAGTCGAGCATAAGATTGCTCAGCGTGCCGATGTCGTCAGTGCAGAGCATGGCGGATGAGAGTTCCTGCAGCGCGTCAATCCGCAAATCGGTTTTGTCCGGCCAGTCTGTCGGTTGTTCGTAAGATGTCATAATAACCCTTAATGCAATTAGCAATAAGCATTCCCGAGGCGTAACTGCTTGAATAATTAAGGCTTGTGAAATTCCAGTGTGGGCGATATCCTTAAAAGTGTAAATAAAACCGACAGTTTTGTGAAAGAACCCGACAGTGGCTTGTGAAGACGTCTGATTTCAAGTAGAGAGCGTGGAGATGCTTCGAGCAAAATAACCCGGAATTGTCATTGGAGCCTGCAACTGGACAACAAGGCTCTGTATTGCTGTCTGTTTTCGTCATTCCGGCTCGCGCCCTGGCGGGGATATCCGGCTTCCTCCAGCCTCCCCTCTTTAAGATAAGAGGGGGAGGGGGAGTTATGAGCCCCTGCTTCCCGCCTTCCTCGCTGCACGCCGGAGTGACAGCAAAGGGATAAATGCTAATGACACTTCCGGGGTGAAGCGCGAGAGTGTAAAGTATTTTGTCGGAATCCTTTACAGTCCAGAGGCTCTTCAACTGCCTGAAAATTTAAATATCGTTGCAAATCAACGATATATTTTTTTGGCTCGCTTCTTGCAAAAAAAGTAAAAAAGGAATAAACAGTTTTTGGTTCTTTAGGATAGGAAGCGGGTATTAATCTTGAAGCAAAATTAATAATGAGGAGGTTTGAGATGAAAAGGGTTTTGGTAGCACTCAGTATTCTGGTTTTGGCATTTGCAGGATTCGCGGGTGCGGGAGTCGTTGACACCGTGCAGGCGCCGACGGGTTTCTTTGTTCCAACGGATGCTCAAAAGTATGATGCTCCATATTATCGTTGGTATGAGATGGACTGGGGCTGGCAGCACAAACCAATCGGTGGTAGTATTACAAGTGCCAAATTGAACATCAGCGCCTTTGATGTTGATTATGCACAGGGAGAAAGAGACGAAATCTTTGCGTATGACGGCGCAAATATGGTGTCCCTTGGTTATCTGATTGGCCAAAATGACGCATGGGCGTTTACCGAGTTTGTCCTTGGTGCCAACTTTTTTGATGACATTGCTACTGGTCTCAAGGTGTTCATGAAAATAGATGTTAGTGATGCTGGCTGGGCGGTAACGCTTGCGAAGTCGTCACTTTCAATCGATGGCGGGCAGATTCCCGACCCTGAGCCGGGCGTGGTTCCTGAGCCGTCCACCTACATGCTTATGGCGGCCGGTGTTGCAGGGCTCGTGTTTATCCGCAAGCGCTTCCAGAAGTAGTCGGCAAGACGTTGTAAAGAGCGGAACGGGCGTTCATCGCCTGTTCCGCTCTTTTTTGTTTCAAAATAACCTATGACTTTTGGTCTGAAGCGCTTTGACGGAGGTGTCCAAGCATTTCATGGCGCACCCTCTGCAACTCCTGAAATGCTGCGTGAAATTCCCGCACCTGTTTTGCGGGGAGGGTCTGCATGTGGGCTATCAGCGCCTCGCAGAAGTGCCAGGTGCAGCGGAAGGGGCGTTCGTGGCGCGGCAGCCGGCAGCCGGTCGTGTCAAGAAACTGGCAGGGATCAGTTTCGTTCCGGTGGCGCTCGTAGCGGGGGATCGGCATATTAAGGCAGAAGGCATATACAAGATCGTGCAGATCGAACGAGCCGTGCCGGTCGATGCAGCAGACGCTCGTACAATGCGGGCAGATAACGGCAGTCTGCTCCTGGATGAAGGGATCGACCGCGTCGATCAAATCGCGCACATGCTCCGCCGCCAGCCGGGCAGCGGCACGTTCAGGAGAATCGGAACGGAAAAAGCCGGACAATGCCTGAATTGCCGCGTTCCACTGTTCGGTGTCCCGCCAGGAAATATCCCACGCAATGCCGCCGAATTTCTTCATTTCACTATGGTATAGTAAACCGATATGACCGCGCTACAGATTGCCCGCTCTGCCAATGAGGGAAAGGAGACTGCCGCATGAAATGCCGCTCCTGTCAGTCGTCGCTTCGTCTGGTAATCGGCTCCGGCTGAGCCCGCGTGCATTTAGCCTGCGCGTCGTGCGGGCAGGTCTTCCCGATTCAGGAATATCTTGACGAGATTGACGAAGATACGTGGCGGCGCATCTTCGAGCGGCTCTGCAAAAGGGTCTGAGCGCGACAACAGTATGCAGGGGTTCGGGAGAACGAAAAAATAAGCCACAAGGCTGCTGCATGCTCACCGCCGGGTGAATTTCAGGAACGCCTCGTGGGAACGAATATCACATTGTGCGGCATCGGAGCTTGTCTGGAGGAACTGCCATCGCATTCATTATTATTGACGGCTACAACCTGACAGGCACCGGGCATCGGAATCTCGAGAAGGCGCGCGAGACGCTCTGCGAGTCGCTGATGGCGTACCGCCGCGCGAAAGGGCACGATATCACCCTGGTGTTTGACGGACACAAGGGTGGTCCGGGCCGGGGCAGCAGAGAGGTTCGCGGCGGAATTGCGGTGCTTTATACGGGGCAGGGCGAATCAGCGGACGACGCAATCAAGCGCATAATCACGCGGGAGCGGCGGGAGTGGATTGTGATAAGCTCCGACCGGGCGATTGAGCAGTACGCGTGGTCGCACGATGCCGTGCCGGTTTCATCCGCCCGGTTTGAGACTGTTCT
This sequence comes from uncultured Nitrospiraceae bacterium, assembly GCA_964392915.1. GTDB lineage: Bacteria > Nitrospirota > Thermodesulfovibrionia > Thermodesulfovibrionales > Dissulfurispiraceae > JAAYUK01. The sequence continues at coordinate 22,856 of CAYMRS010000028.1, forward strand.
CGAACGGACATTGGCGGGCTCATCGCGTCATGAATCGGACGGAGCTGAAGAAGAAACGGGAATGCAGGGGCAGGACGAGGAAGACGATGACGGGGATCCTGCCCGCTCCGGCAATCCGCGCCGCCTTTCAAAAAAAGATCGGGCCCTGCAGCGGGCAATCAGAAAACTGTGAGAAGTTCTGCGGAAGCGCGGCGGACGTGAAGTCGCTGAGCCGCGCCTGAAAGGTGAAAAGGTCAGCGCATGGTGCCGCCACTCAATACATTCCGTCCTGCCGACACCATTACTGTCGGGTTTGTCTCGTTTCTGCTCTGCCTGACGATTTTTTTCCGCGAGCAGATTCCGGCGGCGAACATGCTCATGCTCATCTATTCTTCGCTCATCGGGTTTCAGATAGTTATCGTCCGGATATGCCACTTCAACCGGGCTCTGCAGGTTATCCGTGATATCGTCTTTCCGGTCGTCTCCATTCTGGTTGTTTTCGACAGCCTCGGGCTGCTCGTGCACTTTATCCATCCGCAGGACATTGACCACCTGCTCATCCGGCTGGATTATCAGATTTTCGGCGTCCACCCGACGGTGGCGCTCGAGTCCGTAACGCATCCGCTGCTGACCGACATTCTCCAGCTCGCGTATACCACATATTACTTCCTCCCGATTGCCATCGGAGTTTCACTCTGGCGGCAGGGAAAGCACGTGGCGTTCCAGTTCTTTGTCTTTATGATCCTGCTCTGTTTTTATCTTTCCTATCTCGGCTATATTCTGTTTCCAGCGCTCGGCCCGCGCTATGCCATCGAGCACCTTCATACTGCGGAGCTGCCGGGCAGCGCGATCAGTCATTCGATTCAGGCGGCGCTGAACTGGCTGGAGGGTGTCAAGCGCGACGCGTTTCCGAGCGGACATACCGGCATTGCGCTGACAGCGCTGCTGCTGGCGTGGCGTTTCGACCGGCGGCTCTTCCGGATTTTCGCGGTGCCGGCGCTGCTACTGGTTGCGGCCACGGTCTATTGCCGGTATCACTATGTGGTGGACGTGTTTGGAGGGATAGCGCTGGTGGTTGTCACCTGGATTGCCGGCGGAGTATATTATAATTTTTGGGCGCGGAGCAATGGATATCCCCAGCCGGACAGTAAATGACGGCATCATTATCGAGGTGAAGGTAACGCCGCGATCTTCAAAAAAGGGCGTCGCCGGTGTGGCCGGGGGCGTTCTTGCCGTGAAGCTGACAGCTCCGCCTGTTGACGGTGAGGCCAATGCCCAGCTGATTGAGGTGCTGGCGGCCCATTTCGGGGTTCGAGCGGGTGATGTCGAGATACTCAAAGGCGCGTCATCGCGCCGAAAGACGGTAAAATTGAGAGGGGTAAGAGGATGATTCAGAGCATGACCGGCTATGGTGCCGCCGAGCAGGAGGGCTACAAGGCCGAGATCCGCTCGGTCAATCAGAAAGGTCTCGATGTCGGCGTGCGCATGCCGTCGCTCCTCATGCAGCATGAAATTGAAGTCCGCAACCGCATTCGAGCGGCATTTCAGCGGGGCAAGATTGATGTGATGATTTCGCTGACTGAGCAGCGGCAGCCAGGCGTCACGGTGAACCGCGAGCTGGCGAAGAGCATGCATGAGGCGTTCGCTTCGCTTCAGCAGGAGCTTTCGCTGCCGGGGCAGATTGGCATTGAATTCTTCTCGGGTTACCGGGACCTTATCCTGCAGTCTGAGCCGTCGCATGACGCCGAAGCCCTCTTTAGCGCGCTTGCCGAGGCGATTCATTGTCTCCGGATAATGCGGGAGACCGAAGGAGCGGCCATGGCAGATGAGCTCGGCCGTATTCTGGACGGCTTCGAAGCCGATTATGCATCGCTCTGTTCGCTTGCCGACGGAGTTGTCGCGCGGCTGCGCGGGAAGATGGCCGCAAAGGTCTCTGAACTGTTGGGAAACACCGAACTGGACGAGACCCGTCTGGCGCAGGAGGTTGCGCTCATAGCCCAGCGGAGCGATATCGCGGAGGAGATTGCGCGGCTCAGAAGCCATATTGACCAATGCCGCGCTGCGCTGCGGTCAGATGATGCCGCGATTGGCCGGCGGGTCGACTTTCTTCTCCAGGAGATGCACCGGGAAGTGAACACTATCGGGTCGAAGGCCGATGAAATAGAAATCATCTCTTTGACGATAGATATGAAGAATGCCGTCGGCAGGCTGCGCGAACAGTCGCTGAACATACAATAATCAGCGAGGAAGAACGGAAGGCGGGAAGTTCGGAAGGAAACGGGGGATGTGATGCGGAAGCGGATTGGGAACCTTATCGTAATTTCAGCGCCGTCGGGCGCCGGCAAGACAACGCTCTGCCAGAAGCTGCTGCAGTGCATGCCCGATGTGAAGATGTCCGTTTCCTATACTACGCGCGGCCCCCGGCCGGGGGAGGCTGATGGCGTAGATTACTCCTTCGTTTCGGCGGAGCGGTTCCGTGAGATGATAGGGACCGGCGCATTTGTCGAGTGGGCTGAGGTGCATGGCAATTATTACGGGACTTCGAAGCTCAGGATTCAGGAGATTCTCGCCTTCGGGGCGGATGTTATTCTCGATATCGATGTGCAGGGAGCGCGGCAGATACGGCAGCACTTTCCGGAGAGCGTCCAGATTTTCGTGCTGCCGCCGTCCCTGGATGCCCTCAAACACCGGCTGGAAGGCCGGAGGAGCGATTCTCCGGAAGTCATTGCCCGGCGGCTTCTGAAGGCGCAGCACGAGATCCGCGGGTACCGGGATTATAATTATGTTATAATAAACGACATTTTGGACGAAGCTCTTCAGGAGCTTCTTTCTGTGGTGCGTGCCGAGCGGGCTCGGGTCGAGCGGTTTGACCATGCCTGGGCGGCCGCCAGTTTTTTGAAGGAGGTTCAGTAAAGATGGACATTATTGCATTGCCGGTGGCATATGACAAAAAGAAGATAGAGAGCAAGTACCGCCTCGCGGTTATTGCATCGCAGCGTGCGCGGGAGCTGTCCGTCGGGGCGGATCCGAAAATCGCGAAGAAGGCGAGGAAGGTCACCACGACGGCCCTGATTGAGACCGTCAACGGCGAGATCAAGTTCATGATGGGCGAAGAAGCCGCCGCCGCGCTCGACAAAGCAGGCCGCATCGATTTCAAGAAGCTGATCGAAGAAAAACGCAAGAGCAGCATTGCGGACCTCTCCGAACTCGAAAAAGACCTGAAAGTATATCTCCACGAGCGGGAAGGCTCTTCCGAGCGCGCTCTTGAAGAGCTCTTCAACGATACCGAGGCTGATGAGGGCGATGAGTCTGTATAGGCTCATCCTCCCTGCCGAATGAAACAATCTTCTCCAATTCTCTCACGGTAACTTCCATGTTGCAGGGCAAGACCATTCTTGTCGGCATCACAGGCAGTGTGGCTGCCTACAAGGCAGTCGATCTGATCCGCCGTCTCCGCGATGCCGGTGCGACAGTGCGCGCCATGATGACCGAAAAGTCCAAACACTTCATTACGCCGCTTTCCGTTTCGCTGGCGTGCGGAACTCCGGCGACGACCGACATGTTCGAGGAGCCGTTTTCGCATATCGACGGTCCGGCAAAGGCGGACGTTTTCGTGGTGGCGCCCGCGTCGGCAAACAGCATCGGCAAGTTTGCCAACGGCATAGCGGATGATCTGATCAGCACCTCCTTCCTCGTGTTCCGGGGCAAGTTTATTCTCGCGCCTGCCATGAACTGGCGCATGTACGAAAATCCGATGGTCAAAAAAAATCTCGCGTCGCTTCTCGCGCAGGGCGCTATTCTGGTGGAGCCGCAGCGGGGAACGCTTGCCTGCGGTGAGGAAGGCGTCGGCAAGATGGCTGATGTCGATACGATCATCGAGGCGATTGTCTCGGCAGTAACGCCGAAAGATCTCGCCGGCGAGCATGTGTTGGTGACCGCAGGTCCGACGCGTGAGCCGATAGATCCGGTCAGATTTCTCTCGAATCGTTCATCGGGCAAGATGGGATATGCGCTCGCGAAGATCGCCCGGCGGCGCGGGGCTCTGGTAACCCTCGTAACCGGTCCCGCGGCAATTGCCGCTCCTTCGGGCGTAGACGTTGTCCGGGTGGAGACCGCCTCGGAGATGCATTCCGCGGTGATGGAGCGAATCAGTTCAGCGACTATTGCCATTATGGCCGCCGCCGTTGCCGACTTTTCTGCTGCCGAGCGCAAAAATGAAAAGGTGGACAAGGCGGATATCGTGGTGCTGAAGCTCGACAGGACGTCCGATATCCTTGCAGCGGTGGGCGCTCTGGAACGGCGACCGTTTACGGTCGGGTTTGCTGCTGAAACAGGCGCCCGGATTGACCGGGCTGAGCGGAAACTTATCGCCAAGGGCGCGGACATGATAGTTTTCAATGACGTGCTTCAGGAAGGTTCGGGATTTGAGACCGATACCAACGCCGTTACCATCATCACCCGCGGCGCCGATGCAACGTGCCTGAAAGAGTCTCTGCCGCTGATGCAGAAAGAGGCGGTCGCCTCTGCAATCATCGATTCCATAATTGCCCGCAGGGTATGAGTCCGTCGCAGTCCATGCCATCGGGCCGTATCAGGCGTGTCCGGAAAATCCTCAGGGCAAAAGGCCTTGATGCCCTGCTTGTCACGAATCTGAAGAATATCCGTTATCTGAGCGGTTTTTCGGGGTCGTCCGGAATGCTGATTGTTGCTCCGGAGCAAACTTTTTTCATAACGGATTTCCGCTACCAGGAGCAGGCCGCGCGGGAAGTCCGCACTGCTGAGATTGTTATTGAGCGGGGCAGGCGGTTTGTTCTGCTGCGCTCGCTGCTCAAAAAGCTGGGTGTGCGGAAACTCGGGTTTGAGTTTTCGGTGAGCTACGCCTGGTTTGATCAGCTTCAGTCCTGCGGGGCGGAGCTTGTTCCGCTGAAAGACCCGATAGAAAAGCTTCGCGCCATCAAGGATGCGGAGGAGATGGCGATAATTCAGCGCGCGGTTGCGCGTGCCGAGGACGCATACCGTGCCGTTCGCCCATGGATACGTGCAGGCATCCGCGAGACCGAGGTTGCGCGGCGTCTTGATGAAGCGCTCAGAAAGCAGGGATGCAGGCACGCTGCATTTGAAATTATTGTCGCCTCGGGGCCGAATTCGTCGATGCCGCATGCCTGGCCCACAGCGCGGAAAATCACGGCGGGAGACCTTGTCATTGTCGACTGGGGCGGCGAGGCGGACGGGTATTATTCCGACATGACGAGGACGGTGCTGATTCCCGGACAGGTGGATCCCGAAAAACGAAAGATTTACGACATCGTCAACCGGGCACGCGAGAACGCGATAAAAGCAGTGAAGCCCGGAACAAAGGCGCAGGATATTGATGCCGCTGCCCGCACGTTCATCAAACGCGCGGGATATGGGGATCATTTCGGCCACAGTCTCGGACATGGAATCGGGCTTGATGTGCACGAATATCCTTATGTATCATGGACGAGGGGGCAACGGGTGCGCGATGGCATGATCTTTACCATTGAACCGGGCGTTTACGTTCCAGGCGTCGGAGGAGTGCGCATCGAAGATGTCATTCTCGTGAGAGACGGGTCGGTTTCGGTCCTCACGAATCTTGGCAGGGAAGCAGAAGGAGGAGTTTAGTGATTTCAACATCTGATTTCAGAAAGGGTGCAAAGATCGAATACAAGGGCGAGCCCTTCGAAATTATCGATTTCCAGCACTCCAAGGTCGGCCGCGGGGGAGCGGTTGTCCGGACGAAACTCAAGAGCCTGCGCACCGGCGCGGTGCTGGAAGACACGTTCCGTTCCGGCGACAAGTTTGACCAGCCGGCGCTTGAGCAGCGTCAGATGCAGTACCTCTATGAGCAGGACGGCCACAACTACTTCATGGACATGGAGTCGTTCGAGCAGGTCCCGCTGACTGCGGAGCAGATTGGCGAGGCAAAAAAATACATCAAGGACAACATGGTTGTCTCGATGCTTACCTATCGTGGCGAGCCGATGACCATTGAGGCGCCAATGTTTGTTGAGCTGACGGTTGCGGAAACAGAACCATCGTTTCGCGGCGATACCGCGTCCGGCTCAACCAAGCCGGCGAAGATGGAAACAGGGTTGGTCATCAAGGTTCCGTTCCATATCCAGATTGGTGACATTCTGAAGATCGACACGAGGACTGACGATTACATCGAAAAGGTGAAATAGCGCTGTTCTCGGGGGGAGAGCCTGTGACCCGGGCGTCCGTTATGATATCTACAGGGAGGAACAGATGGAACTGAACGAAATAAAAGAGTTGATGGGACTTCTGAAAGAGATGGACATCTCGGAGGTTCAGATAGAAAAAGAGGGAATGAAGCTCAAGATTAAGCGGGAAAAGCATTACGGACATGTCGAGATGCCGCATGTTGTCATGGCGCCGAAGGCGGAATTTGTGATGCCGGTGGTCGAGGAAGACGAGCCGGCACGTCATTACACTACCATTGCCGCGCCTATCGTCGGCACGTTTTATCGGGCCGCCGCACCTGACGCGGCGCCCTTTGTCGATGTCGGCAGCCGGGTGAAGAAGGGACAGACGCTCTGCATTATTGAGGCAATGAAGCTCATGAACGAGATTGAGAGCGATACCGACGGCGTTGTGGCAAAGATTCTTGTAGAGAGCGGCAATCCTGTGGAGTACGGCCAGCCGATCTTTCTGGTGGAGCCGGCATAGACCTATGGAACTCTTCAAAAAAATACTGGTTGCGAACCGGGGCGAGATTGCGGTTCGTGTTATCCGGGCATGTCATGAGCTCGGCATCAAGGCCGCAGTCGTTTATTCGGATGTCGAAAAGGACGCGCTGCATGTAAAGCTCGCCGATGAGGCGATTTGTATCGGTCCTTCCAGTCCGGCACTGAGCTATCTGAATATTCCGGCGATTATCAGTGCCGCAGATATCACGGATGCCGAAGCGATTCATCCCGGCTATGGTTTTCTCTCGGAAAACCCTCACTTTGCAGAGGCATGCGCGACATCCGGCATCACCTTTATCGGTCCCTCCGCGGAAACGATCAAGGTGGGGGGGGACAAGGCAAAGGCCCGGCAATTGATGAAGCGGAAGGGGATTCCGGTTGTTCCCGGAAGCGATGGCCCGGTAAGCACCGAAGAGGCGGCGATAAAAATCGCAAAAAAAATCGGCTTTCCGGCCATTATCAAGGCATCCGCCGGCGGGGGCGGCAGGGGCATGCGGATTGTCCGTGAGGAGCAGGAGCTTTCGCAGGCATTCATGATGGCGCAGCGCGAGGCGCTTGCCGCATTCGGCAATGGCGAACTGTATGTTGAGAAGTACCTGCCATCAATCCGCCATGTGGAGGTGCAGATCCTCGCGGATATGAAGGGCGACGTTATCCATCTCGGAGAGCGCGACTGCACGGTGCAACGCCGTCACCAGAAGCTGGTAGAGGAATCTCCGTCGCCAATCGCGACCGAAAAGTTCCGGAAGCGGATTGGCGAGTATGCAGTCAAGGCTGCCAGGGCATTGAAATACCGGAATGCCGGCACTATCGAGTTTATCGTTGATGACGAGCAGAATATCTATTTCATGGAAGTGAATACCCGCATTCAGGTCGAGCATCCGGTGACCGAGGAAATCTATGGGGTCGATCTGATCAAAGAGCAAATCCGAATTGCTGCAGGCTTGCCGGTGTCGATTCGCCAGAATCAGGTGAAACCGAACGGCCACGCTATCGAGGTGCGTATCAACGCGGAGGACCCCGATCTATTTGTTCCCAGTCCGGGCAGGCTGACGACCTTCAACCAGCCCGGAGGGCCGGGCATCCGTGTTGATACCTGTGCCTATGCCGGATGGGTTGTCCCGCCGTTTTATGATTCTCTGATTGCGAAGCTGATTGTCCATGCGAAGACGCGCGATGAAGCCATTGCCCGCATGAAGCGCGCGCTGGATGAGTTTGCAATCGAAGGAATTAAAACAACGATCCCGCTTTTCAAAAAAATATTCAATCACCCCGATTTTCTGAAGGGCACGTTTAACACGGCCTTCATTGAGAAGGTGTTGCATCCGGAAAAATTCGTAGACGTGCAGAGCGGAAAAAACGGCAAGTAGACGGCAGATGCGGGAAAAACGTCACATTGCTCCGCTCTGTTATTTGACTGATTTCCACGGCGGCAAGGAGCAGCTCAGACTGTTCCTCGCTGCCGGCATTTCATGGGTGCAGTATCGCGACAAGGTGAGTTCCCGCCGTGATCTTTATCATAATGCAATAACAATGCGTGCCATAACACAGGAGTTCGGGGCGTTCTTTATTGTGAACGACCATGCCGACATTGCTGCAGCCGTGGCTGCCGACGGTGTGCATCTCGGGCAGGATGACCTGCCGATTGACGCGGCCCGGCGCGTTATAGGGCAAGGAGTTATCGGCATTTCCACGCACAGCCATCATGAGGCTCTGGCCGCCGCTGAAGCAGGAGCCGACTACATCGGCTTCGGTCCGATATTTACGACGAAAACAAAAGATGCGGGAATACCGAAAGGGACTGACATGCTTGCTGAAATCAGACGTCTGGTGTCGGTTCCGATTATCGGCATCGGGGGGATTTCCGCAGAAACGTGCGGCAGCGTCGTGCAGGCAGGGGCGGCGGGAGTAGCGGTCGCTTCAGCGCTCTCGGATGGGCCTGTCAGAGAAACTGTCACCTGTTTCCTGTCCGCTCTGCGGGGAGTGCCTCTGCTGACCTTTGTCTAGCTCACATAATTCATAAACATTCGGCGAGAGCAGTTTTTATGAGTTAAAGGCAGGTTGAGGGAGGCATAAACAATAAGAACCGCTCATGGCATCCATGCGGCGGTTCTTATTTCTCTTCGCAGTGGCAGT
>CAYMRS010000029.1:0-31357 GCA_964392915.1 uncultured Nitrospiraceae bacterium
GGCAATCGATAACGGTGCATCCCCATTCCCGCAGCCGCTCCACCAGAAAGACAAAGGCCACTTTTGACGCGTCACTCTTTTTCGCGAACATCGACTCGCCGAAAAAAACCGTCCCGAGCGAGACGCCGTAGAGCCCCCCGGAAAGATTGCCGTCAGCCCAGCTCTCGACCGAGTGGGCATAGCCGGCCTTATGCAGACGAATATATGCCCTGACCATGTCGTCAGTTATCCACGTTCCGCCTTTGCCCGTCATGTGGAGTGCCGCGCAGCTCCGGATGACCTGTTCAAACGCCGTATCCATGGTTACCATAAAGGAGCCTTTTCTGAGGGTCCTGCGCAGAGAGCGGGAGATCTTCAATTCGTCGGGAAAGAGCACGAGGCGCGGGTCGGGCGACCACCAAAGAATAGGCGAGCCTTCCGAATACCAGGGAAATATCCCCATCGAATAAGCGATGAGAAGCCGCTTGATTCCGAGGTCGCCGCCAACCGCGAGCAGGCCGTCAGGCTCTGCCCTCTGCGGCGGCGGAAAGACGGCATCTTTGGGAAGTCGGTACACGGGCATTTCAGAGCCTTGCGCGCTTGATAATTGTTGCGTGACAGGCCCGCGGCAGCCTGTCCGGCTCCCAGGCCTTCTCAGTCCACATAGGTGAAGGTCAGCTTGCCGTCCCGGACGCCGACTGTTACCGCTCCTCCTTTAACGAGTCTGCCGAAGAGCATTTCGTCGGACAACGTGTCCTTAATCTCACTCTGCATAACCCGCCCAAGCGGGCGGGCGCCGTAGCGGCGGTCGAAGCCCTTGCCGGCAAGCCACGAGCGGGCGCTGTCGGTAAGCCTGATGGTGATCTTTTTGGGAGCAAGCTGGCGGCGCAGCTCATCGGTGAACTTGTCAACGACCTGCTTCATTATCTCAGGGTTCAGCGCGTGAAAGTGAATAGTGCCGTCAAGGCGGTTCCGGAACTCGGGCGTGAAGAGGCGCTTTATCGCCGCCTCGCTTTTGTCCTGCGTGTCGGCGCCGCGATCGCCGAAGCCGACAGAGCCTTTATCCATCTCCATGGCGCCCGCGTTGGAGGTCATGACCAGAATGACGTTCCGGAAGTCAGCCTTCTTGCCGTTGTTGTCGGTCAGCGTTGCGTAGTCCATTACCTGCAGCAGAATGCTGAAGATGTCGGGATGCGCCTTTTCAATTTCGTCGAGCAGCAATACACTGTAAGGATGCTTGCGAATGGCCTCGGTGAGCATGCCGCCCTGATCAAAGCCGACGTAGCCGGGCGGCGCGCCGATAAGTCGGGCGACGGCATGTTTTTCCATATATTCACTCATGTCAAAGCGGTGGAACTGCACGCCGAGCGCCGCGGCCAGCTGTCTGGAAACCTCTGTTTTGCCGACGCCGGTCGGGCCGGTGAAGAGAAACGAGCCTATCGGCTTTTCGGGCAGGCCGAGCCCCGCGCGCGAGCGCTTGATTGCGGCCACCAGCGAGCTGATGGCCTTGTCCTGGCCGAAGACTACGCTTTTCAGTTCGGTCTCCAGGCTTCTCAGCTTTTCCATGTCGGAGGTCGATATGGTGCGCGCCGGAATCTTCGCCATTTTCGCTATCACCGCTTCAACGTCCGGCACGCCGACCGTAGCGCGGGAAGCGCCGTCTTTTTCGGCATTCAGGAGCTTCAGCGATGCGCCCGATTCGTCAATGACGTCGATAGCCTTGTCAGGCAGAAATTTGTCGTTGACGTATTTTGCAGCGAGTTCCGCGGCAGCCTTCAGGGCGGCAGCAGTGTATTTCACGCCATGAAAGTCTTCATAGTATGGCTTCAGCCCTATCAGGATCGATATCGTCTCGGCAATCGACGGTTCCTGAATTTCGATCTTCTGGAATCGGCGGGCGAGAGCCCGATCCTTTTCGAAGTGATTCTTGTGTTCTTCATAGGTGCACGCGCCGATGCAGCGCATCCTGCCGGAGTTGAGCACCGGCTTCAGAATATTGGAGGCGTCAAGAGAGCCGCCGCTGGTAGCGCCCGCGCCGATGATGGTGTGAATTTCATCGATGAAAAGTATCGCTCCCGGTATTTTTTCGAGCTCGGCGATAGTAGCCTTGAGCCGCGCCTCGAAATCGCCCCGGTATTTTGTGCCTGCCAGCATGGCGGACATATCGAGAGAGAAAATCTGCGCACTCCTGAGCGGCGCGGGAACCGCGCCTTCGTGCACCTTGCGGGCGAGACCCTCGACAATCGCGGTCTTGCCGACGCCCGGCTCGCCGACGAAGATAACGTTGTTTTTGCGGCGCCGGCAGAGAACCTGAATCATACGCTTCAGTTCAGTATCACGGCCGACGAGCGGATCGATGCCGCCTTCGCGAGCCTTCTCGACCAGATTCACCGCGAAAAGCTTGAGCGGGTCTTTCGCCGCGGCCTTCTGCTTGTCCTGCTTGCACTCTGGCCCGCACGGCTCGGACTGCCCCGGCGTCTGTTCACGGTCGCTGTCCGGTCCTGCGGCAATACGGGAGATGCCGTGCGACACATAATTCAGCACATCCAGACGCGTAATGCCTTCCTTTTCGAGGATGTGGACCGCGTGCGACTCCTCTTCCACAAAAATGGAAGCAAGCATGTCGCCCGAATCGACCTCTTTCTTTTCCGCCGACTGCACATGGACAAGCGCTCTCTGCACAACGCGCTGAAAGGCCTTGGTCGGATGGGGGTGCATCTCGTCGCTGCCCGGCACTTTCGGGATATGCCTCGCGAGGTATTCTTCGAGCATTGCCTTGATGCGAAGGACATTGCCGCCGCAGGCGGTAATAATGTCAATGCCCCATTCATCGTGAATCACGGCGTACAGGATATGTTCAACCGTCAGATACTCGTGGCGAAGGCCTTTGGCCTCGCGGATAGTGGCCTGTATGGTAATTTCAAGTTCCTTGCTTATCATTCTCTCTCCATGACGCATTTGAGCGGAAACGCATGTTTCCGGGCGAGTTCGTGCACTGCCAGCACTTTCATCTCGGCGATATCCAGCGGAAAGACACCGCACATGCCCTTGCCGTTTCTATGAACATGAAGCATAATCTGCGTTGCCTCGGCAGGCCGTTTGTGAAAGACGGCTTCGAGCACATAAATGACGAAATCCATTGTCGTATAATCATCGTTCAGCAGCACAACGTGGAAAAGCGGCGGCTCCTGAATATGTGCCCGTATGTTTGTTTCTGGCTTTTCTGTTGTTTTTGTCTGTTCCTTGCTCATTCGCGGGTCCGCCTCGGCGACACCTTTACTTGCAGGTGCTGCAGGACCCGGAACTGCAGGTCGAGCAGCCGTACGATGTCTGTTTCTGAACGCCGCTCATGCCGAAGACCGACAATTTCTTGATGATATTCTCCGACGAACAGTGTGAGCAGGCTACCACCTGATGCGAACGGACGAGTTTTTCGAATTCATATCCGCAGCTGGTGCATTTATATTCGTAGACAGGCATGAAAAACTCTCCTCTTGGAATGGCGTATCTCTTTGGATTATAACATAGTTCTTGCTTTCTTTCTTTAAATCATTTATGGTATAAAATGTGTACGATAGGCAAGGAATCCGGAAAGTCCGTTGAAAAGGCTGAATTCAGCCTGCAGCGTTCAGGCGGAAGAAAAATCTAGAGGTGCCGCGTCATGGTTGGACATAAAACCCAGAATCTCCAGGACAATTTTCTGAACGCGCTCCGCAGGGAGAAGATGCCGGTTATGGTCTTTCTGACAAACGGCGTGCGGCTGAAGGGCACGATTAAAGGGTTCGATAACTTTGTCGTGCTGCTGAAGGATGCGAATGAGCAGCTTGTTTACAAGCATGCTATTTCGACCATTGTTCCGGAGCGTCCGGTCGACCTGCGCGGCGAAGGAAACGATTCCGTCTAAGACGATCTCCTGCCTTTTTTCTCTGCTCTTTCCTGTCCGGCTGAGAGGCGTACAGCTCGCGCCGGGCAGAACAAACGGTTTTTGAGGAGGATGCCGCAATGCTTGAAGGAATGCGGAAGCACGCAAAATATTTTTATTTTCTTTTCTTCATCGTTATTCTCAGTTTTGTTTTCTGGGGCGTCGGACCGCTCGACAAGCCGACAAGCGTCGTGGTCGCCGAGATTGGCAGCGAAAAGGTGACGGTCGAGGAGTTCTGGCGCGCGTATGACAATGCGCGGACTATGTACCGCGATATTTTCAAGGACCAGTTCAATGAAGAGATGGAAAAGCAGTTAAACCTCAAGGAAGCCGTGCTCGACTCCATTGTTGAAGAACGGGTTCTGCTCGCGACCGCTGCAGATATGGGGCTGACGGCAGCCGACTCGGAAGTGCAGGAAATAATCGTCACCGATCAGCGTTTCCGGCGGGACGGCGCTTTTAAAAAGGAAGTGTATTTCCGCACACTGGAGCTGAACCGCATGAGTCCGGATCAGTACGAACGAATGCTTCGCCGGCAGCTTGCGCTCGACAAGCTGAAGCGGCTCGTCTGGGCGTCGGTGGACGTGACCCCGCTGGATGTTCCGGCTGCAGGCGGTGACAACCCGAAGGCAATGCAGTTGCAGATGAGCGTTCTCGCGGCAAAGCGTGACGCGGCTATGAAATCTTTTGTGGACGCAGCCCGGGCTTCCCTGCAGGTAAAGATATATCGGGATCGTATTTCGTAGGAGGCGTGATTGTTTGATCTTCTGAGACAGATCCGGTGGCAGGACATTCTTGACATCGCGCTCGTTTCGGTCATCCTTTACCAGGTCTTTCTGCTTATCAAGGGAACCCGCGCTGCCCGGATGCTTGTCGGCGTCGGTGTCCTTATCATCGTCTCCATCTTTGCAAAATATTTCCAGCTTTTTACCATGGACTGGATTCTCCAGAACTTCTGGTCGCAGGTCGTCATCGTCCTCATCGTCGTTTTCCAGCAGGAGATTCGCCGGGCCCTCGCCCAGATGGGAGAGTCTTCTTTCTTTCAGAACTTCACGTCAGCCGAAGAGCTGAAGTCGCTGGAAGAAATCGTGCGGGCCGCGGTCGCCTGCGCAAACCGGAAAATCGGCGCGCTTATCGTCATTGAACGGGATGTGAGCCTCAAGGATTACGTTGAGGTCGGCACGCCTCTTGACGCCAAGGTGAACAAGGATCTGCTCCTGAGCATATTCCATCCGACATCGCCGATTCATGACGGTGCAGTCATTATCCGCGGAAACCGCGTTATGGCGGCTGGGTGTTTTCTGCCGATCAAGCTCGGCACTGCCATGAGCAAAGCGCTCGGCACGCGCCATCGGGCCGGGTTCGGCCTGACCGAAGAGACCGACGCAGTGGCTATTATTGTTTCGGAAGAGACCGGCGATATTTCTCTGGCGATGAACGGCAAGATGGAACCGCATATCGACATGGGAACGCTTCGCGACATCCTTACCGATCTGTTCACCACAAAGAAAAAAAAGGCGGCACCGGACCGGGCGTCATCGGAAAATGCGTAAAGGGAGAGCGAACCGTGGCTGAAAAGCCGAAAAGAAATATTGGCCTGAAGATACTGTCAGTCGTGCTGGCGATATCGCTCTGGTTTTACGTCTCCAACCGGGGAGAATCGGAGACATGGGTTGACGCGCAGATCGACTTCAAGAATGTTCCCGCCGGCATGGAGATTCTCCGGCAGAATGTCCGGAAGGTTTCGGTCAGCGTGCAGGGCTACGAACAGGCTGTCTACCGGCTGCGCGCGGCAGATGTCCGGGTGGTTGTTGACCTCGGCAATGCAAAAAAAGGCGAAAACTCCCAGTCGCTCGATCGGGATAATGTACTGCTTCCGCGCTCGCTCAAGGTTGTGCGGATTGAACCTGCGACAATCAAGGTGTCGATTGATGAAACCACGAGCCGGACGGTGCAGGTCAGACCCTATATTACCGGCACGCCCGAGCGTCCGTATGAAGTGAAATCGGCGGTGGTGAAGCCGTCCATGGTTACCATTGAAGGCCCCCGGAGCGAAGTTGAAAAGCTGGCGGTCATTCGTACCGATCCGGTCGACATCACCGGTTTTAATGAAGACTTAGTGCAGAATGTGAAGTTGAATCTGACCGGCAGAGGCCTGCGCTCCGAGAGCGCGGAGGTTTCTGTTTCCGTTACGATCAGAAAGGCGGGCAAGTGAAACTTTTTGGCACGGACGGCATTCGCGGGAAGGTTAACCGGGGGTATATGACCCCGGAAATGGTGCTGCGAGTCGGCATGGCCATTGGCGCTGTCCTGCATGAGAAAGACGGCATCGGCAGGCAGAAAGTTCTTATCGGAAAAGACACCCGGATTTCCGGGTATATCATTGAGAGCGCGCTCACCTCGGGCATCTGCTCGATGGGTGTCGATGTGACGCTGGTCGGGCCGCTTCCGACGCCGGGGGTCTCGTTTCTCACCCGGGCGCTCCGGCTGGATGCGGGCGTCGCCATCTCGGCGTCGCACAACCCGTATCACGACAACGGCATCAAAATTTTCTCATCGGACGGCTTCAAGCTTTCCGATGAACTCGAAGCCAGGATTGAGCAGCTCGCGCTGGCGGAGTCCTGCCCGATTAAACGTCCCTCCGGCTCGAAGGTCGGGAAGGCGTTCCGGCTGGATGACGCGGCGGGACGCTATATCGAATATATCAAGTCGTCCATCCCGCGCGGCATAGATCTCGTCGGGATGAAGGTGGTTATCGACTCGGCCAATGGAGCGGCGTACAAAATCACGCCGACGCTTCTGAAGGAACTCGGCGCGGATGTCGTCTCGATTCATGACGAACCTGACGGCATCAATATCAACATGGACTGCGGCTCGCTGCACCTGGAATCTCTGGCGGAAGAGGTGCGGAAACGCGGAGCACACATCGGCATAGCGCATGACGGCGATGCCGACAGAACGCTCTTTGTCGATGAAAAGGGAGCTGTCATCGACGGCGATCTGGTGATGTGCATCATCGCCCTTGAGCTGAAACGGGAGAACCGGCTGAAGCTGAATACCGCCGTGGTGACCGTGATGAGCAATCTCGGCATTGAGCGGCATCTCGAGCGGCACGGCGTCAGGGTCGTCCGCACGAAAGTCGGCGACCGCTTTGTTGTGGAAGAGCTCCGGAAAAACGGGTATAACTTTGGAGGCGAACAGTCGGGGCACATCGTATTTTTCGACTATAACACCACGGGCGACGGACCGATAACCGCGCTGCAGGTTCTTCATCTCATGCGCAAGAGGAATATGCTGCTTTCCGAGCTGGTGAAGGGCATTGAGCTTTATCCGCAGGTGCTGCTGAATGTGCCGGTGGCAGGCAAAAAAGACCTGAAGGAGTTTCCGGCTCTTACAAAACTGATCAATGACACGGCCAGGACGCTTGGCGATCGGGGACGCCTTTTGGTGCGTCCGTCAGGAACCGAACCCAAAATACGCGTTATGGTTGAGTGTGAGAATGCCCGCCTTGCCAGAACCTCTGCCGAGCGAATCGCCGCGGCAATAGAAAAGCAGTTGGGAGAGAAATAACATGAAACACGAAGCTTTCCGGTGTCTGCTCTGCCTGATGATCTTTTTTGCAAGCCCGCTTGTGGTAAGCGCCGCTGAACAGCCGCGCTCATACACGGACAGCGATCTGCAAAAATACCGGAATCCTGCGGATAGCAATCGCAATGCCGTATCCTCTCCGAGAGAAAAGGCTGCGTCAGGCAGGAACCTGTCTGACAGGCAGGATCAGGAAAAGGCCTCCTGGTGCAAGGAAGGGACGAAACGCTCCAGGATGGTTGAGCAGGCGAAGCATCGCGTCAGCACCTCGGAGGCTGCCGTGGCCAAAAAGCAGGAGGAGGCTGATCGAAAACCGGGCGACAGGAACGCCGCAAAGCGCCTGAGCGACGCGCGGAAGAAGCTGGCAAAAGATCAGGAGGCTCTTGCCAGGGAAGACGCCGAGCTTGCGTCGCTCGAAACCCGGGCATACCGCAAAGGCGTTCCGCCGGGGTGGTTGAAGTGTAATACGGAATTCTAGTCTCCATGCTGTTTTTCGCGGCATTTCTTGCCGGAGCAGCCTTCTTTTCCGCATCCCCCTTTTTCCCGGTTACCGCCGCCTTTCCTCTGCTGGCGTTTTTCATGCTGATATTCTTGACCCTGCGCCGTGCCTGCGCCCGGCCAATCCGGATACTGACCGGCTGTATTCTCTCCGCCGCTGCCGGTTTTCTCATCGCATATGCCGGACACCCGGGAACCTCCGATCCCCGGATGCTGGAAGGCAGGACTATAAGCTGTACCGGCGTGCCGGTAACTGATTCGATGCTGATCGATACTGAGCGGAATCTGCGCGCCCAGACATTTCGCGTCGCACAGGTGATGACCGAAGATGGAGCCGTCCTTGCGCTCAGGCTGCTCCGCGTCCTTAGCGGGCAGGCTTTTTCTCTGGATCGCGACTATTCGCTTTCGGTTCGCATGCCGCAGCAGATTGCGCTTGCGAATCCCGGCATGCAGCAAAGCCTGGTTGGCGGGTTTCTTGTTGCTGCCGCGGAGCGCGGCACCGCTCCACGGGCGGCCTTTGCCCGCGCCCGCGCGCGTCTGCACGCATACCTGCCCGAACATATGCCGTCCGCCGCGGGAGGTTTTCTGCTCGCCCTCGTAACAGGGGAGCGCGGGTTCATCCCCCGCGAACTGAATCAGGCATTCGGGGCGACCGGGCTGGCACATATGCTCAGTATTTCAGGCACGCATTTCGGCCTCGTCTTTTTCGCCCTGTTTCATCTTTTCCGGGGAGTGCTGCTCCGCCTGCCGGAGCGCGTGCTTGCGAAGATAACAATCGTCATTTCCCCCTCGCAGGTTGCAGCGCTGATTGCCGTGCCCGCCCTGACGCTCTATCTCGGGATTTCCGATTTGAGCTATCCCGCGATTCGCTCATTCCTCATGATTCTGCTCTTCCTGCTCGGTCTGCTGCTCGGCAGGCAGGGCATGTGGCTGAACACGCTGCTGTTTGCCGCCTGTGCCATCACAGCCTTTGATCCCGAAGCATTGAGCGATCTGTCCTTTCAGCTTTCCTTCGTCGCCGTACTCAGCATTGGCTTGGTAACCGACTGGCTCCGCTCTCGATGGCAGACGCGGCCGGACGAGGGCTCCCCTATCAACCCCGGGAATGCCGCGATTGCGGGGAACGGCGACTCTCTTCCGAAGCGCTGCGGCCGCGTCCTTGCCGCGTCCGTGCTCGTATCGTGCGCCGCGACTCTCGGTACGGCACCGCTGACAGCGCTCACGTTTCATTACAGCTCGCTGATTGCGCCGATCTCGAATCTCGTCATAACGCCGCTCATCGGATTTCTTATACTTCCCTGGGCGCTTGCCGGTTCGTTCATATATCTGCTCTTCGGCGTATTTCCGTTGCCGGATCTGCTTGGCAGCAGCACGGGGTTCCTGCTTGGCATTGTTGAAAGCGCGGCCCGATGGAAATGGGCGGCGGTCAGAATTGAGGCGTTCCCGGCGCTGTTTCTGGTAATTTTTTATGGCATCCTCGCGCTGCTGGTACTGACCAGGATACTCTTGCCCGCAGTAACGGGGCGCGGGAAGGCGATTCTGCGGAGCGCTGACGCGGCTGTCCTGCTTGTTCTCCTTGCGCTCTCCTTTTCCTGGGGCATGCTGCAGAAGCGGGATGGCGTGCTTATTACCTTTCTCGATGTCGGACAGGGGGAGGCCACAGTCATCGAATTGCCGGATAACCGGGTCATGGTTCTGGACACAGGCCGCGCCTGGCAGCCGGTGATGAATTTTCTGCGCTTCCGCGGTGTCCGCACGGTCGATGCGCTCATCCTGTCGCATGCCCACCCTGACCATGTTGCGGGGTTTGCCGCTCTGCGGCGCGACTTCCGCGTTCTCGAACTCTGGGACAACGGCAGGCTTTCCTACCGGGAAGATTT
Source organism: uncultured Nitrospiraceae bacterium (assembly GCA_964392915.1). Lineage (GTDB taxonomy): Bacteria > Nitrospirota > Thermodesulfovibrionia > Thermodesulfovibrionales > Dissulfurispiraceae > JAAYUK01. Next base: position 9,865 of record CAYMRS010000029.1, read on the forward strand.
GTCTCCGGAGATTGTCCATCGCCGGCTTGAACGCGGCGACGTAATTGAAGGGAAAGGCTATGCCTTTACCGCGCTCCACCCCTATCCCGGCTACTATGCCGCCCGGGCGACAACAGATGAGAACAATGATTCGCTCGTCCTCAAGTTCGAAGCATTCGGACGTTCGGTTCTTTTCACCGGGGACATCGCGGTAGATGCCGAGGAGAATCTGCTTGCTCTCGGGAAGAACCTGAAAAGCTCGGTTCTGAAGGTGCCGCACCACGGCAGCCGATCATCGCTCAGCCGGCCGTTTCTGGAAAGTGTCGCGCCCGGACTTGCGGTAATCAGCGCGGGGCGGAAAAACCGGTACGGACACCCGCATCCGGCCACGCTGGAGGCGCTTGCGGCAACCCGCGTCTATCGGACGGACCGGGACGGCGCAGTCGGGGTGCTGATTCATCAATCCGGAGAGATCTCTGTCAGAACCTGGTCTCAGGAAGCGCTGCAGCCTGTTCAGCGGCCGGAAGATGAGCTGCGAAACATCAACCGTCTCCTGTCGGTGTGGTAAAATGATACCCATGATAGCGATTGTTGATTATGGCATGGGCAATATCAGGAGCGTCGAGAAAGCGCTCCACAAAATCGGGGCTGAAGCCTTTGTCACTGCCGATCCGTCAAAGGTGCGCAATGCGGCAGGCATTGTCCTTCCCGGTGTCGGCGCATTTCGCGATTGCATGGCAAACCTTGACAGCTTGCGCATGCTCGACACGATTGTCTCGGAAGTCAGAAAGGGCAAGCCGTATCTCGGCATCTGCCTCGGCTTGCAGATTCTGTTCTCCAGATCGGAGGAGTTTGGCGACTGCAGGGGGCTTGATATCTTCCCCGGCAAAGTGGTGCGGTTCCGGCCCGAGGATCCGCTGCTGAAAATTCCACACATGGGATGGAATACGGTGGCGTATCAGAAGCGCCCCCCGATCTGCGCGGATGTCCCGGACAATTCCTATTTTTATTTCGTGCATTCTTATTATGTTCTCCCCGACGACTCCGGCCTTGTCGCGGGAACAACAAATTACGGGACGACCTTTACCTCCATGATCTGGAAAGACAATGTTATGGCAACCCAGTTCCACCCTGAAAAAAGTCAGGATGCCGGCCTCCTTATTCTCAAAGGGTTTGATGCGTTCGTCCGGAGCGATCGCAGGTGAGCGCGGGCTCGTCTCCACAGCAACGACCTTCCGGCGGGGACTCCGGAGAAGCTGCTCAGAAGAGCGTTATTCTCGGCACAGCCGGCCACATTGACCATGGCAAAAGCTCCCTCGTCAAGGCGCTCACCGGAACAGATCCCGACCGCCTGAAAGAAGAAAAAGAGCGCGGCATTACCATTGACCTCGGCTTTGCGAATCTTTCATATCCAGACGGCCTGCGGGTCGGCATTGTAGACGTTCCGGGACACGAGCGCCTTATCAAGAACATGCTGGCCGGCGCAGGCGGCATCGATGTGCTGATGATGGTCATCGCTGCTGATGAGGGGATTATGCCGCAGAGCCGCGAGCATCTTGCCATCTGCGAGATGCTGAAGATCAAAACCGGCTTCATCGCCCTCACCAAGGCCGATCTTGTCGAAGAAGACTGGATAGAGCTTGTATCGGACGAAATCCACGGGTTTGTGAAAGGAACCTTTCTCGAGGGCGCGGAAATCGTGCCGGTTTCCGCAAAAAGCGGCTTCAACCTTGAGCTGCTGAAGCAGACTATCCGTGCGAAGGCGCTGGCAGTAGCGCCAAAGCTTACCAGGGGAATTTTTCGTTTGCCGATAGACCGCGTATTTACGCTCAAGGGATTCGGGACGGTTGTTACCGGCACAGCGCTTTCGGGAACCTTGACGGTCGACAGCCCGGTCGAGATCCTCCCGAGCGGAATTGAGAGCAAGGTCCGCGGCCTCCAGAGCCACGGCTCGATGGTTGACGCAGCCTTTGCCGGTCAGCGCATCGGCGTGAATCTTCAGGGGATTGACCGCGAGCTACTGAACCGGGGAGACGTTGTTGTCCCGCCGGGACGATTTGTTCCGACAACCGCCATTGACGCAAAGATCGAGCTGATGAAAGACGCCCCGCCGGTAAAATCCCGCAGCAGGGTGCATTTCTATTGCGGCACCGCTGAGACCGTAGCGCGCGTAATTCTGTATGATCGCGACGAGCTGGCGCCCGGGGAATCCTGTTACTGCCAGTACCGGCTCGATCATCCCGTTGTGGCGCTGAGCGGAGACCGTTACATCATCAGGCGCTTCTCGCCGCTTGAGACAATCGGCGGCGGCGCGGTGCTCGATCCGCACCCGGTGAAGCGGAAGCGGCTGTCCGGCACGGCCGATCTCGATGTCTTTGAGCAGGGGACGCTCAGGGACAAGATAGAGATGCTGATCAAGCGGACCGGATATGGCGGCCGAACGGTTGCGCAGATTGAGGGGTGGATTCAGGGGAATCTGCCGGACCTCGGGTCGGCTATTGATCAGCTTGCCGGGAAAGCCCTCTGCGTAAAAGCTCAGGACACGTTTTTCCATAGAGATACCGTAGCGGCGTTTCGCGGGCAGCTCGTCGGTCTACTTTCCGCGTTTCACCGAGAGAACCCGCTCAAGCCGGGGCTGCCGAAAGAGGAACTGAAGAATCGCCTGAAATCCGTGCTGAAAGGAGAGGAAAAGGCGTTTCTGCTTCTGCCGTTCATTCCCGAAGTGGCGCTGGACCGCGACCTGCTGCGGCTTGCCGGCTTCAGCGTTTCTCTTTCGCAGGGGGATGAAACCCTGCGCGGCAGGATTCTGGCGGCTATCGAACAAGAAGGCTTCCTGCCGCCGCTTCGCAAGGAGATTGCCGATCGTCTGCGTATTCCCGAAAAAGAACTGGCTGACCTGCTGAAACTGATGACTACGGAAGGGCAGCTGGTGAGAATCAACGATTCCCTGCATGTTACCGAACCTTTGTATCAGAAAATGCTCGAACTTCTCCGGGCCTTTTACGCGAAGAAGCCGGAGATGACGGTCGCTGAGTTCCGGGACGTTCTCGGCACCTCCCGAAAATTTGCCCTGCCGTTCCTCGAATATCTCGACTCCCACCGCATTACGCTCCGTGTTGGGGATGTCCGGAAATTCATGCTAAAATAGGCAATGAACAGGCGCTTTCTCTGGGTTCCGGCGCTGCTGCTCGCAGGATTTCTTGCCGGCGGACTCGCCTACTATCTGCTTTCTAAGGCTGCGTATCCGCCGTTTTCTCCCCGCACGCCGATGCAGATTGAAGAGACGAGCCGCGCTTTTTCGGAGATTGTCAAGTCCGTCTCCCCCTCTGTCGTGAACATTTCCAGCACCAAGCTGCTCAAGCGTCAGCAGGTGCCCTTTGATGAGTTTTTTGATTTTCTCTCGCCGTTTCCTGACGGCAAGAACCGGCGCTTCAAGGAACAGAGCCTCGGCTCCGGCGTGATCGTCTCACCTGACGGCTATATCGTTACTAACAACCATGTGGTGGAACAGTCGAGCGACATCCGGGTCATCCTCTACGACAAGCGCAGCTTCAAGGCGCGCGTCGTCGGTGCTGACCCGAAGACCGACATTGCGATAATCAAGATCGACGCGAAAGGGCTTTCGGTCATCCCGTGGGGCGATTCCGAGAGGCTGCAGGTCGGCGAATTCGTCCTTGCCATCGGCAACGCCTTCGGCCTGAACAACACGGTGACGATGGGCATCATCAGCGCGGTCGGACGCGCGGATGTCGGCATCGCCGATTACGAGGACTTTATCCAGACCGACGCGGCAATCAATCCCGGCAACTCGGGCGGGCCTCTGGTAAACATCAAAGGCGAAATCATCGGCATCAATACCGCCATCTTTTCGAAAACCGGCGGCTATCAGGGCATCGGTTTCGCGGTGCCGAGCAACATGGTCCGTGCCGTGAAGGATCAGTTGACAAAGGACGGCAAGGTCACCCGCGGCTGGCTCGGGGTGACCATACAGGAGCTCACTCCGGAGATGGCACAGAAATTCGGACTGAAAGGCACGGACGGCGTTCTGGTGAGTGATGTCGCAAAAGGCAGTCCCGCAGCGAAAGCCGGGCTTCAGCGGGGCGATATTATTGCCCTGTTCAACGGCAAACGCATCAGCGATGTCGGCATGCTCCGCAACCTGGTTGCGCAGAGCCAGATTGGCGCCGGCATTGTGATTAAGCTTATCCGCGGGGATAAGGAGATGAGCGTTACGGCAACTATTGTCGAGCTGCCGTCCGATGCTTCCGATCACAGTTCACGTCCCGCTCCTGGCGGGGAGATCGCGGCCAATGTGCTTTCCGGAGTGACGGTTACCGATCTGACTGCGGCTATCGCAAAGCAGCTCGGTCTCGACAAGGATGCAAAGGGTGTCGTTGTGCTCAGGATTGAGAGCGGTTCCGCTGCCGAAGACGCGGGGCTCCGCAAGGGGGATGTGCTCGAAGAGATTGATCGCCAGAAGGTGTCCAATCTGAACGAGTTCAACCGTGCGATCTCAAAGCTGCGTTTCGATGAAGCGGCATTGCTGTTTGTGAACCGGATAGGCCGTAAATTTTATATCACCATAGAACCTCGCTGAGCCGACGCGCCGGCAGCAGAAGGAGACGGCTGTGCTGAAAATTATTACCAAACTTGCTGTTGGAGTTCTCTTTGTTGTCATTGGCGGCATGCTCGGGCTCAAATACGGCAGCATCCCGACAGGGGTAATCGGCGGAACCGCAATCGGCGCTCTTTTCCTCGTTTCAGAATCCTACCTCAACACCGTTCCCTTCGGCGCCATGCTGGGAGGCTTGGTTGGTCTTGGCATCGGGCTCCTCTCCTCAATGCTCGTCATGATTCCGATTGAGTCGCTCATGGCGGAAGAGGCCGCCCGCATCATTGCCGCGGCTCTTTCCGCTTTTCTCGGGTACGGCGGCTTCTTTGTCGGCCTCAGCCGCGGCAAGACCATGACGATTCCCGCAATCATGCGCCTGTTCAAGGGACAGGAGCCGGATGAAGCCCTGATGATTCTTGACAGCAGCGTTGTTATCGACGGCCGCATCGCGGATGTCATTGAGACCGGCTTTCTTGAGGGAACCATTCTTGTCCCACAGTTTATCCTTCACGAGCTGCAGCACATCGCCGACTCTCCCGACCCGATGCGCCGGACCAAGGGCCGCCGGGGCCTCGACATCATGCAGCGCATCCAGAAGATGACGCAGGTGGCGGTTAGGGTTGTGGATCAGGACTTCCCGAAAATCCGGGAGGTCGACGCAAAACTGGTTGCGCTTGCCCGCGCCCTCCAGGCAAAGATCATCACCAACGATTTCAACCTGAACAAGGTTGCCCAGCTGCAGGGCGTGGCTGTTCTGAATATCAACGAGCTTGCCAATGTCCTGAAGCCGGTTGTCCTGCCGGGAGAGGTCCTCAAACTGTTCATCATGAAGGAAGGCAAGGAACAGAATCAGGGAATCGCCTACTTGGACGACGGGACAATGGTTGTCATCGACCACTCGCGCAAACTGATCGGCAAGGATGTTGAAGCAGTCGTAACCAGCGTGCTCCAGACAACTGCGGGCAGAATGATCTTCGCGCGGCTGAAAGATGAAGGCTAGCGGTAGAAAACCCCCCGGTGCGCCGCGTCGGAGAACCGTCGCAATCGTCGCGGCAGCCGGCATCGGCAGGCGATTTGGCGGTACCCGCAACAAGCAGTATGTCGGGCTTGCCGGCAGACCGGTGCTTGCCTGGTCGCTTGCCGCATTGCAGGCGTGTCCGCTGATCGACGAGATCATTCCGGTTGTGCATGAGCAGGAGCTTGGGGCAACGGCAGACCTTCTCGACCGGTTCGGGGGCGCGAAGATCCTGCGGGTAGTGCCAGGAGGAAAAGAGCGGCAGGACTCTGTCTTGAACGGCCTCGCCGCGATTGCGGATGACTCATGCATAGTGGTCATCCACGACGGCGCTCGCCCGCTGGTCGCGCCGGAGACGGTTGCCGCTGCGATTCAGGCGCTGGAGGGCGTTGATGGAGCGGTTGTCGCGATGCCGGTGAAGGATACGATAAAACAGGCTGTTGCCGGGGCCGGAGACTGTCTCGTGGCGCTAACGCTCGATCGGACCCGGCTCTGGATCATCCAGACCCCTCAGGTCTTTCTGTATGAAACCCTGAAAGCGGCAATGGAGCGGGCGAAAAAAGAAGGCTTTTTCGGCACGGATGACGCGGCGGTCATCGAACGGTACGGCGGTTCGGTAAGAATCATCGCGGGTAGCTCGAGAAATATCAAAATCACAACGCCGGAAGATCTTCTCATCGCGGAAGCCTTCCTCGCAATGCCGGAAGGAGGAACCACGGGTCAGGATTTTGGATAGCGGCGGAATCCGGCATCCCTAATGAATATGCGCATTGGCATCGGCTACGACTCACACTGTTTCTCGGAGGGCGGAAAGCTCATCCTCGGCGGCGTCGAAATCCCGCATGAACGCGGGCTGATAGCGTATTCCGATGGCGACGCGCTTTGCCACGCCATCATTGACGCCATTCTCGGTGCGCTTGGCGCCGGCGATATCGGCGGGCTCTTTCCTGATACCGACCCGCGCTGGAAAGACGCCGTCAGCACCAACCTGCTTCGGCATGTTCTCTCTCTCGTCTCTGATGCCGGATTTGAAATCGCGTGGATTGACAGCATTGTCATCACGGAACAGCCGAAGCTTGCGCCTCACCTCGATTCGATGAAGGCGGCGCTTTACGCGGCGGGCATCCCTGCAGGCCGCATCAACATCAAGGCCAAGACCAACGAAAGAATGGGCTTCATCGGGCGGGGAGAGGGCATAGCGGCGCAGGCTATCTGTCTTTTACAGTAAGATGGGGCGTGAAATGCCTCCGGAGCGCATCGCCTCCTGCCAAACGCTGAAAATCTTTATCCCGCTTAGATCTTCATCAAGATTCGGGGAAAAAATCCAACTTCGCCTTCAGCGAGGCCGCAATGAAGGCGGTAAAGAGCGGGTGCGGCTCACGCGGACGTGACTTGAACTCCGGATGGAACTGGCAGCCAAGGAACCACGGATGATCTTCCAGTTCGACCATCTCGCACAGCTCGCCGTCAGGCGAAAGGCCGCTGAAGATTACGCCCTTCCCGGAGAGAACTTCCCGGTATTTGTTATTAAACTCATAACGATGGCGATGACGCTCTGAAATCTCTTTCGTCCCGTACGCCGCGAAAGCATGCGACCCCTCCTTCAACACGCACGGATATGCGCCAAGCCGCATCGTGCCGCCCATCTGCGATTCAACCGTCCGTTCTTCAAAGGAGCCGGTTCGATGGTTGTACCACTTCTCCATGAGGTAGATAATCGGGTCGGGTGTCTTTACATCAAATTCCGTGCTGTTCGCCTTCAGCCCGCACAGGGTTCGGGCCATTTCTATGACTGCCAGCTGCATGCCCAGGCAGATGCCGAAATAGGGAATCTTCTGTTCACGGGCATACCGGACAGCCAGAATCTTTCCCTCAATGCCGCGAATACCGAAGCCTCCCGGCACAAGGATGCCGTCAACCTCCGCGAGCAGCTCTTCAGCGCCCTTCTTCTCGATCTGCTCCGCGTCGGTCCACTTCAGATTCACGCGGGCATTGTTCGCGATGCCGCCATGGATGAGCGCCTCCTCAAGGCTCTTGTAGGAATCCTTCAGGCCGACATACTTGCCAACAATCGCAATCGTCGTTTCATGTTTTGGATGTTTGATGCGCTCGACGATATTTTCCCAGGCATCCGTATTCGGAGGGGTAACGTTCAGCTGCAGTTTCTTGTCGATGAGCCGGTCGAGCCCTTCCGCCTTGAACGCCAGCGGAACTTCATATACCGTTTCAACATCAAGCGCCGCAATAACCGCATCGGGATCCAGGTTGCAGTGAATGGCGATCTTCCGCTTCATTTCGGGAGGCAGCGGCCGCTCGGTTCTGCAGAGCAGGACGTCCGGCTGAATACCTATTTCGCGCAATTCATTCACGCTGTGCTGGGTCGGCTTTGTCTTCATCTCGCCCGCGGTTTTAATAAACGGCACAAGCGTAAGATGCATATACAGAACATTCTCCTTGCCGACGTTGTAGCGAAACTGGCGGATGGCTTCCAGAAACGGCAGGCTCTCGATATCACCGACCGTGCCGCCGATTTCGACAATCAGAATATCGAGGCCCGGCGTCGCGGCGGATTTAATGGCTTCCTTGATTTCATCGGTAATATGGGGGACCACCTGCACGGTTGCGCCGAGATAGTCGCCGCGCCGCTCCTTGGTGATTACATTGTAGTAAATCTTGCCGGTTGTGTAGTTGTTGACGACCGATGCGCGGAAGCTGGTGAACCGCTCATAGTGGCCAAGGTCGAGATCCGTCTCGCAGCCATCATCGGTAACAAAGACTTCGCCGTGCTCAAACGGACTGAGGGTTCCAGGGTCGACGTTTATGTAAGGATCGAGCTTCTGGATAGCGACCTGCAGCCCCTTCGCTTCAAGCAGTGCCGCCATCGCCGCCGCTGCAATGCCTTTGCCGAGCGCGGACACTACGCCGCCGGTTACAAAGATGTACTTAACCATTGCTTTACCCTCTCCAGATCTTCAGGCGTATCAACGCCGATAGTTGTATGTTCAGTTATGCCCACTTTAATGGCGGTGTTATTTTCGAGCGCCCGCAGCTGTTCCAGCTTTTCGATCTGCTCCAGCCTGGCCGGCGGCAGTTGTGCAAAACGCTCCAGCGAGCGCCTGCGGAATGCGTATATGCCGCAATGCCTGTACATGGAAACCTCTGCCAGCTTTTCATCGGGCAGGCCTTCGCTTCCCCTGATAAACAGATCCCGGTGATACGGTATCGGAGCCCGGGAGAAATAAAGCGCATATCCGTCCGGGCCGAAGACTACCTTGACTACATTTGGATTGAACAGGTCTTCTACATCTGAGATGCGCTTCGCCAGCGTGCCGATATCTGCCCGCGGATCATCCATCAGCCCTATAACTTCATCTACCATGGCAGGATTCAGCAACGGCTCGTCGCCCTGCACATTCACCACGACATCCTCTGCGCCGATCAGCATCCCGTCTTCCGTTAGTATCCGCACCGCTTCGGCAATGCGATCCGTGCCGGACTGGTGGGCGTCAGAGGTCATCACTGCGGAGCCCCCAAAAGCCCGCACCGCTTCAGCAATGCGGTCGCTGTCGGTCGCGACAATAACCGCGTTAACCCGTTGGGCTCGGGCTGCATTTTCATATACATGCTGTATCATGGGCTTTCCGGCGAGAGAAGTGAGGGGTTTCCCGGGGAAGCGCGAAGCTTCGAAGCGCGCGGGAATAACCACAATAGCAGGCATAACGTGTTTATGATAACATAAATGGCGTTTACCCGCTTGCGCCATGAAAAGAAAAAAAATACAGATACCTCTTTGGGTTTGGGCTGCCCTGAGCTCAGGGATGCTTCTCGTCCTCTGCTTCCCGAAATTCGACCTGTTCCCGCTTGCGTGGTTCGCGCTTGTTCCCCTGCTGTGGAGCCTCTATCCCCTGGATAACCGCCAGGCCTTCCAGGCCGGTTTGCTGTTCGGTGTGGTCTCGTTTTTCGGCTCGACATACTGGATTTACCATTCCGTCCATCACTACGGCTCAATTCCATTTATTCCCAGCCTGCTGCTGGTGTTTGCCCTTTGTCTGTATCTGGCGCTTTATCCGGCGCTTTTTGCGATTCTCTTCGCATCGCTCATGAAGCGTTCCTCGCTTCCCGCGCTCCTTATTGCCCCGCTCTTCTGGACAGTCTGCGAGTTCGCTCGCGCTTATGTGTTTACCGGTTTCCCGTGGTCAAGTCTCGGATATTCTCAATACCTTTTCCTTCCGGTGATTCAAATAGCGGACATCACGGGAATATACGGCGTTTCTTTTCTTGTCATGGCCGTCAACGGAGCCATTGTGGATGCTTTTCTGCTTAAGCGCAGGCAGATGGATAAGCCTCTTTTTCCTTCCCTGCCCACGGTAGCCGGATGGATGGCCCTCGGGATAGTTCTGCTTTTCACGCTTGTCTATGGATTCTGGCGCCTTCATCAGGACCGGGGAGCCGGCACCGTTCGAGTCGCTGTTATTCAGGGCAATATCGAGCAGGATAAAAAGTGGGATAAAGCGTTTCAGGACTATGTCATTAAAACATATCGCGACCTCTCCGCTACCGCGGTTCAGACAAAGCCGGACCTTGTCGTCTGGCCTGAATCTGCCGTACCCTTTGTCTTTGGTCGCGACAACGCGCTGTCAAAAGAGCACATCGAATTCCAGCAGACGCTGGATACCTATCTGCTGTTCGGGACGATTCTTCACAAAGACCGGAAGCAGAACCTCTACTCCAACGGCGCGGCCCTGCTGAGTAAAGATGGATCAATCTCGTATCTCTATGATAAAATTCATCTAGTTCCCTTTGGCGAGTATGTTCCGCTCAGACCGCTTCTCTTTTTTGTTGATAAACTCGCCTACGGTATCGGCGATTATGTTGCGGGCGACTCGTATATCCGGGCAGTTACTCCCTTCGGCAGTTTCGCGACGCTCATCTGCTACGAATCGGTTTTCCCGGGGCTTGCGCGTAAATTTTATGTGCGCGGCGGCGATTTTATGGTGACCATTACCAATGATGCCTGGTTTGGCACGACCAATGGTCCCTATCAACACTTCAGCATGGCGGTTTTCCGTTCAGTCGAAAACCGCAAGCCTATGGTAAGGGCGGCAAACAGCGGTATTTCGGGATTCATTGACAGTAACGGAAAGATTGTGAAAACCACAGAATTAATGACCAGAACCATCATAACGGAAAACATCGGCATAGATAAAACTATCACCCTCTATACAAAATATGGAGACCTGTTCTCGTTTTTCTGCATCGCGGGAGCTCTCCTTCTCTTTTTCAGAAAATACAAACGATAGACATTTCCGGAGGCTTGCTGAATGATTACTCACGCGGATTTGCAGGAACAGCTCAGAACGCTGAAAGAGCGTATTTCTTCTCTCCGAGGTTATCTTTGATGTAGACCGGACACAGAGTGAGCTTGATTTAATAGATCAGGAACTCACCAAAGAAGAAGTATGGTCGGATCCTGACAGGACGCGAGAACTTCAAAAGAGAAAAACTCACCTTGGCAATACTCTCCGGCCGGTTGAAGAGGTATATCGGAAAGTATTATATCTGGAAGAATCCCTTGATATTCTGACGGAAGATGGGGGAGATGTCTTTATCGCGGAGTTTTCCTCCGATATGAAGGATCTCTCAAAAAAAATTAATTCCCTGGAACTGCATCTCCTGCTGTCCGGTGAAGTGGACCGCAATAATGCGATAGTTACTATTCATCCGGGCGCCGGTGGCACCGAAAGCCAGGACTGGGCTCAGATGCTTATGCGCATGTATCTGAGATGGGCGGAAAGCCACAAATACACTACAGAAATTATCGATTATCAGGCTGGTGATGAAGCGGGCATCAAAGGCGTTACATTCAGCGTATCCGGAGAATTTTCCTACGGATACCTCAAGGCCGAGGCCGGCGTTCACCGTCTGGTTCGCATTTCTCCTTTTGATGCCGCCAAGCGCCGTCACACATCATTCAGCGCGGTTATCGTCTATCCGGAAATTGAAGATGACGTTGCTATTGAAATTCGGGAAGAAGATTTGAAAATGGACACATTCCGGGCCTCAGGAGCCGGAGGACAGCATGTTAATAAAGTATCATCCGCTGTCCGGCTGACGCATATTCCCTCCGGCATCATCATTTCATGTCAGAGCGAACGATCCCAGATCAGAAACCGCGAGCTTGCAATGAAGGTTCTAAAAGCGAGGCTTTACGATCAGCAGATTCGCGCTCGGGAAAAAAGACTCGATGACATTGTTGGCGATAAAAAGGACATTACCTGGGGAAGCCAGATTCGTTCCTATGTCATGCAGCCATACCGGCTCATAAAAGATCATAGAACAAACATTGAAGCCGGAAATGTTGACGCGGTGCTTGATGGAGGAATAGACATTTTTATTGAAGGAAGTCTCAGGGCGAACGCTAAAAAAAAATAATGCTGTTGTACTATCTTCTTCTTATTAGTAATAAGAAAAGACTAGTAGTAGAAGTAGGCGCGGTTAATATGTGAACAATTTGGCAAAGGTATTGAAGAACAAGTTTCTTTTCGTTTGTTGCGCAAAGGGATTTTTTCACATATTTTCACAGAGCCCGGGGGAGAAAGGAATATCCATATTTTTTTCACAGGTGTCTCAACAATTATTGCTCTGATTTTTCGCATTGAGCTATAATGAGCAGTGCTGAAGAAGGCGTTTTTCCACAAATGTTGAAAACATGTTGATAAACATAAAGAAAACAAAGGGATTTCTACCATAAATGCCAATTACCCTTCAAAAAGAAGAATTGTGGGAAAAAACCCTCGAGACCATATTGGGAAAGATCGGCGAGAGCGCGTTTGAGCTCTGGTTCAGACCGATGAAACTTATTCAGATTAAAGAGAAAAACGCATATCTTGAGATACCGAACCGCTTTTTCCGCGAGTGGATAGAAGATAATTATCCGACAATTATTCAGGAAACCATAGAGGGGCTTACCGAGCAGCGGCTCGGGCTGAAGTTTAAAATTGTAAGCAAGGAAGATGAAGTACTCAAGAAGATTGATACGCGACTTGAAAACAGGCGGACAAAGCTCGCAATCCGCGGCATCTTTCTGAACCCGAAGCACACCTTTGATTCTTTTGTCGTCGGCCCGTCAAATCAGTTCGCCCACGCGGCAGCAAAGCGGGTAGCCGAGAATCCGGGAACAGCTTATAATCCGCTCTTTATATACGGAGGGGTTGGGCTTGGGAAAACGCATCTGATGAACGCGGTCGGCAATATGATTGTAGACAGCAATCCAGGTATCAGCGTCCATTATGTGTCATCGGAACAGTTTGTGAACGAGGTTGTAACCGCCATGCGGCACGAAAGAATGGGAGAATTCAAGGAAAAATACCGGAATTCCGATGTGCTGCTGGTAGATGATATTCAGTTCATCGCGGGCAAGCCGGCCACGCAGGAGGAATTTTTCCATACGTTTAATGACCTCTACGGCAAGCAGAAGCAGATTGTTATCTCAAGCGACCGCGCGCCGCTGGAGATTTCCGATATCACCGATCGCATGCGGTCCCGGTTCAGCATGGGGCTTATTGCCGATATTCAGGCGCCGGAGGTGGAGACCAAAGTCGCGATTCTCTATAAAAAAGCAGAGGCGGAGCGGATGAAGATTCCCGAGGATGTGGCGTATTTCATCGCCACCCGGGTGAAAACAAATATACGCGAGCTGGAGGGTTGCCTCATCAAGCTTGGAGCGCACTCCTCGCTTGTGGGAGTTCCCGTTGACCTTGCCCTCGCAAAGACCGTGCTGAAAGATCTTATCGCCGATGACGACAAGCCGATCAATGTTGAAGGGGTTCAGAAGGCGGTCTGCGATTTTTTTGGTCTGAAACTGCAGGATATCAAAGCAAAGCGGCGCACGCGGGAAATTTCCAACGCCCGCCAGATAGCCATGTACATCACCAAGCAGCTCACCCAGATGTCGCTGAGCGAAATCGGGGACGCATTCGGCGGGAAAGACCATACAACGGTCATTTACGCCTGCAGGCAGATTGTAGAAAGGCGGTCGCGGGAAGATACGCTGAACAAAACGGTTGAAAACATCATCAAGCGGCTGAAGCGCTAGGCGGCTGTGTATGTATAAAGATACCGAAAACAGAATTCAGGCCGAATACACGAGGAGGGCAGCATGAAGATTAAGGTACAGCGGGAGGAGCTCCACAAAAAACTCTCCGACATCCAGAACATTGTCGAAAAGAAGAACACCATGCCTATTCTCAACCATTTTCTTCTGTCAGCGGCGCCGGGAGCATCCTTCATTACCGCAACAGACCTCGAAACCGCTCTGAAGGAATCTGTTGAACTGGAAGTTCTTGAAGAAGGCACGGTCTGCATTCCTGCCAAAAAGCTGTTTGAAATTGTCCGTGAAATGGACGGAGAAATAACAATAGAGTCGACCGAAAAACAGTGGGTCAAAGTAAAGTCCGGCAAAAGCGTGTTCCGGATAGCCGGCCTCTCGGTTGACGAGTTTCCGGTGTGGCCGTCGATCACGGCTTCCGGTGATGCCGAAGAGATTCAGATTGAAGCGGCGCTCCTGCGGGAGATTGTGGAGAAAACTATCTATGCGGCTGGTGAATCCGATACCCGGTATGTCCTGAATGGCCTTCTCTTTCATCTGCAGGCGTCGGGCGGCATCTGTGTCGTCGGAACCGACGGGCATCGGCTGGCGTTGCTGCAGAAAGCCGTTCCGTTTTCCGTGAAGGAAGAACGGAAGCTGATCGTCTCGAGAAAGTCGGTCAGCGAACTCCGCCGCTTCCTGGCAGATGGGGCCGCTCCGGTAAAGGTTATCATAGGCAAGAGCCATCTGCTCTTTTCGCTCGGCTCTATCGAGTTTCTTTCCAGGCTCATTGAAGGCACCTATCCGAATTATGAGCAGGTGCTGCCGTTGGGGAACACGAAAACCGCCACGATAGAAAAAGAAGCATTGATGAAGGCGCTCCGCCGTGTTTCGATCATGAGCAAGGAGCGCAGCAGCTCGGTGAAGGCTGATTTTGAAGCCGGCGTCATGGTTATTTCAGCGTCAAGCCCCGATGTCGGCGAGGCGAAAGATGAAATCTCGATGACCTATACCGGCGATCCCATGTCCCTCGCGTTCAATGCGCGCTATCTTCTTGATACGCTCGGCGCGATGGGAAGCGGCCTTGTTGTCATGAAGCTGAATGAACCGCTCAGCCCTGTGCTGATGACCGAGGAAGGCTCTGACGATTATAAGTGCGTCATAATGCCGATGCGGCTGTGACAAAGCGGGACGCTAAGCAGGAAGTAAAAAAAGAAACTGGGAGAGCCTTTCTTCCCCGTTCCATTTTTGTTTTTTTGAAGGAGAGCAATGGAAGAAAAGACGGAACAGCTTGAGCATTCAAACGGCGCTTACGGCGTTGATGACATAAAAATTCTCAAAGGGCTTGAGGCAGTGCGCGTGCGTCCGGCAATGTACATTGGGTCCACCGGCATCGACGGACTGCATCACCTTGTCTATGAAGTGGTCGATAACAGTGTGGACGAAGCGCTCGCGGGATTCTGCACGGCGATTGACGTCACGCTCCATCACGACGGGAGCTGCACGGTCGTTGACAATGGCCGCGGCATTCCGACCGAACCGCATCCCGGAGATCCTAAGGGGAGAACAGCAGCCGAAATCGTTTTGACCGAACTGCACGCGGGCGGCAAGTTCGAGGCAAGCGCCTACAAGGTTTCAGGCGGGCTGCATGGCGTAGGCGTTTCGGTTGTCAACGCGCTGAGTGAATGGCTCGAAATGGACATCAAGCGCGAAGGACAGGTGTATCAGCAGCGGTTTGAGCGCGGCAAGCCGGTTACGGAGCTTACCGTTGTCGGCAAGACCAGAAGCAACGGCACGAAAATCGTCTTCAAGCCGGATACGGAGATCTTTGAAACGACCGAGTTCAGCGGCGACGTGCTTTCGCAGCGCCTGCGCGAGCTCGCGTTTCTGAACAGCGGGCTTAAGATTGTGATTACCGATGAGCGAACCGGCGAAAGCAAGGAGTTCCTTTACAGAGGCGGAATCGTCTCGTTTGTCGAGCATCTGAACAAGAACAAGACCCCGGTTCATACCAAGCCGATTCACGTTACCGGAGAAAAAGACGGCATTGTTGTCGAGATGGCGCTGCAATACAACGACGGATATGCCGAGAGCATTTTCACCTTTGCCAACAACATCAACACACGGGAGGGCGGCACGCACCTTATCGGCTTTAAATCCGCGCTGACGCGGACATCCAACTCCTACGCGCTATCCAAGGGCATCATCAAGGAAGGCAAGGAGAGCATTTCAGGCGACGACATTCGTGAGGGCCTGACCGCCGTCATCAGCGTAAAGCTGCCGAATCCGCAGTTTGAAGGACAGACCAAGATGAAGCTCGGCAACAGCGAAGTGAAGGGCATTGTCGAGTCGATCACCAACGACGTGCTTTCAACCTACTATGAAGAGAACCCGTCGACCGCCCGCAAAATAATCGAGAAGGCGATACAGGCGGCCCGCGCCCGCGAAGCGGCGCGCAAGGCCCGCGAGCTGACCCGCCGCAAGGGAGTACTCGAAGATACCGGACTTCCCGGCAAGCTCGCTGACTGCTCGGAAAAAGACCCGGCGTTTTCGGAGATATTCATAGTCGAGGGCGATTCCGCGGGCGGCTCCGCCAAGCAGGGCCGCGACCGCCGCACCCAGGCTATTCTGCCGCTCAGGGGCAAGATTCTGAATGTCGAGAAAGCCCGGTTCGACAAGATGCTTGGCTCTGATGAAATCAAGACATTAATCACCGCGCTCGGCACCGGCATCGGCGCCGGTGACTTCGACATCAACAGGACGCGGTATCACAAGATTGTCGTCATGACTGACGCCGACGTTGACGGAGCGCACATTCGCACCCTGCTTCTGACCTTCTTTTTCCGTCAGATGCCGGAGCTTATCGAGAAGGGCTATCTTTACATTGCCCAACCGCCGCTCTTCCGCGTCAAGCGCGGCAAGACCGAGAAGTATGTCCAGAACGAAGCAGCGCTTACCAAGATGCTGTTTGAACTTGCCGCCGACGACATGATCATCCCGGGGCAGGGCGGCGAGATTACTGAAAAGAAGCTGGTGCAGTGCCTCAGAAAGGTCGCGGCGTATGAGCGCGTGATCTCGTGGTTTGAGCGCAGGAGAAAAGACATCCGGGTCATCGAAAACCTGCTTGCCTGGAGGGTCGAGAAAGCGGTTCTTAAAAACAGGGATGAGGCCGAGGCTCTCGTAGCCCGCCTTTCTGCCGCCATTCCGAACCTGAAAGCCGGCGAACTTGTCTTTGATGAAGAACATGATGCATTTGAAGTTGAGGTGACCCGTCATAACTATAAGGCGAAGATTTCATTCGATTCATTCGCGATGCCGGAGTACAAGGAGGCGGTTAATCTTTATCGCGAAATAACGGCACTGCTTGGGCAGCCGCCCTTCCGCGTGAATGTCAAGGGAGAGTTTCGGCAGGTCGAATCGATTCGGGAGCTTCTGACGCTCGTGAACGAAATATCGAAAAAAGGGCTCACGATTCAGCGGTATAAAGGACTTGGGGAAATGAACCCGCAACAGCTCTGGGAGACAACCATGGATGTCGAAAAGCGGACACTCCTTCAGGTGCGTGTTGAAGATGCCGTGAGCGCCGATGAAATATTTACGGTTCTCATGGGCGATCAGGTCGAGCCGCGCAAGAATTTTATAACTGAGCACGCGCTGGAAGCCAGAAATATCGATGTATAGCCTGCGTCTGTCCTTATCATGCAGATTATGCAATTGATCGTCACTGACGTATAAAACAAACCGGGAAGGAGGATTACCATGACGCCCAGAAAAGTTTTCTTTACCAAGGGGGTTGGTGTCCATAAGGACAAACTATCATCCTTCGAGGTTGCGCTGAGAAGCGCAGGCATTGAGAAGTGCAATCTTGTTTATGTATCAAGCATATTTCCGCCCGAGTGCAAGATTCTTTCAAAGGCTGAAGGGCTGAAACAGTTGCGGCCAGGGCAGATTACGTATTGCGTAATGTCCCAAAATGAGACCAATGAACCTAACCGTCTTATTTCTGCCGCGGTTGGTTTTGCCATGCCCAAGAATTGCCGCAACTATGGATACCTTTCCGAACATCATGCGTTTGGTGAAAAGGCCACTGTTTCCGGAGATTACGCGGAGGATCTTGCCGCGACAATGCTTGCCACAACGCTTGGCATTCCTTTTGATCCTGATCAGGCATGGGATGAGCGCAAACAGGTCTATACCACAAGCGGTCACATATTCAAAACTCAAAACATCTGTCAGTCCGCAGTGGGAAACAAAGATGGTCTCTGGACCACAGTATTGGCGACCGCAGTTTTTATTATGGACTGAAATGCCGGCGTCTCCCATGAGTTTCTGCGGGTTGTCCGGCAATGCGAAGGCTTATGAACCGGCAGCTACCGTAATACTTCCGGTTCCTTTTGACAAGACCAGCACCTGGCTTAAGGGAGCCAATAAAGGTCCTGCCGCAATAATCGAGGCATCAAAACATCTAGAACTCTACGACTTGGAAACCGACAGCGAGGTTTACAGGTCGGGTATTTTTACGGCCAAGCCGGTCCAGGCCGCCACCCCTTCTGTTTTATCAAGAAAAACTGACGCAGCGGTCTCCCGCTATCTCAAAGACAATAAGCTTGTGGTAACCCTTGGCGGAGACCACTCAGTTTCCATTGGAGTTATCAAGGCATACTCAAGGCAGTATCAGAATCTGAGTCTGTTGCATCTTGATGCCCATGCTGATTCCCGCGATTCATATGAGGGGTCCCCTTACAATCATGCCTGTGTTATTGCGCGCGCCCGGGAATTCACGAAAAACATCGTCTCTGTCGGGATAAGGAGCATGGATTCCTCAGAGCGTGCCAATGTCGACAGAAAAAGGATGTTTTTTGCCCATGACATATACGCGTCTGACAAATGGATAGAGAAAGCTGTGGAACAGCTGACAGACAGCGTCTATATCACCATTGATGTTGATGTCTTTGATCCCGGCATCATGCCGTCAACAGGCACGCCTGAGCCGGGCGGGTTGGGCTGGTATCAGGTTATGAAGCTCCTTGCAGCTGTCTCGAGGTCAAAACAGATTGTCGGCTTTGATGTCGTTGAGTTGTGCCCGTCCAAAAACAAAGCCCCTGACTTTCTCGCTGCCAAATTGATCTACACGCTGTTAAGCTCTATCCATGCAAACAGACCGCGGACCGGTTCGAAAGCCTGATCACGACAGCCTGTTTCTGTAATCCTTATAGCCGAACTTCTTTACCACATCTATCGTTCCGTCATTCCTTCTGACCGCGATGTCAGGAAGATTGATTCCGTTGAAGGTCGTATTTTTTACAATGCTGTACAGGAGCATATCCGTAAAAACGAGCTTATCGCCCCTTCTTAGCGGTTTGTCAAAAGAGTAATCGCCGATGACATCTCCCGCAAGACAACTCGGCCCCGCGAGCCGGTAGGGGTATTTTTTTTCATGCTTCCCGCCAGAACCAATTATGTGCGGCCGGTACGGCATCAGCAGAACGTCCGGCATATGCGTTTCCGCAGAGGCGTCCATTATCGCAATCTCAGACCTGTTCTTCACGATATCCAGAACCGACGATATCAATACCCCCGCGTTGTAGACACTTGCTTCCCCTGGCTCGAGAAATACCTGCACACCGTATCTGCGCTTAAAGTCGTTTATAAGTTTGATCAGAAGCCCTCTGTCGTAATCATTCCGCGTTATGTGATGCCCGCCCCCGAAATTCACCCATTTCAGGCCCTTGATGTATCCTCCGTAATGCTTCTCGAACGACGTCAGTATCCTTTCGAGTACGTCTGAATTCTGCTGGCACATCGCATGGAAGTGCAATCCGTCCACTAAGCTCTTCTGCTTCGGAAACTCTCTTTTAAAGAGAGAGGGAACTATTCCCAGCCGCGAATGCGGCGCGCAGGGATTGTACACCTGTGAAGCGACCTCAGAGTGTCCGGGATTCACCCTCAGCCCAACGTGAACGCCGCTTTTTCCGGCAGCCTGTCCGAATTGTCCAAGCTGAGAAAAGGAATTGAATATTATGGAGTCCGAATATTTCAGTATTTGGTTGATCTCGTCTTCTCTATATGCGGCGCTGAATGTGTGCACCTCTTTTCCGAATTCCTCGCGGCCAAGTCTCGCCTCATGCAGACCGCTCGCGCAGGTGCCGTCCAGATATTTGGACATCATCGGGAAGGTCGCAAAAGAGGCATAGGCTTTCAGTGCATGAAAAATCCTGCAGCCCGTGCGCTCCTTAACCTGCCGCAGGACATTCATATTTTCTTCGATCAGGGATTCGTCTAAAAGATATACCGGAGTCTCAATGGATCCCCGTGCGATTTTGAGAAACCGTTTGGCCGCTGCTTCAAACTTCATCCGGAACCCCCGCATGTTCAACTATCTGCCAGGGGAGGCCGTATATGCTCAATGCTTCCATAAATCTGTCGGGGTCAAGCTGTTCCATATTATAGACACCGGCCCCCTGCCAGACCCCGGTGAGAATCATCATCGCGCCTATCATTGCAGGCACTCCGGTCGTATACGCGATTGCCTGCGTGCCGGTCTCCCTGAAGGCCTCTTCATGATCGCACACATTATAGATATATCGGGTAATTGTCCTGCCATCCTTTTTCCCGGTCATTACGTTGCCGATAACGGTCTTGCCGGTATATGCTGCTCCAAGAGAAGCCGGTTCAGGAAGCAACGCCTTAAGGAATTTCACCGGCACAATCTTCTGCCCTTCAAACTCCACCTCGTCTATCCGTGTCATGCCAACGTTCCTGAGCACCCTCAGGTGGTTAAGGTAGTTTTGAGAAAAAGTCATCCAGAACCTGGCCCTCTTCAGCCCTTTTATGTTCTTAACCAGCGACTCAAGCTCTTCATGATAGAGAAGATAGCTGTCCTGCGGCCCGGCTACCGGGTAATCGAAGCTGAAATGAATGCTGCCTGCCTCGATTATGGCGGGCGTCTCGATCCACATTCCGTTTTTCCAGTGTCTTACCACCTGCGTTACTTCCCTGATATTGATCTCGGGATTGAAGTTTGTTGCAAACGCGTGACCGTGGCTTCCAGCATTGCAGTCGAGTATGTCGAGATACTGTATCTCGTCGAACAGATGTTTCAGGGCATACGCGGTAAAGACATTCGTGACGCCCGGATCGAATCCCGAGCCGAGAACCGCCATGATGCCCCTCTGCCTGAACCTCTCCTGATATGCCCACTGCCAGCTGTATTCAAAGTGGGCTTCATCCAGCGGTTCGTAATTGGCGGTGTCCATGTAGTGCACACCTGTCTCCAGGCAGGCATCCATAATATGAAGATCCTGATAGGGCAATGCAAGGTTAAGCACAATATCCGGCTGAAACTGCTTTATCAGCCCGGCGAGTTCCGGCACGTTGTCCGCGTCCACCTGAGCTGTCAGAATGTCTCTGCCATAGCGCTTTTTGATAGCCATCCCGATCGCCTCACACTTGGAGAACGTCCTGCTGGCAATCAGTATTTCCCTGAAGACTTCAGGAAGCTGGGCGCATTTGTGAGCCGCAACGGTTGCAACACCCCCAGCCCCGATGATCATTATTCTTCCACGTGTCTTCATATCATGCATAAACCCTCCCAGGGAACGAATTGCAGCTGCCATGCCCGGTATTTGCCGGAGATTTGCCAGCCAAAGTCTCTGCCAGTTTATGAGGTACTTGTCAAGACTTAATCTGACAACGCCTCTGGTTTTTTACGCGGCGGACTGAGCGCCGTATACTATCATTATTAATGGCTCTTCGTGGAATCGAGTGGGTCATTTTAGATCGGTTTGAGCATGCAGGTCAG
>CAYMRS010000030.1:0-30861 GCA_964392915.1 uncultured Nitrospiraceae bacterium
CGCCGAAAGGATAGCCGCCTGATGGCTTTTTACACACCTATTGACATGACCTCCTCACAGGTCTCGCCGAGCGCATCAGACTAGAACTCAGTCGAAAACGTTTTGCTGAAATGCGCTGGGAAGAGATTTGGGATGCCGCTCTCAGAATCAGAAATTTGTTTCTGACTACTCCTGTGCCGCAGCCTCTGTATCGTGAGATCATCGACCCCCTATCGCTGCGCTTTGCTGAAAAGGCGGCAGTCGTGCGGTCATCAGCGCCTGATGAGGATTCGCGCACGGCATCATTTGCTGGTCTGCATGAATCCTTTGTCAATATCAGAGGGCCGGAGGTAATTCTAGACCACGTCAGGCTCGTGTGGTCGTCACTATGGTCTGATGCAGCCCTTCTTTACCGCCAAGAACTTGGGCTTGATGTCAGTACGAGCTCCATGGCTGTTGTTGTACAAGAATTTATCCCGGGTGAGCGGTCCGGGGTCGCCTTCAGCCGTGATCCCAATAACGAAGCCCGGGCAGTTATCGAGGCAGTACACGGCCTCAATCAGGGTCTTGTAGATGGCACGATTGAACCCGACCGATGGCATCTTGTCCGCAAGAATGGCAAGATTCTCAATCATATATCCGTCTTAAGGGAGTCACATGTCACAGCCACTCAGAGAGGGGTAGTTTCTAGGCCTCTGTCTCTGAAACAACGGCAGCGGGCGCCCCTTGATAATAAGGAGGTCATGAATGTCTACCATCTGCTTCTCGACGTTGAGGCTTATTTTGGTTCTGCGCAGGACATGGAATGGACGATAAAAGACACAACGCTCTATCTTCTCCAAGCACGTCCTGTTACTACAACGAGAAACGAGGAGAATGGGGATAAACGACCTTGGTATCGCAGCCTCCGGAGAAGTTATGAGAATTTGCGGCAACTGAGAAAGAAGATTGAGCAGGAAATCCTCCCTGCCATGATAGAGGCTGCTGTAGAGATGGCCGGAAAGGATCTTGCTGGTTTTACGGAACAAGAATTAAAGTCAGAGATTATCAGGAGAATCGAGATCTATAACTACTGGGTGGGCGTCTACTGGAAAGATCTCATCCCCTTCGCTCATGGAATCAGACTCTTCGGCATTGCCTATAACGATGCCTTGAGACCGAGAGATCCTTATGAATTCATGAATCTTCTTGCAGCAACCGAAATGGATGGGATTGAACGCAACCGCATGCTGCTAAAGATGGCGGCGTTGGCAAGAACTGACGGGAATGTTGCTGGAGATCGGAAAAAAACACTTTCAGAAAACAAACACTTTCAGGACCTCCTGGTCAGATTCATTGAGCGTTTCGGCGATCTCTCGTGCGCTACCAACCTATGTTCTCAAGGATCAGATGCTATTATCGATCTTGTGTTAGAGCTTGCATCAGTCCCGGAAAATGCTGAAAGATACCGACCGCAAGACATCAATGTGCTCAAAAAAGCTTTTATATCGCATTTTCACGCAGATGATCGCATGTATGCGGAGGAGCTGCTTGATCTTGCTCGCGCCAGCTATCGGACGCGAGATAATGATAATATCTATCTCGGTAAGATTAAGGGTCAGACAATCAAGGCAATCGATGCGTACGTTCGCTCTTTCACAAAGGATGGAATCATTCAGGACCCTCACTTAAGAATGGCTGTCGATGGTATCACTGCTCCCGACACACTGCCGCTAAAGAGTCCTGGCAAAGTAATGGAAGAAAAAGGATTCCGCTCTCAGCCTCGACAGTTGGTAGGGCAGCCGGCCGGCCCCGGAATAGCCCGCGGAAAAGCACGGGTTATTGCTGATCCATCAGATCTCCGGTTTTTTAAGGCCGGCGAGGTCCTCGTTTGCGATGCCGTCGATCCATCGATCACATTTATCGTCCCGCTTGCGTCGGCGATTGTCGAAAGAAGGGGGGGGATGCTGATACACGGTGCTATCATTGCCCGAGAATATGGACTTGCCTGTGTGACCGGCATACCGGATGCAACATCGCTCATTCATACCGGCGATATCGTCACCGTCGATGGGTATCTCGGCATTGTAACGATTGGATAAGAAACGACCGTAGCTATCTGACGAGAATCATGCGTTTGGAACATCGGGAAGACTTATACGCAGTTGAGGCGCTTTCATCGTTCAGCGCCGCTCGATGGTACAAACACCGGCAGAATGAGAGCATTTTTTTTCCATATACAACAAGAGCCGTTCACTCGCAGCTGACGAATTGTTTTGGATCAGTTGACCGTGCAATTTTTGCTGGCAGCAGCCCTCGTTCTTCGGAGCAAAGAACGAACACCAGCCGCATCATGACGGTTAGCCCGGCCTCGTAGATCTCGGCGGGCGAGACGTCCCGCAGCAACTCCCTGTTGCGATCCGCGTCGGCCTTGTCCAGGCATTGGACGAGAACATCCACTGCCCGGCGGACCTGTTCTCCCAGGGTGTCTGTGATCTCTTCGTGATGTTCGAGCGACTTCTCCAACAGGGCTTCGAGCGTCTCATCCGCCGGAGCGAAACAGCGCCGAACGCCCTAAAGGGACTGGAAGGCTTTGAGTGTGACCGGTTCATGGAACCACAGACGAGCGTACTAGGAGGCATCGCTTGATGTCGCCCCCGAGGGAGCATTGACCAGCATCCACCGCTCGCCGTCGGTGACGATTCCCAAACCGGACGCCGTGCGCTCGGCAAAGCGCGGTCATTCGCTCCAGAAGCGAGGGGGCCACTGATCGTCTTTGCGTACCTTTTCGATATCGATACCGGGAAGTTGTATGAAAACGAATAGGCGAGGCTTTCCGTCGGAAGGGGATACGATCAGCCAATCCGCCGTGAAGGACTCGGTCCGCTCCGGAGAGGTCACGGTATACGCCGCGGCGGTTCCGGCGTCCGTCTTCAAGGTCGCGCTGTCGTATTCGAGGATTCCCGTGAACACGAGTCGAACCCACTCGCGTTGGAGATCGAAAAGCAGCGAGTCCTCTTCTTCGACCGCATCACACCATTCCTCGTAGGCTGCACGGAGATGCTGGCGTCTCGGGGTCTCGACGATATCCAACCCCTGGGGACCAGGACGGGGACGGTAAGAAACGTCCCGAGACCTCGACGATAGAAAGCCATTCCGTATGTCGCGAAGGATTGGTCATATCGGTCGAACCTGACAACAGCAGAGATACGACCGTCAGTTGAAGGCCGCGGGTATGCTATACTATAAGCCGGTTTTCAGGTTGCCGGTGTGGTGGAACTGGCAGACGCGCCGGACTCAAAATCCGGTATCCGCAAGGATGTGCGAGTTCGATTCTCGCCACCGGCACCACGAAAATCAATGAGATAGGGTCGCATGGATTAACATCCCGCGGCCCTTCTTGTTAGAACTGTGCCTGGAATTAGGCCTATTTGCTGTTTTTTTGATATTTTTTCTGTCAACCGGCATGCAATATTGACCAGAATTGGCATCCAGATTATGACCCATTGTAGTAGTGTTTCAGAACAGCATTATCATGAGAACAATGAAATCCCCGGGTTGAAAGCAAGCTGTATCTTGCAGTCTGAAATCATGAGGAACGACCGCGTGAACTGAATCGGATAAACATGGAGCCGATGGCAAATGTCACCATCGGCTCCGCATTCTTTTGTTGAATCCCAGGCGGAAGCGCTACCCTGAGCTTACTTCGGCACTTCGCTCAGAGCAATGCCCAATGCGTCAGCCACCCCCTTGCCATATGCCGGGTCTGCCTTCAGGCAGTTGCCGATATGGCGGAGCTTGATCTCCTTCGGCGCATCTCCCATGGCCCGCGCGGTGTTCCCAAAGAGCGCCTGCTGCTGCTCGGAGCTCATAAGCCGGAACAGCTTGCCGGGCTGTGAGTAATAATCCTCGTCAACGCGGTGATTCCAGTGGTCTGCCGCACCTTCCAGACTGAGCGGCGGCTCGGCAAAATCAGGCTGCTGCTGCCATTCACCGTAGCTGTTCGGCTCGTAGCCAAGGGTGCTGCCGTGGTTGCCGTCAACCCGCATTTTTCCATCGCGATGATAGCTGTGGAACGGGCAGCGGGCCTTGTTTACCGGAATCAGATGGTGATTCACGCCAAGGCGATAGCGCTGGGCATCGCCATAGGAGAAGAGGCGGCCCTGGAGCATTTTGTCAGGCGAGAAGCTGATGCCAGGCACCACGTTGGCCGGATTGAAGGCGGCCTGTTCGACCTCGGCGAAGTAATTTTCCGGATTGCGGTTCAGTTCGAGCACGCCCACATCAA
Source organism: uncultured Nitrospiraceae bacterium (assembly GCA_964392915.1). GTDB lineage: Bacteria > Nitrospirota > Thermodesulfovibrionia > Thermodesulfovibrionales > Dissulfurispiraceae > JAAYUK01. The sequence continues at coordinate 4,247 of CAYMRS010000030.1, forward strand.
TAAGCGGATAATCTTTATGGAACCAGACCTTGGTGAGATCAAAGGGATTGTAAGGGCATGTTGCCGCATCCTTCTCCGGCATCACCTGAATGGCCAGGGTCCAGCGCGGAAAGTCGCCCTTTTCGATGCTCTCATACAGATCGCGCTGATGGCTCTCACGGCATTTGCCCACGCTTGCCTCGGCTTCCGCGTCGGTCAGGTTCTTGATCCCCTGCTGGGTCCTGAAATGAAACTTGACCCAGTACCGCTCATTCTTCGCACTGATGAGACTGAACGTATGGCTGCCGAATCCATGCATATGGCGATAGGTTGCCGGGATGCCGCGATCACTCATGACGATGGTTACCTGATGCAGCGCCTCGGGGAGAGAGGTCCAGAAGTCCCAGTTGTTCTTTGCGCTCCGCAGATTGGTGCGCGGGTCGCGCTTGACCGCATGATTCAGATCAGGGAATTTGAGCGGGTCGCGGAGAAAAAAGACCGGCGTATTGTTTCCTACAAGATCCCAGTTGCCCTCCTCTGTATAGAACTTGACGGCAAACCCGCGGATGTCGCGTTCAGCATCTGCAGCGCCGCGCTCCCCGGCAACCGTCGAAAAGCGGACAAAAAGTTCCGTTCTCTTGCCAATCTGAGAGAATATATTCGCCTTGGTGTATTTTGTAATATCATGGGTAACGGTAAACATACCATACGCCCCCGAACCTTTCGCGTGCATGCGGCGTTCGGGGATTACCTCCCGGTCAAAGTGTGCCAGCTTTTCAAGAAACCAGACATCCTGCAGCAAAACCGGGCCCCGCGGTCCTGCTGTCATCGTGTTCTGGTTGTCCGGCACCGGCGCGCCCGCGTTGGTAGTAAGTTTCTTTTTCTCTGCCATGTGATTCTCCTTTCACTTTTGCCCTTCACTAGGAAGGGGTTAATTTTTGCCCTGAAAATCAGCCTCTACTTGCATTCTTAATAGGAATAATTCCTATTAAGAATGCCAAAAAAAACTTACTTCTGCTTTTTGAGACACTTGCTGCAATATCCATAACATTCAAATCGCATCCTGACCGGCTGGAAGTCAGCCACCTGAGCAACCTCCTGCGGCGAAATTGGAAGTTCCCCATGAAAATCCTCGATGGTTCCGCACTTCAGGCAGATCAGGTTCAGATGGTCATCAGTATTGGTGTCATAACGATTGTCCATATCGTAAAACTCGATCTCACGAATCAGTCCCTCCTTTTTGAACAATGCGAGCGAGTAATACACCGTCGAAACGCTTATGTGGGGAGCGTTGCTCCTCGCCTTCCGCAATATATCAGCGGCACGGGGATGCGTCGCGTCTTTTGCAATGATACTGATGATTTCGCGCCGCTGGGGAGTAATCTTGTAGCCTTTCTCCCTGAGACGCGTCAGCATGGACTCTTCGATTGTTTGCGCTTTTAAATCTGTATTCATTTTAGGAATCATTCCTGATTAAAATTGTACTTATTTGCGATTGCCTTGTCAAGAGACATTTCCGGCTTCTCCCTTCCGGTGAAACGGCAGATTAGCCTTGCTTCATATCAGCAGAAGCATCGTTGCCTTCATCCTCTGACTTTGAAAATCGAAGCTTCAGTGCGCCCTGCAGAAGAAAAACGCCGATTATGCCAAACAGGGCAGACAGTGCGTAGGCAAAGATCGTGGGGAGAAAAAACGCGGCAAGGGCGATCGCGCATAGAACAATGCCGATACTGAAAAGCGACGATGATTCAGCCCTGCTTAGGCGGCGCTTTCCGGTCACGGCGGCATTCACGGCGCTTCCTGCCGTGACCGCCCGCATAAATACGCTCTGGCCGCTGCTGCGGATGATGCGCCCCTGCTGCGGCCTCGGCAGACGATGTACAGGCCTGACTTTCTTTCTTTCGGTCAGCACCACCTCGGTCGCGTTCTTCAGGTCCTCAAGAAACATTTCACCGATCTGCTCCGCCACTTCTTCATTCTCGATGACAACATCAAGTTCCCAGTTTCCGAGCCAGCTCGAAACATTCAGGTTTGTTGAACCGACGCGCGCCCAAAGCCCGTCGCAGACGGCGGTCTTCGCATGCACCATGGGTCCGTTCCACTCAAACACACGGACGCCCGCTTCCAGAAGAGAACGATAGCTGGTTCGAGAAAAGTTCGCAATCCATTGGATATCGCTGCCATGGGGAACCAGCAGTCTCACATCAACGCCATCCATGGCGGCCGCCCGCAACGATTGAATATACGCGCTGGTGCCTAAAAAATATGCGTCAGTCAGCCAGAGATACTGCTGGGCTGCAGCAGCAATGAGCAGATCCAGCCGGTAGAGGCCGGCGGTCTCCGGGGAGGCCGCAACGATACGAACTGCAACAGGGCCCTCAGCAACGCCCGGAGGCGGTACCGCACTATCGCCTATATCGCCCCCTGCCATCTGCCAGGCAGCAGCAAAGGCTCTCTCTGCCTCCGCGACTGCCGGCCCATGAATCATCACTCCGGTATCACGCCATGGCTCTGTTTTGGTTTCAGGGGTTCCGACCCAGGCATCGCCTATGCAGAGGCCACCGATGAAGGCAACGGCCCTGTCAATCGTCAGCAACTTCCGGTGGTCGCGCCGCACCCAGCCGAGCAGACTCGAAATCCGTGGCGGATTGGCAACCCGCACCTCGCCTCCGGCGTCAAGAAGCGGCTTCCACATGTTTCGTCCGAAGACGCGGTAAGCTCCGAACCAGTCATAGAGGACCCTGACTTTCACGCCTTCACGGGCTTTCTCCGTCAGGAGATCACGGAAACGCCTGCCGATCTGGTCGTTGTGAATGATGTACATTTCCAGATGAATAGTCTCGCGGGCTGTCCTGATTGCCGCTTCCCATTCGGAATAGTTCTCTTTTCCGTCCTGAAGCACGCGCAGCCGGTTCCCCGCTATGAGCGGCGCGCCGCTGGCACGAAGCAGCGCAACATCAGGCACTGCCGTCCTCAGATCCGCCTCAACGCCATGCATGTCCTCTCCCGGAGCAACGCTCATTGCTCTTTTACCACAATACATACTTCCGCGATCATGGGAAGGTGGTCCGATGCGATAAGCGCCAGCCACGTGCGGGATACATCAAGCCGCACAATTTCGACATGCCCGGCATAATAAATATGATCGAGATGAAACATCGGCAGTATCCCCGGATAGGTCCGTCTCCAATGCAAATGAGGAGTGAGGTCCGCGCTTTTCAGTCGTTCCATCAGCCGCACGGTCGCGGGTCCTTTCTTCCATTCATTGAAATCACCCAGCACTATTTTCGGTCCGCGCACCCGGGTGTCCGTGACAACCGAGACAAGTTTTTTCGCCTGCCGTTCACGCTCCGGGGCCGACGTGCCAAGATGCACATTGTAGAGGTGCAGAGTATGTCCATCCAGAGAGATATCGACCTGCTGACAGAGGCGGGGTTCATGTCCCCGCTGGCTGAGGTCAAAAATGACATGTCTGGTCAGGGGGAGACGACTCAGGATCGCATTTCCATAAGGATGCGCCCGATAGGTGCGAGCAGGCGCGAGCACCGGAACCATGTTCAGCCGCATTGCAAGATCTTCTTCCTGACCGGTCGTCTTTGCTCCCGGTCCGACGACCTCCTGCAATGCAATGACGTCAGCCTTCAATGGTTTCAGCACATTCGCGATGCGCGCCACATCAGTCCTGCCGTCAAGCCCCCGACATTTGTGAATATTATAGGTCACCATTTTCAGTGTGATACGCTTCTGCCGACCTGCGCTCAATCGAACTCCTCATGCTTGCAAAGCTCTGGATACCCTGTTGTTAGCATAGCACGCTCAGACACACTCGTCACCGATCGATCGCGGGTTCACTCAAATGTATTTTATTGCGTTAACCGGAGCTTTTCAGCAACCTGCCAGTGTAGCGCACCGTTCTCATGCTGTACGGCTCAGCAGAACAAAACTGGCCGCTGAATGCTGAAAAATCAATGCCTGAGGGATTCCGTGGAATAGTCCTTATGCGCTTTCATTGAGAGGAACCGCAGTGGTCGTGTATCTTACAGGAAGGGATTGCTGATAGATCCCTGCCTGCTTCAACGGGTTCTTCCGGCATGTACGGCAAGCTATGGATATCGGAATCCGGTTGTTGCGCTCATTCCCGGCATGGCAGCGGTTCACCACTGAAAGTTCAGAACCATGAGCGTTATTACTGCCGCCGTCGCGCTGGTTCGCCCTGCAGTTCCACGAAAGGATACTGAATGTCTTCACGCAACCTCAGGATGTTGCTGCTGCTTTCGCTCGGCCATCTCGTCACCGATATCTATCAGGGGGCATTGCCGACAGTGCTGCCGTTCCTGAAAGAGAAGCTGGATTTGTCCTATACGATGGCAGGGGTGATCATTATGACATCCAGTCTTGCTTCATCGGTTATTCAACCGTTGTTCGGCATGATTTCCGATAAAAAAGCGAAGGCTTTTTTTCTGCCGCTCGGCGCCTTTTGTGCTGCCGCTGGCTTTTCCCTGCTTGCGATCAGCCAGAATTACTTCGTTGTTCTCGCACTCGTTCTGATCAGTGGGCTCGGCGTTGCTGCCTACCATCCGGAAGGATACAAAACGGCCCGCCTCTTTACCGGCAAAAATGTCGCCACCGGAATGTCTATCTTCACCGTTGGAGGCAACTTTGGCTTTGCCCTCGGCCCGACGCTTGCCATTGTTGTCATGACTTTGTTCGGCGGAATCGAGTATCTGCCTCTCCTAGCTCTGCCCGCGGTAATCTTTGTCGCTCTGATACTCGCCTCATGGAAAGCGCTGTCTCGCCATACCGAGGCACATGCTGCACGGCAACAGGAAAAAGCACCGCCGGTGGCGGGAGCCGTCACCGGACTTGTGCTGGTAATAGCAAGCGTCGTAGCGCGCTCATGGACGCAGTTCGGACTGATGACGTATATCCCTTTTTACTATATTGATCATATCAAAGGGGATCCGCTCTACGCGGGCACCTTGGTTTCAACGTTTCTGCTCGGCGGAGTGGCCGGTACCCTGAGCGGAGCGCCCTTGGCCGACCGATGGGGGCACAAAAAAGCCCTTGTTCTCTCGCTCGGACTGACGTCGCTCATTTTTCCGCTCATCTTCTTTACCGAGGGAATGTACGCAATCTTTTTCGTCTTTGCCCTCCTCGGCATGGTGCTCATCTCCTCGTTCACCATCACGATTGTTATGGCACAGCGCTTTCTCCCGAACAATCTGGGAATGGCTTCCGGGCTCACGGTGGGCTTCGCGATTGGAATGGGAGGCGTCGGCGTGACCCTGCTCGGCGTCGTCGCGGATGCTTACGGGGTTCCCTTCGCCCTGCAATGTATCGGGGTTCTTCCGGTTGTCGGATTTCTGATCAGTCTCTGCATCCGTTACCCGTCGGGGCCGCGCTGAATGAGACTCATCAGGAGCAGTTCAGGATTGCCTCCATTTATGGTATGCTCTTACCAGAAACCACACTGGAGGTGTCCTTATGCCGGCGAAACAGAGAACCGTTGCCATCCTGCTCTTCGAGGATGTCGAGGACCTCGACTACTGTGGACCTCTCACGGTTTTTTCGATTGCGAACCGCGGAATGGATCCTGAACCCTTTTCGGTTTATACGGTCTCACAGAAGAAAAAAGCGTTCATGACCCGCCATGGGGTGACGGTTACTCCGTCGTACTCATTCGATGACCATCCCGCTGCGGAGATTCTTGTCATTCCCGGAGGCCTCGGTGCCCGCCGTGAGATGCATAACGATGCCGTCAAGTCATGGATTGTAAAAAATACCGCTTCTGCGGAGCACGTGCTTTCGGTATGTACCGGCGCGCTTCTCATGGGGGCAGCCGGGCTGCTGAATGGTCTGCAGGCAACCACGCACTATTCCTCATTCGACAAGCTTCAGGAGCTTGTTCCGACGGCTAAAATTGTGAAAGACAAGCGGTTTGTCGACAACGGCAAAATTGTCGTTGCAGCCGGGATAACAGCCGGCATTGATGCGTCGCTGTACCTAATCGGGAAACTGGTGAATCAGCAATGCGCGGACAAGGTGAAAACCATCATGGAATATAAGCCTTTCGTCTGATTGTTCCTGTTTTTTCCTGCGCTGCCCGGCGATTAGGCATAATACTGCAGTTAACCCGTGGCATCGGACGTGAACTCCTTGTTTTCCCGAAGCGGAGCGAGGGGAAGAATGCTGAATTCAGCGGGTTCCCCGCTGGAATGACTGGCTGGAAAGCACTGACCACAAACATTTCTTAATATGTGCCAACCGGCATGCAAAATTGACCCAGGATCGGCGTTCAATTTTGACCCACCCCAGCGGTTAGTTTTTGTGTAAGTTGCGCGTCTTGATTCTCCAGCTTTCGTTTCCGGTCTCGATGATTTATACCCACTGTGTTCCGAGCAGGACGATCAAAGAGGCGAAAAGCCCTCTCGATTTCTAGCAGCCGGGGGGGCAGAAACTTGCCAAATGGTCGGCGGGATCGCCTGCGTCATTCCTTAATCTGCAGAATCGTGCGTGTTCAGGGCAGAATAAAAGCCACTGTGGCATCCTTGCTGTACGATGTCACCCTATTAGCCGCACTTATCGTTCCACAATTATTTTTAATTTGATTCCCAAGGTGATAATCAGTAAAGTTATGAGAGAGATAGCGGAAACGTCTGATGTTTGATTTTGAGTCAGTCGGTTTTTGCAGAGGACAATCGGCGTTTCATTTCCGGGGCGAAGCCCCCTTTTGCTCCGGATATCAGAAAGCCCTCCTGCCCCATGGAGGGCTTTTCTTTTGCGCGGCGGAAGTTTTGGTTATCCCTCATCAACGGTAATTGCATGAACCGGACAGTTCTCGGCCGCTGCTTCACAGCAACCGGTGTAATCGCAGGCATCCTCATCGAGCACGACCGATTTGCCGAGCGTTTCGTCGAGGAAAAAGACTGCCGGACAGATTTCGACGCATCTGCCGCAGCCGATGCAAATCTCCTGGTCTATAAGAATACTCATTGCGAGCGCTCCTCAAGCACCATCGCGGCCAGCAGCGGGAACATGATTTCATGATGGCCCGTCAGCGCAAAATTCCGTCCCTTGACAGCGGTCGGCCGGCGAAGAACATTCTCACGAGGCCGGTAGTGCTGGATAAAGTCCATATTCACCGTGGTAAAGGCATCCACCCGGTTGCCGAGGTTTCTGGCAACCGTCAGCGCCTTCAAAAACACTTCAGGAAGAATAACAGCGGAACCGAGATTTATATACACGCCGCCCTCAAGGTCAGCAACCACCGAAGTCAGCAGACGGAAATCCCGCATGCTCCCCTCGCCGATTGCGGCACCGTCCGCTTCCGGATGCATATGTATAATATCCGCGCCAATAGCGACATGCACCGTTGCCGGAATATCGAGTTCCGCAGCCGTACCGAAGATGCTTTTGTCCCGGCAGCTGAATTCCGACGCGGCTACGAATGAACCGACCGCGCGGCCGATGCCCATCCCGGCCGCAACACCGTTCGTGATGGCGAGGTTCAGCTTCTGCCCGGTTTCGAGCGCCATGCCGAATGCTCCTGTGTTGAGTTCCTGCGCCACATCCTCGGAAGTCTGCCCGGCATAGGAAAGCTCGAAATCATGGATAATGCAGGCGCCGTTGCCGGCAAACGCGGTTATAATGCCACGCTTCATGAGATCGATAATAATGGGGGACAGGCCGACCTTGATGGGATGTGCTCCCATGCCGAGAATTACGGGGCGGCCGTTTTGTCGTGCCTCAACGATAGCAAGGGATACAGCCCTCAGGTCATTGGCGGCAAGGAAGCCGGGAAGATTTCGTGCAAAGTCCGCAAAGCTCTGCCCCGCCGTGTGCGTCTGGCCGAGTTCGGCAACCGTAACCTTGCTGGAGCGGGTTGCCAGAGAGTAGCGTCTGAGCGCATCGACAGAAATAGGTTTGTATTCCATGTGCGGTACCGGATGAAATTGTACCACACTCATTGATTTTCTGTTAAGAATTATGCTAATTTAGTTACTCATTCTGAGGCATAACGGAGGCAACACATGGCAGCAAAGGCACCGGTAAAGAAAAATAAGTCCGCATTGAAGCGCGTGCGCCAGGACGAAAAGCGTGGACTGCGCAACCAGTCCAAGGCGAATGAGATAAAGACGTACATCAAGAAGCTTGAGACTGCGCTGACCTCCAAAGACAAGGACGGCATCGGCGTTGCGCTCAAGACTGCGGTAAAGACGCTGGGCAGCGCTGCATCCAAAGGCATCATTCACAAGAATGCCGCGTCGAGAAAAATCTCCCGCCTGACAAAAAAAGCGAACGCGGCAACCGCATAATCTCTCCGGCTGAATCGTATAAAGGGGAAATCGCAATATGCGATTTCCCCTTTGCTGTTCGGCTTCTTTTCCTTTTGACTCCGCCTGACTATCGATTCCTGGCAAGCCGGTAAAGAAGGTTTTCGATAACATGCTGGTGAGATGTTTTTATGGAAATATCCGCATCATGAAGCAGCTGCATCACTAGAGCTCCGGCTCTGCCGCCATGTTTTGCATAATGCCAGTTGAGCGCGCCGAGAATCATCTGCGGATCTGTCGTTCTCTTCACGCTTTCGTATCTGCGGAAGGTTTTTCTCATATCACCAGAGTCAAGCGCATTGATGAGATCAAATGTCCCGTATTCCGCGCCGGCAAATACGACCTCCCGAATAGTGTCTACATCGATCTTTCCTCTGGCGCCGGCGTGCTGCATCTTGTCGATCTCCGCATGGAGCAATCCGAGGTCCGTGCCGACAGCGCTGATGAAATAATCAACTGCGCGATCGGTCATATCTACGCCCTTGGCTCGGGCCCGCTCACGCACCCATCCGGGAATATCGCGGTCCGAAATGCTGAGCGATATTGTCTTCACTTCCTTCAACGCCGCGGGATCCAGCATTTGGGGGCTCTTTCCCTCGTGCAACATGATAAGAACCGAACTCGGCGAAGGCGACAGCAGGTAGTCCTCGATCTTCGGCGCATCTTTTTTCGAGAGCTTCTGGAGATTCCGGAGTACCACTGTCTTGCGGGCTGCAAAAAAAGGAACTGTTCTCAAAATATCGACAACCTCCGGGATTGGCGGACAGTCCTCCGGGAATCCGAGGTCGAATACCTCGACCGCAAACGGGTCGTCCACGCCGAAAGCACTTCTGATCATGTTCAGCGCGTCGTAGAGCAGAAATGCGTCGGCAGCCGACAAGAGATAGAGGCTTTGCGGAAGCCTCTTGCCGATCTCCTGATGAAACTGTTTCTGGCTCATTTTACCGGCTGCGGCTTTTTTTCGCCCGCGGGCTGCTGCGCCGGAGCAAACAGTTCCTTCTTGTAAATCAATTCCTGAGCGGCGCGCTGCGCCACATCGCGCATTGCCCGATCTGTTGCAAGCTCTTTCTGCGCCATAACCGACTCGAGGCGTCCCGTAGAGCGGAAGAAGGTTATAAATGGGCTCACCGGATTTATCACGGTGATTTTCCCGCTACCCGTATCTACCAGACGGATCGTGACAGCAGTCGAAATCTGGTATTCGGCAGCGGTCAGCCCTACTTCAGAAAGCACCGACATGGTAAATGCGTTAATGTCGCATTCAAGCCGGTAGCGGGAATTTGGAGAAATATCAAAGCCGTATTCAGGAAAGACCGAGCCGATTGCCCGTGCGAGACGGTCTTCGAGCTTCGGTTCGTGGGTCTTGTTTTCTACCCTGCCGAGATCGATCTCCTGAAACGGCAGATTTGAGCGCGACTGCATCGTATAGCCGCAACCATTCAGGAAGAGGCAGATGATCAGGCTAAGCAGGATTGGATTTTTCACGAATTTCTCCTTGCTATTATTTCACGACAATATTTACCAGCCGGCCCTGAATGACAACAACCTTGAAAATCTGTCTGCCGGCTGTATGCTCGGCGACTTTCCCATCCGCGAGAGCCATCTCCCGCGCCGCATCATCAGAAAGACCTGCGGGCGCAAGAATCTTTGCCCGCAGCTTACCGTTGACCTGCACGACCAGTTCGATTTGCGCCTCTTTCGCCAGTACTGCATCCCATTCGGGCCAAGGCTGCTCAAAAACGCTTCCCTGCTCTCCTATCGCTTCCCAGAGTTCTTCGGCGACATGGGGCGCAAACGGAGATATCAGCATCACCGCAGTGCGAATCGCGGCGCTCAACGCGGCACGGTCCGCGCCGTCCCTCGGCGCAAAACCGCTCATCTCATTGACCATCTCCATCAGCGCGGCAATTGCGGTATTGAAATGGTAATCTTTTTCGATATCATCCGTCACTTTGCGGATGGTCTGATGCGTCTTGCGGAGCAATTCCGCAGCAGCATTCTGAAGTGACGAGGCATCGGCAGCACCGGCCCGCGCCGTGCTAACCGCGCCAATATTCCTGTGAACCGCGGTCCAGAGCTTATGGATGAACCGGGACGCGCCTTCGACTCCCTTGTCTGACCATTCGAGATCGCGTTCGGGTGGCGCCGCGAAAAGCGAAAAGAGACGCATTGTGTCCGCGCCGAACCGCTGAATGAGCGCGTCAGGGTCGATAACGTTCTTCTTCGACTTCGACATCTTTTCAACACGGCCCCGGACGACCGGCTTGCTGCAGTGTGAACAGACGCCGTTTTCGACTTCTTCCGGAAAGAGCCAGCCATGTTCCTCACATTTCCAGGTCTCCTTGCAGACCATCCCCTGCGTAAGAAGATTCCTGAACGGTTCTCCCATGCCGATAATCCCGATGTCACGCAATACCCGCGTGAAAAAACGGGAGTAGAGCAGATGCAGAACCGCATGCTCAATACCGCCAATGTATTGATCCACCGGCATCCAGTGGTCGGTGTTCCCGCGGGCAAATGAATCCTCATCTTTTTTTGAGCAGTAACGGATGAAGTACCAGGATGAATCGACAAACGTGTCCATCGTGTCGGTCTCACGCCGGGCCGGCGCCCCGCACACGGGACACGGCACATTCACAAACGCGGAAGATTCCGCCAGGGGAGACGCCCCGGAGCCGGTAAGCGGCGCGTCTTCCGGCAGGATAACCGGCAGCTGATCTTCAGGCACCGGAACAATGCCGCACTCATCGCAATACACGACCGGAATCGGCGTCCCCCAGTAACGCTGACGCGAGATGCCCCAATCGCGCAGCCTGTAGTTGATTCGGCCGGTGCCGAACCCCTGCGCTTCAATAAACTCGATGATCTTCCGGCGTGCATCAGCACCCCTGAGGCCGCTGAACTGACCGGATGCTACGAGAATGCCGTCGTCTTCAAATGCCTGAGTCGGATCTTGAACTTCCGGGCTTCCGGGCTTCCGAGCTTCTGCGCTGTCCTCAGGGATAATGACGACTTTGACCGGCAAGCCGTATTGGGCGGCAAACTCAAAGTCGCGCTGGTCATGCGCCGGAACCGACATGACGGCGCCGGTGCCGTATTCCATCAGAACAAAATTCGCGATGAATATCGGAATTCTGCCGCCCGTAAGTGGGTTGATCGCATAGCGGCCGGTATTGAGCCCCTGTTTTTCATCCTCTTGTCCATACTTGGACTTGACGGCGGCGAGACCCGCAGCATCATCCGTCAGGAGCGCAGCCATCGGATGCGTCGGCGCGATACACATAAACGTTACACCAAACAGCGTATCAGGCCGGGTTGTGTATATGCGGAGCGCTTGATGGCTGCCTTCGACCGGAAAGTCGACCTCAACCCCTTCGCTCCTGCCAATCCAGTTCCTCTGCATCGCGACAACGCGCTCCGGCCATCCGGCCAGTTCGTCGCAGCCCTGCAGCAGCTCCTCGGCATACGCCGTGATGCGGAAGAACCACTGTTCAAGCTCTTTCTGCACAACGACGGTATCGCACCGCCAGCATCCGCCGTCAACAACCTGCTCATTTGCCAGAACCGTGGCGCAGTCGGGACACCAGTTCACAAATGACGATTTCTTATACGCGAGCCCGCGCTCCAGCATTTTTATGAAAATCCACTGGTTCCAGCGGTAGTATTCGGGCGAGCAGGTCGTCACTTCACGATCCCAGTCATAGCTGAGCCCCATACGGTTCAGCTGCTTTTTCATGGATTCGATGTTCTCATAGGTCCATTGCGCGGGGTGAAGGTTGTTCTTGATGGCGGCATTTTCAGCAGGCAGGCCGAAGGCGTCCCAGCCCATCGGGTGGAGCACGCTGAAGCCCCGCATCTTCTTGTACCGCGCAATGACATCGCCTATGGCATAATTGCGCACATGTCCCATATGGATTTTGCCTGAAGGATAGGGAAACATTTCGAGGCAATAAAATTTCTTCCGTGCCGTATCGGTATCGGTCCGGTGAAGCTGACGCCCGGCCCAATACCGCTGCCACTTCTCCTCAATCGATTGAAACTCGTACCGCTCTTTCATGACACCTCACAGTTTTATACCGAAATCAGGGAAGTACCCCGCAAAAGTTCCCAGGGAATTCGTCAGCAGAAGAATCCCGAAGCCGATAAGCACGAGGCCGCTCAGGACGCTTACTGTCCGCATGAAGACCTGAAGCCTCCTCGTATATGAGAAAAACACATTCAGCGCCAGCGTTGCAAGCACGAACGGCACGCCAAGACCGAGCGAATACACGGCCAGAAGCGCGAGGCCGTAACCGGCAGACCCCTGGGTGCCGGCATATACCAGAATTGTGCCGAGAATCGGGCCGATACACGGCGTCCATCCGGCGGCAAAGCTGACTCCGAAGAGGAAGGCGCCTGCAACGCCGGTCCGCCTGGATGCCTGAAACCGCCGCTCCCGCATCAGCACGTCCAGTTTCACGAACCCAATAACGAACAGGCCGAGCATGATGGTCAGAATGCCGCCACCGATGCGAACCGCGTCCTGATACTGAAGAAACAGACGACCCACAAGGGACGACGACGCCCCCAGCGCGAGAAAGACCGACGAGAAGCCGGCGACAAAAGCGAAGGTTTTGCCGAGCGCCTGCGTCATCCGCCGATGTTCCTTCAGCTCGCTGACCGACAGGCCGGTGATCAGCGAAATATATGCCGGAACCAGCGGAAGCACGCAGGGTGAAAGAAACGAAAGGATCCCCGCCAGAAATGCGAGCGGAAACGACACTTCATTCATCGGGCGCACTCCGCGGTGCCGCCCCGTATTTTCTCTACCGCGTGAGGAAGAACATCGAGAATGACCGCCAGATTTTCGCGCACCGCCTTCGGACTCCCCGGCAGGTTTACGATAAGGGTCTGACCGCGGACTCCGGCAACAGCACGCGAGAGCATGGAGCGATTGGTCTTTTTGAGTCCTTCCAGCCGCATTGCCTCGGCAATGCCCGGCACTTCACGCTGGATAACGGCCTTCGTCGCCTCAGGGGTGACATCGCGCGGCGAAAGCCCGGTTCCGCCGGTCGTGAGAATCAGATCAACCGCGCCGACATACTGCAGAAGCTTCTGTTCTATCTGTTCCTTTTCATCCGGGAGAATGTCGTAATGCCGCACCTGGGCAATGCCGGCAAGCATCTCGGCTATCAGAGGACCGCTTTCATCCGAGCGCCGACCGGCTGCGCCCTTGTCGCTGAGGGTTATGACGGCAACCGTAATCATTGCTGAGGCGGCTCGATGGTGTCCACGTCGTGGTAATCGAGCGGCTGCCGGAAAGAGACAAGAATTTCATCTCCAACCTTAATCGTGCCGTTCGTAAAAATTCGGACAAAAATACCCTCTTTCGGCATGACGCAATCACCCGCCTGGTGATAAATGGCGCAGGGTGTGTGGCACTCTTTCCCTATCTGGCTCACTTCGGCGAGTATATACTGACCGATTCTGAGGCGCGTGCCGACCGGAAGCGCGAGCAAGTCCAGTCCTTCGGTCGTGATGTTCTCGGCAAAGTCGCCGGGCTTCACATCAAGGCCCATCTGCTGCATTTTCCGTACGCTTTCAATCGCGAGCAGACTCACCTGCCGGTGCGTGGCAGACGATGCGTGGCCGTCGCCGTCAATGCCTGCATTTTCGCGGACATAAGCTTCCGGAACCGGCTGTTTGCGGACTCCCTTTGTGTCACTGACATTAATTGAAACGATTTTTCCCTGCATGATCAATCCCCTTCTTGATAACTAATCGTTGAAAATAGTATAACACATTGATAAATATCAGTTTATAATCACTCCGCCCCCCAGCACCCGGGCGCCGTCATAGAGAACCGCACTCTGGCCCGGCGCGGGAGCCCACTGGGGAGCATCGAAAACAATCGTGAGAGTATTTCCTTCCATCCGCACTGTTGCCGGCTCATCATTCATCATCGAGCGGATTTTGGCGGTCGCCCGAACTGAGGAGCCTGCATGAAAAAAGGTCTCGTGCGGAACAAGCCAGTTCAGGTTCGTCACCCTGCACCTGTCGGTCAGCGCCATTTCACGCGGACCGATAAAGACAGCGTTCCGTTCCCCTTCTATTCTGATGACATAGACCGGCTTGCCCAGGGCAGGCAGGCGCTTCCGCTGTCCGATTGTATAAAAATGGATTCCCTGATGCTGCCCCACTGTCAGATTTGTCTCAATATCAATGATGGGACCGGGCTGACGTTGGGAAAGCCGATCGACAAACGTGCCGTAATCACCATCCTGAATAAAACAGATCTCCTGACTCTCGGGTCGAAACGCTGCGGGAAGGTTCAGCGACTGTGCGAGCTCACGGGTTTCGTCTTTTGTGAAACCGCCCAGCGGCAGAAGCAGCCGCCGCAAAACATCCTGAGAAAGGGCGTACAGCACATAGGACTGGTCTTTTTTTGCGTCAACACCCTTTTTCAGATCAACAATCCCCTGCATCGGCCGGACAATGCGCGCATAGTGGCCGGTCGCAATGTATTCCGCCCCGATGGAGTCGGCATATTTCAGAAGATACGGAAACTTGATCAGCCGGTTACAGAGAATGCACGGATTCGGGGTTCCGCCCTCCGCGTAAGCCGCGATAAACGGCTCGATGACTTTTGCGAGAAACGCGTCGCGCAGATTGACAATTTCGTGTTCAACGCCGAGCGCCGCAGCGGTCTGCGCGGCCTCCTGCACCGAGGCGATCGAGCAGCACGGGATATTTTCATAAACGGAATGCGTTCTGGCTTCGTACAGGAGGAAACTGACGCCGGCGACACGGTATCCCTGCTGCTTCAGCAGAAACGCGGAGACCGACGAATCGACTCCGCCGCTCATGCCGACAACCACGGAGCTCATTTCAGATCGATCCCTCTTTGCTGAAGAAATGTGACGAGGGTCGGAAGTTCAGGAATGCCCGCCCGGCCTCCGAACACGGTGCATTTCAGCGCCGCCGCCCCCGAAGCGAAATAGAGAACAGTTTCGAGGTCCCAGCCCTGCAGGATGCCGGCAATATATGCTCCGTGAAATACATCTCCCGCACCGGTTGTATCAACCACGTTAATTGGAAACGCCGGAACATAAACGGACCGGAATCCGTGATAGGTATAACTGCCGCGTTCTCCGAGCGTAATGGTCGTCGTGCCCCAGCCATGTTCGCGCACTGTTTCCGCAAACGCAGTGCCATCGCCGGTCCAGCCGAGTCCGCGAGCAAATTCCTCCGACCCCACAACATAATCGCACAGTGAGGCAAGTTCCAGCATGCCGTCGCGGACGCGCCCCGCGTCAAGCATTACCGGAATGCCGAGAGCTTTCGCCCTCCGTGCCGCTGCCAGAGAGACATCTTTCATCAACCCGTCAAGCAGCAGAAATTTCACGCCGCGAAAAAACTCGTCATCAATTTCATCAGGCGCGAGCGCGGGGCCGGACGGCCGCTGCCAGAAAATGGTCCGCCTGCCGTTATCCTTCTCGACAGCAATAAACGCGCGCTGAGAAACGGCGCCTTCGCGCTCCGCAAGATAGGTGGTGTCTATCCGGGCATTGAGCAATGACTGCAGGATTTTGAACCCGGCGTCATCATCACCCACAACACCCGCAAAGCGGCAGGGGATGAGAAAGCGGGTCAGTGTGGCAAGCGCGGTGGCAACCGGCCCCCCGCCCTGTTCCGCCCATTGCAGAACCTCGTTCTTGGTATCCGATTCCGGATACGCGTCTATAAGGGTGATAAAGTCAAGACAGCACTGCCCGATCCCGGCTACAACCATACTCTTTCTCCTTCGCCTGCCTGATGACGCCTGCTTCCCGAATGGCGGTTTTTCAGTCTATCACGGGTGCCGCAGTCAAGGCAAAGCGCTGTTTTTACTTTTATTTTTGAAATATGGTACATTGAAAGTCGAATTTCTTGAACTAAGGAGAACAAGCATGAAAAGACTTATTATCGCGCTTACCGCGTGTGCATTATTGACCGGGTGCCCCAGAGCGGCCGATCAGAGCGGCAGCCCGGTTGTCGCAACAGTTGGCAGTACCGCTATTACGGTAAAAGATGTCCAGGAAGAAATGAAAGGGCTTCCGGATGTCGCGAAGCAGTTCTTTCAGGGGCCGGAAGGCACCACCCGGTTTATCGACGAACTGGTAAAGAAGGAAATGCTGTATATGGAAGCCAAAAAGCGCGGCATTGATCGGGAAAAAGATGTCGAAAAGCGCATTGAGGACTTCAGAAAAATTGCGATGATTAACAAAATGCTCGAAAAAGAGATCGAAGCAAAGGCAAAGCCGTCCGATCTGGAAGTGAAAGACTATTACGAGAAAAACAAAGAAGAGTTCATTGACGCGTCGCAGGTCCGGTTGAGCCAGCTTGTCGCAAAGGACGAAAAAGATGCCCGAGCGGCACTCGACCGTCTCCAGAAGGGCGAGGACTTCAAGTCTGTTGCAGGTGCCCTTTCAAGCGACAAATCCTCAAAGGCGGGCGGCGACATCGGGTTCTTCAAACGGGGCGACCTCTCCCCGCAGATTGAGAACATTGTGTTCCGCCTGAGAAAAAATCAGACAAGCATGCCGATCCCGATGAAAGACGGCATCCATATACTGCAAGTGACAGAAATCAAGGGAACACCAATTGATTTTGAAAAAGCAAAACCGGTCATCATGCAGCGACTGACTGTTGACCGACAGAAAGCCACCTTCGACACGTTCATCGAAGATGTGAAGAAGACCTATAAAGTTGACCTCAAGAAAGACGAGATCGCCAAGATGACCGGCGCGCCCGCAATGCCCGCTCAGCCGGGAGTACCGGCCGCTCCGGCTCCGGCAGCAAAACCTTTAGAGGCGCCCGCGGCCAAGCCTGCCGATGCGCCGAAACCCGCGGAAGCACCAAAGAAATAAGCTGATTCCTTAATTTGAAAGCCCGGCGCACCCCTGCGCCGGGCTTTTTTGTTTCCGAACCTGCCGTGTCCATGATAATCTTATTTTAATGGGCTATTCGTAATCTCCTGTTGAACTTGCATCGAAGGCTAACGAAACAAATCGGAATGGGAACCCGTTCTCTCAAAGATGATCCTGTCTTTGCTGACGGAGTATATAAGCAGCCAGTCTGCCTCAATATGGCATTCCCTGCGGTTTGCGTAATTGCCTATAAGAGCATGGTCTCGATGCTTTGGAGCAAGTTTTTTGCCATCTGCAAGCAGCGTCAATATATGCCCCAAAGCAGTGCCATTCTTCTCTCGGAAAAGCATCCGTTTAACATCCTTTTTGAATTGTCCAGTGTGGATAGGGATATATGCCATTATTTCAGCAAACCCAAGTCAGACAATATATCCTCAATACGATTATATTCAGTCAAATCTTCGCCACGATCCGTCTTTTCAAATGTCGTGATGGTGGTTTTGTTCGGAATCTTCACGGCAAAAGGCATACCGTTATGCAAAGTCACCTGAGCATAAAAGAGATTGATTGCATCTGTACTCGTCAAGCCTAACCGCTTAAAAATATGCTCGGCTTTTTCTTTTAATTCCGGAGCGGTCCTTGCATGTATCATTGCAGTTCTCGGCATAGCGCACCCCCTAATCTATTGCTTTCATTGTAGCACATTTGAGATACAACATCAATGATTGCCGGAAATTTCAACAGCAAATTACGAATACCCTTTTAATGAAGCCGCTCCGGAACTCCTCGTCGGACTGCGCGATGAGCGAACCCTCGCATTTCAGGCTGCAATTCATCGTATTCGCGCTCGTTTCTACGTCTTTTGAGAACATTTACATCACGCAGCCGGTTCTGCCCGTTCTGCAGCAGGAATTTTCCTCTGACACGGTTACCGTCTCCGCGGTTATCCTCGGGATCGCGCTTGCAAATCTACCGTTCGGCTTTCTTGCAGACCGGGTCTCCATCCGTCCGCTTATTCTTGCCGGCGAAGTCATGGTAGCTGCATGCAGCATTGCCTGCGCGCTCACCCACCATCTCTGGACGCTTATCAGTCTGCGCTTTGTTCAGGGAATCTTCATTCCTGCACTGACGACCTGCCTTGCAGCCTATCTGGCGATAACACTTCCCATGGAGCGTTTGAGCATCGTGATGGGAGCGTACGTTTCAGCTACTGTCCTCGGCGGACTGGCCCGGCCGTCTTCTGGGAGGCTGGATACACCCGCCGCTGTACTGGCGCTACGCTTTTCTGTCCGGCGCCCTGCTCATTGCTCTTGCAACAATCGCAGCCATGCGAGAATTTCCGTCATCTTCTGCGCATCAGGGCCCGCAGACGCAAACAACCAGTTATCAGAAGTTGCTGAAGCGGAGCGACTTGCGGCCTTTTTATTTCTGTGCTGCCGGCAGTTTTGCTATTTTTTCCTCGGTGTTCAACTATCTCCCGTTCCGCCTTTCAGCGCCCCCGTTCAACTTTTCAACCGAGCTGATAACAATGCTGTATTTGTGTTATGTGGCGGGCATTTTCATGGAACCGGCCGCAGGACGCTTCAGCACCCCGCATGGCAGTGGGACCACACTGGTCGCCGGCTCTTTGCAGTGCTTGGCTTGTCGCTTGCGGTACTCATGCTTCCCGCACCTGCTGCAGTCGTCGCCGGGCTGCTCGGCATCCGTGCCGGATTTTTTGCGGTTCATGCCGCTGCGGTCGGCGCGCTCCGTCGCCGCCTTTCGTGCGGGCATGGACGGGCAAATGCTCTGTATGTTCTGTTTTACTACCTAGGTGGATGGAGTGGCATAACCTTGTCCAGCTTTGCGCATAGGCCGTGTGGATGGAACACGGTCATCGTGCTCTGCCTGGCAATCCTCCTCATTCCACTTGCAGCAGGCCTTGCTGAGATGAAAGACCGGCATGCGAGAAGAACTGCAGCCTCCGTGAAACGAAGGTTCAGCAGGCCTTTCACGCAGAGACCTGCCAATAACTACAACGGGGCGTCAATCGGATTCTCGCCGCTTTTCCCTGCTTCCGGAGCCTGATTGAGTACCGCGGGGCACGCTTCCGGCATACAGAAACAACCCGAAAGATACGATTGCCGCAAGAAACGCTACGGTGAATGCGAGTGTTTCCCCCCGCCACAATCCGACAAATCCCTGAATAAGCTCGTTTGCCAGTACGTTCATTTTTCCACCGTAGAGTTCAAGATTATGCCGGTACATCTTGGAATCTGCCGCAAAATCCATCAGGTTGTCAGAAGAATTCTCAGCCGTCGAATATATCGCTATGGCACTGATCAGGCCAATCAGCAGAATCATGGCGCTGATGAGTTGAAGGCGCATCCGTCGATGTCTGGCTTTCCGTTCCATAGTGTTATCGCATGCCATGCAAAAGCGGCTTCCTACGCTTCCTGCAGTATTTTCACCTCAACGCTGAGGATCAGATCCCTGACCGCTTCTTTATATGCCAGCATATGCGGAGCGGCCAGGTGCGCACGCAGGGCTTCCACGCTTTGCCACTTTTCTATTACAGTCACAAGATCAGGCTCGAAATTCTGCACCGGGATGCCGGCAGGAACATCAATTGCCGGAGTATACTCCATGCACTCCTCTTCCGCCAGTACGTTCGGAACATTGGCTTTGAAGATTTTGACAAACGCGTCGAGGCTTCCTGATTTTACCCTGATAAAAGCGAGCACATGTATCATGACTGCCATCCTTTCATTGCCTGAACTCTGTCGGCCTTTCTTTCACTATAACAAAATGATGAACGCGAACTGTCATGCAGTATACTATTTTTGTATGAAGGTGATTGCAGCAGGAACGCTGTTCAAGAAATACGGCGACTTTACCGCGGTAAACGGCGTTGATTTCACTATTAATCAGGGAGAATGCTTCGGCTTTCTCGGCCCCAATGGCGCAGGCAAAACGACGGTCATGAAAATGATTTCCTGCTTCCTGCCGCCCACGGCCGGCGACCTGCATGTGTTTAACATGTCCGTGAACGAAAAGCCAAGCGCGATAAAGGCCCGCCTCGGCGTGATGCCGCAGGAGGATAATCTCGATCCGGATCTGAATGTCATCGAGAATCTGGTCGTCTATGCCCGCTACTTTGGCATTGGCAAGCGTGAAGCTGAGAAGCGCGCGGCTGACCTTCTGAAGTTCATCGAACTGAGCGAGCGGAAGAACACGCCCATAAAAGACCTTTCCGGCGGGATGAAGCGCCGCCTCATGCTGGTTAGGGCGCTCATGAACAACCCGGAAATCATCATGCTTGATGAGCCGACCACCGGGCTTGACCCTGCGAGCCGACGGTCAGTCTGGGACAAAATGAATAAACTCAAATTCAACAATGCAACCCTGCTGCTGACAACGCACTATATTGAAGAAGCCGAGCGTCTCTGCGACCGCGTGGCGATTATGGACCGGGGACATATTGTTACCATCGACACGCCCCAGACACTCATGGCAACCTACGGCGGCAATCTTGAGGACGTCTACCTGAAACTGACAGGGAGGACACTTGAAAACTAGCCACATCATCAGCGTTCTCCGCCGCCACATGACGGTATATACCAAGCTCTACCTGTCGAGCATTGCGCTGAACTTCGCAGAGCCGGTATTGTATCTCGCGGCATTTGGCATCGGCCTCGGCGCTTTTGTGCAACAGATAGACGGCATGCCATACCTGAACTACATCGCTCCCGGCATTATCGCCTCTTCAGCAACGTTCGCCGCGGTGTATGAATGCACCTACGGCACGTATGTGCGGATGTTCTTTCAGAAGACCTTTGATGCGATTCTCGCCACACCGGTATCCCTGTATGAACTGGTAGCTGCCGAACTCATCTGGGGAGCGCTCAAAAGCGCGTTCTACGGTTCGATTATCATGGTCGTTCTGGCGCTCCTGAGCCTGCTGACATCTCCACTCATTCTCCTGGCCATTCCGCTGCTTTTTCTCTCCGGCCTGCTCTTTGCCTCACTTTCGATGATTGTGGCGGCCGTTGTGCCGGGCATTGAGTCGTTCAACTATTTTTTCACGCTCTTCATGACTCCTCTTTTCCTTTTTTCAGGTATCTTTTTTCCGCTCACCGGACTGCCGCCGTTCGTCGAACAGATTGCGCTCTTTTCGCCGCTGCACCATCTCGTGACAGCCTGCCGCGCTTTGGCTATAGGGCAAACGGGCGGTGTGCCGGCTGATGCAGCATGGATTCTGGCCGCGCTCGCACTTGTCATTCCGTGGCCGTTCCGGCTGATGCGGAAGAAACTCATCAAATAATAAGAAAGGGCTGAGCCTTTCAGCCCAGCCCTGAGAAAAACTACGGGAAAAAACTATCTACTTGCCGCCCTTGGCGATGCTCAGCTTCTTGGTAACCTTCTGCCACATCTGCGAATTGCCTTCGTCATCTTTTTTGCCGTACGGCAGGTACCAGAGTTCGACCTCAACCGTCACGTTATTGTTGATGAGATTGCGAACAAGTTTACCTTCGACCTTGCTCTCTGTGTAAAGGGGAATATAGAAGGTTTCCTTCACGGTTCTGAGCGGCGGCAGGCTGGTATCTCTCAAAAGACCGCTCTTTTCATAGGGTCCTCTGCCCATCTTGTCGCCACGGCCGAACTGCTGCGGAATCGGCATGTACGTCTTTTCCTGCTGATTGATGATCTTTCCGTCAGGCGTCTTCGTGGTCACATACAGGACCACCCGGTTCGGCGTGGGTCAGCCATCCGGAATCGCGTGCCCGGCTTTGTTCTTCAGTTCAATGACGACGGTTGCCGCCGGGGTCGTCGTTGCAACATCGCGCCACACATAGGCTTCGGCAGCGACATGCATATCTATTGCCATCTTCGCGAGCGCCTCAGAACGATAACTCTGCATGTTGTGGCCGAGCTTTGACTTCTTCATGTGGCAATCCTGGCACGTCTCGCGCTCACCTTCCGGGATGTACGCAAAGTTGTATGATCCATACAGCGTCGCGCACTGTGTCGGATTGTCCTGGTGGAAGTTCGGCCCCTGGCCATGGCACTGGCCGCAGAAGATTGCCTCGCCCATGACTTTACTCTGCTTCATCTTGGGGAAGTCGGCAGTCGGATGCTCGCCGTCCTTGAACCCGTAGACAACATTCTTTTCCGGATATCCATCAGTCCATTTGTGGATGATGGCATTGCGCTGATGACAGACGAGGCAGTTGATGTTCAGCGACTGGAGCGTCTTGGCCGCGGCATCTTCAGTGTCCTTGAACGCATAAACGTTCTTCATAATCTCTTTGGCAACACTGTCCTCCGCGTCGGCAAGCTGCGGCAAATGGCAGGAAGCACAGACCATCAGATGTTCGACTTTTACGTCCTCAGGTTTTTTGACCCCGGAAAAGAGCCAGTCCTTGTGGCCGTTCTCGATGGTGGTCTTGAATGTTGCGGCAGTGCGGCCGCCGTCAGCCGGGCCGAAAATCGAACGGGCATGAAGAGACTGCTCCCACTCATCATAGATTTCTGCATGGCAGTCCTTGCATGAGGTGGAGTCGTACATTTTGACGAGTTCTGCAATCGTCTTTGCTTTTTTCACGGCTGGAGCTGCCGCAAATGCGGTAAGGGCAAATCCGACGAGTGCGAGCATTACGCAAATCCTGAAAAGCTTCATTCACATCCTCCTTTCATGTCGAATCGGGTGAAACGGTACAGCTCAGAACTCCACCTCCCTTCGGGTAGACATACAATTATATGCAAATTATAACTACCGTTTATATAGCATATAAAACTATGGGGGAGCAATAAAGAAGGAGCTATAGGGAATATAGGATTATCCGAAGCTATTTGGCATGCAACGGCTTCATTGCGAATGAAGGATCTTCAAAGTGGTCCTTTGTCTTGATGAGCAGCCACTCTTTTTCCTTGCCTTTCAAGCGCACAAGGACAAAAGCCCCCTCCAGTTTCTGCCCGTGCAGAACGAACTCGATACGACCCGCACGCACGCCGCCCGAAACAAGTTCATAGGTTCCGGAATCCCAGATGTAGACAGCTCCGGCACCATAATGGTTTTCGGGGATGACGCCTTCAAACGAGGCATAGGAAAGCGCGTGGTCTTCGACATGGATTGCCAGGCGCTTGTCATATGGGTTCATGGACGGACCTTTGGGCACAGCCCAAGAAACGAGCACCGCCTTCATTTCGAGCCTGAAGTCGAAATGAAGGCGGCTGGCATGGTGTTCATGCACGACAAAAACCGGCATGGTGTCTCGAATCAGAAACGTCAGTGAGCTTTTTTGCAGCTGCCGCCCGAAACCGACTTCGGCGTCATTTTGGTGACCATGTAACTTTCGTACATGTCGGCACCATAGCCAAGGCAGACTTCGCAAAAGACACGGCTTCTCACTTTCTGCGTTTCGTCATCGGACTGCTCAATAATGCGGATTGTGAATAGCTTGTTGTCAGGCGATTTTGTCGAGCCGCATATTTCACATATCTTTTCCATGCTCGAATTATAGATCAGAGCGCGAAGATTCGCCAAGATCAGGTGTTTTTTTTACGACTCCCTTCTTGATGACAAGAATCTGCGTTGTCAACTTTTCCGCCTGATTGCGATCGTGCGTACTCATAACGATCGTGGTTCGGGCCTGCTTGCCGAGAAATATGATTAAATCTTCGATAAACGCGGTATGCTCCTCATCGACAGACGCGGTCGGCTCATCCAGCAGAAGCAGTTCAGGCTCGATTGCAAGCGCACGCGCAATGCCGAGCCGCTGGGCTTCTCCGCTCGACAGGGTTCGTGCCTCCTGCCGGATCTTGTGTAAAAGCCCGACTGAGACAAGTGCTCCTTCGACCTGTTCAACAATAGATGCGCGATCGGCATTGCGAACACGCAGTCCGTATGCGATGTTATCGAACACGGTACCCCTGAATACGGTCGTCTTTGGAAAGACGAGCGTGACGCGACGGCGAAGCCCCAAATCCTGACACAGTTCCTCATCCCAGTCATAAAACCGGATACTCCCCGCGTCGGGAGGTTCGAGCATCGCACATATCCTGAGCAGCGTCGACTTGCCGCTGCCGTTCGGCCCCATGACGACCGTTGTCGTGCCGGCCTCAAATGTATGGGTAAAAGGACCGAGTACCGGTTCGCCGTCATAATTCCGCATCACCCCGTCAAGCGCGAGCTCAAGACTCATGCGCTCCTCCTCATGCCGCGCTGCTGCAGAGCCGACAAGGCTGCATTAATCACAAGTGAAATGGTGAGAAGAATAATGCCGAGTGCAAGCGCCAGTTCGAAATTTCCCTTATCGGACTCCATGGCGATAGTTGTAGTCATCACACGGGTAGCCCCCGCAATATTGCCTCCTACAATAAGTATTGCTCCGACCTCTGCTGCAAGGCGGCCATAGCCGGCCACCAGGGCGGCGATGATGCCGGTTCTCGCCTCCTGCACAACTACACGATTTGCCTGCTGAGGGGTAGCTCCCAGAGTTAATGCGGTCTGGCGTACCATCGGGTCAACGCCGGCAACTGCGGACTGAACCAGTGAAACAACAATCGGGAATGCAAGAACAATCTGTGCAATGACCATAGCCGTCGGCGAGTACAAAAGGCCCAGCGGACCAAGCGGGCCGCTGCGTGAAAGAAAAAGAAAGAGAAACAGTCCGACCACAACAGGAGGCAACCCGACACAGGTATTCACGATACTCAGCACCAGTCCCCGCAAAGGGAAGCGTCGCAAGCCGATCGCTACCCCGAGTGGAATTGCAGCAAGTGAGGCAATACACAACGCGCCGAGCGAAACTTCCAGCGAAAGAAGAACTATCGCCAGAAGCTCCTTGTCAAGCACAGTTATTAACTGTAATGCCTTTGCAAACGCTTCGAAGATATAATCCATGCTCTCAAAACAAGATGCAGGATTGAGGTCTGAGCGGACGGATATCTGACTTCAAACCCTTCATGCTGAATTCCGGCCTCTGAATCCTGCCTGTCACTATTTTTTTGCATTGGGAATAAAGAGCGCATTGCCGTTTTTGTCCTTAAAGGATGCAATGGCCTGTTGCCCCTCTTTCGAAATAAGCCAGTTAACAAACTGCATTGCTTTGGCATATTTTACATGCTTGTGCTTTTCCGGATTGACTGCCATTATGCCGTACTGATTGAAAAGCACCGGATCTCCTTCAAAAACAATGCCCATATCGAGTTTGTCCTTGCCTTGAGTAGCAAGCCAGGTGCCGCGGTCGGTAAGCGTGTACGCCTGTTTTTCATTTGCAATGCGCTGGGTCTTTTCCATTCCTTGCCCGACCACAAGATACCACTTCCGCCCTTTCGGGTCGAAGCCGGCTTTCCTCCAAAGGTCGAGTTCCTTTATATGGGTGCCGGATTTGTCTCCGCGTGACACAAAAGACGAATTTGATGCGGATATTTTCTTCAATGCCTCGGCGGCAGACCTTGCGCCTTTGATTTTCGCCGGATCGTTCTTCGGTCCGATTATAACGAAATCGTTATACATTACATCGTACCGGTTGACAAAATATCCTGCCCTGACCGCATCAAGCTCCTGCTCTACGGCATGTACGAAGACAACGTCCGCATCGCCGCGCTTGCCCATTTCGATAGCCGCCCCGGTTCCGCGCGCAACTACCTTCACCTTGATCCCCGTCTTCTTTTCAAATAACGGCAGGATATAACCAAACAGCCCTGAGTTCTCAGTGCTTGTTGTCGAGGAGCATAAAATCTCGGCTGCAGATGCGCTGCACGGCAGCATAAGAGATAATACAAGCACAAATCCAAGAATCGTCTTCATCTCAATTAATCCTCCTTGAGTTTGAAAGGACTTAAAAAACACCAAGACAGAGGATTTGGCTATGACAAAGTGTAGCACACAACTGAGCTTTACCTTCAAGAGGAAAAAGAAGCTGACGGTAGATTTCTGTGGAGGAGAGATACCCTCCGACAGCGGGCTGCTATTGATGCGACAGGCAGATGAGCGTCTTTCACTGATGCCGATGTTTTAAGGAGAGATCCCAGCCTGAAGGCAGCATGTGACCGGAATCTCCGGGATGCCGACCTTGCGTCGCAGCCCACCCTGAGCCGCCATGAGAACACCCTAACAAGAGCAGACGTTTATAGAATGGCCGAGTTGTTTCTTGAGCGGTATGTGCAGCGCAAGAAAAAACAGAAGCCCAGGCGAATAGTGCTTGACCTTGACGGCACCGACGACCCGACCTATGGCAATCAGCAGTTGACGTTCTTTCATGGAGACTACGATCAGTACATGTACCATTCGCTGGTTATCTACAATGCCGCGAAGGCAAAGATAATCATTCGTGGTGATGCGGGGCTTGCCGTGCCCGCTTTCTATGAGTATTGCGAACAAGAGAAACCTGGCTATGTCATAGGGCTTATCAGAAATGACGTTCTCGCG
>CAYMRS010000031.1:0-30350 GCA_964392915.1 uncultured Nitrospiraceae bacterium
GGTCAGAGTGGCACATGCCGACACTGAACAGATGCGTCGCCTGCTCTGAAACAAAGAAGCATGTACCGATATGAAAGCTGCCGGAAATGTGATAGAATTTACTCCAATTGAGGCAAAGCATTTTGCCGGAACATTTTCTTGCAAGGAGAACACATGACAAGAGCAGGAAAAAAAGCAGGATTGATTGTGCTGTTTCTGACTCTGACGGTAATCGCCTGCCCGGCGGCCTGGGCACAAATGCCGGTAACATTTCTGAATATAGAGCCTGTTGCCGGCGCATTTTATGGATGGGGCTACAACCTGACCACGCAACAATTCACCGCCCCGTGTGTAAACGCAAACAGCTCAGCGACCTATTCCTCTGGCGATTCGCAACAACACTCATTTTTCGATCTTACCGAAAACACGGCGACAATCGCCGCCCAGTCCAATATCAGCGCAAGCATGGCTCTGAAGGTATTGGCAGGCGGCGGTACGTTTGCGGCAAACAGCAAAGCATCCATAGCCACCGGTTCAGAAAGCAGCACCTACCGCCAGACACTTTTTGCGGGCGCCTCTCGTTATAAAATGCCCAACTTTCTTGACCTGGGGCAGGTGTCCTTCAGGCCGCAAGCATTGCAATTACTTGTTTCACCGGGTGGAAAGGGTCAGTTCAGCCAGCAATGCGGCGACGCTTTTGTCATTGGCATGCAGTATGGACGCGAATTCATCGGAACCGCATCCATTGTCAGGCAGGATTTAAAAAGCTGGACCAAGTATGCCAATGAGACAGGGATGTCGTACGAGGATCCTACAAGCAAAGTCAGTGTGGATGTCAATATAGGCAAGTCCATGGAGCAGGCATTCGGCGTGCAGAATATTGTCGTCAAGACATACAGCACAGGATCAAATATTTCCAGCCCCACCAAAGCCGGGGAACTGAGTGATTATTATCAAACCTTTCTTAACAGCGCCGGCGACGATAAGGTGGTGAAGCTCATTGTGGCACCCTATAACCTTGTCGAACAATTTCCCTGGGAAAATCCGCTGAAGGAAATCACCAAAGAAGATTACATCGGCATGATGGTTGTAGCTTTGTGGGGACTGAAAGCGGCTATCAATGATGCCGATTTTGTGTTTGCGCCCCAAACGGCCGCCATGTTCGCTCTGGGTTCCAACAATATCAGCAAAGAACAGAGAATTAACTACATCAGACAGCAGCGCGATTCATGGCAGCGCGAATATGACATGCTGCTCAGCTCTGCTCAGAACTGCGACAGGCAGTTTACTGATGAATGCCGGAGGCTGGCAGAATTTTATGACCGCCATCGCAATCTTGCGGCGCAACGGCATGCCGTTCTGCCGGATCGCTACCTGAGCGATTGTTCACAGCCATTCGTGCTGAAGGACTTCACCGGACTACAGACAGCGCTGTCCGGCCAGACTTTTGGGACTCCGTTCAAGGGAGATTCAGAAGCATCCGGCAACCCGGTTCGTGTTATCTCCCAGTTGAAATTTCTGAGAGATCAGCGCCAGCTTAAAGCGGATTTGTCTGTAGCCAAGATCGAGTGGAAGCGCAGTGAGTGGAAGAAAATGCCGGTGGAGGTGCGCAGCGACAAGGGGGAATCAGGATGGGCATTAAAGGCGCACGCGGTTGTTTTTGATCTCGACCAGCCGGCACGCTTCGGGTTTGGGCAGGAAAACCTGAAACACTGCTCCTTTGCCGGCACCGGAGCGGAACTGCCGGCCATTCAGTCCCCGCAGGCCGAAACGGCTGCTCAGCGTTTCGGGTTTGGGCAGGGCATTGTGCAAGGCTATATAGACGGCATTACCGGAAAGCATCCTCGCGGCCAGCAATACTTTGGAAACGGTGAGGGAGCGCTCGATTACATAACATGCGAATTAGATCGCAAGGGCAAAGACAACCAGATGCAGTGCACCGGCCTGGGCATTCGCAATGTGCGGCTGACTCTGGTAAGCCAGCAAGATTTGGCCGCCGACGCCTGGAAAAGTCCGGGTCCAATACTGATGCCAACGGCGCTCGTCAATTTCAGCCAGGGGAAGCCCGTTGCTCTTGACCAGAACTCACGGCAGTATGCGGTCTTTACGCAACTACTTCCAGCAGCGCGTCAGAAGCATATCGCAAAAGCGGAGGCTCAAAAATCAGCGTCATCTCAAAAATTCCAATCGCCAAGATTTTCGCTCCCGGCCGCGCAGTTTGCCATCATGCAAAAAAGATTGGAGCTGAATCAGCTGAAATTGAAAAACCAGATGAATATCCAGGGCATCAGGCAGTAAGTGCCCGGCTGCCCGATCAGAAGCGAACAGCGTTGAAGCAGTCTCAATGATACAGCGGCTGTCCATTGCTGCCCGGGGAATGGACAGTCGCTGCCCGGAGCCTTTCAGTCCTGAAATCCGCACTACCGAAACAGCACTCCCTGATCTATCCGGAGCTGCGGAAAGTTCTCTTTTGGCAGGATGAAAGTGCCTTTGAACAAGCGGTTCATTACGGAGACGAGCTGGCGGAATTTGTATGCGTCATGATGGGACTCGCCCTTCTGCTCGGAAGCATGCCAGCTCTCCTCATCGGAAATGCGGAGTTCGATTCCGAGGGTATGCTGCCCGGTTCTAATTGCCATCCGGTTACGCTGCTCGTACTCAGGCGTGCCGGGGACGATGATTCTATTGGTATCAGCTGTGCGGTGAATTGGAAGCGAAAACGCGATTTTGCATTGGAACTTTCGGTGTTCGAGCGATGAGTATTGATTCCCGGCCGCATGACCATTCAGAGAAGCAAAGAATCTTTTGGCATTCGCAATTATCTCTTTCTCTTCAAACCCCGCGCCTCTGCCCTCGCTCTGCGCGAGACTGAGCATCAGCCGCCGCGTGGCTTCCACCATACTTTTCGGCGTTTCAAAGAGCGTCTGCGTTATGGAGTGAGTCGCTGTGTTCTCCTGTAGAATGACCCCCCTCTTCTGGAGCGCGTGGAAGAGCTTCAGCGTGTCGTCCTTACTCTTCAGGAGAAAGGTAATCGCGAGGATATCGCGAATATCCCATGCCTCGCCCTCAACGTCCTTCCCCAGCTTGGTAAACATGCTTTCGGGGCTTTTCAGGCGCGCTTTGATATCGACGATGTCGACTTCAACCCCGTCGCCGCTGTTGAAGACGAGACAGTCTTTCCCTATGTCGAGCTGCATGGATTCTTTCAGTTTGTGGAAAAACGCTGAGAGCTTGACAAAGGCGCGCTGGGCAGATTCACTTTCCGGGAGATGCCCCGGGTTCTGCCAGTCGTATTGATAGAGATCGTTCAGGGCAAGCCCCTGCCCAGCGAGAAAAATTCCGAGCTGCGCGTAGTCGTTGATATCCTGACTGTCCTCTTCGATGGACTTGATGAGATGGGCCATCTTGAGAAGGGCGCAGCCCGCCCGCTGCCACGCGGGCGGCACATCCACATCACATCCCTTATAGCCATGGAATACCCGCGGATATTTTCGCGAAGACGACAGAAGAAAGAGATGGCGTGGATCTTCAAGGACGATTTCACGAAACCGGGGGTCGTTCAGAAGCTCCTCGGCTTCATGGACTGACCGGAGGCATTTCCTGTAGAGTCCGGCATTGGATGACTTCAGCAAGATGAGCCCTTCGATCTGGCGCCTGATGAAGGGAAACATCCAGTTGAAGAAGTAACGATACGCCTGTTCGACATACCGGAGCGCCCGAAGCTTCTCACTGTCCAGCAACTCGCCTGCTCCGATGGTGTCGAACCCGCGGTTGCGCATCATCTGCGTAGCCTGCCTCAGCGCGGCCGCATGGTTTTCGGCGGGGAGCAGCAAATAGGGAGTCATTTCAGCTCGATCAAGAATGGAGCCGAATATTTCGTGGTACAGTTCCTGGCTCGATGACAGGCGTTTCACCTGAGACCTCCGGCACAGCGCTCCTGAAGCGGCTATGGAGTGCCGAGCAGTTCTTTTATCTTTGCGCCGATATCCTTTGACTTCATCAGCGTGGTGCCGACGAGCATGGCGTCGATGCTCGCCGCATCAAGCCGGAGAACATCGGCTCGCGTACCAATGCCGCTTTCTCCGACCACGATTTTCCCCTGAGGGATTTGCGCCTTCAGGCGGAAAGTTGTATCAAGATCAATCTTCAGTGTCGTCAGATCGCGATTGTTGATGCCGATAATCGGTGCTTCTATCGAGAGAGCCATTTCGAGGTCAGCCTCATTATGCACCTCAAACAATACGGCCATCCCCAACTCTTCGGCAGTGTGCAGATAGTCCTGAGCCTGATTCTCTTCGAGTGCCGCGGCAATCAGCAGAATCGCGTCCGCGTTGTACACGCGGGCTTCAAAAATCTGATACGGATCGAAGATAAAATCTTTGCGCAGAACCGGCAGTTCTACTGCTTTGTGTACCAAGGGAAGAAATGAGAGGTGTCCCTGAAAGTAGTCTTCTTCAGTCAGGCACGAAATCGCACTGGCCCCGTTTTCTTCATAGATCCGGGCAATTACGACTGGATCAAAATCAGGCCTGATAAGGCCGCGCGATGGTGAAGCCTTTTTTAATTCCGCAATAAGGCGGACAGCCCGTTGGCTCCGAATCGCGGTCGTGAAATCCCGAGCCGGCTCCGCCTCATCAATCCGTGATTGCAATTCGCGAAGCGGCATTGCGATTTTTGCCTGATTCAGGCGTTGTTTTTTAGTGTCGAGCAGTCGCTGTAAAACATTCATTCAATCCATCTCCGTTCTTACATGCGCTCCGGGAATCCGACATATTAAGTATAGCCCTGTTCCTACCGCCTGCGCCAGTTTATCCACTGCAGGAATCGCAGAGGGAATTCCGGTACACGAATAAATACATATGCTGCGACTGCGGCATTCACGACTGCGGCGATGCCGAAGAGTCCGGCAATCGACCCCCCCGCTCCAAGCAGGCCTGCCGCCGCTCCGGTTCCCGCGACAATAAAGAGGGCGTTCAGGATGTTGTTCGCTGCTATAATGCGGGCCCGGTGGCTCACATCGCTGCGCGTCTGCATGACGGCATAGAGCGGAACGCAGAAGAAGCCGCCAAAAATACCGATGAGCACCAGATCAGCTATGAGCCGCCATGTATTCAGGTGCGAAAAAAGTGCAGCGACCCCTTGCGCCTGCCCGAACACGGGAGCTGAGGGCGAGGCCCAAAAGAAATCAAGCCCGAAAACTGTCAGTCCAATCGCGCCGAGCGGGATAAGCCCGACCTCGACGCGATGCCCCGAAATCCGTTCGCACAAGAGCGATCCGATGCCGATGCCGAAAGTGAAGGTTGCGAGCAGGACGACAACCATATCTTCATTGCCGCCCAGCACATTTTTTGCATATGACGGAAACTGTGTCAGAAAAAGCGCCCCGTAGAGCCAGAACCATGAAATCGCCACAATCGACATAAAAACCACCCGCTTTTCTCGGGCAAAGCCGATGTTGCGCCATGTTTCGGTAATAGGATTGGGATTGACGCGCAGGTCAGGCGCGGGCGCGGGCGCAGCCGGGATGCTGCGACTGGCGACATAGCCGATCACGGCAATGCAGAGGCTGAAGAGCGATATCCAGGTTGCGGCGCCGCCCGAACCCGCGAGCAGTCCGCCGACGAGCGTGCCGATGAGAATAGCGATGAACGTTCCCGCCTCAACCAGCGCGTTGCCGCCGATCAGTTCGTTTTCAGCAAGATGCTGAGGAAGGATGGCGTACTTTACGGGGCCGAACAGGGTTGACTGAAAGCCGAGCAGAAAGAGTGTGAACAAGAGAAGATTCAGGCTCTCCAGAGCAAAGCCGGCGCAGGCAATCAGAATAATAATAATTTCAAATGCCTTGACAAAGCGGGAAATGCGGGCTTTGTCATACTTGTCGGCGAGCTGCCCTGCGGTTGCCGAAAAGAGAAAAAACGGCAGTATGAAGATCCCTGCGGCAAGGTTCGCCAGAATCTCCGGTCTCATGCTCGTCCAGTGCGCGGCCTGGAATGTTATCAGCACGACAAGGGCGTTCTTGAAGACATTATCATTGAATGCGCCAAAAAACTGGGTGAGGAAAAACGGCAGGAAACGCCGGCGGCGAAGGAGCGTGAACTGGGAACTCATGCTTTCTCCGCACACGCTTTCAGGGCAGCCCAATCTGATTTTCCAGTGCTGGGAAGTAGCGGCGCGTCAGGCAACGATTCATGGTTGGCGACGACCAGCCGGCGCTCAGCTCCGAATCTGTCAGCGCGTCCCTTCATCATAACCAGGAAGAGAACTTTGGCCATGCCTTGCAGCAGAAAACGGAGCTGGGTGCGCATGGGAATCTCCTCTATATTCTCATATTTTTAAGGTCATCAAGAAATTCCGAGGCCGGAGCAACGGCAGTCACGAGCAGATAATCCCTCGCACGGGTGAAGGCAACATACAACAAGTGCCGCTCCGTATCGTAGACTTCCTTCAGGTCCGACTCATCGGCAACCGATTCAATTCTTTCCTGCAGAGGGATAACTTCATCATCGTATGCCATGACGGCAACTGCACGGAACTCCAGCCCTTTGGCCAGATGCATGGTGCAGATTGAAGCATATCCGTGACCCACTTCCACCTTACTCGTCCAGCACCTTAAAAATCTCTTTCACCTGTCCAAACAACCTGAACCACTTCTCTGTATATCTCTTCAAATACTACGCTCAAGTCCTTCAGATGTTGAGAGTCAATTCAATCGGCGGAACTCATGCCGCCGTCCGTCATTGCTCATCCTCGTCCCCAAAACGATAGACTAATGTGTGTTCTGAATCATCTTGCGCGATTGTTGACATGCTCTGCAAGTTGCTGCTGCATCTTCGAGCGCAGCCACTCCTGCTGACCGAAGTAGAGCTTTGCTACAATGCCGTTGCGGTCTATGAGCATGGTCGTCGGCGACATGAATACGAAGTAAAGCTCTTTTGTGACTTTCAGCCCCGGATCCGATAAAACCGGATAGTTCACCGCCCTTTGTCGAAGAAATGCCTCAGCCTTGTCCGATTTTTTATCTGCGGTAATCGCAAGAATAACGAGTTCTTTCATTTCATGCTTATTTCGCAGATGTATCAGCGCAGCAACCTCGTCCGCGCTGTTCGGTGCCCATGGTGCCCAGAAGTTCAGGAGCACCGGCCTGCCGCGGAAAGAAGAAAGTGTCACGGGTTGTCCCCGCTGGTCTTTCAGGGTAAAGTCCGGTGCCTCTTTGCCGACAAGCTGATCGATCAGGAAGGGGGAAAGCTGTTCAGCTGAAGCGGCATTCGGTGAGAGCAGCAGAAAAACAGCCAGGAGAAATGCGGTGCAGAATCGCGCGCACATCCTCCCGGCCGCTGTCCCTGGTTTTTTAGACAAGCCCGGCGGTCTGCAAAACCGTCTTGAGCTTTTCCTTGTTTGCCGGACTCATTTCGCAGAGCGGCAGCTTGAACTCTTCGGCTATCTTGCCCATCAGGAAGAGGGCGGTCTTGACCGGTATCGGGTTCGTCTCGATAAACATGGCATTATTCAAAGCCTCAAGCTCAAAGTGAATCTTCCGGGCAGTCTCGATATCGCCCCGCTGCCAGGCGTTGTAGACTTCCGCCACCATCTTCGGCGCAATGTTCGCGGTGACCGAAATCGCGCCATGCCCGCCAAGCGCGTACAGCGTGAGATTCGTGAAGTCGTCGCCGGAAAGTATCGTCAGACGACCGCCCACGAGGCGGATCAGTTCGCTCGTCTGCTTCATGTCGCCGGTCGCTTCCTTGATACTCACGACCGCTTTGCAGTTATCGGCAATTCGTGCAACGGTGGAAGGAAGCATATTCAGTGCGGTTCGTCCCGGCACATTGTAAAGCACGAGCGGCAGTTTGCAGGCATCCGCAATCGCTTTGTAATGGCGATAGAGTCCTTCCTGCGTTGGCTTGTTGTAGTATGGCGTCACGAGCAAGGCCCCGTCAGCGCCAAGCTTCTTGGCCTTTTTCGTAAGCTCAATAGCTTCGTCAGTCGAGTTTGCTCCTGTTCCGGCGATAACCGGAACGCGCTTGTTGACGCACTTTACCGCAACCTCTATAACGCGGAAGTGCTCCTTGAAGTCGAGAGTCGAAGCCTCGCCAGTGGTGCCGCATGGAACAATGCCCTGAGTGCCCTGCTTGATATGCCAATCGATAAGTTTGCAGTAGGCCTTTTCATCGAACTTGCCTTTCCTGAACGGGGTGACGATTGCGACAATGGATCCTTTGAACATTGCTGCCTCCTTCTCTCCGGCCGTCATGTCGCCGGATATGTTTGGCTATATAATACCTCATTCTTCCCCTCGCTTCGCTCGGGGAAGAATGAGGCAGTTGAGCCGGAACTCCTGTCACCCTCGCTCCGCTCGGGCGAAGAACCAGGAGTTCGAAACCGACCGCTTCGCGGCGGCTCAACTGCCTCAATACTGAAACAGGCATGAAAACCGAAGGAACAGACGGTCGCCTGACAACCCGACTTCCGCACCAAAGGCTATCGGGCAACCGCTCCTTCATACACTTCCTCTGCCGGACCGGTCATATAAGCACGGCCATTGTCTGCCCACTCAATAACAAGATCGCCGCCGAGCAGATGGACGGTGACGCGTTTCTGCGTCAACTGCTTCACCATAGCGGCAATGCCGGTTGCGGTAGCGCCGGTGCCGCAGGCGAGGGTAATGCCGGAGCCGCGCTCCCAGACACGCATGACAAGTTCAGTATCGCTCTTTCTGTTCACGAATTCAACATTAATGCGTTTCGGAAAGAGCGGATGATTTTCTATCACCGGCCCATAGACATCAACCGGAAAGGTCGTCACGTCTTCATCCAGAAAGATGACGGCATGCGGATTTCCCATCGAGACAAATGTCGCATTTAACACGCGGCCCTTTGCCTCAACCGGATAATCGATAACCGGGGCTGCGCCGTCGAGATTTACCGGGATGCGTCCTGGTTCGAGGATCGGTTCGCCCATGTCGACCTTCACCAGGTCACCCGCCCGCTCAGGGCGGATAATGCCGGCGAGCGTCTCGACATCGAGCACCGCCTTGTCCGAAATCTTCCGGTCCCAGAGGTACTTCGCAAAGCAGCGGATGCCGTTGCCGCACATCTCGACCTCACTGCCGTCCGCATTGAAAATGAGCATCCTGAAGTCGGCGATGTCAGACGGATAAATGAGCAGCAGTTGATCGGCGCCGATACCAAAGCGGCGGTTGCAGTATTTGACTGCAAAAGCCTTCGGATCGAGCAGCGTAGTCGCGCGGCAATCGATCACGATGAAGTCGTTGCCGATGCCATGCATTTTGGTGAACGGAATCTTCATTGTTTCTTAAACCGCGGAACGGTCTCTCCTTTTGTGAGGTCTGCATAGGTCTCACGTTTGCGGATGAGGGCATATTCGGATCCCTGGACCATCACTTCGGCAATACGCGGACGGCTGTTGTACTGTGACGACATGCTGAAGCCGTAAGCCCCCGCGCTCATGACGGCAAGAAGCTCGCCCCGCTTGATTGCCGGAAGTTCGCGATCCTTCGCCAGAAAATCGGTCGATTCGCAGATCGGGCCGACCACATCCACCACAATGCATTTTCGGCGGCTTTTCACCACTGGCTGGATATGATGGTACGCATCGTAAATCGACGGACGAACAAGGTCGTTCATGCCGGCATCAACCACAATGAAATTCTTCTCAGGCGCCTTCTTCCAATAGAGTGCCTTTGTCACAAGAATGCCTGCATTGCCGACGATTGAACGGCCAGGTTCCATGACAAGAGTGAGCGTGCGGCCCTTCAGGAGCGGCAGGATGTTTTTTGCCAGCGTTGCCGGATCAGGCGGAGTCTCTTCATTATAGACAATGCCGAGGCCGCCGCCGATATCGAGGTGCGAAATCCGGATGCCGTTCTCTGCCAGTTCATCAACGAGCAGAAGGATGCGCTTCAGGGCATCAACAAACGGCGACACCTTCGTGAGCTGCGAACCGATGTGCTTGTGAATGCCGAGGATCCGGATATTTTTCAGCCGCGCCGCAAGGCGATAGTGCTCAATCGCATTCTCAAACGGGATTCCGAACTTGTTCTTCTTCAGGCCGGTCGAAATATACGGATGCGTCTGCGGATCGACGTCCGGGTTCACGCGGAGCGCAATCGGCGCCGTGGTCTTCATCAGTCCTGCAATGCGGTCGATCTCGACCAGCTCCTGCTCGGACTCGACGTTGAACATCAAAATCCTGTTCTTCAAAGCAAGCCTGATCTCGTCTTCCTTCTTGCCGACGCCTGCATAGGCAATCCTGTTTGCCGGAATTCCGGCCTTCAACGCGCGGTAGAGTTCCCCGCCAGAAACGACGTCAGCGCCGCCGCCGAGGTCGCCGATGAGCTTGATGATCGCTACATTGGAGTTTGCCTTGAGCGCGTAACAGACCACATGCGGAATGCTCTTGAACGCGGTTTTGTATGCTTTTACATGGCGATCCAGCGTCCTGTGGCTATAGATATAGAGCGGGGTGCCGAACTCCTCCGCCAGCTTGCTGACCGGCACGTCTTCCGCGTGGAGCTCACCCTTTTTGAACTGGAAAAAATGCATGAGAACCTCTTCATCTGTTTGATTTTTTATCCATTTTTTACCATAATATCGTGAAAAAGTCAAAGCGCGAACATCCGCAGTTCCTTGAGCGACAACGGAAAGCGCCGGTCTGATACCCGAAAAATCAATGAAACAGAGGAGTCGGCATGGGAAAGAATATTGTCCGGAAAATTTTTGACACACATAAAGTCTACGGTGAGCTTGCCCCCGGAGCAGAGATCGGTCTGAAGGTCGATCAGGTGCTGACGCAGGATGCGACCGGCACCATGACCTGGCTTGAGTTCGAGGCCATCGGCATTGATCGTGTGCAGGTCG
Organism: uncultured Nitrospiraceae bacterium; assembly: GCA_964392915.1. Lineage (GTDB taxonomy): Bacteria > Nitrospirota > Thermodesulfovibrionia > Thermodesulfovibrionales > Dissulfurispiraceae > JAAYUK01. The sequence continues at coordinate 10,857 of CAYMRS010000031.1, forward strand.
AAACCGCTGTTTCCTATGTTGACCACAACATGCTCCAGTCAAATTTCAGGAATGCCGATGACCACCAGTTCCTTCGCACGGCGGCGGCCAGGTTCGGCGCATGGTTCTCCAGACCGGGCAACGGCATCTGCCATCAGGTTCATCTGGAGCGTTTCGCCGCGCCGGGCAGGATATGCCTCGGCACCGACAGCCACACGCCTACGGGCGGCGGCATCGGCATGATCGCCATCGGCGTGGGCGGCCTGGAGGCAGCAACCGTCATGGCGGGCGCGCCGCTCGAGATCTCGATGCCGAAGGTGCTCAAGGTCAACCTCACCGGGGCGATGCGCACGCCTCATATTGCGGCGATGGATGTTGTCCTGACGCTCCTGCAGAAGCTGACGGTAAAGGGCGGCGGCGGCAAGATCATTGAATACGGCGGTCCCGGCGTTGCAACACTTACGGTAACCGAACGGGCCACCATTACTAATATGGGCGCAGAGCTGGGCGCTACTACCTCGCTTTTCCCGAGCGATGAGAACACCCGAAAATTCCTCAAGGCCGAAGGTCGCGAGAAGGATTGGGTGGAGCTTGTCGCCGACGCTGATGCGACCTATGACGAGGTGGTAGATCTGGATCTGAGCGCGGTCGAGTCGATGATCGCGCAGCCGCACAGCCCGGATAACGTTATCGCCATCCGCGAAATCGCGGGCAAAAAGGTTGATCAGGTCTGCATCGGCAGCTGCACAAACTCCTCATATCCAGCCATGAAGACCGTCGCGCTGATGCTGAAGGACAAGACGTTGCCGGAGTGGGTGAATCTGATGATCAACCCCGGCTCCAAACAGGTATACGAAATGTTGTCCCGCGAAGGGCTTGTTGCCGATATGATTGCGGCCGGCGCGCGCGTTCTCGAAGCATCCTGCGGACCTTGCATCGGCATGGGTGCGGCTCCGGGGTCGGGGCATACGTCGATCCGTTCGTTTAACCGCAACTTTCTGGGTCGTTCCGGCACCAAGGACGCGCAGGTATATCTCACCAATCCGGTTGCCTGTGTCGCTATGGCGCTGAAGGGAGAGATTGTCGACCCACGCGATGCCGGATATAACGTGCCGGTGGTTGCGGAACCGGAATCCTTCATCACCAACGACAATCTGCTCATTCCTCCAAAGGCGGACTCCTCCGATGTGATCATCGTCAAGGGGCCGAATATCAAGGACGTTCCGGTGAAGGAACCGCTCAAGGAGAGCATAGCCGCCGAAGTGCTGCTGAAGACCGGCGACAATATCACGACCGATGACATCATGCCTGCGGGTTCCCGCGTCTTGCCGTTCCGTTCCAATATCCCGGCGATTTCGGAGTTTGTTTTCGAGAATCTCGACAAGACCTTCAGCAGTCGCGCGGAGGCGGCAAAGGCAAAGGGCGGCAGCATTGTCGTCGGCGGCGAGAACTATGGTCAGGGTTCTTCGCGCGAGCATGCCGCCATCGCGCCGATGTATCTTGGCGTTCAGGCTGTGCTGGTGAAGTCATTTGCCCGCATTCACCGTGCAAACCTGATCAATTTTGGAATTCTTCCGCTTCTCTTTTCGAATGAGTCTGATTACGGGCGAATCAATCAGGGTGATGTGATTGCAATCAAGAATATCGTGGGTGGAATTAAGGGAGACCAGTGGTTTCATGTCGAAAACAAGACGCAGGGTCTGGCATTTGAAGTGATTTCCAATCTAAACGAGCGCGAAAAAGAGCTCCTGCTGCAAGGAGGACTGCTTCGCTACACGAAGGAGCGGGCTCGGGTCAGCAAAGTTTAGCCTGTTTATCATTCAATCATGCCAAGACGACAACCCTCTGTATTGCTTGTTTCATCAATCCGGGGAACATGGCAAAAAAAGAGGCGGCCCTTCACAGGCGGCCCCTCGGTTGATGTCTTTCTGAATCACCGGCCCCCGAGCACTTTCGGATCCGGATACTCGCCGTGCATGTCGCGATATGCAAGCAGCCTTTTCCTCTGCTCCTCCAGAACCGCAAAGAAAACCTTTGGCGTATCAACGACCCGCATGGTATAAAACTTTGTCACGCGTTCAATCTTCGAGAGATTTTCAGGAATGCGAATGGTGAACTGCTTCACATAGTCCGTTTCGGAGTACTCCTTTTGAATCGTCCCGGCAAAGAGTGCCTTCAAGTCATGATAGAGCGGGATACGGCCGGTAGGAGTCTCTATTGCCCGGACTTCGCCGTTCACACGAAGCTCCATCCATTTGTACCAGACCGCCTTGTCGTTCCGCTCGTTCAGCCAGCATCCATTCTTGTCACGCAGAAAGTAATTGACCGAAAATATGAGCGGAATCTTTTTCAAACCCTTCACAAAATCGAGGTTCATCTGAATATATTTGCCGACCGTTACGGAAAGGAAGTCAATGTTCGCCATCGGGTTGATCTCGCGCACGCCTTCCTGCCCGAGCGTGGCCGCTGTAGTTTCTGATTCAAGAATGGCCCCCTTGGTGATAACTCCGTGAGTCCAGTCAAAGGCCTCTTCGACAGGCACACAGGTGTCGGAGTCCCGACCACCGTAGACCAGCGCTCCAAGCCCAACACCTGCAGGATCATTGAGTCGGGGATCAGCGTTATCGAGCGACTCTATGCTGAGAGTAAAGCGGGCATTGGGATGGGAGCTGCGGATTGGGTTCCCTTTCACGTCAGTTTTGCCCCGGCGCCACTCGCCGGAATGGTTGATGCCTTTCACCGGCACTTCGCCGCCCTTGTCTATCCAGTGAACGCCGCCGTCTTCCTGCACGAGAATATTGGAAAAGATGATTTCATTCGGGCTGTGCAGCGCCTTCCAGAGGAGCGGGTCGTCTTTTGGATTGATGCCCTGGATGATGCCGAACATGCCGCGCTCCGCATTGACAGCGCGGGCAACGCCATCGATGTTTCTGATATAAGCGATGTCGTCGCCGACTATGCTTTCACCTTCGAGCATTGCGGTGGAGGTTTTTCCGCACATGGACGGATATGCGCCCATGAAGTAGGTCTTCCGGTTGTTCGGCCCCCGAACGCCGAGCACGAGCATATGTTCGGTAAGCCACCCTTCCCTTGAGGCTTGCAGGATGGCGAAGCGCATGGCGAGCTTCTTCAGGCCGATAGAGTTGCCCCCGTATTGGGTATTGGTGCTGTAAACGGTGTTGTGATGGAGATCGATAAAAATGCGGCGCTTGTCGAGGTTTTTGCAGACCTTTCGCTCATCCAGCTCACCCTGAGAGTGGACGAAGCGGTAGATATCCTTGAGCGTTCCGGTCTGTTCGCGACGGACAAACTCTTTATAGCCGGGACGGTACAGCAGATATTCATTATGGACAACATAGCTTGAGTCAGTAATCTGGACGCACGGTATCGTGAAGGCAGAATTTGCCGGACCGAGACAGTAGAGCGACACATACATTTCACGGCCGGTCATGATCCCTTTCAGGATTTCATGCACCTCGGCGTAAGCAGCCTCGCGTTCTTTCGTGTCGATTGCCGAGCCGAGGCTTTCGCCCGCAGGCAAAAGGATTGCGGTATTTTTTTTGTCGCGGCCCTGGTCGCCAAACGCATCAAAGTGATAGGTATGGCCCGGGATAGCGAGCTTTCCCTCTTCGCCATTTTTCAGGGCTGCCTGTCGGATATACTCAATCGCTTCGGGAGAGTCGTCGTTAACAAAGACGCTTGAAGGATTGCACAACTCAACACATTGGGCAAGAAACTCGTGGAACTGAGGACTCTGGATTGCTTTTAGGCGTTGGTGAGATTGCTCATCAAGGCGACTGACGAGGACTGCTTCCGCATTTCCCATGCAGGACCCTCCTGAATAAGATTCAATTTTTTATAGTACCATACATGTCGTACAACAAGGCACCGACCGCTTTTTGCGGCTCTGAAGCGCCGACGCATTTTTGGCGCAAAACATGGTGGTGCAATCTGTCAGGCACTTCAGGTAAAATAGTGACCATTATGATCAAAAAAGTTCTGATAGCGAACAGGGGAGAGATAGCTCTCCGTATCATCCGCGCCTGCAAGGAACTCGGCATTCAGACGGTTGCAATATATTCCGAGGCCGACTCGGTCACTCGGTATGTCCGAAAAGCTGACGAGGCGTATCTTGTAGGTCCCGGGCCGGTGAGCGGTTATCTCAATATTTACGGCATCATTGAGATTGCTAAAAGAACCGGAGCGGACGCGATTCATCCTGGATACGGATTTCTGTCGGAAAATGCCGAGTTTGCCCGCGCGTGCACCGAAGCCGGCATCACCTTTATCGGACCAAAGCCGTCTGCCATAAGAGACATGGGTCTGAAAATTGAAGCCCGTGAGCGGACCAGCCGGGCCGGAATCCCAATCATCCCGGGTTCTGCGGCGTTGTCGAGCGTGGAGGAGGCGGCAGCATACGCCGATACCATAGGGTATCCGGTCATGCTGAAGGCGTCTGCGGGCGGCGGCGGGCGAGGCCTGCGCATTTGCCGGAACAGCGACGATGTTCGTCGTCAAATGCCGATTGCTCAGTCCGAAGCCCGAAAGTCTTTCGGGAACGACAGCATATTTGTTGAAAAGTACCTCGACCAACCGCATCATATAGAGTTTCAGATTGTTGCTGACAAGCACGGCAACATCGTTCACCTTGCCGAGCGTGACTGTTCCATTCAGCGACGCCACCAGAAACTAGTAGAAATTGCGCCGTCGCTCATTCTTAACGAAGCATTGCGGCAGCGAATGGGAGAAGCGGCAATTGCAGCAGCTCGTTCGGTTGATTATGACAGTGTGGGAACGGTTGAATTTCTGGTCGACAAGGATCGGAACTTCTATTTTCTTGAAATGAACACCCGCATACAGGTCGAACATACCATTACCGAAGAGATTACCGGCATCGATCTCGTGCAGGCGATGATCCGCATTGCAGCGGGCGAGAAACTCTGGTTCAACCAGAAGGATGTTCAGTTGCGGGGATTTGCCATCCAGTGGCGTATTAATGCGGAGGACCCGCTGAACGACTTCATGCCCGCTACCGGAAAGATTACCGAGTATCAGTCCCCCGGCGGATATGGCGTCCGGCTTGACGGCAATGCCTATCGTGGCTACACCGTGCCGCCCTACTTCGACTCGATGCTCGCCAAGCTGATTGTGCGCGGGGCGACGTGGGACGAGGTCGTCAGCCGTGCCCAGCGCTGCCTGGATGAGTATCTTGTTCGGGGCATCAAAACCACCATTCCTTTTTACCGCAACATCGTCAAAGACGAGGTATTCCGGAGCGGCGATTTCAGCACATCGTACATTGAAGATCGCTTTGAGCACCTTGCGTACCAGCGGGAGCGGGACAAGATCTACATCGTCTGCGCGGTCGCCGCAGCCATTGTTGCCAACAGCAAACTGTAAACGCACTGAGATATTAAAGAGAGGGAGACCATGAGCGGAAAAGGAAAACCGATAAAAATAATGGACACCACGTTCCGGGATGCCCACCAGAGCCTTCTGGCGACCCGCATGCGACTTGAGGACCTGCTGCCCATTGCGGAAAAGATGGATTCGGTCGGTTTCTGGTCGCTTGAGGTATGGGGAGGCGCCACGTTTGACACCTGTCTTCGCTTCCTCCGCGAAGATCCATGGGAACGTCTCCGTGAACTAAAGAAGCATATCGGCAAAACACCCTTGCAGATGCTGCTCCGCGGCCAGAACGTTGTCGGATACCGGCATTACGCCGATGATGTCGTTGAGGCGTTTGTCGCCAAGATGATCGAAAACGGCATTAACGTCGTACGGGTTTTCGATGCGCTGAACGACTTTCGGAACATCAAGACGTCGATAAAGGCTACCCTGAAATACGGCGGCAAGGTCGAGGCGGCTTTCTGCTATACGCTCGGACCTATCTACACAAACGACTTTTTTGTTGAACTTGCGCTGAAGCTCGAAGACATGGGCACAGACACCGTCTGCATTAAGGACATGGCTGGACTGCTCTCACCTCTCGACGCTTATGACCTTGTTTCAAAGCTGAAAGCCCGGATTTCTGTTCCTATTCATTTGCATACCCATGACACCAGCGGCATGTCGGTAGCAACCGTGCTGAAGGCAATCGAGGCAGGCGTCGATATTGTCGACACCGCTATTTCATCAATGGCTTCAGGTACCAGCCAGCCCGCGCTCGAAACGATTTGCAACATTCTTCGCGGGTCACAATATGATCCCGCATTTGATTTCCTTACGCTTGATCAGATCAACGACCATTTCAAGGCGGTGCGGAAAAACTATGCGCACCTTGAGAGCGAATTCACCGGCATCGATCCGAAAGCGGTCATCTACCAGGTGCCGGGGGGCATGATATCGAACCTCGCGAATCAGCTCAAGGAGCAGAACGCCCTGCACCGCATGGGCGAGGTTATGAACGAGGTTCCGGTTGTCCGCGAAGACTTCGGGTTTCCGCCGCTTGTAACCCCGTCGAGCCAGATTGTCGGCACCCAGGCGACGCTGAATGTGCTGACCGGCGAGCGCTATAAGGTCGTCACAAGCGAAACACGCAACTACCTGAAGGGACTGTACGGCAGGCCGCCAGCGCCGGTCAACCCGGATATGCAGAAGAAGGTTCTCGGTGATGAAGAGATCATAACGGGCCGGCCAGCAGATTTGATTCCGCCGGAAATGCCGAAGGCTCGGGAAGAACTGGGAGACAAGGCACAGAGCGACGAGGATGTTATCTCCTACGCGCTTTTCCCGAAAATTTTTCTTGAGTTTGCCGAGCTGCGGGAAAAAGGCTTTCCGCCTGAGATTCCAAAGGAAAAGCCGGCTGCTGCCGCAGTGTCTGCAGACGGCGGCGCTCCTCTGGCGGCGTCTGAATTCATGATTAGCGTGCATGGCGAGGAATTTCATGTGAAGGTCGGCGGCAAGGGCCATAAGTCCGAAGGCAAACGCCCCTACTTCCTCTACGTCGACAACACGCTCGTTGAAGTATTGGTTGAGCCGCTCGTCGAGGTATTGCCAAGCGAAGAAGGCATTGTCGACACAAAAAAAGCGAGCGGCAGCTCCAAGCGCCCTAAGGCCGAAGCCCCGGGAGATGTTACTACTGCGATGCCGGGCAATGTTGTGAAAATAAAGGTGCAGAAGGGCGACAGTGTGAAAGAAGGCGATACGATACTCATCGTCGAGGCGATGAAGATGGAGAATGAGATACACACCCCGGTAGCCGGAACAGTCGAAGAGATTTACGTTGCCGAAGGAGACCTTGTCAACCCCGACGAAGTGCTGGTCCGTATCCGGTAAAATATAGAGCGTGGGCACTGAGGAGATCATCCAGCGCATTGCGGTATCCGCACTGCCGATTCTAATAGCGATTACCTTTCACGAAGTAGCACACGGCTTTGCCGCGTACAAGCTGGGAGACCCGACCGCAAAAATGATGGGGCGTCTGACGCTCAATCCCCTGTCGCACATAGACCCATGGGGAACCATCCTGATGCCCGGACTGCTTCTGGTGCTGACCAACGGGCAGTTCGTTTTTGGCTATGCGAAGCCCGTACCGATTAATCCGAACAACTTCAAGCACCCTCGCCGCGACATGGCGATTTCCGCGGCCGCAGGACCGGTTACCAATATAATCCTTGCCTTCATCTGCCTGATTCTGCTGAAAGCAGTTTCCGCGGGAACATTGGCAGCCGGAAGCGAAGCTTCCGTGGTGATGACCCCATTGGCGCTTATGCTGAAGGCAGGCGTCATTATGAATGTTGTCCTTGCGGCATTCAATATGCTCCCGATTCCGCCGCTCGACGGCGGGAGGGTTTTGATGGGCTTTCTTCCATGGCAGCACGCCGCGGCGCTTGAAAAGATTGAGCCATACGGCTTCTTTATTGTGCTCGCCCTTGTGGCGACCGGCATGTCTGACTATGTTGTTGTGCCAATCATCAAGGTTATTCTGATGATTTTCAGTCTCATCTAGCGAGGTGTTTTGTGAAGAGTGAACGCGTGCTCAGTGGCATGCAATCAAGCGGCAAGCTGCATCTCGGCAATCTGGTCGGTGCGCTCAGCAACTGGGTTGTGCTGCAGGAAAAATATGACTGCTTCTATTTTATTGCCGACTGGCATGCGCTGACCACCGGATATGCGCATCCGGAAGCCATCCGGGCAAGCACGAATGACCTGCTGGTAAATTATTTCGCCGCGGGACTCGACCCCGAAAAATCGACAATCTTCATTCAGTCCATGGTTCCGCAGCATGCCGAACTGCATCTTCTGTTGTCCATGATTACACCACTTGGCTGGCTGGAGCGGGTGCCAACGTATAAGGAAAAACAGGAAAACCTTGAAGAGCGGGATCTCGCGATGTACGGGTTCCTCGGCTATCCGGTTCTGCAGACGGCGGATATCGTCATTTACAAAGCAAAGCACATTCCAGTCGGCATTGACCAGATACCGCACCTTGAACTTTCGCGTGAAATTGCCCGGCGTTTTAACCACATCTACAAGCAGGATATTTTCCCTGACCCCGAAGGCTTGCTCACGCAGTTCCCGAAAGTAACGGGGCTCGATGGCCGAAAGATGTCGAAAAGTTATGACAATGCAATTTACCTTTCCGATACGGCTGCCGAGGTCGAGCATAAGATCCTCCGCACCATGAAAACCGATCCCGCGCGCATGCGCCGGACGGACAAGGGAGATCCGGAACAGTCGCCCGTCTATCAGCTTCATAAGATATATTCCTCGCCTGAGGAATTGGCCGAAATTGCTGAAGGCTGCCGCTCCGCCGGAATCGGCTGCATAGACTGCAAGAAGATATTAATCAGCAATGTACTGCATGCGCTGAACCCTGTGCGGGAAAAGCGGAACGAACTCATCAGCAATCCGGAGCGCCTCTATGAACTTTCCCGCATGGGCTCTGAGAGGGCTGCAAAGGTTGCCGAGGCGACCATGGAAGAGGTCAGGCATGCTATGGGGCTCCGTTAGGGTTGCCATGAGACCTCTAATCTCATTAATGCACAAAGGCCGAGCGTTTCTGCTCGGCCTTTGCTTTTTCTGCACCCTTTCCATTGCCTGCCCAGCGGAAGCATGCACGCTATGGGCTGCCACCGGACCTTCCGTCGAAGGGAACGGCACGCTCATCGTAAAAAACCGTGACTGGACGCCTGATCATCGCCAGGAACTGCGCGTCCTTCGCCCAAAAGGCGGATATGCGTCTCTTGTTCTTCTGGCAACTGGCGGTGATGAACCGGGAACGAAAGCAGGCATTAATGAGAGGGGGCTTGTGCTTGTCAGTGCGGCTGCGAGTCAGCTTTCGCGCGAGGAAAGAAACCGGATACCGCAGAAGCCGGGATTGATAAAAACTCTTCTGGCCGAATGCGCATCCGTTGCTGACGTCCTGAATCGGCTCAATCAGTTCCGCCGCCCCGTGTTTTATTTGGTCGGAGACAAGAACACTATTGCCAGTATTGAAGTAGCTCCTGACGGGCGGGTGCATGTCGAGCGCCGAACTACCGGGACGCTCGCGCACACGAATCATTATCTGGCGGCTGATGTGCGGGGAGTGGATCGTTCGCCCTCTGCAAGCAGCTCAGCCCGGCTTGAACGGATTGAACAGCTCCTGAAAGAACAGAACCGGCAGTTTTCGCTCGATGATTTTGTCCGGTTCAGCGAAGACAAAAATGATGGGCGCGACAACAGCATATGGCGCACCGGAAGCACACCGAAAAAGAAGAGAACCCTTGCCACATGGATTGTCCGCATACCGAAAAGCGGAGTTCCTGAACTCTACCTCAAAACAGCTGACCCGGGCCATAGCGAGCAAATCTGCCGGCTATCGGCAGATGTCGCATTGTCGGCCGGACGCGATCGCATCCCTCTGGGCAGCAATCTGTGCGACGCGGCAACGGGGAACAAGTGATCAGCGGACTCCCCTTCGGGATGCGTCTGCTGATAGTGTCTATTATTTTTTCGCTCGCATCCACGTCCTTGATCTTTGCCGCTGAATCTGCGGTTGACCTCTTCTTCTGGATGGGCAGCGGGAATCTCCATATCAAGAGCGTGCGCAGCGGCGAGGAATCCCGCGTTTCGCTGCTGAATCGCGACGGCTCCCTGAATGATGCGGCCTTTTCCAGCATCGACCGTGTCTTCGGGTTCCCGACATCTGAGAGAGGGGAGCATATATCGCCACGCATGCTGTTCATGCTCAGCTATTTCTCAGATCAGGTCGCGCCGGGACAGCTCATTTATCTCGAATCCGGCTACCGCAGCCCGGAATATAACAACCGAATCCGCAAAAAGGGTGCGAATGCTGCGCGGACAAGCAGCCATATCGACGGCATGGGGATAGATTTCTGGATTGAAGGCATTGACGGCAAGGAACTCTGGGAACTTATCCGAAGCAAAAACTGCTGCGGAGTCGGACATTACGGCGGCAAAACGGTTCATCTCGATTCCGGTCGCCCTCGTTTCTGGGAAGCCGCAACCTCAGGAACCCGAACAAAAGAGCCTGATTACAACCGCCACATTTACATTTCTTCCGATTTTGACCGCTACAAGTCTGGCGACACGATGCGGGTTTCGATCTCGGGAGCAAGCGATTTCAGATTCGGCATCAGATCGAATATCGCCTTTTACGATTCGGAAAAGGCAGAGACTGTGTCTGCCAAGGCACCGTTAAAAACAAGCGACGGCTCTGACTGTTTTATGATCAATAGCCGAAAAGCTTCCCGTTTTCTTTTTATTACCGTCCCGCCGGAACTGGCTGCCGGGAGATATAAAGTCAAAGCGGAATTCTGCAGGCGGCCGTTTGTGCAGATGCCGGAGCAGGTCTTCTCAAATGTGATTGAGGTAAACTGATTCCCTCGGTAAAATTGCCTCAGGCCGCATTCTCAGTCTTGTCTGCAGCATTTCTGAACTTTTCTGCCACCACCGTATCCATTATCATCTGCGTCAGATGATATCCGATGGCCGGAATAAGCGCCATCGGATACTGGGCTGCAAAATATCCGGCCCAGACCAGATAAGAAACAGTCAGCGTCTTTTGAGAAGCATGAATGGTAAAAGCGACCGTGGACGCGCGGTCGAGCCCGATGCCTTTTGATATGCCGTAGTTCATGGCTAACACCAGCGAATGCAGGACGACCATGAAGGCAAGAACAAGAATGACTGCTGAACCGGCCTGAACAATGCGGTCAGTTGAACTCGCAACAGCGTTGAATATGATAAGCAGCACAACGCATTGCTGGAAGATTGAGGAAAGTTTTTTGTACGGTGGAAGATTTGCTTTCACAGACGGGCGGACAATCTGGCCGAGTACCGTCGGCACAAGGACTGTCAGAAGAAGCCCTGAGAGCATCTTGAATACCGGAAGCTCAATACTGGTGCCGATACTCACCAGAAGGCTTAGTGATACAGGAATAGTGAATATCGCCAGAAAGTTTCCGAGCACGCAGATGAAGAGCGACAGCGGCACATTGCCGCGACCGATGGCGGTCATGACCGTTCCTGAGGCCACCGTCACCGGCGCGGTTGCGATAATGCAGACGCCAATCACAAATTCCGGAGAGAGCACCATGCGTGCAAGCAGCCATGCAACCACCGGAAACAGAACAAGGGATGAAATCATGGCAGCTGCAGGCGCCTTGATCTGGCGCAGATAACCGCCGATGCTCGATGTTTCGAGCATCAGTCCGGTAACGAAAAATGCGAGGAAGATGCCGATATCCAGAATGCTGTAAGCCCTCACCCAGCGACCAAGATCGGGAAGTGTGTACGCAAGAGAAATCATCGCCGCAATGCCGACGAAAAACCAGTTTTTCTTTAGAAATGCCATTGTTTTTTCCCTTTTTCATAAATTCCGACGTGTCGCGGACGGAGAAACATCAGACGTTTTTCGACAGAATAGTATCAGCCATAGAAAGACTTTTTGGCAACTTCACTGGAGATCCGGGTCTTCACCGAGGCCCGATCAGCCACGAAGAGGATTCAGGCAAACGGGATTACTTTCGTTCGGAATGAATATAGTTGGAGACTTCGATTAGATTCATATCAGGGTCCCGGAAATAAACAGATTCAATCGGTCCCTGTGCTCCGGTTCGCCGAACCGGACCCTCAAGAATGCCGACGCCGCAGGCTTTCAGGTGGCTGATAACCTCTGAGAGCGCAGTCTGCGTTATGAAACAAATATCTGCAGAACCCGGCGTTGGCCGGTGCGCCTTCGGCTCAAACTCCTTGCCCTGCTCATGCAGATTGATCTTCTGAGCACCGAATGCAAGTGCCTTGCGACCACCCGCAAACGTAACGATTTTCATTCCAAGCACTTTCGCGTAAAAAGCAGTGGTTGTTTCAATGCCATCGACGGTTAACACCAGATGATCGAGTCTTTCAATTTCCAATTGTCCTCCTGGATATTTCTATATATTTAAGGAATGCATAAAGCGCGGGACGATGACTATCCCCTTCGCTTATGAATAATACTAGAAACAGAACGAATGCGTACAATCAGGCATTCGATGAGTTTTTGCAAGCTCGTTTAGGTAGATTCTTGGTATCATAAGAATGCACTGGAGGACATGTGAACTGCTCTGACCATATAAAACACCTTGCTGATTCTGACAAGCAGTATATCTGGCATCCGTTTACCCAGATGCAGGACTGGGGCAAAGAAGATCCAATCGTCATTACCGAAGGGCGCGATTGTTTCCTGAAGGCGTCTGATGGCAGGTGGTATCTGGACGGGGTTTCTTCGCTTTGGGTAAATATTCACGGGCATCGCCGCAGAGAAGTTGATGATGCGGTCAAGGCGCAGCTCGACAAGATTGCGCATACGACACTGCTGGGGCTCGGGAATCAGCCCTCGATTGAATTAGCGGAGAAGTTGATTCAGCTTACAGATGAAAGATTCGCCGGCCTGTCGCCAAGGCTCTCGAAAGTTTTTTATTCCGATAACGGCTCGACTGCTGTTGAAGTCGCACTGAAGATGGCTTTTCAGTACTGGATTCACAAGGGACATCAAAAAAAACAACGGTTTATCGGCATTAAAAATGGCTACCATGGGGATACGGTTGGGGCGATGAGCGTCGGCAGTGTTGATCTTTTCCATGCGACATTTGGTCCGTTGTTTTTTTCTTCATTCAAAGCTCCCTCGCCCTACTGTTACCGCTGTGAACTGACACGCATGCCGTCTGAGTGCGACATTGCGTGCCTGAAAGCGCTGGAGGAGATGCTGAAGGAACACGCGGACGAGACTGCTGCGATTATCCTTGAACCGCTCGTGCAGGCGGCAGGCGGCATGATAGTCTGGCCGAAAGGTTATCTGGGAGGCGTCAGAGAACTGTGCACTAAGTTCGATGTGCTGCTTATCGCCGATGAGGTTGCGACGGGGTTTGGTCGAACCGGAAAAATGTTTGCGTGCGAGCATGAGCAGGTTGTCCCTGATATCATGTGCCTTTCCAAGGGCATCACCAACGGCTACATGCCTTTGGCCGTAACGCTTGCAACGGATTCCGTCCATGACGCATTTCTCGGTGACTTTGAAGAGCTGAAAACGTTCTTTCATGGGCATTCCTATACCGGCAACCCGCTCGCCTGCGCCGCGGCGATTGCTGGTCTCGGTATATTCTCATCGGACAGGACACTGGAGACGTTGCAGGAGAAGATTGCTCTCGCCTCCGAAGCGCTGCTGGACATTGCCACTCTTGAGCATGTCGGCAATGTGCGCAACAAAGGGCTTATGATCGGAATCGAACTTGTGCGGGACAAGACCACGAAAGAGCCGTATCCGTGGGAGTCGAAAATTGGCTGGCAGGTGGCATACAAAGCGAGGGAAGAGTCAGTCATTATTCGGCCGCTTGGCAATGTCATTGTGGTGATGCCGCCTCTCGCAATCAGCATTGAAAATCTTACCCACTTGATGAATGTTATAAAAAAATCTATAATTGCTGTAACGATAAGAGAGTAAGGAGGGCGTATGACAGTTCAAGGCAGCGTATCCGGCATGGTGAAAAGCCTGCTGTTGTTAGGGCTGGTATTGGTGCCGGCAACTCTGTATGCCGATAGCAGTTCATCCGAAAAAGCATACACTGTGAAAAGGGGGGACACACTGTGGGGGATCTCCTCTGCAAAATTCAAAAACCCCTATCAATGGAAGCGCATCTGGAAAGCGAATCCGTTCATCAGAAACCCGCACTGGATTTATCCTGGACAGAAACTCATGCTACCCGAAGGGTTGGGCGATGGCGATCTTGCAGGACGAGGCGACGGATCGATTCTCCGGGTGAAGCCCAAACCGGTGGCTCCTGATCTGATCCACGTGCAGAAAGCACACCGACTTGTCGGTAAACAGGACTTTCTCGCTATCGGATATATTTCTAACACACCTGCCGTAAAGTCCGGCAGGGTTTCTGGCATGAGCAAGGATAGGACAATCGTAGCAAACCGCGACCACATATACATCTCGACTAATCAGCCGGCTGAAATCGGCAAGCGGTTTTATGTATATGCGACACCGGAAGAAGTTAAACATCCTGTTACAAACGAACGCATCGGCGATTTGATTCGGGTGAAGGGCATCATCGAAATTGTTCCAAAGGATAATGACAGCACACGCGCCCTTATTGTGGAAGCTTGGGATGAGATCGGGAAGGATGATGACCTCGGACCGTACGTTCCTGTTGAAGCTCCCTTCTTTGTCGGGACCGCCGGAAAGCCTGCGTTAACGGGGGTTGTTCTCCGCACATTCCGCCAGAAAGACCTTGGCGGTACCTTTGAAGCTGTCCATATTGACAAGGGCATACGTGATGGGCTTCGCATGGGAGATCTGATCGACGTATTCTCCGCACGGGAGCCGAAGGCATTCATTGGAACGCTTCAGATGATAAGTCTGACCGAAGGCACTGCAGCCGCAATCGTGAAAAACAGCAACAGTGAAATCCTGGTGGGCGATACGGTAAAAAACTAGCTACTACTCACTAAAACGAAAAAGAGGATGTGCCGAATAATCGGCACATCCTCTTTTTTTGAGTTTTTTGTAAAGATCAGCTCGAGAGAATTTTTAAATATTTTAACCGGCTTGGATGTTTCAGCTTCCTGAGGGCTTTTGCCTCGATCTGCCGCACGCGCTCACGGGTGATCGAAAGATAACGACCCACCTCCTCAAGCGTATGGTCACGATCTACACCGATGCCGAATCGCATCTTGATAACTGTTTCTTCTTTCGGTGTCAGGGATTCAAGCACCTTCTGAATCTGCTCGGATGTTTCGACCCGCTCAGCTTCATTATACGGCGACGGACTCGTCTTGTCCCCGATAAAATCTTCCAGTTCGGTATCTTCATCTCCAATCGGCGTCTGCAGAGCAATCGGATCCTGAATAGCGCGAAACACTTCTTCTACCTTGCGAACAGGAACAACCAATTTCTTCGCAATCTCTTCGTTCACCGGTTCGCGGCCCAGTTGCTGCGTTAGCTCACGTGCTGCCTTGGTGACGCGATTGTAAAACTCCATCATATGAACCGGGACACGAATAGTCTTGGTCTGGTCGATAAGCGCCCGCGTGATCGCCTGACGAATCCACCACGTTGCATATGTGCTGAACTTGAAGCCTTTCTCATACTTGAATTTGTCGACAGCCTTCATGAGACCGATGTTGCCCTCCTGGATAAGATCCAGCAACGGCAGCCCGCGACCGACATAATTCTTCGCAATATTCACAACAAGACGAAGATTGCGGGTAATCAGCTCGTTTTTTGTTTCCGTGACAAGATGCCGGGCTTTTGCTATCCGGCTCCACATCTCCTTAAGCAGATCGATTTTTACACCAATTTCCTGCTCAACCTTTTTATAGTCGGCCAGCACTTCCTTCAGCAGAAGTTCATATTTCTTTACATTCTGACCTTTTTTCTTTTTTTCGTTCACATAAGAACGCAACTCCCTTAGAGTCCCGTAGCGCTTCAACTTGCGATCCGCTTGGTCAGTCACGGCCATCAGTTCTTCAAGACGCTTTACTGTCTTCAGCAGGGCCTCGTCAGTCCGCTCCTCGTCGCTTATCATCTCATCTTCGTCTTCCTCGGATGCGATAGTCTCCTTCATCTTTTCAAAAAGCGGCAAGGTAGTAAGAGTGGTATTGATGATATCGCGGCCTTCCTCAAGCTTCTTCGCGAGCTCAATCTCCTCATATTTGGTAAGGATAGATATGTCGCCCATCGAGTTGAAGTAAGCCTGCACAAGATCTTCAGACCGCTCCTGCTCTTCGTTTTCCTCCTCAGCCTCTTCTTCGGCAGCGGTACCGTCTTCCTCGACGACCTTGACACCCATATCGCTCAGGACGTCCATGAGATCTTCGAGCTCATCCGGCGAAAAATACTCGGAAGGGAGCGCTTCATTTATCTCATCGTAGGTAATTACCCCGCGACGTTTACCAATGTTGACTATTTCTTCAAAGATGTCTTTTTCTTTCATGGTGCCGGGTCTCCATAAGAGCGCACAAAAATAATTAAAGAAAGGACTTGCCTTTCTTTAAGTTCAATTATAGTCTTAATGGCAGGAATTGCAAGCTCTAATTCGTTGACAACATAGGGGAGAGAAAGGAAGCAGAGGTCAAGACACACGGGCTATTAGTACTGGTAAGCTGAATGGATTACTCCACTTACACCTCCAGCCTATCGACGTGGTGGTCTACCACGGCCCTTTAGAGGGATTACTCCCTGGGAGATCTCATCTTGGGGTGGGCTTCCCGCTTAGATGCCTTCAGCGGTTATCCCGACCAGACATAACTACCCGGCATTGCCACTGGCATGACAACCGGCACATCAGAGGTCTGTCTATCCCGGTCCTCTCGTACTAAGGACGGCCTCCCTCAAATCTCCTGCGCCTACAGCAGATAGGGACCGAACTGTCTCACGACGTTCTGAACCCAACTCACGTACCGCTTTAATCGGCGAACAGCCGAACCCTTGGGACCTACTTCAGCCCCAGGATGCGATGAGTCGACATCGAGGTGCCAAACCGCGTCGTCGATGTGAACTCTTGGACGCGATAAGCCTGTTATCCCCGGCGTACCTTTTATCCGTTGAGCGATGGCCCTTCCACACAGTGCCACCGGATCACTAAGCCCTACTTTCGTACCTGTTCGACCCGTCGGTCTCACAGTCAAGCCACCTTATGCCTTTGCACTCGCCGGCTGGTTTCCGTCCAGCCTGAGGTGACCTTTGGACGCCTCCGTTACTCTTTAGGAGGCGACCGCCCCAGTCAAACTACCCACCAGACAGTGTCCCTTTCCCCGATCAGGGGAACAGGTTAGAGTCCCAGCAACACAAGGGTGGTATTTCAACGTTGGCTCCACAAAGACTAGCGTCCCTGCTTCATAGCCTCCCACCTATCCTACACATGCCTTGCCAAAACTCACTGCCAAGTTATAGTAAAGGTGCACGGGGTCTTTCCGTCTAGCTGCAGGTAACCGGCGTCTTCACCGGTATCTTAAGTTCGCCGAGCCCCTCGCCGAGACAGCGACCAAGTCGTTACTCCATTCGTGCAGGTCGGAACTTACCCGACAAGGAATTTCGCTACCTTAGGACCGTTATAGTTACGGCCGCCGTTTACCGGGGCTTCAATTCAAGGCTTCTCACTTGCGCAATGACCTCTCCTATTAACCTTCCGGCACCGGGCAGGAGTCAGAGCCTATACGTCCTCTTTCGAGTTTGCAGGCTCCTGTGTTTTTGGTAAACAGTCGCTTGGTCCACTTCACTGCGTCCTATTGCTAGGAACCCCTTCTCCCGAAGTTACGGGGTTATTTTGCCGAGTTCCTTAGCGAGGGTTATCTCGTCCGCCTTGGTATCTTCTACCCACCTACCTGTGTCGGTTTGCGGTACGGTCACACTCTGTACTTCCTACGAGGTTTTTCTCGTCAGCGTGGAATCACCTGAGTTCACCCTTGCGGGCTTCCCCGTCACGCCTCAGCCTTAATGATGTGCGGATTTGCCAACACATCAGCCTAAACGCTTGGACCCGAACCATCACCGGGCTCAAACTATCCTCCTGCGTCACCCCTTCAGTCAAACGCACAGAATATGGTGCAGGAATATTAACCTGCTGTCCATCGGCTACGCCCTTGGGCCTGACCTTAGGACCGACTAACCCTGGGTGGATTTCCCTGCCCCAGGAAACCTTAGGTTTACGGCGGGCTGACTTTTCATCAGCCTTTACGCTACTTATGCCGACATAATCTCTTCTGCCCCCTCCAGCAACCCTCACGAGTCACCTTCACAGGTCCGCAGAATGCTCCCCTACCCCGCATCTCTCGATGCAGCCGTAGCTTCGGTGCAGTGCTTGAGCCCCGTTACATTTTCGGCGCAGTATCACTCGACCAGTGAGCTATTACGCTTTCTTTAAATGATGGCTGCTTCTAAGCCAACATCCTGGCTGTCTGAGTAATACCACATCCTTTCCCACTTAGCACTGTCTTGGGGACCTTAGCTGACGGTCTGGGCTGTTTCCCTCTCGACTACGGATCTTAGCACTCGCAGTCTCACTCCCAAGAAACTCCTACACGGTATTCGTGGTTTGATTGGGTTTGGTACCGCGTGTGCGGCCCTAGCCCATTCAGTGCCCTACCCCCGTAAGGATATCTTGAGGCTGTACCTAAATACATTTCGGGGAGTACCAGCTATCACCAGGTTTGATTGGCCTTTCACCCCTACCCACAGATCATCCGAGCTTTTTGCAACAAACACCGGTTCGGGCCTCCAGAGCGTTTTACCGCCCCTTCACCCTGCCCATGGGTAGATCACCTGGCTTCGGGTCTACTGATAGCAACTATTCGCCCTGTTAAGACTCGGTTTCCCTACGGCTCCGTCCCTGAAGGACTTAACCTCGCTACTACCAGTAACTCGCCGGCCCATTAATCAAAAGGTACACCGTCACTCTTTCGAGCTCCGATTACTTGTAAGCACACGGTTTCAGGTTCTATTTCACTCCCCTCGCTGGGGTTCTTTTCACCTTTCCCTCACGGTACTTGTCCACTATCGGTCATCAGGTCGTATTTAGCCTTGGAGAGTGGTCTCCCCAGATTCCCACAAGGTTCCACGTGCCTTGTGGTACTCAGGATTCCGCTTCCCTATCACATACATTTCGCCTAAAGGACTATCACCCTCTACGGTCGGCCTTTCCATGCCAGTTCGACTACATACATGAAGTGGTACTTTGCGGTCCTACAACCCCAGCACTATCGCTAATGCTGGTTTGGGCTCTTCCCCGTTCGCTCGCCGCTACTAGGAGAATCTCATTTGATTTCTTTTCCTCCGGGTACTGAGATGTTTCACTTCCCCGGGTTCGCTTCTCATAACCTATGTATTCAGCTATGGATACCCAGCTCTTCACTGGGTGGGTTTCCCCATTCGGATACCCACGGATCAACGCTCGCTCACAACTCCCCGTGGCTTTTCGCAGTCAACTGCGTCCTTCTTCGCCGCCTGATGCCAAGACATCCACCATGTGCCCTTACTATCTTGACCCTCTACTTCCTACTTCTTCCCCTATATTGTCAAAGAAC
>CAYMRS010000032.1:0-30183 GCA_964392915.1 uncultured Nitrospiraceae bacterium
ACGGCGGCGGCGACGGTGTCGTCGGCGCGGATCACGTCTTCAAACTTCTCGAAGAACATGCGGTCGATCTTCATCCCCTCGTAGCCGATAGTCTCTTCCTTGATCATCGAGAGGATGTCCGCGCCGAGGTGCTCGTAGGCGCCGCCGACCACCACCGGGCCCCCATTGCCGCCCGCTTCTTTGCTCTTGCCTTTCGGCGCGGGCAGTTTGAGAACTTCGTCGTAGTTGAACTCCTCCTCAAAGTACTCACAATTGGCGAAGAAGTCGAAGAGCTTGAAGGCGGACTTGTGCGGATGTGTCACGCCTTCCCTGAGGGTGTCGTCGAAAAGCTGTTCGAGGAAATTGTGCTTGCGGGTGCCCCGCCCCTTGATCTGGATGAAGTCGGTGGGCGAGAAAATCGGTCGAAACAGACCGAGATTCAGAATGTCGGTACAATCGTAGCCTGTGGTCATCATGCCAACCGTCACACAGACGCGGGCTTTGCTGGTCTTGTAGGCGGGCAGGAAGTTGGCCGAACCGAGCAGGTTGTTGTTGCTGAAATTGACGGTGAACTGCTGGGCGTCGGGAATCATTGAAGTAACCTGCACGGCGAAGTCGGACCGGTACTTGCCGGGGAACATGCGGTCGGCCATCTGGTTGAGGATCTGCGCCAGCTTGGCGGCGTGGTTCTGGCTGACGGTGAAGATGATGGATTTGCCGATCTCGCCGCTGACCGGATCGCGCAGGGCGTTTTCGAGAAAGGTCTTGCAGAAGAGCTGGTTGGTGGCGTCGGCGAAAAATCGTCTCTCGAACTCGCGCTGCTTGAAGGTCTCCTGCTGGTCTTCGCCGGTATCGTCGGTGAAGGAGACGACGAAACCCTCTTCGGAAAGCAGTTCGGTGGTGATCTCGGTGCGGGCGTCCACGACGGTAGGATTAATCAGATAGCCTTCCTTCACGCCGTCGAGCAGCGAGTAGCGGAAAGTGGGCCGGCTGTTCTCGCAGCCGAAGGTTCGGTAGGTGTCGAGCAGCAGGCGGCGCTCGGCCTCGCGCGGGTCGCGGGTGGCAGGCGCGGCCTTGTCGAACCGACGGAGATAGTCGCGCGGCGTGGCGGTAAGGCCGAGCTTGCCGCCGATGAAGTAGTCGAAAACTGCACGTGCGTTGCCGCCGATGGAGCGATGCGCCTCGTCGGAAATAACCAGGTCGAAATCGGTAGGCGAGAAGAGCCGCTGGTACTTGTTGTTGAAGAGCAGCGACTGCACCGTGGTGACAACGATTTCTGCCCGCCGCCAGTCGTCTTTGTTTTCCTTGTAGATCACCGCCTGAAAGTCGGAAGACAGCAGCGCGGCGAAGGCCTTTTTGGCCTGATCCTCCAGTTCGAGGCGATCCACCAGAAACAGCACGCGCCGGGCATTGCCGGAACGGAGGAAGAGCTTGATGACGGCGGCGGCAGTGAGCGTCTTGCCGGTGCCTGTGGCCATCTCGAACAGAAAGCGGTCTTGGCCGTCCTTCACTGCCTGTTGCAGGGCGTGAATGGCCTTTAACTGATATGGCCGCAAGAAACGCAGTTTATTGGCCTGTATGTAGCCGGGACGCTCGGCCTCGTTTTTCCATGCCGCTTCGGATAGGTAGTTCGGGCGCTGGGTCAGGACGATGTAGTCGTTGTTGACCTGCTCCTCGATGAGGCGTTGAGGGTTGGGTGTAACTTTCTGGCAGCCGATCACCGAATCGGGGGTCGGAAAGGACGTGATGACGCAGGGGTTGCCGCGCTCCAGGTCCCAGAAGTAGTGCAGGTTGCCGTTGGAGAGGATGACGAAGCGGCAGTTCTGGGATCTGGCGTATTTGCGGGCCTGTTCCTTGCCGACAAGCGGGTTCTTGTCCTCCGATTTTGCCTCCAGAACGATGAGCGGGAAGCCTTTGGCATCAAGCAGCAGGAAGTCGATAAAGCCTTTACCGGCCTTCTCGAAGTTCTCGCCAAGCGCATCCAGATCGGATGACTTGATTGTTACGCCGGGCTCAAGGCGGATGTTGGCGGGTGCGCTCCCCGCCGCGAAAAAGCGCCAGCCAGCCGCTTCGAGCAGCTTGTTGATTTTTATTCTGGCGGTGGCTTCTTTATCTGACATTCAGGATCCTCGATGACGGGCATATTCAAAAATTATAAACATCTTCGGCGTGCATAGCTACTAATAGTTTCGGAGCTCATCGCCTTCATGCCGGAAACGATCCCGATTCCCCAAAAAAATAGCTATTGTTTTCCCTTGACGGCCAACCGGTATTTGCTATTGTCCTTCATCTGCGTCCAATTATGCCCCATATCAACGTTCAATATCCATAGTGGGCGGTCTGCACTTGTTCCAATCGCATATACTCCTGATAATATAGCATTGGGCATGCGGTGGAGCCTGCCGGAGGTGTTCCGGCATCTTCAGCGCGCGCACTTTGTGCTATCAGGAGGGCTCCTGTGAACCGACTATCCGCTGAGCAATCAGCCTATCTGCGCCATGCGGCTGATCAGCCAATCCACTGGTATCGCTGGAGCGATGAGCCGTTTGAGCGCGCGGGGCGTGAGAACAAGCCTGTCCTGCTCAGTTCCGGGGCTGTCTGGTGCCACTGGTGCCATGTGATGGCGAAGGAGTCCTTTTATGACGCGGACGTTGCCGCGTTTATCAACGAGCATTTCATTGCCGTCAAGCTGGACCGTGACGAGCAGCCTGACATCGACCGGCGGTATCAGCAGGCGGTTGCGGCGATGGGCGGCAGCGGCGGCTGGCCGCTGACAGTTTTTCTGATGCCTGACCGAAAGCCGTTTTTCGGCGGCACCTATTTCCCTCCGGAAGACCTGGCAGGACGGCGGGGATTCCGGTCAATACTGGAAGGGGTTCGGCGGCTCTACGGGGAAAACAGGAACGCGGCGGAGGACTTTTCGCGCCGCCTGCTTGATGCGCTCAAGCCCGAGAGCGCCGGCGCGGCCGGATTCTCACCGGCTATGCTTGCCGACGCGGAGGATGCGATGGTGCAGCAGGCCGACTCTTACGACGGCGGCTTCGGCGCGGCGCCGAAATTTCCTCTGACCGGTGCGATTTCATTTCTGACCGGGCGGTATGCGAGGAGCGGGAGCCCGGAGGTCGGCGCGGTCGTCAGAAATACGCTCACGAGGATGGCGCTGGGTGGAATTCATGATCATCTGCAGGGCGGCTTCCACCGGTATTCTGTGGATGCGGGCTGGAATATTCCGCATTTTGAGAAGATGGCGGACGACAATGCCTGGCTTCTGAGAAATTATGTTGACGCATGGACGGTCTTCGGCGATCCGATCTTCCGGGCGACGGCGGAAGGAATCATCAGGTTTGTCCTGGATGTTCTTGCTCATCCGGACGGCGGCTACTCAGCAAGTCAGGATGCCGACGTCACTCCTGACGATGAAGGGGGCTACTTCACCTGGACGGCACAGCAGATGCGCGATGTGCTTGATGATGGAGAATACGAGCTTCTGACGCGCTGCTATATGCGTCAGCGGGGCGCCATGCACCACGACCCTGATAAATTCGTGCTTTCCGGTTCCCGTCCGCTGGCATCTGTCGCGGAGGAGCTCGGGATGGAGCTTTCTTTTGCAGAAGCCGCGATGAGGAGCGGGATGCAGAAACTGCTCTCCGCACGGCTAAAGAGAGAAGCTCCGCTGGTCGATACGGCACGGTATGCTTCGCTGAACGGCATGCTGATAACGTCACTCGTGCTTGCTGCCCGTGCCTTTGAAGACCGGGAGTTGCTGGAATCAGCAAAAGCGTCGCTTGAGCGCATTCTTGCGCTCCGGAAAAAGGGGGATGCGTTGTTTCACGCCGATAACGTTCCTGCGCTGCTTGAGGATTATGTGTTTCTGGCAGAGGCGTCACTGGCCGTGTATGAAGCAACGACAGATGAGCACTATCTGGCAGCGGCCCGCGAAGTGATGGCGCTCTGCCGGGCGCGACTGTGGGATGCAGAGGGTGCCGGGTTTCACGATACCGACACCGCGCTGCTCGGCATCCGGCTGAAGCCTTCGGATGACATGCCGCATCCGGCGGCGAATTCTGTGGCTGCGACAGTGCTGCTCAAGCTGCATCGCATTACCGGCGAAGAAGCATATCGCTCTGATGCAGAGGCGGTGTTGCGGGCGTTCGCCGGACGCGCTTCAGCGCTGGGACTCCATGCGGGGGCTTTTTTCTGCGCGCTGGAGATGTGGTATTCCGGAATCACGCTTACGCTCGGCACGGGACGTGCCGGTTCTCCGGCAATGAAACGCCTGCGCCTGCTTCCTTCCCTGACAATTCGGCATGGCGGCATGCCGGGGTCGGTTATCCCGTGCTCTCCGGTACAGTGCTTCGAGCCGCTAACAGATGAGGCATCGGTGCGCGCCTTTATCGCGGCCGAGTATCCGGGGATTGCGACAGGGGCATGATCCGCACGGTCAGGTTTACAAAAATAAGGTTGATTATTTTGCTTGGGAGCGTCTCTGGGATTCTGAGCATCAGAAAGTTAATCAGCCGTCCCGGAGTTGTCATTTACCGCATCTTCGGGCAACGCTGTTATTTCCGGGAATGCTGCGTGCGGGTGAGTTGGGAAACAGTCGGGAGTTCTTTCGTAGAAGGACATTCTGCACGTTTGCGTTTTGTGGAGAACGTGATAAGCTGAGGATATGCGGTAAAAAAGACGCCGCAAAAAAGCCGTGGGTGGTGAGGTGTTGACATGACAATTTCGGAATGGTTGGATGAAAGAGAAGCGGAAGGATTGGACGTATCTCAGATAGCTTTGCCTGATGACCTGTCTTTTGAAGAGAACCCTGACGAGACTGTTTTTTTCGAAGAGGTCAAACCGTGCGGACTTCTCTGCCGGGAGAATCACCCGTTTTCTACGGTTGAGCGGTTTGGACACTGGTATATCTGCCGGGGGCAAGACAGGAAAGCCGGCATACACTCCTCAGCAATCGAGTGGAAATTCATTACAAAAGATAAAGACATTGCCAAGAGAACTGCAAAATCACACATAGAATAAACGGGGTGCCGGCACTATTATTGTTGATAGGGTGCACGTTCTACCTGCATGGGAGTTCTGCAGCGTGCTGTACCAACAATGACTACCTCACAACGCGGGGGTGTTTTTTTCATGTCGTTTAACGGGGGCATCCCATGAATCGTCTTGCCACCGAACATTCCGCCTATCTGCGTCATGCGGCTGATCAGCCAGTCCACTGGTATGCCTGGGGAGATGAGCCGTTTGAGCGCGCGGGGCGCGGGGCAGGCGGAGCTTGCCCTGTATGAGGCAACGGCATCCAAACGATATCTTGATGCCGCGCTGGAGCTGATGAACATCTGCCGCGGTCGCCTCTGGGATGCTGACGGAGGAGGCTTTTTCGATGCGGAGGACGCTCTGCTCGGCATCCGGCTGAAGCCGTCAGATGATATGCCGCATCCGGCCGCGAACTCTGTTGCCGTTGCCGTGCTGCTCAAGCTCTATCGCATTCCGGATGATGAATCATACCGTGCAGATGCCGAGACGATTCTGCGGGCAATGGGGGAGCGGGCATCGGCGCTCGGACTTCATGCCGGAGCTTTTTTCTGCTCTCTCGACATGTGGCATTCAGGACTGACGCTGAAATTCGGCCGGACGATCGAGCATGAATTGCTCACGCGGCTCTGGCTTCCGAACCTGACAATCCGGCATGGCGGTATGCCGGGGTCGGTTATCCCGTACTCTCCGGTGCAGTGCTTCGAGCCGCTCAGAAGCGCTACAGCGGTGAAATCGTTTCTTGCCGCCGGGTTTCCGGGCATGTCCGGAGCGCAATAGCTGCTGAAGATGAAAACAATACGAAAGAAACAAAATTGTTGTTAGTCTCAGGAATGTTTACATTATTGTAGCCTGATGCTACACTATGATTCATGACACACCGCTACGACAAGGCAAAGGAGCTCACCGCTCTTTACGAAATCAGCAAGCTTCTCGGCTCATCCCTCAATCTGAAGCAGAATCTGCATGGCGTAATGCGGGTGCTTGCCGAATACCTCGACATGAAGCGCGGAACGGTTTCGCTGAGGAGTGACGGGGAGGTGTCCATAATTGCGGCGCACGGCATGACTACTGATGAAATAAAACGCGGCCGGTACCGTCTCGGAGAAGGCATTATCGGGCGCGTTGCGAAAATCGGCATGCCGATGGTCGTGCCGAACATCGGGGAAGAGGCGCTGTTTCTGAATAAAACAGGGGCGCGCAAGGAAATCAACAAGGAAAATATAGCCTTCCTGTGCGTGCCGATAAAGTTCAAGACCGATGTTCTCGGTGTCCTGAGCGTCGACCGTCTCTTTGAAGGCAAGGGGATTTCTTTTGAAGACGACATGCGGCTGCTGAAGATTATCGCGGCGCTGATTGCCCAGTCTGCCAAACTGTATAAGGATGTTGAAAAGGAACGCGAGGCTATTCTTGTCGAAAAGGAAGACCTCCGCAGGCAGCTGAAAGGCAAGTATCGCATCGAAAACATGATCGGTCACTCTGACCGCATGCAGGAGGTGTTCGAGACTATTCATCGCATCGCGCCATCGCGCGCGAATATACTTCTGCTCGGCGAAAGCGGAACCGGCAAGGAATTGGTCGCTCGCGCGGTTCACTATATGAGTCCCCGCGAAAAGGGGCCGTTCATCAAGTTCAACTGTGCATCAATCCCGGAAGGTCTGCTGGAGTCTGAACTGTTCGGTCATGAAAAAGGGGCGTTTACCGGCGCTATGTTTCTCAGAAAAGGCCGCTTTGAGCTGGCGGACGGAGGAACCGTTTTTCTTGACGAAGTGGGAGATCTGCCGGGTACGCTTCAGCCGAAGATTCTGCGCGTGCTCCAGGAGAAAGAGTTCGAACGGGTCGGCGGAGAGAAAACCATAAAGGTGGATATCCGCCTTATTGCCGCAACGAGCCGTAATCTCGAAGAGCTGGTTGCGGCCGGAAAGTTCAGGGAAGACCTGTACTATCGCCTGAACGTCATTCCGGTGTACCTGCCGCCGCTCAGAGAGCGGCGTGAAGATATCGGACCGCTTGCAGAACATTTCCTGCATAAATATAATGAGGAGAACGGCCGCTCACTGGATTTTGATGCTGCGGCGCTGAATATCTTTCATGCCTATGAATGGCCCGGCAACGTCCGGGAACTCGAAAATGCGATAGAGCGGCTGGTTGTCATGGCCAGAGGGAAGACTATCTCGGTTTCCGATCTCCCGGCCACGATGAGGGACTTCTCTATAAAGGCGAAGTATGGGCATCAACTGAAAGATGCGCTTCCTACGGCAATCAAAGACATTGAAAAGACCAAAATCATCGATGCTCTGGAGAAGACCGCCTGGAATCAGGCAAAAGCCGCGCGGCTGCTCGGCATAACCTCCCGCCAGATCGGCTATAAAATAAAAAAATACACTATCCAGCCGGCCAGAATGCCGGCCTTGTGAACAAGGTTATCTCGATAGCAAACCAGAAGGGGGGCGTCGGGAAAACCACTACCGCCCTCAATCTCTCCGCATCGCTCGCCCTTTCGAATGAGACCGTCCTGGTGATTGATTCCGATCCGCAGGGGAATCTGACAAGCGGTCTCGGCATCAAGCGTGACACGGTGAAACTCGGTCTCTACGACCTCTATTCCGGCAAGTGCCGAATAGACGACGTGCTCCGGCGCACAATAGTTCCGAATCTTTACATCATTCCGACGACGATGGATCTGTATGTTGCCGAGATTGAGCTTTTTGAGCAGGCGGACCGGGAGCGTGCGCTGAAGCGGCTTCTTGATCCGCTGAAAAGCGAATTCCGGTACATATTCATCGACTGCCCGCCCTCGTTCGGACTGCTCACCCTGAATGCGCTGGTCGCTTCGCATTCAGTTCTGGTGCCGGTTCAGTGCGAGCATTTTGCGGTCGAGGGATTGAGCCTTCTCATCAAGCTGCTCTGGCGCATCCGGGGAGGATTCAACGAGACGCTCGATATCGAGGGCATTCTTCTTACAATGCACAATCGTCACCTCTCGCTCTCGCGCCAGATCGTTGAGGACGTCAGAAAGACCTTCCGGTCGAAGGTTTATGATACGGTCATCCCGCGCAATGTCATTCTTGCGGAGGCCCCGGGGCATGGGAAGCCTGCAATCCTGTATGCGCCGAATTCATCGGGCGCCCAGGGATATGTGATGCTTGCCAAGGAAATTCTCAATGATAACAGCCTGCTTTTTTAGGGATCTCAACTTGCCGCAGAATATCGTACAATAGATGGCAATGTGGTGCCGGCATGAGTCAGGCTGATTTGCTCCGTGCGAGAAGGAGCTTTATGGATTCTATATCGTCAAAAGATCGCGTTCCTATCTCTGTCAACCGTCTCCTGCTCGGCCTCGCCATCCCGTTCGATGTGTACTCGCGTGAAGGGGAGGAGTATTCCCATCTCTTTTCGAAATGGACGCATTTTAACGAAGTCATGCTGGGGAACCTCCAGAAGCTGGGGATTTCGACAGTCTACATCGAAGGAGATGTCTCGCGCATTGAGATGTACCTTGGGCAGAAGGTGGAGGAGCCCGAGTCAGCTGAGGACGTCAGGTTTGAGGCATATTCCCGCAAAAAACAGACCTATCACCAGATTGAAAAAACGCTTCTGGTCGACAAAAGCCTACTCATCCCGCACTCGCGGATAACGTTCAGCCTGTATGAGGTGGGCAACATGACCATCAGGAAGGTGGTCGAAGCGTCTGTCAACAGCCCGGTTTCAATTCCGCCTCATGGCTTCCGCGTCAAGGGCGACCTTGCAGTTCAGGTTGAGGATATCGCGCAGTATCAGGAGTACCTGAATTCGATTATGCAATCGCCTGCAGTTCCCGCGGAAGTGAAGCGCAGAAGCAGGGCTATCGGAATGAAAGAGAATTCCAAGATAATGATACGCGAGGCGCTGGCGAATCCGGCCGATCTGGGGAATATGCATGAGATTGCGGCTGTTGTTGGTTCGATGACTACTGCCGTCATGAACAATGAGATTGACGCCCGGGATCTGATGTCTCTCAGGAATCATGACCTTTATACCTATACCCATTCGGTCAATGTTTCGGTGCTCTGCATCTCGCTCGCATCGGCGCTCGGCATGCCGCAGGATCAGGTCGAAAAACTCGGCCTCGGTGCCATGATGCACGATATCGGCAAGAGCGCTATCCCCTCAAACGTGCTGAACAAACAGGGGCAGCTTTCCGAGGAAGAATTCCGTCTGATGCAGCAGCATCCTATGGAGGGGGTTCGGATGCTGGAGGGAAATGCGGATATCCCGAAAGAGTCGCTCCTGGCCGTGCTGCAACATCATGAGAAGCTGAATGGAAGCGGATATCCGCTGCATCTCCGCGGAGATAGAATAACGGTCTTCGGCAGGATTTCCGCGCTGGCAGACTGCTATGACGCTCTTACCACACCGCGGCCCTACCGGTATTCGCATACGCCATATATGGCGTTGTCTCTGCTGACGCGGGAAACGAGCGAGCGGGGAGAGTTCGATCCTGTATATGTGAAAGCACTGGTGAAAGTAGTTGCTGATCTGTCGCTTGAGTAGTCAGGAGAAAAGCAGCTATTGAAGCGCTGCGCGGAAGCGGGCGTCGCGGGACTGCTGCGCCGCAGGATGAATCTGGACGGCCTGTCCTTTCTTTGCCAGTGACTCGATACGGTCGGATGTGCCCGGATGTGTCTTCATGATGCCGCCACCGCTCTGTGACTTGTTGAGCGTTTCCAGGACAGTCCGGAGCGCCTGCGGATTGTACCCCGCCTTTGTCAGATAGCCAAATGCCGCCTCATCCGCGTTCATTTCCGCCGATCTGCTGTATCCGTTGACCACGAGGGTTTTAAAGACATCGTCAATGGAGCCTTCGAAGAGAGTGACTATCTGTGAGAGGTTCGCGCTTCCGTAGGTATGCACTGCGCGCGAGCCCATCGCCGTGAGCACCGAGCTCCAGCGTGACTGCTGAATTGAGGCGACCCCGTCGCGGTTTACAATATGGGCGATTTCATGCGCCAGAACCGCCGCGAGTTCATCTTCGGTGCGGGCGGCCATGACCATTCCCTTTGAGACGAGGATAGTGCCGCCGGGGCAGGCAAACGCATTCGGCTCCATGGTGTCGAGAACGCCGAAATGATAGCCGCCGTAGGTAATCGGTTTGTCACTGAAGAGGGCGACCGCAGTGCCGACCGTATTGACATATTCGGTCAGGCGCCAGTTGTTGATAAGTTGATACTGGGTAAGGATGCGGGCACAGACGGCCCGGCCGACGTAGTATTCCTCCGAGTCGGAAATGGGGCGTGATGCCTGGGCAGCGACTGTGGCTGAGGAGGTGAGAAACCCGACCGTATCAGCACCCCGGATATCGGCGGTTCTGCAGGAAAGAAGCAGTGACGCGGCAAGAAGAATGACAGCCCCGCGAAATGTCTTCATGGCTGGCGCAATCCTCCGTCAACAACAAAACGCTGCACCCGGGCTGCCGGAACCTCGATCCGTTCAATCCAGTCGACCGCGGCGTAATGATATCCGCCGCCCTTGCCGCGGAGAGCCGCTTCAGTTTCGGGGTTGAATCCCTTGCCGGCAAGCGCAACCTCGTCCCGGGAGGCGCCGCGAGAGCCGCCGAACGCCCCGGACAGTTGAGGATTCCGGGTCTGTATCGCCATGCGATGGACGCAGCCCGCCACTCCCCGGGCAGACACGCGGAACCAGTCGCCTTCCTGCGAGACTGTTTCCAGCGCCTCACCATAACGCACCTTCAGTTTGACCGGCGAGAAAAAGCGGCAATCCTCACGCACAGAGTCTTCCTTTGTGACGATATAGACGGTCGCGGCTGAAGCGGCCGATGCCATCAGAAGCGTTGTGCAGAGGGCAATCATGAAAAGACGCATGTTCATTTATCACTCATTGTAATATGAAGCGCTCCATCTGTCAATGAAGGATATTCCCGAAATCTTTCACAGCGCGTTTTGTGAAATTGAGAAGGTCCGTCTTCAGGATAGTTCGCCACCAGTTCGGCGAGTGCTGAACAGGCAGCATCAATCTTTCCCGCGCGCATCTGTTCGTATGCCTCACTATAAGCTGATGCCAAGGCGAGTGTCTCCGGGGCCGCCGTCTCCTTTTTTGCGAGCAGTTCAAAAATCCGGACCGGAATCTTCTTCCCCTTCACTTCGATGAGCCCAAGCTCCCGCACAAGGAAGTCATCTCCGGCTGCCAGAGCCGTGCTTTCGCTGATGAGTATCTTCGACCCCAGATATTTATTCGCTCCTTCAAGGCGGGAAGCCAGATTCACCGTATCGCCCACCGCAGTGAAGGCAAAAACCTGCTCGCTCCCCATATTGCCGACGATGGCCTCGCCGGTATGCAGACCGATTCGGACGGCAAGGGATGATTTGCCTTCCCGGGCCAGTTCCCGGTTCAGGGCGGCCAGGGCTTCCATGCATTCCAGCGCGGCCGCGCATGCCCGTGCCTCATCGTCCTGCCGCTTCAGCGGTGCTCCCCAGAACGCCATGACAGCGTCGCC
This sequence comes from uncultured Nitrospiraceae bacterium, assembly GCA_964392915.1. Classification (GTDB taxonomy): domain Bacteria; phylum Nitrospirota; class Thermodesulfovibrionia; order Thermodesulfovibrionales; family Dissulfurispiraceae; genus JAAYUK01. Next base: position 11,510 of record CAYMRS010000032.1, read on the forward strand.
GATATACTTATCGATAACGCCGCCGTTGCGGATAATGACGCCGGTAAATGCCGTGTGCGCCCTATGGAGCAGCAGAGCAAGAGCCTGCGGGTCGAGCTGCTCGGAAAGCGCAGTGAACCCCGCCATGTCCGAAAAAAAGATCGTGACGGTATGACGGTCGCCTCCCGGGCGGATGAGGCGGGGGTTCTGGAGGACGTATTCAACAAGCGTTTTATCCATATAATGTGAAAACGTACTCTTAATGAAGCGGCGTTCTTTTCCTTCGGTGGCGTAACTGTATGCAACGGCGAAGGCGAAACTCACAAATACCGAAAAGGGCGCGTAAAGAATCGGCATGTAATAGCCGTTTGTAAACAAAGCTGCCGGAAGTGCCGTGGCAAACGCGAGAAGCACCAGAAACCCTCCGATATTCAGGGCAATCGAATAGAAGCGGACGACGAGAACTATCATAGCCGCAGACAGGAGCGCGATTGCAAGCATCAGAATCGCAGGGGGAACCGGCCTGAAATAGGATTTGGTGAGAAGGTTTTCGTACAGGGTGGCATTGATAAGGATGCCGGTCGAGACCGCTACCGTCGGCGTCGGCTTCAGGTCGTAGAGTCCGGCCGCGGTCGGTCCGATAAAAACAGTCTTTCCCCGGAAAAAGTCCTTGCTCAACTGCGGTTTTTCCCGCGCTGCGCTGTCGAGATACGCTTGAAGCACCTCAGCCGCCGATAACGTCGTAAACGGTTTCTCATTGGTGAAAAAACGGATCAGCACGCCGTTCTCGACACGGGAAATTTCCTCTCCCCTGTTCAGAAGCATGCCGTTTTGTATGGCAAGAATGTTCTTCCGCAGCAGCGGCCCGAGCATGAACTGGGGTACCGCCAGATTTTCGACTTGAGCCACCAGCGGGATAATGCGATAGACTCCGTCATGTTCCGGCGGCAGGGTTACATTCGCGTTGCCCGCCCCTCGTATGTTTTTCCGGAGCGGCTTGATTGGGGTGACGGCCGAGCGATATTCAGTTCCGGATGGCGGCAGCCCGGGCAGAGCGGCTTTTTCCCTGAGAAAGATTTCGTCTTCCGGGTTGAGTACGTCCTTCTTGTTGGTAAGAAAAAGAGGAAGGTAGACATTCCCCGCTGCGCCAACCGCGGCGGCAAAGATCTCATCGTCCTGAACTCCATAGGAAGACGGCTCGGAATAAATCAAATCAATAAAAACAGCGTCAGCGGCAGCCATATATTCGACCAGCGGGGCATAAATCTGGCGCGGCCACGGCCACTGGTTTCCCATGCGGCTCAGCGCATCGACACTTTCCTGATCAATCTGGACAACGACCAGCGAATCCGGCCCCTGCGCCGGGTTCAGCGCGCGTGAGAAGCGGTCAAATGCCTTCCATTCAAAGGTGTCGAGCGCCTTTCCGGCAAAGACAAGCATGGACAGCGAGCAACAGACAATCCAGAGAATCAGCAGGTTTTTTCGTTTCATTCACCGCTCCCGGCATGCGACCGCACGTTCATCATTATACCGCATCCCATTGCGGCACCGGACTCTTTTGTCGTCTTCGGAGGGTAACTATTTAGTCTGAAAACGCGACATTTGTCGCAGAAAAGACGACAATATTGAAGTAAGTAACAATAATGTAGCGGTACTGGAATTGCTTTATCCAGCAAATTCAATGACATATCCTGCTGGCATGAAATTGGCAATATCAATGCAGCAAAGGCCAGGCAAGGAGAGCGTTATGGGTTCCCTCAAAGAAAAAGTCAGGGAGATAGAGCGGGATGAGATACTTCGTGCCCTTCAGGAGTGCGAATGGGTAATGGCGAGAGCTTCCCGAAGGCTCGGGATAACGGAACGGATGATTGCCTACAAGATCCAAAAATACGGAATACGAAGGGAGGTTCAGGCAGAGGGCAGCACAAGGTTCGGCGGCGGCAGCAATTTATAAGAGCAGTCATTTTATATCAAAAAATATCGAGGAGGAATCAATGAAGACAATGTGGAAGAAAATGATGGTAACCGTTGCGGCAACGTGTGTATTTGGAGCAGGCGTATCCTTTGCGGCAGAGGAAGCAAAGCCGGTAGCGATTGGAGCGGCACCCGCAGCGGCGGCTCCCGCGGAAGACAAGGTAACCGGCAGCGTTTCTCTCGGCGCGTACAACCGGTACATTTTCCGGGGCTATGAACTAAGCACCCATAGTGTCGTGCTTCAGCCTCAGCTGAGCGCTTCATATAAGAACTTTACGGCAACCATGTGGGGGAATGTCGACAGCCGTCAGAAAGGCACCCAGAGCTTTTACCCTGAATTGACCAGTGAGGGGCCGGGCAAGCGGAGCTGGAACGAAACGGATCTTACGCTCAGCTATAGCTTTACGCCGATTGACAAGCTGAGCATTACGGGAGGCTTTATCTATTACGGCACCAAATATACGAAGGAGACCGAGGAACTCTTCCTCTCCGCCACTTATGACTGGTATGGCAAGCCGACCCTTGCGGTATATCGCGACATCCGTTCGTATCCGGGAACGTATATCAATATGTCTCTGTCACACTCAGAGCCGATCTACAAGATCGCAACCGGTGATATCACACTGGACCTCGGTGCATCGGCGGCCTACTTTATTGGTGACAGCGACTATTGGAAGACATATGACGGCGCCACCGGCGATTATTCCGGGAAAAAATACAGCGCGTTCCATGATGGAATGCTGAAGGCAGGATTTACGGTCCCGCTGGGCAAGGGCTTTTCGATCTCGCCGATGGCGCAGTTCACTTTTCCTCTGTCGAGCAAGGCAAAGAAGGAAGTGGACGGCGTTTCGTATAACGTCAACGGCAAGCTCGACAAGAATTTTGTCTACGGCGTCGGATTGACCTTCAGCTTCTAATTACGAATATAAGGAATGCACTAAAGGAGGAATACCATGAAAAGGTTTTTGAGCATAGTGATGGTTCTGGCACTGCTCTGTTTGTCGGGCTTTGCCGTGGCGGCAGATGAAAAGGCTCCGGCGCCTGCTGCCGCCGTCGCGGCCCCGGCTGAAGTTGCTGCGGCTCCGATGAAGATTGATACCGGCGATACCGCCTGGATGATTGTGGCGACCGCCCTTGTCATGCTGATGACACTTCCGGGACTGGCCCTCTTTTACGGAAGTCTTGCGAAGAAGAAAGATGCCCTGAACACCATGGCCATGTCTTTCGTGGCGTTCTGCATTGTCAGCATTCTATGGGTGATGTACGGATATACGCTCACCTTCAGCGGAGATGTCGGCGGGTTTATCGGCGATATGAGCAAGTTCATGCTGGCCGGCGTGGGCGTCAACAGTATCACCGATCTGGCAAAAACAATCCCCGAATACATCTTTATCGTGTTCCAGCTTACTTTTGCTGCAATAACGGTTGCGCTCGCAAGCGGATCGTATATCGAGCGGATGAAATTTTCTGCCTGGGTGCTTTTTTGTGTGCTCTGGATGACCGCAGTGTATATCCCTGTTGCGCACTGGGTCTGGGGCGGCGGTTTTCTTGCGAAGCTCGGCGCGCTCGACTTTGCAGGAGGCACGGTTGTTCACATCAACGCCGGAGTTGCGGGACTGGTCGGCGCAATTGTTCTCGGAAAGCGCCGCGAAGCGAACCTGATTCCGAACAATCTTACCTTGTGCGTCATCGGTGCGGGCCTGCTCTGGTTCGGCTGGTTCGGCTTTAATGCCGGTTCTGCGCTTGGCGCGAATGGTCTTGCCGGCGCTGCATTTATCAATACTAACACTGCAGCGGCTGTTGCTGCGGTTGCGTGGATGATGACGGAATGGTTGCATCACAGGAAGCCGACGGTTCTTGGCCTGGCTTCAGGTGCAGTAGCCGGCCTTGTGGCAATTACGCCGGCCGCAGGTTTTGTGAATATCACCGGCGCAATCGTCATCGGTGCTCTGGCCGGTGTGGTTCCGTACTTTGCCGTTGCCTATCTCAAGCCGAAGCTCGGCTATGATGATGCTCTTGATGCATTCGGCATTCACGGCATAGCCGGTACGCTCGGAGCAATTCTGACCGGCGTCTTTGCCGACCCGGCGATTAACGAAGCAGGCAAGGGCCTTCTTTACGGAAATCCCGGCCAGATGATGACGCAGATAATCGCATGCGGCGTTACCATAGCCTATACGGCTGCCATGACTTTTATCATTTTTATGATAATCAAGGCAGTTGTCGGTCTTCGGGTCGATGCTGAGGATGAAGTTACCGGTCTCGATGAAAGTCAGCACGGTGAAAAGGCTTACAATCTTAACTAGTTCCGGAGTGCCGGGAGGCGAGCCTTCCGGCACCATTTACTGAGGAGGTTTTCCATGAAAAAAATAGAAGCGATCATAAAGCCGTTCAAGCTCGATGAAGTGAAGGATGCATTGAACGAACTCGGCATCCAGGGAATGACTGTTACGGAGGTAAAAGGATTCGGCCGCCAAAAAGGACACGTTGAACTCTATCGGGGAGCAGAATATGAAATTTCGTTTGTCCCGAAGGTGAAAATCGAGCTGGTCATTCCGGATGCGCTCGCACCAAAAGCAGCGGCTGTCATCGTCGAGAAGGCAAAAACCGGCAAAATCGGCGATGGCAAAGTGTTCGTCTATGATATAGCGCAGGCAATAAGAATCAGGACCGGTGAGGAGGGAGACCCCGCACTGTAAGCGGTTATTTCCGGGGCTTGTCGCGGGGAGGCGTCTTGCCTCCCTTTTTTATGGTAAGGCCTGGCGTATTCTCGCGATGGCTTAGTGGTACGGCAGCTGGGCTGGCTAAAGGTCAAAATGCTTTTTCAGTTCCTTTGCATTGTAACGACTGACCAGTATCTCGGTCTTCTGCCGATCATTCATGACAAGCTTGTAGCTGCCGTTGAACCACGGAATGATTTCGGCAACATGCTGCAGATTCACCAGTGAGCTGCGGTGTGTGCGGATAAAACCATGGGAAGCAAGTTTCAGCTCAAGATCATTCAGGGTGGATTTTGTCATGTACTGTCCGTCAAACGTCTGGATTGTCACGTCTCCTTCAGCCGCGCGCGCACACAGAATCTTGTCCGGCGCGAGCGGAATGATGCGGTCATTTTTGTACGCCGGGATTCTCAGGACGCGGCCTGCCTGTTCCTCGGCCTGAACTGTTGCCGTTGCAGCTGTGGAAGGAGCCGGCTGGTGCAGCGCCTTCCGCATTTTCGCAAATGTCTTGTGGAGCCGCTCCAACTCAAACGGCTTCAGAATGTAATCAAACGCATTCACATCAAATGCCTGCAGGGCATATTGCTCATATGCCGTTGCAAAGACAATGAGCGGCTGCTTTGGCAGGTCGGCAAGAATTTGAGAAAGCTCAAGTCCGCTGAGCCCCGGCATGTTAATGTCGAGAAAAACAACATCGGGGGCATGTTCCCGGATTTTTTTCAGTCCTATGCTCCCATTCGCGGCCTCGCAGGTTACCTCAACATCGTCAATCTGGCTCAGCAGAAATTTCAGTTCGCGCCGCGCGGGAGCTTCATCATCAATAATGCAGGCTCGAATAGTCATGCTTCATGTACCGGCACGGTAAAAGAAATCACCGTTCCTTTCTCAGGGCTGCTGTCTATGGACAACGCATGGCCTGCTCCATATAATGCAACAAGCCGCGCGTTGATGTTTTTGAGTGCGATTCCGGAGCCGCTCTCTGATGGATCTTCCGAGGTGGAACCCATATTGCTGAACAGCCCCGAGAGAGTCTCTTTAGGCATGCCGATGCCGTTGTCGGCCACGCTGATCAGAAGAGTGCTGTTTCCCCTGAACGCGGTAACGATGAGTTCCCCCCCGAATTCTTTCGGAAGAATACCGTGTTTCAGGGCGTTTTCGACAAGCGGCTGCAATATCAGCGGCGGAACCCGGCAGTCCAGTGCCGCCTTGTCGATATTGAAATGAGCCTTTACCCGATCGTCAAAGCGGGCCGCTTCAATCTCAATATAGGTTTTGCAGTGTTCAATCTCCGTTGCCAGCGGCAGAGTTTCTGTGCCGGGATTAATATTCTTGCGGAGGAATTCGGCAAGTTTCACCATGAGTCTGCGGGCGGTTTCAATGTCCGTGCGCATATAGCTTCTGATGGTGTTCAGGGTATTGAAAAGAAAGTGCGGACTTATCTGCGCCTGGAGCGCCCGAATCTCGGCCTCCTGAGCAAGCTTGCGCTGGTTGTCAAGCTCCGACAGCTCAATCTGGTTGGAGAAGAGATGCGCCAGTCCGTTTGCCAGTTCCATGTCCAGCGGGCTGATCCGCTGTTTCTTAAGCCGGTAAAGCTTCAGCGTGCCGATGGTCTTGTCCTGCCGTTTGAGCGGAACGATAATGGCGGAGCCCAGGCTGCAGTCCGCATGTTTGCAGCCAATCTCAGCTTTTGTTGAGGCGACGAAAATATCACCCGAATCAAGCGCCTGCCGTGTAGCCGCGGTCAGCAGCGGGATGCCCGGTTTGTGGTGGCTCTCCTCAGCGCCGACGTGCGCAAGTATTTGGTGTTTATCAGTAATCGCAACAGCGTCAAGATCGGTCATTTCAAGGATGATACCCGCGCTTTTTGTTGCCGATTCCTGATTGAGACCGCTCCGCAAAAACGGAAGGGTGCGGAGCGCGATTTTCAGAGCTGTCTGCGCCTGATACGCACCGAAACGTTCCTGTTCCTTTGAGACCGACTCGACAAGCTTCACAAACCCGGCGAGGCCAATTGAGTTTGCGAGAATCATCGGCAACGCGATAACCTGCACCAGATGGAAAGCAGCTTCAAATGGCCGCGCTATGAGCAGGATGATAATCATCTGGAGAATCTCGACTGCCAGCCCTACAATGAAGGCAGCCTGCGGATCAAATCGATCCCGTTTGATGCGATGATAAAGCAGGCTGCCGAGGCATCCTTCCGCAATGGTTGCAATGCCGCATGCAAGCGCGGTGAATCCTCCAATGTCGATCAAAAAACGGTGACCTCCCGCAATGAGTCCCGCGGAGAAGCCGACCAGCGGACCGCCGAGTATGCCACCCAGCGCAACACCAACCACACGGGAGTTCGCAATTGCATCATGCACCGGCACGCCCAGATAGGTTCCCGCAATGCCGAAAAGGCCGAAAAAAATCGAGAGGATCAGTTTTTCATAGCGGGTGGCCTTTCCGGTAATCAGACGCTTGAATGCGTTAAATCGCATAAGCAGGATGAAGCCGACCGCAAAAAGCCCGAGCCGCTCAAGCAGGCTGATCAGCAGGGCAATCGTATCAATCGACGGATTTATAGGCTGCATGTGATCATTTTACCTTATTTCATGATGCAGAACGAGCGGGCCGGCGGTTTCCGGACCTGCTAGTGACAGGCGCATTTGATGCGGACAGTACCAAGGCAATAAAGCAAGGTTGTAAACGGTGACACCCGGCTGCCAAAGGCGGTTCATCTCACATGAGCAACCAATCGTCTCACTGTCACACACTGCCGGGCTTGCATGATCATGATGAGGAATAGACGAATGATGAATGATTTCCTGCCCGAACTGTCATTCAGGTAGAATAAATACCATGCCGCAGAGATCGAGTTTGCATGCAGTCCACCACTGATCAGCTAAACCTCACCACCGGAAGCCTCTGGAAGAACATCTGGCAGATGTCATGGCCGATGGTGCTAATTATGCTGTTCAACTTTTTTGTCATCTTTGTGGATGTCTATGTCGCGGGACTCATCAGCCCGGCGGTGCAGGCGGCGGTGGGGTTTGTCAGTCAGATATATTTTCTTGTCATTATTCTTGCCAATGCCATCAGTATCGGCACGGTCGCGATTGTCTCACGCGCCATCGGTGCGGATGATTTTCCGGAGGCGCTCTCGGTTGCCCGGCAATCGCTTGTCTTTGGGGCTACGGTAGCAGCCGGTCTGTCGATAGTCGTCGCGCTTTTTGCCCGCGACATTGTGCTGTTTGCCGGGTTCCCTCCCGAGATCCAGGAGATTGCGGCTGATTTTCTCCGGATTTTCGGACTGACGCTCGGCCCGAACTATTTGCTGCTTATCGCGAATGCCGTGTTTCGTGCCAGCGGAGAGCCGATGAAGCCGTTGCTGACCATGTTTCTGGTTTCATTGATTAATGTCGTGGCAGTGTGGCTGTTTGTGTTCGGCGCAGATATGGGATATCGGGGAATCGCATTTGCAAACGCCGTAGCGGTAATCTCGGGAGCGTTTGTCATCTTTTTGCTCTTTCTGAATTCACGCTGGCGTCCAGTCTGTCGCGGGCCGTACCGTTTTTCGATAGCGACCATTCAGCGCGTTTTTTCTGTCAGCTGGCCTTCGGCGGCGCTTCAGATAGCGTGGAACGCGGGAACCATCCTTCTGTACAACATGCTTGGCCGTCTCGGTGAGTCGAGCATAACGGCGCTTGCAGCAATCACCAGCGGGCTGCGTATCGAGGCAGTTCTGTTTATGCCCGCCTTTGCCCTGAACATGGCCGCTTCTGTGTTGGTTGGGCAAAATCTTGGAGCTGGCAATCCCGGCCGCGCGAGCGAGCTGGGCTGGAAGATAGCGGCCGCAGGGGCAGTATTTGTCAGTCTTCCTGCAGTCGTCATTTTTTTTGCTGCCGACACTGTTGCCGCTGTGCTGGCCCGCGACCCTGCCGTGCTTGAGGAGACGGCTCGTTATCTGAGATATAACATGGCGGTTGCACCACTTATGGTAATCAGCATTGTTCTCGGCGGGGCGCTTCAGGGAGCGGGCGATACCCGGGGAACCATGCGGGTTGTTATCATCGCAATGTGGGTGGTCCGCCTTCCGCTGGCTGCCGCACTGACTTTCTGGTTCGGCTATGGAGCGACCGGGGTCTGGATCGCAATGGTGGCTTCAATGATGATTCAGGCGGTGCTCATGGTCAGGCGCTTTCGCAGCGGCGTGTGGCGAACAGTGCGCGTTGCGGGCTAGTATAGATATGAGGTGCTTCTCAACAAAGGAGACTCATGCATGCTGAAAATTTTTAACACCTTGGGCAGGAAGCTAGTGACATTCAGGCCGGTCAATCCCGGGCTGGTTACCATATTTACCTGCGGTCCGTCCGTATACCAGCGCGCGCATCTCGGCAATATGCGGACATTTCTGTTCGAGGATGTTCTTGTGCGGTATCTCGAGTATGCGGGATTTGCCGTGCGGCGCGGCATGATTATTACCGACATCGAAGACAAGGCGATCCTCGAGGCTGAAAAAGAAAAGACCACCGTGAAGAGACTGACCGATCGCAATATCGGACAGTTTCTGAAAGAAACCGATGCGCTCGGCATGAAACGTCCCGACTTCTTGCCGCGCGCGTCTGAACATGTGGAGCACGCAGTTGCGATTATTGAGGAGCTGCTCAAACGTGAAGTAGCATACTGGCATCAAGGCAATGTTTATTTCGATCCGCTCAAATTCAAGGGATTCGGCAAGCTTTTCGGACTTGACATGACAATATGGCCGAAAAATAAGCGCCGTTTTCATCAGGACACCTACCCCGGAGTGCAGTGGAACATGGGAGACTTCATCCTGTGGCATGGATGTCCGGGGGGCAGGGACGGCTGCTGGGATACGGCCATCGGCAGGGGTCGGCCGTCATGGAATGTGCAGGACGCGAGCACACTGCTTCAATATTTTGATGATACGCTCTCGATCTATTGCGGCGGCATCGATAATCTCTATCGCCACCATGACTATAATATTGCCATTCTCGAGTCGGTGCGCCGGTATCCGATGGCCCGCTTCTGGCTGCATGGGTACCATCTCAAGGTAGATGGCCGGAAGATGTCGAAAAGCAAAGGGAATATTGTGTATGCGGACACGCTGCGTGCTGAAGGTTACCGCTATGCCGAGATTCGCTTCTGGCTCATGTACGGTCACTACCGCAAAACGCTTAATTTCAGGATTGATCTCATTCAGGAAGCGACAAATCGTCTCAGCGCGTTTCGGGATAGCATACGGCCGATTGCCCGGCGGGCCGCTTCCGCAGTGCCGGGGAGTTTCGCATCTGCAGGCAGAGTCGCTGAGGCATTTCGGAAGGGCATGGAGAATGACCTGAATGTCAAGCAGGCAGTTGACAGAGTGATTGCAGTGCTTGCCGGCTTTCATCCCGCGGTGCTGACGCCATCGGAAGCCGCGTCCATTGTCGCCGAGCTGCGCAAAATAGACACGGTGCTCCGGGTCATCTTTGATTCCCGTGGTAACCGTGGTGTAACGGGTAACGTGGTATAATTAGAACACATGGTTTAGAAATGAACGCATCAGCGTTCAGAGCATTTTTCAGGAGGCACAGCATGAAGAAAGTATTGGCAATTCTCGCTATCGTCTGCATGTTTGCAGCGGTTGCCTTCGCAGCGGAACCGGCTGACACCAAGCAGGTAACGGTTCCCCTATGTCCTATGATGTCGGGCCAGCAGGCAGCACCGGGTGCCAATCCGCATGCCGGTCGCCAGATGCCCGCTCAGGGTGCCCATGGCGGTATGCTGATGGGTGAAATGATGAACTGCCCGATGAAAAAAAACATGGGTGAAATGATAACCATGATAAAGGATGTCATGGTTGTTCAGGATGCACTGCTGAAAGGCGTCAGCGCAAAAGAGAAGAAGGCGCTTCAGGCAAAGCTCGCCGAAATGATGGCAAAGGCCGACGCCATGAAAGCCGCGCCGATGGTCTGCCCGATGATGCAGCGCATGGACCACGGCAAGCATCAGATGCCGGCTGGTCATAAGCATTAAGATCACGCGAGAGACAGGAAATGAGAAAAAGCGGGGGTCGCACATCCCCGCTTTTTCTATCTCTTGTTGTCGCGATATTATCTGCTACACTTATAGATAACCCTGTTCATCCCATTCTAAAGGAGGCTCTGTGCCAACTCACGAAGAGCTGATTCTCGAACTTGCAGATCTCTGCGGCATTATTCCCGACTACTGGGATATCCTCGGGACCCGCTACTGGGCATCTCTGGAGACAAAAAGGGCGATTCTTCGCGCCATGAGAATCGACGTCGATTCGGTCGAGTCACTGCAGCAGGAAATCTCGGAACGCAGGGAACGGCCCTGGAATCGTCTCCTGGAGCCGGTACACATCGTTTCTGTCAACACCCAGCCGGCAGGCATTCCTGTCTGCATCCCGATTGCGGAGGGACTGGAGCGGGCGCTGGCGCTATCGTGGACTGTCCGGGACGAACGGGGGCATACATGCAACTGCTTTCTCTCGGGTGAGGAACTTGTACCGGCCGGATCAGCCGAAATCCGCGGACAGCGGTATGTGAAAATAGTGCTCCCCGACATTGGCGTGAGAAATATCGGCTATTATGACGTGCGGGTCACCTGCAGCCATCCTCAGCCCATTTTTGACGGGGGCTCTTCAGAAATCACCGGCTTTACCCTGATGATTATAGCGCCGGACGAATGTTATCTGCCGCCCGAACTTGTTGACGGCCGCATATGGGGTGTGTCATCCAATCTGTACGCCGTTCGTTCCCGCCGGAATCAGGGCATCGGCGATTTTGCCGATCTTGCCATTCTTGTCCGGGAGATCGGGGAATGCGGCGGCGGCTTTGTTGGTATCAATCCGCTCCATGCCATTCCGAACACCTATCCGTTCGGCATCAGCCCGTACTCTCCGGTGAGCAGAATATACAAGAATCCGCTCTATCTCGCAATTGAGGACATCCCTGACGTGCAGGAGTCCGACCTCTGCCGCCGCATCACCGGCTCCGAGGAATACCGGGAGCAGGAGGAGGCGCTGCGCGATGCCGATACTCTGGACTATGAGGCCGTCGCGGCCCTGAAGGAGCGGGTGTTTCGCTCTGCTTTTGAGTGGTTCTATGAGCATCACTGGCAGCTCCGGACTGTCCGGGCGCGTCATTTTCATGAATATGTCATGGCATGCGGTGAGTCTCTCACCGCGTATGCGACGTGGTGTTTGCTGCGCGAGCATTTTAGGGCAGCTCAGCAGTCTGATTCATGGCATCAGTGGCCCCGGGAGTATCATGACCCGCAAAGTGATGCTGTCAGGGCATTCCGTGCGCAACATGAAAAAGGACTTCTTTATTATCAGTATCTGCAATGGCTGCTTGATGAACAGCATAAAAAATCAGCCGCGCTGGCGCAGGATATGCGCATGCCGATCGGACTATACCATGACCTTGCGGTCGGCTCCATTGCGGGCGGCAGCGACGTATGGATGGAGCAGCAGGTTTTTGCCAGCGGCATCAGCGTCGGTGCGCCGCTTGATGACTTCAACCCGTCCGGGCAGAACTGGGGATTCCCCCCCGCACTTCCGGAGCAACTCCGCGAGGCCGGCTACCGGTCTTTCATTGAATCAATCCGGAGCAACATGCGCCATGGCGGAGCCATTCGCATTGACCACGCCCTCGGTCTCTTTCGTCTCTTCTGGATACCGGACGGCAGGCTGCCGCTTGAAGGTGCCTATGTCCGGGGCTTCACCGAAGAACTGCTTCGCATAATTGCCCTGGAGAGCGTGCGCAATAAAACTATTGTTGTCGGTGAAGACCTGGGGACCTTCGGCGACGGCATGCGCGAGATGCTGCAGTCCTTCCGGATGCTTTCCTTCCGGTTGCTGTATTTCGAGCGCTATTATCCCGCCCCGAACTTCAAGCGGCCGGAGCACTATCCTGAAATGGCGATTGCCGCCGTCACGACGCATGACCTCCCGACGCTTGCAGGTTTCTGGACTGGTCGTGACATTGATGTCAAGGAGCAGCTGCATCTTTTTCCGCGGCCCGAAAAAATTCTGGAATATCGCGAGGAGCGCCGCCATGACCGGACGCTTCTGATACAGGCGCTGAAAGAGCATGGTGCGCTGCCTTCCGGCTTTCCGGACGCAGCGGACGACCTGCCGGAAATGACGCCCGAGATTGCGCTTGCCACCCATGCCTACCTCGCACGCACGCCGAGCAAAATGCTGAGCGTTATGCTTGATGACCTGATGTCACTCAAGAGCCAACAGAACCTGCCGGGCACGGTGAATCAGCATCCGAACTGGGTCCAAAAGTCGGCATGGACGATAGAAGAGGTGAGCGGGCGTTCCTGGCTTCGCGCATTTGCCGAGGCTAGCAGACAGAACGGGAGATAATCCGGCGGTAGGGAAATCAGAATTGATCGGGCATGTCGTGCGATAGCCCGAGACCGGAAAGGAGCGGAAATGAGGGCGTCAGTTATAATTATTTTCCTGATATGTCTGGGCATCTCATATGCCGGGGCTGAGGAAATACGTATCCCGATAGGGACAACGATTGAAGGGGCGACCATGTTTGGTGCCTATGCTTTGGAGCCGGGCACAAACCCGGGCAACCCGAACCCCTTCCTGGCAATTCGGGCGCTGCAGAACCCGAAGGGCGTCGGCGGAGAAGAAATTCCGCTGAAGGATTGCATCTTTCTCGGAGATGTTTTCTCTGATCCCGCGGTCAATCGGGCTTTTTTCAAAGCGAGCAGGATAAAATGTTCGAACGCCAAGGAGATGAATGGATCCGCGATAAAAGGCTATGCTGTCGACATGCGGGACAACAAGCTGGGGATGCGGGGAGTGGGCGGAACTGCAGCTCCCAAGGTTGTCGAAGTCCCAGCGGGCGCAAAAGTTTATTTGGTAATTGTGGAAGCTGCAAGTATAACGGTCAGAGAGAAGTAAAGAGTAAAAAATTTAGGAGTCAGAGTTCAGAATCGAATTTGCCTTTCTTCTGTTTTCTGACCTCTGAGTTCTGAAACTGTTTTTTTTCATGGCATGGTAATCGCGATTTCGTATGAGCCGACGCTGACGCGGTCCATGATGCCTTTCTGCCAGAGGATGTCGGTCACCTTCACCCGCGAGTTTTTAGGGACCATCAGGATGAGCTTGTTGCCCTCTTCTACAAGCTCCTTCCACCGTTCCGCTTTTTCCGGGGTGATAGTAGAGTCGGTCTCAACTGCCACGACGGCAAGAACGAGACCGTGATTCTTGAGGATTAACTCAGGGCAGGCGTCCGCATCCGCAAGGATTTCTTTGTATTCACGCGAATATTTCCGGCGCACGGTGTCAACAATCAAGTCATGCACGAGTTTTTCTTCGGCCATTACGCATCCTCCTTGCCGGTGTCGTCCTTCTTGCGCCGCAGCTTCTGCGCAAAGTCAACCTTTAGAAGCTTTCCGTGCTGCTGTTTGCTTTCGCATTCCTTGGCTCGCCGCAACCCTCGACGCACATGAACCTGGTTGAGGACCTGAGGTTTCGTGCCGGCCTGCCGCGAATCCGCATGCTCAGTATCCTGTGCAGCGGCGGTAAGCTGCACCTGCATTTCAGGAGAGTAGACGGCTGCGACGTCGTTTGAAGGAATAAAGCACTTCTGCGCCCGCGCGCCGAAGGTGAGCGTCGTGGTGATACCGTGCTCTTCCCACTGCACCCGCATCCGGCTGGTGAAGACAAGAGTCAGGCCGGATTGCTTCTCTTCATCGCTGAATGCGCGACTGCCGAGATCAACCTCAGGAGAGTACCGGACAACGATGAAAACACGCCCGACGAGGTCAAGCAGTTCGTAAAAAACACTCCGCTTCAGGCTGTTCAGTGCCGGTGTCATAATGCCGCCTTCCTGCGGAACCAGAACAGAAGCGCTCCGCCGATAATCATGCCGATGCTCAGAAGCTGGCCCATGGTGAGAAGCCCGAAGACATTGCTCACTTCGGGCTCTCGAACGAACTCAACGAGAAAACGGAACAATCCGTAGAGCATCGAAAAAAGCGCAGTCACCATGCCGCTGCGCGGCAGCCTGTCCTTGAAAAACCACAGGATGACAAACAGCACTACTCCCTCCAGCAGGCACTCATAAAGCTGCGAAGGATGGCGCAGATACGGCCCACCGTCAGGGAAGATCATAGCCCATGGCACATCTGTAACGCGTCCGTAAAGCTCTCCGTTGATAAAGTTGCCCAGACGCCCCAGGCCGAGGCCGATCGGGGCTGTCGCAATGACCATGTCCGCAATGAGCCAGAAGTCCTGTTTCGTGTTGCGGCAGTAAAGGTATCCGGCAAGAACACTGCCGATAAACCCGCCATGAAACGACATGCCGCCGTGCCAAATGGCGAGAATCTCAAACGGGTTCTGAAGGTAGAACGGCAGCCCGTAAAAAAGCACATGCCCAAGCCGGGCTCCGATTAATAAGCCGAGAATAAGCCAGGTGAAGAGCGATTCGACGAAGTCCTTTTCGACATGAAGTCCTTTTCGGCGAATCTGTGAGCGGACCAGAAAAAAAGATGCGGCAAATCCGAGCAGATACATGACACCATACCAGCGGATTGCGAGAGGACCGATTCGTATGATTTCAGGGTCGATGTTGGGATATTGGATCATGGTGTTATTATTCTACCCCAGCGCGACTGTTTTGCAGGCCGCTCCGCCCGATGCGCATACACAGTGCCAAGACTGAGCGGAATCTGGCGGCAATCGACAAAGCCCGCGTCTTCCAGCAGTTTCCGGAAAGCAGCCGGCGAGTAAAAGTTCTCAATGGAGTCTCCAAGGTATTCGTAGGCCGAACGCTCCGAAAATAGGGCAGCGACAGCGGGAATAGCCTTCCTGATATAGAACCGGTAGAGTGGCCTGAACCAACCGTACGGCATTGAAAACTCAAGCATGACAACGCGGCCGCCTGGTTTCACTACCCGAAAAATCTCGGCAAGGGCTCTCGGCGTTTCATGCATATTCCGGATGCCAAAAGAGCAGGTGAGTCCGTCAAATGAAGCGTCGCGAAACGGCATCTCATACGCCGAGCCCTGCATTACGGCAAACCCGGATTGGGCAATCTTCATCTGTGCCACCTTCAGCATATTAAAGCTCAGATCGAGTCCGATCACATTCGCCCCTTGCTTCAGCAAGCCGATCGAGCTGTCGCCCGTGCCGGTCGCCAGATCGAGCATCCGTTCGCCCCGCCGGGCACCAAGTTCACAAGTCATTACACTTCTCCAATAGTAATCCTGGCCAAACGAAAGCAGGTGGTTCAGGAAATCATATCGTTTTGCGATTTCGTCAAACATTGAATCATTAGTATACAGGAGGCGAAAGGCAGGAGTCAGGAGGGGGAATAATAAGTAGAAATCCGGGAAAATCCAGCGATTCTGCCGCCACAGAAGGTCGAGAACGGCGTGGTGAAAATCATGCTGGTGGAAGGCCGTGTTGGTGAAATTGTTGTGGAGAACAATAATCATACGAGCGGCTTGTTTATAACCAGGGGGATTTCGCTGCAAAAGGGCGACCATGTCTGGATTGAAAATCTGGAAAAAGCTCTCTTTTATTTCAATAGAATCAATGACGTTCAGCTCAAAGCAGAGATCAAGGCGGGCTGGGATTTCGGGACGACTGATATTGTGCTGAGAGCTGACGAACCGCGCCAGCACCAGATGACACTTTTTACCGACAATTCAGGCAGCAAATCAACAGGCCGGTATACGCATCGGCACGATGATGACGGTCAACAGTCTGTTCGGTTTCCGCGATGCCCTGACAATCAGCGGCGCCTAGAGTGAAGGAACACTTGCCGGCTCAGTTGCTTACAGTTATCCCATTAACAGCCTCGGTACTCGTATTGGCATGTCATATAACGCAAGCAACATGAAGATTATCTCAGGATCGTTTGCGGCCCTTGATATTACCGGCAGTTCTTATCATATCGGGGCCAGCCTGCTGCATCCTGTTGTGGTTATCGCAAATACGAAATCCAATCTCTTTCTGAACGCGCATTACAAGAGATCAGAAACATTGTTCAGTGACATTGCCTTTTCACACACCGAAGTTGCCAGCATTGAGGCTGGTCTGGATTTTCTCTCCTATGATGAGCAGGGTCTTTGGTTCCTGAGGGGAGCGGCAACGAACGGAGGGCACTTCTGAGGCGGTGAGAAGGCATTCATCAAATAAATTCATTCGTTATGCGGCAGCAGGTTGTCTCAAACGACGCAGTACTTGTTCTGAAAGGAAGCGGGCAGTTGTCCACTGTTTCTCTTCTGCCATCACCAGAACAGTTTCAGATAGGCGGCATGTCCACGGTTCGCGGATACCCTGAGGGAATGCTCATCGGCGATCACGGGGACCTTGTGTCGGCGGAGCTGAATTTCCCCCTGCCGCTGCCTGAGCCCGAGGTGCTTGGTTTTTCACCCCGGAAGGCTCTGCAGGGGTTTGTTTTTGCCGACCACGGCGGCGCGTTTCCGTATAAAGGGAACAACGAGTCGATCAATAAGAACGATTTTCTGACAGGCGTCAACGTCGGCGTTGGCCTCAACCTGAACTTTACGAAGTATCTGTCGGGCAAGGTGAGCATGGGGGTTCCGCTGCAGACTTACCGGACGGCATGTGGCGGCGCAAGATTCTATTTCTACTTCCAGTCTGCGCTGTTTAAGCCCGGATGAGTTGTGGCTGGGGTTTTACAGCCACAACTCCTGATTCGCAAGAACTGCCGCAAAGAATGGGCGGATTATTTCACTCCGATGACTTTGAAGATGCCGCTCTTGATGAGGTGCACGGCTATTGCCGCGAGAAAAAGGTAAGCAACTTTTGCCATGGCCTTTGCGCCGTTGTGTCCGATGACGCGTATGATAAGCTCCGCCCAGGTGAAGCTGAGCCAGGCCAGAAAGAGCACGAACCACAAGGAAAGAATGACCGGCAGATAACCATATGAACCAACGAGGATGAGCGCCGTAGTCAGTGTCGCCGGACCTGCCAGAAGGGGCGTGCCGAGCGGCACGGCGCCGAAGTCGGTCCCTTGCTGCTCCGCCTTTGGCCGTCCGGAGATTATCTCGATGATAGAAATAACAAGAAGGAGTACGCCGCCGCCGATCATAAAATCTTCGACCTGGATTCTGAGCGCGTTAAAAATTGCCTGCCCCAGAAAAACGAAGCCGACGCCGACGATAAACGCCGTAATAACCGAGTGCAGGGCGATTTTTCTTTTTTGCGCTTTATTGAGCGGTTCGCTGATGGAAATGTAGATCGGCAGAACGCCCGGAATGTTGATGGCGACCAGAATCGGGATAAAGGTGAGGAACAAAGCCTCAAACTGGTTCATGCCGTATTGTATCGGGACACGTGCCTTTAAGCAAATACCGGAACGCGGCTGTTTGCGGTCACGTCCAGGCTGTAACCTCTCAGACTAAACCGACTGAAAGCCAGCTACAATTTCCACAATAGGCTGTCATTTTCTATAATCTCTCAAAATAACCTGCCTGAAGGACAGACGGGGAAGCCCGGGAGCAAGCGTTTGGCAAAGACCAGCTATGCTTTGGAGCTCATGCACTGATGGAGAACCGTAATGTTATTCTGGTGGACTTTATCGTTACACAGGCAACGGGGGATAGCGAGCGAACAGCGGTGCCTGTCATGCTTGACCGGCAGAAACTCAAAGGGATTCGCCCCGGGACTATTGGCGCGGACAAAGGCTACGACACCAAAGACTTTATCAAAGAACTTCGGGGGCGCAAGATCACGCCGCATGTTGCCATGAATGACCGACGCAAGGGAGGCCCCGCCATTGACGGCAGAACCTCCAGACATGAGGGCTGCACAATCAGTCAGAGAGTCAGAAAGAAAGTTGAAGAAATCTTCGGATGGATGAAGGACGTCGGAGGATTCCGAAGAACACGATTCAAAGGCATTGAACGAACGGAATTGCAGGGGCTGTTTGTTGGAGCTGCGTATAATCTGGTCAGAATATCCAGATTGCTCAAGCTGCAGGAGGC
>CAYMRS010000033.1:0-29863 GCA_964392915.1 uncultured Nitrospiraceae bacterium
ATTGACAATTATCGTCAATTGCACTAGGCTAACGGCATGAAAATAGTATCGCTTTCGACCTCGTATCTGCTCGGGCGGTTCATTTTCGGGCTGACGCTCCTGTTTCCTTTCCACCTGACGGGGATGCTCGAGGCGAAGCCGACGCTCCTGTACATTCTTTTTGCTTTCATCGTGGCTTCTGGCGTCAGGCTGCCGGCGGCATACAAACAGATAGCAATTCCGGATTTTCTCGTTGACATCACCTTCATCGCCGCCATGATTTTTCTGCATGAGCGCACGGCGGCATATCTTTCGCTCCTCTTTCTGCTGCCGATATTCTTCGCCGCGCTTCTTATCGAAACGAAGCGTTTTTTTCTGCTGCCGGCGTCCGCCATCGTTCTATACGCGGCGGCGTGGAGGGAGCATCAGGGGGTGTTC
The DNA here is from genome assembly GCA_964392915.1 of uncultured Nitrospiraceae bacterium. GTDB lineage: Bacteria > Nitrospirota > Thermodesulfovibrionia > Thermodesulfovibrionales > Dissulfurispiraceae > JAAYUK01. Next base: position 418 of record CAYMRS010000033.1, read on the forward strand.
ACGGGCGAAGGCCTGCTGAACATCGCCCTGCACGCGGTCTCCTTTTTTCTGATAGCGTTCGCCGGAAACTCGGTCAAGGAACGCCTGCAGGCGCAGGAGCGCCATATCGCCCGGCTTGAGGAAGAGCGCGTCCGCATGCTGGGCTTTGAGCGGCTCTACCGCGTGAGCGCCGACCTCGCGCACGAGCTGAGAAATCCGCTGGCGTCCATATCGGCCTCTGTGCAGTTTCTTCGGGAAGGCTCGCGCGACGAGGAACTTCTCGACATGCTCGATATGGAGACAGGCCGCCTGACCCGCCTGGTGAACGATTTTCTGCTCTTCGCGCGCCCGGCCGAGGCTCCGCGTGAGCCGGTGAATCTGAAGGAAGCGCTCGAAATGCTCATAGCGCATGCCGGGACGGAAAAAGCGATAGAGCTTTCGCCTGTTGCTGATGTCACGGTGCAGGCGAACCGGACGTTCTTCGACGCCGCCCTGCAAAATATACTCCGAAACGCGCTCGAAGCCGCACGCTCGCGGGTGAAGGTGGGGCTGTCCGGCGTGCGGGAAGCCGCGCCGTCCGGCGCGTTTTCTGCCCGCATTGACATCGAGGACGACGGCCCCGGCATAGACCCCGCGCTTGGCGACAGGATATTCGAGCCGTTTGTCACCACGAAGGCAGAGGGCACAGGGCTTGGCCTCGCGGTGGCAAACCGGATTGTCACCGGCTTCGGGGGGATAATCGTGACCGAAACGTCTGTGCTCGGCGGGGCGAAATTCAGCATTTTCCTGCCGAAGGATATGAAGGGAGGCACCTATGCGCGCCTTGATAGTTGACGACGAAGCGAATATCAGAAAAGTGCTGAACCGGCTGCTCAGGGAGCAGGGCATGGAGGTCGCCGAATGCGCGACGCTCGCTGAGGCCGACAGGCAGCTTGCCGACGGGGTTTACGATCTCGCGATAGTCGATATCCGCCTGCCGGACGGTTCGGGGATTGACCTGCTCAAAAAACTGAAGGCTCTGCATGCCGAGACCGCCGTTCTTATCATCACCGCGTTCGCTTCAACGGCTACGGCTATCGACGCGATGAAGGCGGGCGCCTACGATTACGTCACGAAGCCGTTCAACCTTGATGAGATCCGGATAATCATCAAAAATATCGTCGAGAAGATTCTGCTGCAGGAGAAGGTGAGGGAACTGCAGCAGTACGCCGACGAATACCAGAGCATTGTCGGAAAGTCCGCGGCGATGCAGCGGGTGTTTTCGGTTATCGACAAGATCGCGCCGTTTGACTCCAACGTGCTCGTGATCGGCGAGAGCGGCACCGGCAAAGAGCTGATCGCCAAGGCAATCCACAACAAAAGCCGGCGCGGGGCGCGTCCGCTTATTGCCATTAACTGTGCGAACCTTCCGGAGGAACTGCTCGAAAGCGAGCTGTTCGGCTATTCAAAGGGCGCGTTCACCGGCGCGTATGCGACGAAGCGCGGGCTGATAGTCGAGGCGGACGGCGGCACGCTCTTTCTGGATGAGATCGGGGAGATGCCCCTTTCGCTGCAGGCGAAACTTCTCCGCTTTCTCGAAGAAAAGAAGATTCGCCCCCTCGGAAGCGGGCAGGAGGTCGAGATTGATGTGCGCATCGTGGCGGCGACCAACAAGCCGCTTTCTGAATTGGCGGCGGCCGGCTCGTTCCGCGAAGACCTTTTCTACCGCCTCGCCACGTTTGAGCTGAAACTGCCTTCGCTGCGCGAGCGGAAGGAGGACATACCATTATTAGTAAGCCACTTTGTGAAGCTGTTCGCGCGCAAGTTCGAGAAAGAAATCGAACGCATCGATCCGGAGTTTATCGACACGGTGCTGCATATGGAGCTGCGCGGGAACGTCCGGGAATTAAAAAATATTATCGAGCGCGAAGTGATTCTCTCCGAGAACAATGTTCTCCGGTGGACAGCGGCGGCAACTCCGCCTCGTGCCGCCCAGGAGCAGAAATCTCCTGAAATTCCCGATGCGGGCTTCAGCCTCGAAAAGCATCTGGCAGATATTGAGCACGGTTTTCTCGATCTGGCGCTCCGGAAATCGGGCGGGGTGAAGACAAAGGCTGCCGAACTGCTCGGCATGACGTTCAGAGAGTTCCGGTACCGGCTGGGCAAATATAAAAACGTGCCGGAATAAGGGGACACGCCCCCTTGTTCCGGCACGCGTGTTCCGCTACTTGCCGATGACGTCGCCCATCATGAAGATTGGCAGATAGAGCGCGATAACGATAAACCCGATGACAATGCCGAGAAATACCATGAGTATCGGCTCGATCATGGTCATCAGATTCGCGACCGAATTGTCGACTTCGTCGTCATAGAAGTCCGCAATCTTCATGAGCATCTGGTCGAGCGCGCCGGTGGATTCACCGACGTTGACCATCTGCACCACCATCGCGGGAAAAATTGCCGGCGATTTTGCGAGCGGCTCCGCGAGGGTTTTGCCCGCCGCGACCTCTTTCCTGACGTTGTACACCAGCGCCTCGACGATTTTATTGCCGGACGACCTGGCGCAGATATCAAGACCGTCGAGAATCGGCACGCCGCTCTGTATCAACGTTCCCAGCGTTCTGGAAAAGCGCGAAACCGCCACCTTCCGGAGAAGATCGCCCACCAGCGGCGCTTTCAGGAGAATACGGTCGGTAACAATTCTGCCCTGTTCGGTTCTCCGGTAGCGGACGATCGCGAATCCCGCCGCGGCAAGAGCCGCGGCAAGAATGACGCCGCCGATGCCGCCGAGAAAATTGCTGAGGCCGATGATTATTCTCGTCGGAAAGGGCAGGGCAACACTCATTTCGCCAAAGATTTTGGAGAAGACCGGGATGACGAAGATCATGATTATCGTGATAACAAGTATGGCTACGGCAATGACCATGGACGGATAAATGAGCGCGCCCTTCACCTTCTTCTTCAGCTTCATCGTTTTCTCGATGTATGTCGCAAGGCGCTGAAGAATATCGTCCAGAACGCCGCCGGTCTCGCCCGCCGCGCAGAGGTTCACATACAGGTCGTCGAACAGTTTCGGATGGCGCCGCATGGCGTCGGAGAGGGTCGATCCGGATTCGACATCTCTTTTTATCTGGCCGATAATGGCGCCGAGGGATTTGTTTTCACTCTGTGAGGCGAGAATTTCGAGTCCCTGGACAATCGGGATTCCGGCGTTGAAAAGGGTGGCAAACTGACGGGTGAAAACGACGATATCTTTTTCGGTGATTTTCTGCCGTTTCTGCTTGCCCATCAGGCCGGCTTTCCTTTCGGTCACCGAGATGCTTATATAGCCTTTTCGCGCCAGCGAATTGAACGCCTCATCGCGGGTCTCTGCCGACAACTCCCCTTTTTGCTGTTTGCCGCTTCCGTCCTGTGCTGTCCAGGTGAATTTGGTTGCCATAGCGTCCCCTCGTAACTCCAGAATTTAGAGCAGCCCTGCCTGTCGCATAATCTCCGGCACTCTGTCTTCCATGCCAATCGCCATAATGTGCACTCCGTCGCAGACGCGCTCTTCATGCAGCCTGCGTATGAGGCGCGCCGCTATGGCAATGCCGGCTTTCTGCTTCTCTTCTTTGCCCGGCGCGGCGGCGAGTTCGGCGATGAACTCCTCCGGCACCCGGATGCCGGCAACATGGTTGTTCAGGTACTGCGCCATGCGCTCGTTTTTCAGGACCACGATGCCAGCGAGCACTTTCGCCTGAAGCTTTCGCGCATGGTCCATGAAAACTTTGAACATAGTTATATCATAAATTGCCTGAGTTTGAAAGTACTTTGCGCCTGCCCGTACTTTTTTTGAAAATTTCATGAGCTGGGGCTCCAGCGGATTTGCCTCCGGGGTGACGACCGCTCCTGCGAAAAAGCCGGTGTTTCCCCTGAGGGCGGCGCCCATCATATCAGCCCCGCTATTCAGCGAATTGATGATTTTCAGGAGCTGAACCGATTCGACATCAAACACCGGCTTTGCCTGTTTATGGTCGCCGGCAAGCACATGGTCGCCTGTCATGACCACGACATTTCTGATGCCGAGCGCGTGGGCTCCGAGCAGGTCGGACTGAAGTGCGATGCGGTTTCGGTCGCGGCAGGTCATCTGCAGGATTGGCGCGGCGCCGTGCTCCAGGATGATTTTCGAGATGGCGAGCGAACTCATGCGCATGACCGCGGACTGGTTGTCGGTGGCGTTGATGGCATCGACGGTTCCTTTGTACAGGTCAATAAGCCGCCGGATCTCGTCCGTGTCGGTCCCTTTCGGCGGGCCGATTTCGGTTGTGATGACAAATTTTCCGCATTCAAAGGCCTGGCGCAGGCTCATGGTGTTTTTTTGGGTTCCTTCGCGTTTCTGGTGTGCGGCCGGGCGCCTTTGGACCAGTCCTTTGGCGGCGCGATGGAGGCGCTGAACTCTTCGAGCTGGTTCAGCTTTTTCATGCGTTCGTAAATGGTGATCCAGACGCACGGCAGGTCGGGGCTCACTTCGCATTTGCCGTCGGCAACGCCCCCGCACGGCCCGACGAGAATGCCCTTCGGACAGGCTGTTATCGGGCAGATGCCGCCGGTCTGGTCGAGAATGCATTCTCCGCACATGGAGCAGCGTTCGTCAAATACCTGTTGGCGGGTCATGTTGCCGAGAAACAGGCTGTCGCTGGCGGAATAGACCGGCTTGTCCGCGTTCAGCTCGACAACCGTCTGCGTCCCCGCGCCGCACGACATGACTACAATGCAGTCAGCGCCGTCGATTGCTTCCTTGTGCCGCTTGAGCTCCAGTCGGGTTCCGAGCACCTGGCAGCCTGTCTTCGCCATGTGGGCGCCGGCAACCTCTTTGCCGTGGGCGGTCAGCAGTTCCTTCATCTCATCAAGCTGCTCCTGCCCGCCGGTTCCGCAGAGCGCGGCGCATTCGCAGCAGCCGACAAGAAAGATGCGCCTGTACCCTTCGATGTTTTTGAGCAGCGCTTCTGGAGTTCTTTTTTTGGTGATTATCATGACACTCCTTATTTTAAAGGGTTTTCATAATTATATGTTGAATAGGGAGTGAAGATCGCCTGATTCAATCAACCGCGTGAGTGTTGCAATATCAGCTCCGACAGCTATGTTTGACCTCTTTGGCCGTGAAGCAGATGTTCGGTCTCATGGACGTTCTGGACAGCATATGCCGGGAAGTTGAGGACGATGACGGGCATGCTTAGAAAGTCGGTCCGTTTTGGTGATGGCCCTCATGTATTTCGCCCTGTTTCGCTTCAGAGGTTTTCAGGGATGAGACTAATGCGGTGATATGAGGCAAGGCTTCCGGGAGATTTTTCGTGATTGTATCCCAGACGATTTCTGTGTTTACGCCAAAATAACCGTGGATAAGCCTGTCTCTCATTTTGGCGGCTTGTTCCCACTCTAAGCCCGGACAGGTATCTTTTGCCTTTTGGGAGAGGTTTTTTACAGCCTCGCCAATAATTTCTATGTTCCTGATGACAGCATCAAATGTCTTGCTGTCTTCAAGGAACGCATCGTACTCAAGCCCTTGAATATAGCTGGAGATTTTATTGATTGATACAACAATGTCCACTGCCGATTGGAGATCAGATGGTTTCGGCATACACAAGGCTTCTTCTGATTCCATCAGCTATTTCACGGTGACGAATATTATTGAGGCCGCCGGTCGTAATCAAGTCAACTTTTTTCCCAAGGATGGACTCTAAATATTCACCGAGATCAATGAACTTCAGTCCGACAAACCCATCAAATTCAACCAGAATATCAATGTCGCTCCCGCTTTTTTGATGCCCTTTCGCATAGGAGCCGAAAAGGGCAAGACGCTTTACATGATATTCTCTCTGCAAGTGCGGCATCTCGTGATGAAGAAGTTCGATTATGTGCTCTTTGTTGATTGCAGATGCAATCATCTCTTTCCCTGCAGAATCTGCCTTGGAAGTATCGTTGATTTCTTCTTTCATTTCAACCGTCCGCCTCTGAACTTATTATCATAATAGCAAAAATGAGCAGCTGTAAACATTAAATTACGAATGCCCATTTTAAACTGCTTCTGAATTATACATGGCTGCAGACGTCAGCGGCGGCGCCGAATCGGAAAATTGTCATCAGCCGCGCAGTATTTCTTTCACTCCGACGCTGGTTCCGGCAGGGATGTTCGGAGTCGTTGATGCCGTATTCCGGGGCGAGCTTCGCAGAAAGGATTCCGGACGAGCCGGAATGACAGACGGGAAGAACCACTGCCGGACCTTTGTCACTCCGCCCGCCGGAGGAGGCCGCTTTGCTGCAGGGCCGCCTGCAGGGTGTTGTGCATGAGCATCGCGATGGTCAGCGGCCCCACACCGCCCGGAACCGGCGTGATTATGGAAGCCTTGTTGCGGGCCGACATGAAGTCGACGTCTCCGGTAAGCTTGCCTTCGGCAGTGACGTTGATGCCGATGTCAATGACGACCGCGCCCGCCTTTACCATGTCAGCCGTGACAAGCCCCGGTCTGCCCACGGCGCAGCAGAGGATGTCGGCGGTGAGGCAGATAGACGGCAGGTCGGTGGTGCGGCTGTGGCAGATGGTTACCGTGGCGTTTTTTCTGAGGAGCAGGTGCGCCAGCGGTTTGCCGACAATGATGCTCCTGCCGACAATGACCGCATGCTTTCCGCGCGGGTCGACGCCGCATGCTTCGAGTATCTTCATGACGCCGTGCGGGGTGCAGGGCAGAAATCCGGGGCGGTCCATCACGAGGTTGCCGAGGGAAACCGGACCGAATCCGTCAACATCCTTTGCCGGAGCGATGCGCGCCATAATCTCTTTTTCATCGATGCCGCGCGGCAGGGGAAGCTGCACGAGGATGCCATGCACGGACGCGTCGGCATTCAGCCGGTCGATGATGCCGCGCAATTCCTGCTGCGTCGTTGTTGCAGGCAGGCGATGGACGATGCCGCGCATGCCGAGTTTTTCGCAGACCTTCTCTTTCGCCGCGACGTACTTTTGCGAGGCCGGGTCGCTGCCGACGAGCACGGCGGCCAGGCACGGCGTGACGCCCGCCGACTTCAGGCTGAGAATTCCGGCGGTGAGGCTCTCTCTGATGTCTGCTGCAATGCGTCGTCCGTCAATGATGGTTGCTGACACGGTCTATACCTCTCCTGGTTGTTTACTGGGGCCGGTTGTTCAGCAGCGCGAGCATTTCTTCACGGGTGCTCTGGCGGCTCCGGAATATGCCGCGAACCGCGGACGTTACCGTCCGGGAGCCGAGCTTTTTGACGCCGCGCATGCTCATGCAGAGGTGTTCGGCGTCGATGATGACCATGCAGCCTTTCGGTTTGAGCTGCCGCATCAGGACATCGGCAAGCTGGGTGGTAAGACGTTCCTGCACCTGAGGGCGGTTGGCAAGATGTTCGAGGGCTTTTACCAGCTCGCTCAATCCCGCGATTTTGCCGGACGGGATGTACGCTATGTGCGCCTTGCCGATGAACGGCAGCAGGTGATGCTCGCAGATGGAGTAAAACGGGATGTCCTTCAGCAGAACCAGCTCATCGTGGTCTTCGCCTTCTATGGACTTCAGCAGGTCTTCAACCGGCGTATGGAGGCCGGAAAAGATCTCGGAGTACATTTTGGCGACGCGCTTCGGGGTGTCTATGAGCCCGGGGCGATCCGGATCTTCCCCGACGCCTTCCAGAATCAGCCGCACGCCTTCTTCAATCTTTTTCATGTCCATGGCAGTCAATGATCCCCTTTTCAGTAACGAGTATCTGCACGCGCCGGTCATGCGGCTCGCACGGAATCTTCCCGGCAAGCTGCTCTGAAAAACAAAGGCCCGCGGCGACGGCCGGGCACTCAGCCAGCAGGCGGTCGTAGAAGCCTTTTCCGTAGCCGACCCGTGCGCCTGAACGATCAAACGCCAGTGCCGGAACCAGCGCCAAATCAAGCCCCGCCGGCGATACGCGCTTGCTGTCGTCATCCTCCGGCTCAGGGATGCCGAACTGTCCGGGACGAAGCGCCGCTCGGTCTGCAATTTGATACAATACCAACTTCCCCGCTTCTTTGTCGACGCGCGGCAGCACTGTCCTGACTCCCCGCGCGAGGCAATCGTCAATCATATGCCATGTGTCCGCTTCAGAACCGATTGAGGCGTAGAGCAGCACAGTACGCGCAGCACGATAGATCGGCATGCGGGAGAGCTGCAGGAACAGTGCGGTGTCCCTCTTCTCGCGCGCTTCCGCGTCCAAACTGTCGCGGAGCCGCCGGAACATCTGCCTGATGAGTTGTTTTTCAGCCTGTGCGTCTGAAAGCGCCGGAACGTCCGCCATGGTTACGATGCCTTTTCCTGTATCCGGTATTTTGAGCGCTCGCAATAAGTATACACAATAGACTCATTCAAGAAATATACCATGCTTTTCCGGCGCGCCGCCTTTATGCTATCATGATAAATGGAAACGAAAAAGCTTCTCGAAGAAGCGGATAAATACATCATGCATACATACAGCCGCTTCCCGATCGCGCTCCGGAAGGGCCGGGGCATGCGGGTCTGGAGCACTTCCGGCAAGGAATATGTCGACTTTCTCGGCGGCATCGCGGTCAACGTCCTCGGTCATTGCCATCCCAAAGTTGTCGTCTCCATTCAGAAGCAGGCGCAGCGTCTCATCCATGTTTCAAATCTGTATCATATTGAACCGCAGGTCCAGCTGGCGAAGAAGCTTTGCACTCATTCTTTTGCCGACAAGGTTTTTTTCTGCAACTCCGGCGCAGAGGCGAACGAGGCGGCGATCAAGCTGGTACGGAAATACGCGTCTGAACATCTCGGTGCCGACCGCATCGGCATTATTTCGACACTGAATTCGTTTCACGGCAGAACGCTCGGCGCTCTGACGGCGACTGGACAGGAAAAGTTTCATCACGGGTTTGAACCGCTTGTTCCGGGGTTTACCTATGTCCCCTTCGATGATATTGCGTCGCTGAAAGCCGCCATTACCCCGAAAACGTGCGCACTACTGCTTGAGCCGATTCAGGGCGAGGGCGGGGTGAAAGTGCCGTCTCCGGAGTATCTGAAGGAAGTGCGGAAGCTGTGCGATGAACACGGACTGCTGCTTATTCTTGATGAAGTGCAGACCGGCATGGGGCGGACCGGCAAGCTCTTTGCCTACGAGCAGTTCGGCATCAAGCCCGATGTGATGACGCTTGCCAAAGGCCTCGGCGCAGGTGTTCCGATTGGGGCGATGCTTGCCACGGACAAGGTCGCGGCGTCCTTTCAGCCAAAGACCCACGCATCGACCTTCGGAGGGAACCCGCTGGTCTGTGCCGCGGCGCTGACGACGCTGGAGGTTATCCTCGAAGACGGGTTCATGCTCGATCATGTCAACCGGATGTCGCGGTATTTTCTGAATCGTCTGGAACGTCTCAAAAGCTCCTGTCAGGACAAGGTGACCGACGTTCGCGGCATGGGGCTGATGCTCGGGCTTGAACTGGTGCGGGACGCCCAGCCGATCGTCAACGCCTGCATGGAGCGGGGTGTTCTGATTGGAACGGCGGGAAGCGGCAATGTGCTCCGTTTCACGCCGCCGCTGATTGTTGAGGAAAAAGATATCGATGTGCTCATTACTACACTGGAGGATGTGCTGGACTCATGACAAAAAAAGATTTTCTGACCATAGGGGATTTGTCCGCTGATGAGCTGCGTGCTATCCTCGAACGCTCCGTTGCCCTGAAATCCGGTGACGATGCCATGAAGTATCCTCTGATAGGCAAGAGCGTCGGGCTCTTTTTTGAAAAGCCTTCGACCCGCACCCGGGTCTCCTTTGAGGTCGGGGTCTACCAGCTAGGCGCCCAGTCGGTGTATCTCAGCCCCAAGGAACTCCAGCTTGGCCGCGGGGAGACCATCGCCGACACGGCGAAAACGCTTTCGCGATACCTGCACTGCATGGTCATGCGCGTGTTCAGCCATCAGAGCGCTGCCGAGTTCGCGCGACACGCGACGATACCCGTCATAAACGGCCTGTCCGACTTGCACCACCCGTGCCAGGCGCTTGCCGACGCCATGACCGTTCTTGAGCACAAAGGAAGCCTTGAAGGGGTGAAATTCGCGTTTATCGGCGACGGAAACAATGTGGCGAATTCTCTTGTCGAAATGGCGGCGAAAACCGGCTTCGATTTCGTGATTGCCTCGCCGTCCGGATACGGGCCGGATGCCGCGGTGCTTGAGCGCGCCCGCGCTGAAGGCAGGGGCCGCATTACGCTGGTCACTGATCCGCGGGAAGCCGCTGAAAATGCCGATGTCCTCTATACTGATGTTTGGGTCAGCATGGGGCAGGAGGGCGACGCGGAAGAAAAGGCAAAAAAATTCCAGTCCTACCAGGTGAACGCGGAATTGCTGCGCCACGCGAAGTCCGATGCCATCGTCCTGCACTGTCTGCCGGCAATCAGGGGCAAGGAAATTACGGACGAGGTGATGGACGGCCCCCGCAGCGCGATCTTTGATCAGGCCGAGAACCGCATGCATACGGAAAAAGCCCTGCTGGAGTATCTCGTCCGGTAAGGCTCTTTTCTTGACTTGCCGGGTGTTTCAGGCTATAAGATAACAGTTCCATAGTATAGTATTGACCGCTTCGGACCGCTTACGGGTCTGAAGAGCCTAAAATATCGGGGAGGACCTATGATAGTGGCAATCGGTTCGGATCATGCCGGCTTTGAAATGAAGCGAGACGTTATCGCGATTCTCGAAGAGCTTGGACATGACTATGTTGATTTCGGCACAGATGCCCCGCTGTCTGTGGACTACCCTGATTTTGGTGAAAAAGTGTCTGCCGCCGTGTCGTGCGGAAAGGTGGAGCGGGGTATCCTCATCTGCGGCACAGGCATCGGCATGTCGATAGTCGCAAACAAATTTCTGAATGTGCGCGCTGCGCTCTGCAACGAACTGTTCTCCGCGAAGATGTGCCGGCTCCACAACGATGCGAATATTCTGGTGCTCGGCGGGCGCATAATCGGCAAGGATCTTGCCAAGGAGATTGTCCGCACGTGGCTTGCCACCCCGTTTGAGAGCGGCCGGCATCTGTCCCGCCTCCGCAAGATAAGCCTGATAGAACAGAAGGTAGCAAAAACTCGAATTGAAAAAACCTGCGGCTGAGCTTTCTGCGCGGTCTGCATACGAAAAGGGTCTGAACATGAACATGGATTATCTGAAGAACACCGACATCGAGGTATTCAATGCGATTGCTCTTGAAGAAGAGCGTGAAAAAAATAAACTGCTGCTGATTGCGTCCGAAAACTATGCGAGCAGGGCTGTCATGGAGGCGCAGGGGTCGGTCTGCACGAATAAATACGCTGAGGGCTATCCGGGCAAGCGCTATTACGGCGGCTGCGAATATGCCGATGTTGTGGAAAACCTCGCTATTTCCCGCGCCAAAGAACTGTTCGGCGCGGAGCACGTTAATGTGCAACCGCATTCGGGAAGCCAGGCGAACATGGCTGTGTATTTCTCAGTCCTGAGCCCGGGAGACACTATTCTCGGCATGAGCCTCAGCCATGGCGGACACCTTTCTCACGGCGCGTCAGTCAACTTCACCGGAAAAATCTTCAAGTCGGTCTCCTACGGGGTCCGGCAGGATACCGGATACATTGATTATGACGAAGTAAGAAAACTGGCGCTCGAAATGAATCCGAAGATGATCATCGTCGGTGCCAGCGCCTACTCGCGTATTATCGATTTCAAGGCATTTGCGGACATCGCGCAGGAGGTCGATGCATACCTTCTTGCCGACATTGCGCATATTGCCGGCCTTGTTATTGCCGGTGAGCATTCTTCGCCGATACCTTACGCGGATTTTGTGACGACCACCACGCACAAGACGCTTCGGGGACCGCGCGGCGGCATGATTATGTGCAGGGCGGAGCACGCGAAGGCTGTCGACAAAATGATCTTTCCCGGCATTCAGGGCGGACCGCTGGTGCAGGTCATTGCCGCCAAGGCGGTCGCATTCAAGGAGGCACTGACTCCGGAATTCAGGATATATCAGAAAAGCGTTGTCGCCAACGCGCAAAGCCTTGCAGCCGGCCTCATGAAGCGCGGTTTTTCAATTTTTTCGGGTGGAACCGACAACCACCTCATGCTTGTCGATCTGACCAGCTTCGGCGTCACCGGGAAAGAGGCTGAGGCCGCGCTCGACCAGACCGGCATCACCTGCAACAAAAACTCCATTCCGTTTGACAAGCTTTCTCCGATGGTGACAAGCGGTATCCGCCTGGGCACCCCGTGCGTGACCACCCGCGGCATGGGTGTTCGGGAAATGGATGAAATAGCCGATATCATCGCCAGTGTTATCAAAAACATCAGCGATACCGGTGTTCAGCAGGCGATGAATCTCCGCGTGAATGCGCTCTGCGAGCGGTTCCCGATATATTGAACGATGAAATGCCCGTTTTGCGGCAGCATTGAAGACAAGGTCATCGACTCGCGGGCGGGGAAAGACGGAGACGTTATTCGCCGCCGCCGCGAATGCCTGAAGTGCGGGCAGCGGTTCACCTCCTATGAGCGCGTTGAAGATCCTCTCCCCATGGTCATCAAGAAAGATGGACGGCGCGAGGCGTTTGATCGGCATAAGATTCTGACCGGTCTTAAAAAGTCGTGCGAAAAGCGTCCGATTCCCATGGAAACCCTGGAGGCGATTGAAAACACCATCAGCCAGAGAGCAACGGCGCTCGGCGTCAAGGAGATTCCGAGTTCATGGGTTGGCGAGGAGATTATGTCGACCCTGAAGGACATCGACAAGGTGGCGTACGTCCGTTTTGCGTCTGTGTACCGCCAATTCAGGGATATCAACGATCTGATTGATGAAGTGAAGACGCTGTTCGATACGAAAACCGGCGCTAAGGATTGACTTCCGAAGCTTCAGTTCTGTAATCTATTTATTCCGTAAGGCTTGGGGAGTCGTTCAATGGTAGGACAGCAGACTCTGGATTTGCTTATAGGGGTTCAAATCCTCTCTCCCCAGCCATTTTTTTCGGTCCCATCGTCTAGTGGCCCAGGACGTGGCCCTCTCAAGGCTAAAACACGGGTTCGACTCCCGTTGGGACTACCAAAAATACTGCTCAGCATCGTATTCTCCCCGAGCGAAGCGAGGGGAAGAATGAGGCAGTTGAGCCGGAACTCCTGTCACCCTCGCTCCGCTCGGGCGAAGAACCAGGAGTTCGAAACCGACCGCTGCGCGGCGGCTCAACTGCCTCATTCTTTTGCCCCCCCCGTGTAGTAAAGTTGTAACACTTCCGGTTACGTTCCTGATCGCTGCCTGCAATAACGCCGGGCGTTTTGCTATGTGATAAGATTGAGAGAAGCGGGATGACAAAAACTATTCCATAATGCGACGGGAGGGAACATGGTTTCCTACAGAGGGATCGGAAATATCGCAAAAAACACATTGGCAATGGTACTCGCCGGTGGCAAGGGTGAGCGTCTGAGCCCTATCACCCTCCGAAGATCAAAACCGGCTGTGCCCTTTGGAGGAAAGTACAAGATCATCGATTTCGTTTTGAGCAACATGTTCAATTCTGGCATCAGAAAAGTTTACATCCTTACCCAATATAGGGCGTATTCGCTGAACAGGCACATCAGGGAATCCTGGGCAAAATGGGCAGGTCTCGGGGAATTCTTTGACACCATTCAACCAGAGACGGGAAGTATGAGCGATGAGTGGTTCAAGGGAACGGCGGATGCAATCTATCAGAACCTGAGGTTTATCGAGTCCTCCGGCGTTGATTATGTTGCGATTTTCGGAGGAGATCATGTCTACAAGATGGATGTTTCCAAGATGATCGAATATCATCTCATGAATCAGGCTGACATTACGATTGCCGCGTTGGAGGTACCAGTTGCGGAGGCGTGCCGTTTCGGTGTTTTCAACGTTGATGATGACCTGAAGGTGCATACTTTTGTCGAAAAGCCAAAGGATCCTCAGACGATCCCGGGGAGAGACACCTGTTTCGCCTCCATGGGAAACTACATCTTTTCCATCAAGAAGCTCATGGAGATGCTGCATGAAGGCAAGAAACGCTATGATGACCTTGACTTTGGGAAACATGTGATCCCGATGATGCTTGATGCTGGCGATAAGGTCTATGCGTACAACTTCTATGACAATCATGTTGCAGGAATCGCATACAATGAGCGTGGATACTGGAAAGATGTTGGCACGATTGAATCGTATTACGATGCAAACATGGATCTCGTCAGTCCGAGTCCGCAGCTGAATCTCTATAACTACCAATGGCCTATCCTCACAAATCAGGGGAATGTCCCGCCCGCAAAGACGATCTTTGACGACGATGGCCGGCGCGGGCATAACATCGACTCACTTGTATGCGGTGGATGCATTACCAGCGGGGGTGTCGTCCGCAGGTCGATTGTGGGACCCTGCTCCAAAGTAAGGAGCTTCAGCCTGGTGGAAGATTCGATACTTTTCGATAATGTGGAAATCGGGAGGCATGCCAGGATAAGGCGTGCGATTATTGACGAGAACGTCGTCATTCCGGAAGGTACGATCATAGGCTATAACAACGATGAAGACAGGCAGAGGGGATACACGGTAACCGAGGGCGGGATAGTTGTTGTGTCCCCGTAGGAAATGTCACTGGTGCTAGTACATAGTGATGGCGGTTTATAAAACCATGCTGAAAGCCTCGGACTTATAGACCGTGGATGAAGGGCTGCCCGAGCGCAGCAAGGTTTGAGCTTGCGCATCGGGGAGGTGCAACGAGTACACTTGCCAAGACTTGATCTGACAGCTCCTCTGGTTTTTACAGGGAGGCAGGCCATGCAATGATGCCGTTTATATTGACAGCAGCCTGCCAAAGCTGCGGGTTATAAGTCGCAAGACAAACATCTTCTCCGAGCATTTCCTGCCAGAAGACAGCCGCTGCAAGATGTACGGCATCATATCCCATCAGTCCGTGAGACCAGGCAAGGACGTAGGCTCGGGCAATCAACCCCTCGGTTATCTGCAGCCGCATCAGGTTCTCCCAATCCTCGGTCGCGGATTGCAGAGCAGAGGATGCCTCACTCTGAGTAAGTACCTTCATGCGGATTGCTTTGCTGACTGCTGCGGAAACTTCAGCGCGGCTGATGGCGGCAGTGCCAACGGCGCTCGCCTTTTTCATCAGCGAAAGAACCGCCCGGGAGCTTTGTTCTGAAACATAGCATTTCACGAGAGCGCTCGCCTCCAAATAGACAATCATTCGCGGTCCTCGACAAGAAGATCTGCAACGGTGCGATGACCGCGAACCTTCGCGACAGGCCCTTGCAGTCCGGGTTTCTTTCGGTTCCAACGCATGACCCCCGCCTGCATTAAGGTTTCGATGCGCTCCTTGACCGACGCTGCGTCAGGCACAATATGACCAACAGGGGAGCCTCTTTCGGTGATGACCACGGTCTCACCGGCTTTTGTTAAGCGCAGATAATGACTTAGCCTCGACTGGATTTTCGTGCTTATTCCGCTGTGAAGAGAAAAGAGAACCGCCGCATGGATACCATGGGCAATTCTTTACGCTTGTGCCTGCTTCATTCAGCCTTTAGCAGGTTGCTGAAAAACTCCTGTTGCAAAATGCTCAGTTAAAAACGACTCTCTCAGAGGCTCAAGAATCGAAAAACTCGGGGCAATCCATGTCGGAACATCCCCCCAAATTGACTTCGCTGATACCAAGAGTGACTTTTTCAGCAACCTGTTAGCCCATAAAACTGCTCGCGCCGAATGTTTTATGAATAATGAATAATATGGGATAGGAGTTGAAGGGGAGCTAAGCACTTAGCTCCCCTTTTTTGCCTTTTTTTTGAAATAAATCGTGAAAGGGTTGTCTGACTCGACGAAATAGTTCTGCTGTCTGTGGACGTTGGACCAGAGGTTACAGGTATTTTATCGTCGTGGTATATGCAACATCAGCGCATTCGGGAGCAGGACAATTCTCGCAGCTAATTGCCCCTTTTGCGGTCGCTTTCTGGTCTTTTACCATCGTTTTAATTATTTTCGAAAAATCAAATCCGCTGTCCGGGCATTCACTGCACAAGCAGCTGACCTTGAAGATGGCCGCGCTGTCACGCGTAAAATTCACCATCCGCGACAGCGGATCCAGTACGCCGGTCTTGGCATATTTCATGGAGATGGTAATCTTTGAAACCTTGGGGAACAGCGTGGACACGCTCCCGTATTCAAGTTTTTGCTGCTTTTTTTCAGCTTTTGTCGCCGCAAGCTTGGCTCTTCTGTTCATAATCTCCTCCAAAGATGGCATCCGCCATAAGCAAAGCGCCAACCCGTTGACATGGGGCTGCAGTGCGACGGGCCTATTTTCTTCTGTAAACACTTTAGCGGAACATGCCGGATAATTCAATTCATATTTTATGATATAGCTCATCTGAAGTGCAAAAAGCGCTATATCTCTCTGTTCAACCGCGAATAGTTACTCTCTGATCTTCAGGAGGGTGGCTTTCGGCGACCCCCGCTCTGTTTTTGAGGCAAGAGTTCATTTAAAAGCATTATCAAGGAAAAATGAGCTTCATCTGACGTATCTTCTTCGCTCTTTTCCCAGCTGTAAGCTGTCCCTGTCAGTCTTATTGCGCGCAAAATGCCGATGAGGGAGCCTTTTGAGGCGTTCTTTTTTTTGACCTGAAGAACGCGCCTTGTGATAGAAAAAAACTATTAGACATATAGTAATTCTAAGGCTATCATAATGTGGTCATGGGGAGCACGGGCGGGGACCCAGCCGGTCTGCAAAACCGGATTCGCGATGAAAGGCAGCGAGCCTTCGCGGTGGGTTCGATTCCCACTGCTCCTCTCCATTATTTCATATGTGGCGCGTATGGATGCAGATATGCTGTGCTGTAAATATATATCTCAGGAGGAAATAGTATGTCAGACAATCAGGGAATGTCGCGAAGGGGAGTCCTTTCAGGGCTCTGGTTGCTTGGCCTCGGAGCGGTGGCGCTGCAGACAGGCGGCATGTTTTCCAACGCGGACGCAAAGTCATCCCGCATGGACAAATGGCCATGGCCATACAAAAAGCTTGATCCTCAGCAAACAGCCGAGATAGCCTACGAGGAATGGTATCGTGTTTATTGTGGAGCGGCTGTCATTTCAAGCGTTTTCAGTCAGCTTCGGCAAGAAGTTGGAGAGCCCTATAAGTCATTTCCTGTTGATGCCTTTATCTTTTTGGAGGGCGGCGTATCCGGCTGGGGAACGATTTGCGGTTCAAACTCTGGAGCCAATCTCGTCACCAACCTGATAATTGGTCCACGGATATCTGATTCAGACGATGGTATGCTGATGGGCAGCGAAATGCTGCAGTGGTACTCCGATGCTCAGCTTCCCAACTACAAGCCGAAGAAACCAAAATTTGCCGGTGAGATTCCGACTACCGTAAGCAATTCCCCGCTTTGCCATGTATCGGTAGGGCGCTGGATGAAGGCTGCCAATAAAGAACTCAAAAGCCCGGAGCGCCGCCATCGGTGTGCCGCTGTAACTGCAAGTGTAGCCTATCATTTAGTGGAATTACTCAATACATGGCATGACAAAAAATATGAGACGATAGGCGAAGTCCCTGCTGCCGCCTTCGGCATACAGACTCAGTATAATTGTGGGGATTGTCACAGCGGGAATATTCCGTCTCCGCCGCAAGCAAAAGTTGTGAAGTAACGCCGCGTGTTTTGCCGAACGAAATATGATACCTTTGAAATCAGAGTCTATCTATTCTAGGGAGGATACCATGAAATTCGGCGCGAGAAATGCAGTCAGTGCGAAGGTCAAATCTGTGAAGAAGGGCGACATCATGTCATTGGTGAAGTTTGAAGTGTTAGAGCCAGCAGAAATGGCTTCAGTTCTGACAACCGAGTCGCTCGATGCGTTGAAGCTGAAAAAAGGTGATCAGGTGCAGCTCATCATCAAGGCGATTCATGTTCTGCCGGTAAAGGAGTAGCCCCACCGGGTCCGGAAGCTTCATCTGTCCTGAAACGCCGCAGAGGATTGAAATACTTCCTCCTCTGCTTTATTTATTTATAGACTCAAGCTATCGATAGTTTATGTTTGAAAGAAATTAACGATTTGATGCCCGGCGGTTGTGCGCGTTAACCTATAGACATATATCATCGGCTTGTCAGCACCGGGGCTAAGAAAACCGAGCATGGAAGCAGCCGAATGTGCGTGCCTTCGCCGGCATTCTTCTCAATACGCTTCCCTTCTTTGTGTCCGTGCGTCAGCAGATCTTCTTGATATATTCTAATCGTTGAACGGATGGTGGCACATGATAATTGATGCGCGCGGCGTTCCCTGTCCCAAACCGGTTTTGATGGCGGAGGATGCACTGCAGAAACTGTCAGAGGGCATCGTTGAGATTTGGGTGGACAATGAAGCTTCAGTAGCGAATCTGAGCCGCTTTGCCTCAAAGGGTGGCATGGTTCCAGAGACGTTTGCGGAAGCCGGTTACTGGCGGGTGAAGATTGCGAAGGGCTATCCCTGCGAACTTCCGGGGGTTGCCGAATCGCAGCCGCATCAGAAACTGAACAAGGACCTGCTCCTGATTGTCGGAACGGACGTGATTGGCAAAGATGAGGCATTGGGGCGAATACTCATAAAGGGGATATTCGAGA
The DNA here is from genome assembly GCA_964392915.1 of uncultured Nitrospiraceae bacterium. Lineage (GTDB taxonomy): Bacteria > Nitrospirota > Thermodesulfovibrionia > Thermodesulfovibrionales > Dissulfurispiraceae > JAAYUK01. The sequence goes on from CAYMRS010000033.1 coordinate 18,999, forward strand.
CCATGAAGGTGACCCGGGAAATGCCGCATACCATCTTCTTTCTGAACACTGCCGTAAAGCTGACGACCGTTGATGAGGAGATGATTCCGCTCATGCGGCAGTTTGCCGACATGGGCGTCGAAATTTTTACCTGCGGCACCTGTCTGAAGCATTTCGATCTTGAGAAGGATTTGAAAGTTGGCTATCGGGGAACCACAAACCATATTGTGGAAGGAATGAAGGATTTTGAAAAAACGGTCTGGATCGGATAGCGACTTTCTGTTCAGGGGCAGGTGTTCTGAGCTGGTGACACGAAAGCAGTTTCTTCGGCTTCTCGCGGCAGGGTCATTCCTGTCAACCTGCTCCGGATGGGGAAGATACGCCGAAGCGGCATCCGTGGTGCGCGAGACCAGGCAGGCAATATGGCCGACGAGGGATCGTCCGCTCGTGATTGAGGCGGCGGAGAAAAAGGTTCTTCTGTATTGTGAAGTTCACGGCAAGGGGCTCACCTCGTCAAATCCACACTGGGGTGTTGTGTTCCGGGGAGGCAAGCTCCACGATAAGGCGATTCTCAAGGCGTTCGCCCCGCCTGAAGATTTCTACGACGCACTGGTCCGCATTGGTGCCAAGCCGGGAAATGCCATGAATGAAGAATCATACGGAGTTTCTGTTTCAGGAGATGTGCTGGATGTAAGCGCCACCTGGCAGGGGCTCGGCAGGGAGCTCACGCTTGGCGATATTTTTTCGGATGAAGCCGGCAAGGGGTTTCAGATTCGCTTCGGAGGGAACAGGGCTGCGGCGGCAGAGCAGAAGACCGGATGCATAACATGCCTGGAGAGCTGCTGGATCGGCGTAACCAGCAATAGCCGCTATCCTTACATCAGTTCATTTCGCCGCACGCTCAATCCCAACTCGCGTTTTCAGGGCAAAAACAGTCTTCTGCCCGGGGACGGAAGCGCAATGATTCTCGTATATCGTGTCGCAGATGTCCGGTGACTCGATTTCGGCTGTAATCCCGGTGCTGAACGAGCAAGGGCGAGTCGGCGCTGCCATTGCGTCCGCTTTTGCCGCCGGCGCTCAGGAGGTCATTGTTGTTGACGGCGGAAGCGCGGACGCCACGGTTGCCAGGGCCACTGCTTCCGGAGCGAGAGTTATTCAATCAGAACGGGGCCGGGGTATACAACTTCATGCCGGCGCGATGGCGGCACAGGGAGACATTCTTCTTTTTCTTCATGCCGATGCCCTTCTGCCGCCTGTGTCTGAAAATGAAATTCTAACGCACCTTTGCAGATATCATGCCGGCTACTTTCGCCTCTGTTTTGATGACCGCTCCCTGCCCGTCAGGCTGGTGGCATGGGCGGCCAATCTGAGGTCGTCACTGCTGTCGCTTCCCTACGGAGATCAGGCACTTTTTTTACGGCGTTCCCTGTATCAGGAGATTGGCGGATTTCGAAACTACCCGTTTCTCGAAGACCTCGACTTTGTGCGAAGACTGAGAAAAAAGCATACGGTGAGAGGGTTGCCGAATTGCGTGACTATCTCTGCGCGGAGGCTCCGGAAGGCGTTTCCGCTTGCGCCGATTATCGTCAGTCTCCGCAATGTCTGCATCGCGCTTCTTTTTGTGCTCGGCGTGCAACCGGGTCATCTGATACGATTTTATCGATAAAGGGAAATGCCAGTGAACCATGAAATTGAAACCTTTCTTGCCGACTGCAGCGCCTGCGGCGCCTGTCAGCAGGCATGTCCCTTTTTGGAAAAATACGGCCTTCCGGGCGACATTCTGCAATCAGCGGGCGACACCGTTTTTCTCTGCACCAACTGCATGGCGTGCGCTTCGATCTGTCCGATGAATCTGAGCCGTGCCGGGGCTTTTTTTGCGGCAAAGACCGAGCGTATTCGGAGCGCAGCGTTATCGGGCCGTGTCCGGCAGTCGCTTGCGTCCGCAAAGGCCTATGCAGCGCGGGGACGCTCTTTTCCCTTTAGCAGGTTGCTGAAAAAGGCATTCTTGGGATCAGCGGAGTCAATTTTGGGGGATGTTCCGACATGGATTGCCCCGAGTTTTTCGATTCTTGAGCCTCTGAGAGAGTCGTTTTTAACTGTGCATTTTGCAACAGGAGTTTTTCAGCACCCTGTTAGTATATGGAGGCCAGCGAAGACGGTCTTTTGGCCGGGATGCGGGCTGACCGGTGCGAACCCTGATGCAGCTTCAGCGACCCGCCGTCATCTTGCTGATACTCTCGGAGAGCCGGTCGGGCTGGTAGTGGACTGCTGCTTTGACCCGCTCTATCAACTGGGAGACGTCGATTCCGCGCGTGCCGTGCTTGATGCAATTGCCGCTCGCATGCATGCAGGCGGCATTAAGCGGGTCATTACCGGATGCGTCAACTGCACGAAGCTGCTTCGTGAGAGTATGCCGGGCATTGTGGTTGAGCATGCGCTTGCAGTATTGCCGCCAGGATTGTTTTCGTCGGTTGGCGAAGAGACGGCATTGCATCACCCCTGTCCATCGGCGCGCATACCTGGTTTGCAGGAGAAGGCGGGGGCATGTGCGGGCAGGGTGGAGGAGCATTCCGGAGTACCGTCCTGCTGCGGATGCGGCGGAGGGCTGCATGTGACCGAACCGGCACTCGCGGCGGAATTTGCGCGAAAAGCAATGGGAACGGGCATCCCGGTTTCTCTGGTGACATACTGCATGGGGTGCAAAAGTTCATTTCAGGCCAGAGGCGCGGCAGCGAGCCATCTGCTTGAGCATCTTCCGGGCGTTCAGCCGGCTGTCGGACCGGTCAGTTCCGGCAAAAAGTGGCTGAACCGACTGACTCTTGGTCTGAAGGCAAAGGTTCTGAATCCGAAAGTATTGCTTGCCATCGGGCTGTTGCTGTTCATTGCGCTGACGACATGGCTACGCCAGCAGGGATACATCTCCATGGACGGGATCATCGTGTTTCTGCGGGAACACCCTGTGCTGGCTCCGATTCTCTTCATGCTCATCTACGCGGTCGGGCCAAGCATCTTTCTGCCGAGCCTGCCGCTGACACTCGGCGCCGGATTCCTCTGGGGGCCATTCTGGGGCGTCATCTTCTCGATTACCGGCGCGACCACCGGAGCTTCCGTCGCGTTTCTCTTCGCCCGCTATGTGCTTCGCGATGCGGTTAAGTCGCGCTACGGGTACGAGCGGTGGCAGACCCTCTCCGCAAAAGTTGAACAGCATGGCTGGAAGGCGGTTGCGTTTGCCCGTCTGGTTCCGATTTTTCCGTTTCCGGTGCTGAACTATTTCTTCGGAATTACGCCAATCCCTTTTTTTCATTATGTCTGGAGCACCTTCGTATTCATGCTGCCGGCCTGTATCGCCTATGTTGCCTTCGGGAGTTCAATGGGAGAGTTGATTCTCCATGGGAATATCAAGGGTCTGCTGATCGGAATTCTGGTTGCTTCGTTCGCCTTGCTCATACCTCTGATGCTGAAAAAAATTATGCACAGGTATTCGGGGGAAGTGGACAGGAAAGAGAGCTGATTCAGCCCGGATTATGCATTCAGCAGTATGGTGCATCCTGAACTGCTCATTGCCATGCCTCGTATAGAAAGAGTGTCAGATTTCGAAAAATGCCTGCACCTCTGATTCCTGCGTCTTGAATATTGCCGCGAGTTCTTCAATATCAGCGACGGTCAGTCCATAGGCTTCAAAAAGATTCTGGTGCTCATCCGTCCAAAGGCTGTCACTTACAAATGAGGTACCCAGTATATGCAGCAACCCTTCGGAAAAATATGTGCAGGCGATAAGGTCGCGGTGCGGATTGCTCATGTCGATGCTGTGGTGAAAGAGCACGGAATCGGTAATCTCCGCAGGGACATTGAGTGCCTTGAGGAAATGACTTCCGGCCTCTGCATGCGTGCAGAGGAACCGTTCTCTTTCCGATTCTATGATTGACTCGGCGTCCTGCGCAATTGTATAGTCCCGGGGGAAAATGGTCAGCAGGACCAGTCGTCCGATGTCATGAAGCAGTCCGCCAAGGAAACAGATGTTGCGATCCGCATTCCTGATTTTTCTGGCGAGCAGGTTGGATACCGTAGCTGCGCTGTAAGCGTGCGCCCATAGATGTTTCAGCAGCACTGGCGGCAGCGGGAACGACTGGAAAATCGATATGCCGACTACCAGGCTCCGCACAAGGTCGATGCCCAGCACCAGAATGGCCTGTTCAATGCTGTTTATGAAGCCGGTATGTCCGAAGGCGGCTGAGTTAGCAACTGTAATAACGCGGGCTGCCACTGCCTGATCGCGCTTGATAATTTCTTCAAGTTCCCGCAGCGACGCGTTTTCATCATTCAGCACCGCGATAAGACGCGACAGATTCGCAGGAAGTGTAGGCAGTTTCCGAAGTTCTTCAATCTTTTCAAAAATGGTCATATGCCATGCTCCAGCTTTCTCTGGAAATGTTTTCTGATGAACAGGCGCAGCTCATCCAGATTGAAGGGCTTGCGCAGCACGGGAACAGAAAAGCGCGCTGAGAAATCACTATCCCGAAAGCCGACATCGCCCGTAATCAGCACAAGAGACTTCCGATCGACCAAAGTCAGCGCTTCCTCAATGAACACAACGCCATTCATGTGCGGCATGCGATAGTCGACAAAGATGAGATCAAATATCTCAGAGCGGAGCTTTGCGAGCGCATCAGGAGCAGATGTCGCGAAGGTAACATCGTATCCCACGCTCTCCATCATGGAACAGAAGGTGTCCACCACCATTCCATCGTCATCAATAATGAGCACCCGGTTCTGGGGGCGCAATTCGGCTTGCTCCTCGTCTGCCGGGGCAATTACCGCATCGGAGTTCGCCGGCAGCTCGACAGAGATTCTGCATCCGGGCGATCCGCTCACGATGCTTATGTTGCCGCCGTGTTCTTTGATAATGCTCTCGGCAATGCTCAGTCCGAGACCGGTTCCTTTGGGCTTGGTCGTAAAGAACGGCAAGAAAATCTTGTCACAATGTTCCGGCCGGATACCGGGTCCGCTGTCCTCAATAACGATACGAACTGACCGAACGGCCGCAAATGATGTAATGACAATGCGTTTTTCCCCTTCCCACGAGTTGAGCGACTGCATGGCATTCATCAGGAGGTTGAAGAGTACCTGCTGAAGCCGGTAAAAATCGCCGCGCACATGCGGCAGTCCGGAGGCAAGGTCCATGATGAGGGAAATCCCTCTATCGCGAAGCTGATACTCAAAAAGCGGAACGGTTTTGCGGACAATATTGTTGACAGTAAGCGAAGTAAATTCGCTTTTCTGCGTGCGAAGCAGCGTGAGCAGACCATCAATAACCTTTGATGCGCGCAGGGCGGCTCCGTGTATGTTCTGCACATATTTGTCGCGTGAGTTATCCTGAATATCCGGAGACTGCAACATCTCGGAATAACTGAGAATCGCCGAGATGGGGCTGTTCAGTTCGTGAGCAAGCCCTCCCAGCAACTCCCCGAGCGAGGTCAGCTTCTCGTTGTCGCCATGGTCACGGTAGAAGAAATGATCCTCTGAATGCGGCGGTTGTTGCATCGTCTTCCTTGCGTTTTTCCAGAGTATGTTAACCTTATATCTTTATTACTCTAATCTTTCTCCGCGAGCAATTGCAAGAGTTCCCAAGGCGCTCACACTATCTCAGCCCCAGTTCTTTCGCCGCATCGCGCAGGTATTCCTCATTTGCGCGCACACTCCCCATCATCGGGCTTTTTGAGTTCTTTGCCGCGCGGATGAGGTCAGCCGCGGTTTTGTAGCGGTCTTTCAGTTCGAATGACGCACGGTTGTTGTGACAGCCGGTGCATCGTTCCAGTCCGGCAAAGGCAGGGGACGACCAGACGGTCAGCACAGCAAAAGCAAAAAGAAAAATACAACTTCGATTCATGGCCGCTCCTTCAAGAAATTTTTATACACACAAACGCATGATGTATAATAAAGTTTACTCCATTTGAGGTGATTAATCCATGCGTGTGCTGGTAACGGGAGGAGCAGGCTACATAGGCAGTCATGTCGTTGCGATGCTTGCGGAGTGCGGTCATGAGGTGAAAGCGTATGATAACCTTTCGACCGGCAATCGGTGGGCCGTTTTGTCGGGCGATTTGGTGGAGGGAGATCTTTCTGATGCCGGGCTCCTGCGAAACACGATTCGGGAGTTTCGGCCTGAAGCAGTCATGCATTTTGCAGCATCGATTGTTGTATCGGAAAGCGTTGCAGACCCCCTGAAGTATTATGCAAACAATACCGCCAACACCTTGAATCTGCTGCGCGTGCTGAAGGAAGAAAAAATCGGCAGGTTTATTTTCTCATCAACCGCAGCGGTCTACGGCACTCCTGAACAGATACCGGTGAATGAAACCGCCCCGCTGAATCCGATCAATCCCTACGGCACCTCAAAGATGATGACCGAGTTCATCCTGCGCGATACTTCAGAAGCTCATCCGGAGTTCCGCTATGTCTCTCTTCGCTATTTTAATGTCGCGGGCGCCGACGGAGCCTGCCGCATCGGCCAGGCGTATGCTGCTCCAACACATCTTATTACGCGCGGGTTGAAGACTGCGCAGGGAGTGTACGGAAAGCTGCAGATTTTCGGCACTGACTATGAAACCCCTGATGGAACCTGCATTCGCGACTATATTCACGTTGACGACCTTGCCACGGCTCATATTCTGGCGGTCGATTATCTGACGACCGGCGGCAGGAGCGATATATTTAACTGTGGATACGGACACGGCTTCTCGGTGCGTGAAGTTGTTGACGTCATGCGCGAAGTCACGCAGATTTCTTTTGTTGTGGAAGAGACGGACCGCCGCCCTGGCGACCCTGCCGAACTCGTGGCTGATTCGACAAAACTGAAACAGTGCCTCGGATGGCAGCCGAAGTATGACAACCTGCATTCTATTGTCCGGACCGCATGGGAGTGGGAAAAGAAGCTTGCAGGAATGCTAAGGAACTCTTCCTAACCGCGATTGTTCAGAAGCGATGCCGCGCCTGCATCGCACATCCAAGTGAGTTTTCCATTTCCCGGCCGGACTCGTCCCGCAGGATAGGCGCGACGGGTTTCAGCATTCATGAGTTTCCTCATTACTGAGGCCTTTTCGCTGCCCGACACGATGAACATGACATGTGCGGCGTTGTTGAGTACAGGCAGGGTGAGGGTGATTCGCCAGTACTCAAGCCACGGCGCGTATACGGCGCATGCGTAGTCTTCAGCATGCAGAGCCGTGGTGCCCGGAAAGAGCGAAGCCGTATGCCCGTCGGTCCCTATGCCGAGCAGCACAAGATCAAAGCGCGGCAGCCCTCCGAAATAAACCGCCAGCTCCCGCACATAATGCGCTGTAGCCTCTTCCGGGGGAAGTTCGCCGCGGATGCGATGAATAGAGTGTGCAGAAACCGGGATTTTCGAAAGCAGCAGCTCATGTGCTGTTCCGTAATTGCTTTCCGGATGGTCAGGCGGCACGCACCGTTCGTCGGCCCAGAAGACCGATATGCGCTCCCACGGGATTGCGCTCAGCTGGGGTTCGGCAGCAAGGATCGGAAAAAAGAGCCGCGGGGTGCTGCCTCCGGAAAGTGCCAGAGCAGCGCGGCCCCGCAGACGGACGGCTTTGGCAAGCACGCGGACGATCTGGTCCGCCGTTGCTTCAACAAGCGCTCCCGCATTGGGAAGCACGAAGATGTGTTCGTTCAGAGCTGCCGCCATGAATGCCCTTCAGTGGAAAGCAGGGCATCGGCCTCAACCGGACCGCTCGTTCCGGGAGCGTAGTTGGGAAAACGCTTTGGATAGACATCAGACTCGGTCGCCTTGATGACGGGGGTCAGCAGTTCCCAACTGAGCGCAACGGCATCGGCCCTGACAAAGAGGAGCTGGTCGCCCTGCATGCAGTCGAGCAGCACGCGTTCGTATTCGCTCAGGGCAACGCTTTTCGGGTAGGCAAAGTCCATCAGCACGGTATTGAGGCAGAGCCGTGATCCGGGATTTTTCACCTGAATGCTCATACTCATGCCTTCATCTGGCTGAATTTGTAATACAAGAGTATTCGGTTCAATCCGGTCATGGATGAGCCTTGAAAACATCAGATGCGGAACCGGCTTGAAGAATATAGCGATTTCGGCGCCTCGCCGGGCCAGCCGCTTGCCGGATCTGAGATAAAACGGCACACCTTTCCAGCGCCAGTTGTCGATCATCACCCGCAGTGCCGCATACGTCGGAATTGTGGAGCCGGGTGCCACGCCGCGCTCCTCACGGTATGCAGGAAGATCGATTCCCCCGATGGTTCCCCGTCCGTACTGGCCGAGGACAATCTGTTCAAACAAGCGATCAATCTGAAACGGACGTATGGACTGCAAAACCTTCATGCGCTCATCATGCACACGGCCTGCAGCAAATTCCGCGGGCGGTTCCATGGCAGTCAGAGCGAGGAGCTGAAACAGATGATTCTGAAACATGTCCCGAAGGACACCAGCCCGATCATAGTATCCTGCGCGGTGCTCCACGCCGAGCTCTTCCGCAGCAGTTATCTGAACATGATCAATAAAGTTGCGGTTCCAGAGTGGTTCGAAAATGGCGTTGGCAAAGCGGAACATGAGGATGTTCTGGACATTTTCCTTCGCGAGATAGTGATCCATACGGTAAATCTGGTGTTCCTGGAATGAGGAGCGCAGTGTCGCGTCGATTGCGAGCGCTGATTCAAGATCGTGGCCGATAGGTTTTTCAAGAACGACGTGGCGGTAACCGTTGATGTCGCTGCCGGCGAGTCCGGACGTGCCGAGACGCGTGACAATGTCGGCAAAGGCGGTCGGCGGAACGGCGAGATAGAAGATGAGGCTGCCGGTGGTGCCGAATATCCGGCTCAGCTCTCCTGCGCGCTGCCGCACTTGCCGATAGGCCGCGTTGTCATCGTAGGCGATCGCCTGATAGAAAAAGGATCCGGCAAGGGCTTCCCATACTTCGTGAGAAAATTCATCCGGCATCGCTTTCTGTACGGCTTCTTTCATCGCGTTGCGGAAGCCATCGTCGCTCATTGGCGTGCGCGCGGTGCCCAGCAGAAAAAAGTTCCGGGGCAGGAGATTGTTCCTGCGCAGCCGATAGAGGGCGGGAACAATCTTGCGGTGCGTCAGATCTCCGGACGCGCCGAAGATGATTAATCCGCAGGGGGAGGGAACATCAAGGGAGCAGGTATCGCTGCCCCGGTGAATGATGGTGCCGCGTATTCCCGAACCGTGTGGTTCAGCCATTTTTCGTGTCCTTTTTCAGCGCTGCCTGCACTGCGTGGCCGCCAAACTCATTCCTGAGCGCGGCAGAGAGGCGATCCGCAAAGGCATTGTCCTGACGCGACGCAAAACGCTGAAAGAGTGCCGCCGAGATGACCGGCGCCGGGACGGCCGTATCTATCGCCTGCTGGACCGCCCAGCGGCCTTCGCCTGAGTCATCGACATGACCGCGTATGTCAGTGAGGCGCGGATCATTCCGGAATGCCCTTTCCGCAAGCTCCATGAGCCACGAGCGCACGACACTGCCCTGATTCCAGAGGCGCGACACTTCAGCATAATCGAGCGATTCGGCATACGGTGACGCGTCAAGCACGGCAAACCCTTCGCCGATGGCAGCCATCATGCCGTATTCAATGCCATTGTGAATCATCTTCACGAAATGTCCGGAACCCGATGGCCCGCAATACAGATAGCCGTTTTTAGGAGCGAGGGTTTTAATGAGTGGAAGAATCTTTCGGTAGATCGGCTGAGGACCTCCGACCATCAGGCAGTACCCGTTCCTGAGCCCCCAGATGCCGCCGCTGACTCCCGCGTCGAGGTAGCCGATGCCCACTTTTTGAAGGGCTGCGGCGCGACGGACATCATCTTTGTAAAACGTGTTGCCGCCGTCCACGATGATATCGCCTTTTCTGAGGAGCGGCGCTGCCTGTTCAATCATCGCATCGGTCGGGGCGCCGGCCGGGAGCATGATCCACAAGACGCGGGGCGGCTTGAGGCGGGAGACAAGCTGCCCGACCGATGAAGCACCCTCAGCGCCTTTGCGGACGACCGAACGTACTTTTCCCGGTGAACGATTGTACGCGACTACGCGGTGGCCGCCCGACAGAAGCCTGAGCGCCATGTTCATCCCCATGCGGCCAAGGCCGATAATGCCGACATCCATAAACGAAGCTCCTTCCTGTTCCGAACAGCAGCCTTTTCAGGCACTTTAGCAGATGGGTGCAGGTTTTGCAACAGCCAGATGTAATACGTGGCAGATTCGGCTATACTAAAAGCATGTTAGTGTGGACGAAGGAGCTTTCTGTCGGTGTTGTTGAGATTGATCTGCAGCACCGTGAACTGTTTCAGCGTATCAACCGGCTGCTTTCGGCCCTTAACGACAGGACTGCCGAGGCTGAGGTGCGTGCGCTGTTCAAGTTTCTTGAATCGTATGTTGTCCAGCATTTCGGGACCGAAGCTAGGTATATGGACAAGTACGCCATGCATGGCTATAAAGATGCTGCGCGCCACAAGTCGGAGCACCTTGCGTTTATACGGGATTTCGGGGAGTTCAGAACCGATCTTGAAATTATGGAGTCCCCCCAGCAGCTTATCGCCGAATTCAACTTATGGATAAGGAACTGGTGTTTTCTGCATATTCAAAAGGTCGACACCGGCCTCGGCGTTTTTCTCCAGGAAGCCTTGCCCGTACTCAGTCACAAGAAACAATAGCTCACCGATAATCCTCGCCGTATTTTCGATGATATCTAATTGTTCAGTGGTATGATGATTTGTCGGTTTTCATATCGAAAATGTGGACAAGGGTCTCGCTCGTTTCTGCAGTCAGCCCGGAAACAGCACTAAAAGAAGGGGAATGAAGTCCGTTTTCGGACTTCATTCCCCATTTGATTGTTTAG
>CAYMRS010000034.1:0-28048 GCA_964392915.1 uncultured Nitrospiraceae bacterium
AAGGTCTTCAGCTGCTCCATTACAACAGGTATGCCGTTGTCTAATGAGCGTTTCGTATACATGGTTATATTTTTTGGATGATATCCCGGAGGTCGCCGGGTCTGTACTGCTGTTTGGGGCAGTGCTGATCCGGCGAATCCAGAGCAGGTCTGGATTCACCGGGTCCATTGTTTTACGACTGCGCGTCCAGCTCGCGCATCGCTTCTTTTCTGCTAAGGCGGATTCTGCCCTGACCGTCGATTTCAATAACCTTGACCATGACTTCATCGCCGACGTTAATCTCGTCGGTCACCTTCGCGATTCTCTTCTCGGAAATCTGCGAAATGTGGAGCAGGCCGTCCGTTCCGGGCATGAATTCGACGAACGCGCCGAAATCGGTAACCCGCACGACTTTGCCTTTGTAAATCTTGTTCAGTTCGGCTTCTGCGATAATACCGTTGATAATATCTATCGCCTTCTGCGCGGATTCACCGTCAGCAGACGCGATATGTATAACGCCGGTGTCTTCGATATCGATCTTGCAGCCTGTCTGGGCCACGATCTCGCGAATCACCTTGCCACCGGAACCAATGACGTCGCGGATCTTTTCGGGACGAATCTGCATGGTGTATATGCGCGGCGCATACGGAGAGAGTGTCTCATGCACGCCCGGCATCGCTTCCTTGATCTTGCCCAGAATGTGCATGCGGCCCTTGCGGGCCTGTTCGATTGCGGTTTCAAGGACCTGTCGGCTTATTCCGCTGATTTTGCAGTCCATCTGAAATGCGGTGATACCGGCTTCAGTGCCGGAAACCTTGAAGTCCATATCGCCGAGATGGTCTTCCAGTCCGAGAATATCAGTCAGTACCGCAACCTGATCACCATCCTGGACAAGACCCATCGCAATGCCCGCAACCGGAGCCTTGATCGGCACGCCAGCGTCCATCAGCGACAGCGTTGCGCCGCAGACAGTTGCCATGGATGACGAGCCATTTGATTCGAGGATATCCGATACGATGCGGATGGTATAGGGGAACTGCTCCTTGGTCGGCAGGACATACTTGATGGAACGCTCTGCCAATGCGCCGTGGCCTATTTCACGACGGCCCGGCTGACGGAGCGGCTTCACTTCACCGACGCTGAACGGCGGAAAATTGTAATGCAGCATGAAATTTTTGTAGCTTTGCCCTTCAAGCGCGTCGATCCTCTGCTCGTCATCGGCGGTGCCGAGCGTGGTCGCAACCAGCGCCTGTGTCTCGCCGCGCACAAAAAGCGCCGAACCATGCACCCGGGGAAGCAGGCCGTTATAGCAGGTAATCTGACGAATCTCATCCGTCTTTCTGCCGTCCGCGCGGATGCCGTCCTTCAGAATCATGGATCGCACGAACTGCTGCTCGTAATCGTCAAATGCGTTGGCGATATCACGTTTCATGTCGCGACCCGCATTGCCGAAAAAGCGCTCGGCATTCTCGGGAGTGTTCAGGAGGCGAACCGCATCCTCCAGAATGACGTTCAGAGCCAACTGTCTGCGGAGCTTGTCCTGAATGCGAATCGCCTCCGGCATCTTGTCGGCAACGAACTGCTCAACTTCACGTTTCAGTTCCAGGATCTCCAGGACAGGAGGAACCGCGCGTTTTTCCTTGCCGACTTTTGCCCGGAATTCGTTCTGGACAGCAGCCATGGTCTTGATTTCAGCGTGCGCGAAATCAATCGCCTCAAGCAGCTTTGCCTCCGAAACTTCGGCGCCGCCGCCTTCGACCATGAGGACCGCGTCGGCAGTGCCGGCCACCACGAGGTTCAGTTCGAGATCCGCCATTTCTGCCTGGGTCGGATTTGCAATGAGTTCACCATTGAGCATGCCGACACGCACTGAGCCGACCGGCCCGTCAAACGGGATGTCCGAGATATGAAGCGCAGCGGACATGCTGACAATACCGAGAATATCTGCGATATTTTCATCGCCATACGAGAGCACCGAAATGATACCCTGTGTCTCGCAATAAAACCCCTTCGGGAAGAGTGGCCGCATCGGCCGGTCAATCAAGCGGGATGTGAGCACTTCTTTTTCGGAAGGCTTGCTTTCACGCTTAAAGAAGCCGCCGGGAATCTTGCCCGCGGAGTATGCCTTCTCCTGATAATCGATGGTAAGCGGGAAAAAGTCGAGCCCTTCTCGCGCCGACTTGGCCGCAACAGCAGTTGCCAAAACTATGGTATCACCGCATTTTGCAACGACTGCGCCATCCGACTGCTTTGCCATCAGACCTGTTTCGAGGATAATCTTTTTTCCTCTGATTTCAAATTCGATACTTGTCATGAAACTCTCTTTCTTTTCCTATCGTTACAGGGTGCATGTTACTTTCTGATACCCAGACGTTCAATAACGCTGCTGTATCGTTTCTTGTCACAAGTCTTCAGATAACCGAGCAGTTTTTTCCGCTGGGAAACAAGCTTCAGAAGACCTCGGCGTGAGTGGTGATCTTTCTTGTGCGTCTTGAAATGCTCAGTCAGCGTAACAATACGCTCGGTGAGCAGTGCGACCTGAACCTCCGGCGAGCCAGTGTCGGTCGCATGGACTTTGAAAGACTCGATAATTTCCTTTTTCTTTTCGATGTCGAGCGACATTCTTCTCCACCTCCTTTCAATTGCCATCAGGCATGATTTTCTGAACAGCACAAAACGCTGCTGAGGCGCCAGGCGTCCCAGCAGCGTATAATCCCTGAAAAATCAGTGAAGTTAGCTTACCACAGGGGGAAGTTGAGTGTAAAGGCACTGAAGAAGTCCGGGAAGGGAAAAGTTCTGCAGGCTTCCGCTCCTCTATTGACTTGCCCGGTTCAGGGCGCTGATAAGGGCCCTGAACGATGCCGTTTCGATGCTGGTGTCTACCCCGACGCCCCAGAAAGCCCTGCCTTCAGCATTTTCGATGCGGATATATGCCGCTGCCTTAGAATCCGAGCCCTGCTCCAAAGAGTGCTCGAAATACGACGTCAACGTAAACGCAAATTCCAGCTCACTTTTCAGGGCATTGCTGAGGGCGTCAATCGGTCCGTTTCCGCAGGCGCTGATAGTGCGCTCTTCGCCATTGACCTTGATAGTAGCGACGATTTCGAGCGTTGTCGCCTCATCGTCGCTCTGCTGCGCACTGACTGAACACGATTTCAGGGAATACGGTGTCTTCCGGTTAAGATATTCGGCCTTGAATGCGTCAACAATTTGCTCCGGTGCGATTTCGCAGCTCATCTTTTCACAGATGCCCTGAATAATGCGGCTGAACTCCGGATGCATCTCCTTCGGCAGGCGGAATCCGAACTCTTTTTCCATGACAAACGCAACGCCACCCTTGCCTGACTGGCTGTTGATGCGAACAATCGATTCATAAGTGCGGCCGACGTCAGCAGGATCAATAGGCAGATACGGAACCTCCCACAACGGCTCGCCGCTCTCTGCATAGGCTTTCATACCTTTGTTGATGGCATCCTGATGTGACCCCGAGAATGCGGTAAATACCAGTTCACCGGCATACGGATGGCGCATATGCACCGGAATTTTTGTGCAGCGCTCATAGACATCGACCACCCGGTTGATGTTCGAAAAGTCGAGCTTCGGATCAACACCCTGCGAGAACATATTCATCGCCACCGTCATGATATCGACATTGCCGGTCCTCTCACCGTTGCCGAAAAGCGTTCCTTCGACACGATCGGCGCCTGCCAGCAACGCGAGTTCTGTGGCCGCCACCGCAGTGCCGCGATCATTGTGCGCATGCAGGCTGATAAGAACCGTGCCACGATTCCTGATGCTGCGGCAGACCCATTCTATCTGATCCGCATAGACGTTCGGCGTTGCCATTTCAACGGTTGCCGGCAGGTTCAGAATGACCTTTTTGGTCGCAGACGGCTGCCACACATCCGTGACCGCCTCGCATACCTCCAGTGCAAAATCGAGCTCGGTTCCGGTAAAACTTTCCGGAGAATACTCAAACAGAAAATCGGTTTCAGGCATTATCGCGGCTTCAGCCTTAATCTGTTCGGCGCCCTGCACTGCCAAAGCCTTTATCTCCTGCCGCGCCATTCGGAAGACAACCTTTCGCTGAAGCCTGGAAGTCGAGTTGTAGAGATGCACGACAGCCCGCTTTACCCCTGCCAGAGACTCAAACGTCCGCTTGATAAGATGCTCGCGGGACTGAGTCAGCACCTGCACCGTCACATCGTCCGGGATTAACTTCTCGTCGATCAGCGTCCGGAGAAAATCGAACTCCGTCTGAGAGGCTGACGGAAAGCCGACTTCAATCTGCTTGAACCCGACCGCGCAGAGAAGCTGAAACATATCCTTTTTCTCCTGTACGGTCATCGGTGCAATCAGCGCCTGATTGCCGTCGCGAAGGTCTACGCTGCACCATTGCGGTGCTGTCGTGATGACGCGCGCTGGCCACTGACGGTCCGGCAGGCTGATACGCGGAAACGGCCGGTATTTGTGAACTGGCATGCTCATGAAATTCTCCCTTCAAAAATAAAGGCCACGGTTGGTATCCCCGTGGCCTGAAAATGCGTGTATACTGCGGCTCCGAATGTTTTAGGCAATATCCTCCTGCGCCGCGGCCTGCATCTTCAGGGCAGCGCTGGTAAGTCGGACATCCGCAATTGATGCTGTACGAATCATAAATTAACTATAAATAGCCTGCAGTCGTGCTGTCAAGCCACGACTGCGAAAATCAAGTTGCCGCGATTTGCCGTCATTTCACCTTGAACCTTCCTACTATATCCTTCAGCCCGGCGGCAAGACGCGCAAGCTGGGAGGATGACTGAGCGATTTGATCTGCGCCGGCAGTCGTCTGCTTTGACGACGCTGAAATAGCCTGAATATCGCTGCTGATGCCCTCAGATACTGAAGACATCTCTTCGGTGGATGACGCAATCTGCTGAATCACGAGGTGCAGTTCATCGACACTCTTGACTATGCGCTGAAGCGATTCGCCGGCCTGCACGGCAAATGCAACCTCGTCGTCCACCTGTTTCTTCACGCCGTCCATGGACACCACCGCTCCGCCGACATCGCCCTGAATGCTTTTAATCATGGAGCCGATTTCCGCTGTAGCCTTGGCCGTCCGCTCCGCGAGCTTTCGCACTTCATCGGCAACGACTGCAAAGCCGCGTCCCTGCTCACCGGCTCGCGCCGCTTCTATGGCCGCGTTCAGGGCAAGCAGGTTGGTCTGATCCGCAATATCATTGATAACGCTGACAATCTCTCCAATCTGCTCCGAACGGGATCCGAGACCGCGCATAATCCCGGCAGAGCGATTCACCGTCTGCTCTATAGAGTTCATTTCGGCGGCGGATCTGTCTACAATGGCGCCGCCACTGCGCGCAAGTTCGGCCGCGGTGCTTGCGGACATGGCGATCTGCGAGGCGTTTTTCGCGACATCTTCCACCGTTTGGGTCATCTCTTCCGATGAAGTGGCAATCTGCGATACCCGTTCCGTCTGCCCCATCATAGTGCGGGAAATTTCCTCGGAACTTGCGCTGAGCTGCTGACTGCCTGAGGCAAGGCTTTCCGCCGCAGTGCGAATCTCTTCTACAATTTTTTTCAGATGCTCCACCATCTCCTTCAGCGCCCCAAGAAGGCTGTCTCTATTGCTCCCGGCATCTATGTTCACGGAAAGGTCGCCATTCGCAACAGTCCGTACAATATCAGTCACGCGGGAGGGTTCCGCCCCGAGCTGCCTGAGAATTCTGCTCGTGATAAGCCAGGAGAACCCCATGAGAGTCAGCAAAACAAAGATCGCGATCCCGGCAAGCACCTGCGCCATGCTCCAGAATGCGGCGTCAACATCTTCCACATATATTCCGGTGCCGATAATCCATCCCCAAGGCGCAAATCCTTTCACATAGGATATTTTCAGAATCGAATCCTTTAACCCCGGCTTCGGCCACATATAATCGACAAAGCCGGCCTTGTCTTTTTTGACTGCGTTGACAAATTCCACGAAGAGCATTTTCCCTTTCGGATCTTTCGTTTCCGAGAGATCTTTGCCGTCAAGATCGGGACGAATCGGGTGCATAACCATGCGCGGATGCATGTCATTAATCCAGAAATACTCTTTCTCCTGATACCGCATCCCCTTGATGACCGCTATGGCTGCCGCCTGCGCCTCCTTCTCGGGCAAGGTTCCCGCCTGAGCAAGCTTGTGATAATGCTCCAGCACACCATATGCCGTTTCAATAAGATGTTGCGTCTTGACCCGCTTTTCTACCATCATCCTGTCTTTGAGGGTCAGAAGCGCAACGGCACTCAGCGATATAACGCCTATCAGCGCTATCCCTGTAATGAGCCAGAGCTTTGTCCTGATTTTCATGTTCTGAAATGACCTGACCATGCGGCACCTCCAGACTGAATTATGGATTTGCAGGCACATAATTTGAAACGAAGAAGATGTCGCATGAAGCGGGGAGGGGAAAAGAATTCTATTCGACCCAACATCACTATTTCTGGTGAAAGCATAGATCAAAACCATATGAACAACAACTGATTGACGTGAAGAGTCATAGATATAATCTGAAATTACCGTTTTCCTGCCTTTTCAAGCAGTTTCCATTGAGTTAATTTTGCTGATCCCACGCAGCACATGACTCGCGCAAATAAACAGCCCTGAGGTAAACTAACGTCCGCATGTTACCGTTCAGTGAAATAGAAGCAAGAAGATCTCGACTTCAAAGCCGTTTGCAGGAGAATGGCATCGACGGCGCACTCTTTGTGTACCCTGTCGATATTTTTTACTTCACCGGAACACGCCAGAACAGCGCGCTCTGGGTTCCTGTTTCGGGCGAGCCGGTGCTGCTGGTGCGCAAGAGCTACTCGCGCGCCAAAGCGGAAAGCCTGATTGCCGACACGCGTCCATTCCCATCCGGCAAGGAGCTCCCATCCCTGTTCAGCGGCGGCATCAAGCGCATCGGATTCACCTTCGATGTCATGCCGGTGCAGTACTACAACTATTATGCCGGCCTGCTTCCAGGTCGGGAGCTTGTGGACATTTCCCGGATAAACCGCGAACTCCGCTCCGTCAAATCGCCGTGGGAGCAAGAGCGGCTGCGCACAAGCGGCAAGCGGCTTGCCGGAGTATTTGCGGAGATTCCGCACGTTCTCGTATGCGGGATGCGTGAAACAGACCTTGCCGCCGAGGTCGAATATCGCCTGAAAAAAGCCGGCAGTGAAGGCAATGTTCGGGCTCGTTCTTTCGGTCAGGAGATGATCGGCCTGACCACATCAGGCTACCGGGCTGCGGTGCCGGGCGGGTTCGACGGACCCGTTACCGGCAAAGGCCTCTCCAATGCATCTCCGTACGGTCCTTCGCCTGAACCAATGCAGGAAGGCGAGCCGGTCATGCTTGATTACGCGGGCATCTGGGATGGGTATCTCGCCGACATGTCCCGCATTTTCGTGTTTGGAGATCTGGCGCCTGCACTAAAAAAAGCGTTTACGGTTGCCTGCGACATGCAGGACCGGCTTGCAGGCAATCTTCGTCCCGGCGCACTCTGCGAAGATCTTTATCTGACCGCATTCGGCATGGCGGAGAGAGCAGGACTTGCCGGCAATTTCATGGGCTGCAACGGCGAGCAGGTTAGGTTTGTGGGGCACGGGCTCGGGCTCGAACTGGATGAATTCCCCGTTCTTGCAAAAGGGTTCAGGGAAGCGCTGCAGGAAGGTCAGGCCGTCGCGTTGGAACCGAAATTCATGTTTCCGGGGCTGGGAGTGGTCGGCATCGAGAACACCTATCTCGTTACATCCTCGGGTGGTGAAAAACTGACCGCCCTCGCGGACGACATTGTGTATGTCTGAAGTTGCACCTTTTACGTTGCACGAGCAGCTCAAATCCGGCACCTATACAGTAACGCGGCTTGCGCTCTGCCGCGTGCTGCTGCTGAACGACAGTTCCGTCCCGTGGCTCATTCTCGTGCCCGAGGTTCCCGGCATTTCAGAAATCCATGAACTCAGCATTCTCGACCGAACGGTGTTGATGGAAGAAATCAACAGAGCGTCTCTCGCCCTGCAGGAACTGTATGCGCCGGACAAACTGAACATCGGAGCACTGGGCAACATCGTGCCGCAGCTGCATATCCACATCATAGGCCGCTACAAGTCAGATCACGCGTGGCCCGGACCCATCTGGGGCTCCGGCTCCGGAAAGCCGTATGATGTGAATGAGGTCGATGCGGTCTGCACGCGATTCAGGGAGCGCCTCAAGCCATAAGTTAATGATCCCGGATTTGTGATTTGGAACACGCAAACGTTTGCAAAGTGAGGCAGGATATGTGGTGGAACGGTTTTATTTGGCGAAGAGGCACGCACACGGACGTACGGACCAAACGAATACCTCGGAGGACTGCCGGATGCCGTCCGAGAATGAGTGGAACCACATGTCCTGCCTCATCTAATGCCAATTAATGACAATTTTCGGATGATTTCTTTCAACGGGATAATCAGCTTTCATTCTTACTTATAAGGAGAATCGAGAACTTCCCGAATGGTGCTGAGCAGCTGCCATGGGGAAACCGGTTTCGCCGTAAACTCTGTTCCATTATCCGAACGAATATGATCGGGAATCCCTCTCGTTATGAGCAGATTTGACAGTTCATCCAGAACATCTTCTGCCTTGATGCTTCTTTCAACGCGAAAACTCAAACACTCTCTGGCGTACTCGTCAATGATATTCAGCAGTCTGAGCTCCCGTCCATCAGCAGTGCAGTCTACCAAAAAAAGAAGAACCCGTGCGGGCATCTTCGCTGCCGGACCAGGCAAAAAAGTGAAGAGCTACGGGTTCAACTGCTGTGCCTTATCAATCGACATTACCGGGATGCCGTCGCGGATCGCATACAGCAACGAGCATGTATCACAGACAAGGCCGTCTTCCTTTTCGGTCAGGCGGATTTCACCCCTGCATTTCGGACAGGCGAGAATCGCGAGCAGTTCTCTCTTGAATGCCATTTATCCTCCCATTGCCTTTGCAAGGCGCTTCATGACAAGATGTCGGCCCATGATCTCGATGACCTCGAAAATGCCGGGGCTTGCGGTGCCGCCGGTCAGCGCCACGCGGAGCGGCTGCGCGAGCGCGCCCAGTTTTATCCCCTTCGCGGTGACCAGTTCATTCACGAGCGGTTCGATCGCCGCGGCTGAAAAGTCCGGCGCGTGTTCAAGCACGGTACGCACCTCTGCCAGTATCTCCAAGCTCTCAGGCTTCAGATGCTTTTCCCGGGCTTTCATATCAATCGCAATCTCATCGGCAATATAGTATTTCATCTGGAATGCCATCTCGATCAATGTCCGGCTGCGCTCGCGGAGCGAGAAGGCTGCCTTTCCGAGCCATGCCATATCAACCGGCGCATTTTCGTCCAGGAGGGCGTCCAGCCTCAGAAATGGCAGAACCGCCTCTGCAAGCGATTCCGGCGAACTACTCATGATATACTGGCTGTTCAGCCAGAGCAGTTTTTCCGGATTGAATACCGCCGCCGATTCGCCAATGCTGTCGAGCGAGAAGTGCTGAATCAGCTCCTCACGGGTAAAAATTTCCTGATCTCCATACGACCAGCCGAGCCGGACCAGATAGTTCACCAGCGCGTCGGGCAGATATCCCATATCATGGTACGCCGTTACGGAGGTCGCTCCATGGCGCTTGCTCAGCCGGGTCTTGTCCGAACCGAGAATCATCGGCAGATGCGCAAAATGCGGGACACCCCATCCAAACGCTTCATAAATATGAATCTGCTTGGGGGTGTTGTTGACATGGTCGTCGCCGCGAATAACATGCGTAATCTTCATTTCGATATCGTCAACCACGACAACAAAATTGTAGGTCGGCGTGCCGTCCGAGCGAAGAATGACCATATCATCCAGAACACTGTTGTCAAAGCTGATAGTTCCTTTAATCATGTCCCGCACGAGGGTCTGGCCGTCGCGCGGCATTCTGAATCGAACCACGGCGGGTTCTGAGGGCTTCAGCAGAAGCTTGTGGCAGCGGCCGTCGTACATCGGCGATTTCCCTTCGGCAAGCGCGCGCTGCCGGCGTTCCTCGAGTGCTTCAGGCAGACAGGTACAGTAATATGCCTTGCCCTCCTGAATCAAACGCTCGGCATAGCTGCGATATACATCAAAACGATCGGTCTGACGGTATGGACCTTCCTCCCAGTCCAACTTCAGCCAGGTCATTCCATCCATGATAGCCTGAATGTATTCGTCGGTGGAGCGGGAGCGGTCGGTATCCTCAATGCGGAGGATAAAAACCCCGTTATTCCGGCGCGCAAAGAGCCAGTTGAACAGTGCGGTCCGCGCTCCGCCGATATGCAGATATCCGGTCGGGCTCGGCGCAAAACGGACGCGAACAGGCATGGTCACAACAAAACCTCCTGAAAAACATAAGGATTGACTGAGTTTTGATGATACCGCATGGCGGAACGTTCCTTCAACTTGACGATCGGCAGCCGCACTGACGACCATATCTTTGGCTCTGGTGGTTGCCTTTTTGACCTGCTGAATGCTAGCGTTTTATTTATCGATGACATCCGCCGTTCGGCATGCCGGAATTTGGGCGGCATGCGATGATGTGAATGCCGCTACAGCGAGGAGTGCAAGTGCTTGAGCAGTTTCTTGAGAAAACAGAGTTCGGCTCCTATGAGGATTTTCTTGAAGGTTTCGCCATCCGTGTCCCTGAGCAGTTCAATTTCGCATACGATGTAGTCGATTCCATTGCTGCGCGGGAACCTGATCGGGTCGCTCTCGTCTGGTGCAACGACGCGGGGGCGGACGCAACATTCACCTTCGGGCAGCTCAGGGATTACAGCAACAGGGCTGCCAATGTGCTTTTTGCGTTTGGTATCCGCAAAGGCGATCCGGTCATGCTGATTCTCAAAAGGCGCTATGAGTTCTGGTTTATCCTGCTTGCTTTGCACCGGATTGGCGCGATCGCCATCCCGGCAACGCATCTGCTGAGCGCGCACGATATTATTTACCGCAATAATGCGGCGGACATAAAAATGATTATTTCGATTGCGGATGACGCCATTGCGGGGCAGATTGACGCTGCGCATTCCGCCTCCCCCTCGCTCTCGCTGAAGGCGCTCGTTGGCGGGAATCGCGATGGATGGATCGACTTCAATGCCGAAGCAGCGGGCGCCTCCGGCTGGTTTGAGCGCCCCGCCGGTGATGCGGCGTCGCGGAACAGCGATCCCATGCTCCTCTATTTTACGTCCGGCACAACCGGGATGCCAAAAATGGTCCTGCACAATTTCAGCTATCCCCTCGGGCATATTCTCACCGCAAAGTACTGGCAGAATGTGCAGGACGGCGGGCTGCATTTCACGGTGGCGGACACCGGCTGGGCAAAAGCCATGTGGGGGAAAATCTATGGCCAGTGGATTGCCGGCACTGCCGTGTTTGTGTATGACTATGACAAGTTCAATCCGGGGAAACTGCTCGGCGTGATCGAACAATATGGAATCACGTCATTCTGTGCTCCCCCGACGATTTACCGGGTTCTTGTGAAGGAAAACATGTCACACTGCCGGTTTGACCGTCTGCATCATTGTGTGGTCGCTGGAGAGCCGCTGAGTCCTGAGGTGTATACCCGCTTTCTGCAACAGACCGGCATCAGTCTGATGGAAGGCTACGGGCAGACTGAGCTGACGGTCACTATCGCAACGTGGCCATGGATCGAACCAAAGCCGGGTTCTATGGGCAAGCCTTCCCCGTGGTATGATGTGGACCTTCTCGACGACGAGGGAAATTCATGCGAGACAGGCAGGGAAGGACAGATCGTCATCCGGACCGCCAGACGGAAGCCGGTCGGCATGTTCGTCGGCTACTACCGTGAGCCCGAGCGGACTGAACAGGTCTGGCACGATGGCATCTACTATACCGGCGATATGGCGTGGCGGGACAGGGACGGGTACTACTGGTTTGTGGGTCGCACGGATGATCTCATAAAGAGCGCCGGCTACCGCATCGGTCCGTTTGAGGTAGAAAGCGCGCTGCTGGAGCATCCGGCGGTTCTGGAGTGCGCGGTCACCGGAGTTCCCGATGCTGCGCGAGGCCAGGCCGTGAAGGCGAGTGTTGTTCTGACCGATCGGTATACTGCCAGCAATTCACTGGCCAAGGAACTTCAGGACCACGTCAAAAAGGTTACAGCTCCCTATAAATATCCGCGCTTTGTCGAATTCGTCGGGGAACTCCCCAAGACGAGCAGCGGAAAGATACGGCGTGTCGAAATCAGGGAGCAGGATAGCCGGTAGTTTTTTGTGTTTGCTTATTTGGTTTGACTGTGGTAATGTATAAAAAGAGTTGCAGAAGTGTTTGTTCGCGAAACGCCACAAAGACTTTTTAGCTTGGTGGCGTTTTTTATTTCTGACGACTTATTTTGTAGCAGGAGGCAGTACAATGGCTTTAGGAAAAGTGAAGTGGTTCAATGAGTCGAAAGGGTTCGGTTTTATCACCGGGGAGAACGGTGATGATCTTTTCGTTCATTACTCGTCAATTCAGGGCAGTGGCTTCAAGTCCCTCGTAGAGGGCGACAGCGTGAGCTATGATGTTGAGAAGGGCCCGAAGGGCGCAAAGGCAATCAACGTAATGAAGCAGTAACACCGCTGAAGTAAAAACTCAAAGGCCTCCCGCTTTCGCGGGAGGCCTTTTTTATTGCATCCGAAATTGTCAAGAGTAAGAAATGAACGAAAATCAGCAAAGGCAGAGACTGCGCGGGTCAGACCGAACACACCGCGTATCGGGCTTCACATATTACGGCTTTATCCTCTGCGCGTTGGTGTAAATGTTCATACGGTCCGCCCGGATAAATCCGACGACCGTTACCCCGCCTCTTTCCGCAATATCGAGCGCCAGACTGGTTGGCGATGTTCTGCTCGCAACAATCGGTATTTGCCATTTCGCGCACTTCGCGACGATTTCTGACGAGAGGCGCCCGCTTGCAAGCATAATCTTGCCCGAAAACGGAATCTGCTCAAGAATGCCGAAGCCGATAACCTTGTCCACCGCGTTATGCCGCCCGATGTCTTCCGCAAGGCAAAGGATATCCTCACCATCACTCAGCGCGGCGCTGTGAACACAGCCCGTAGCCTGATAGAGTGCCGACGCCTTCTGAAAACGATGGAAGAGGGATTTCAGTTTTGCGGGGGATATGGAAAAGGGGTCGTTCGTCGGAGTGATGCTCATGCGCTTCGGGAAAGTGACGCCGCCGATGCAGCCGGACGTGATGACAGCGCCTTCCATGGAAACCTCGCCTTCAGCCGGAACATCGACCATGACATCATCACCGTATTCGATGCTCATGCGGTCGATACACCAGCCGCCCCGGATGATCGGCTCTGTTGCCAGAATGCCGGCGACAAGCTCCCGAACCATCATCGGCGTGGCAAACATGCTGAGCACTTCCCTGCCGTTGATGCAGATGACAATGCGCTTTTCGACCGCAATGCGGTCGGCTGTCTCTACCATGGTACTGCCGGAGTTCTTGATGATGTTTTTCTCGATTGATTCTATCATGAGGGTTCCGTTATGCGAGCTATAGTGCGGGATTCACTCCCTGAGAGAGAAGGGATGGTGCCGAAGGCGGGATTCGAACCCGCACAGCCTTGCGACCACTAGACCCTGAACCTAGCGTGTCTGCCAGTTCCACCACTTCGGCGATCCTTTAAGCCCTCCCTGTTGCGGGCTTTCCCCGGTGGTGTCCGGGAGAGAATATATTACCATAAATCCAGCGTGTCGTGCCAAGCCTCTCTACGGAGCACAGAGAGAACGCAATCGAAGACAGAAGGCAAGAAGTCACAGCCTGGCAGCACTGCCTTTCCTGTCTTCCCGCCCGGTCTTCTGCCGCCTCTGTGGTAAAATAGCGAAGACTATCAGGGAGTGAGGAGCTGTATGGAAGAACAGAAAAATGCACAGGCGGCAGCACCGAATAATTTTATCCGGACCATTGTCGCGGACGATCTGAGGGAAGGCAAAAATGGCGGGCGCCTTATGACCCGCTTCCCTCCGGAGCCGAACGGCTATCTTCACATCGGCCATGCAAAATCCATCTGCCTGAACTTTGGCCTTGCGCAGGAGTTCGGCGGGGTCTGCAACCTTCGTTTTGACGATACAAACCCGTCAAAGGAAGAGCAGGAGTATGTCGATTCCATCATGGAAGATGTCCGCTGGCTCGGGTTTGACTGGGGAAGCCGGCTTTATTATGCTTCCGACTATTTTGAACAGCTTTACGGGTTCGCGGTTGATCTCATCAAAAAAGGCAGGGCATTTGCCTGCGATCTTACTCCCGATGAGATGCGGGATTACCGCGGCACCCTGACAGGGCCTGGCAGGGAAAGCCCGTATCGCGACCGCTCCGTTGAAGAGAATCTTGACCTGTTTATCCGGATGCGCGCCGGAGAATTCCCGGACGGTTCAAGGACGCTTCGCGCGAAGATCAATATGTCTTCCGGCAACATAAACATGCGCGACCCGGTCATGTACCGCATCAAGAAGGAGTCGCACCACCGGACCGGCGACGCGTGGTGCATCTATCCCATGTACGACTATGCCCACGGCCAGAGCGATTCGATAGAAGGCGTCACCCATTCAGTCTGCACGACCGAATATGAAGATCATCGCCCACTGTATGACTGGTATCTTGATGCGCTCGGCATTTATCACCCACGCCAGTACGAGTTCGCCCGGCTGAATCTCAGCCATACCGTGCTCAGCAAGCGCAAGCTCCTCAAGCTCGTTCAGGAGGGACATGTCAGCGGGTGGAATGATCCGCGCATGCCGACCCTCGCAGGGTTCCGACGGCGCGGCTTTACGCCGGCGTCGATCAGAAACTTCTGTGAGCGCATCGGCGTTGCGAAGCGGGAAAGCATCGTTGATCTGGGATTGCTGGAGTTCTGCGTGCGGGAAGACCTGAACAGGACGGCGCCGAGGGTGATGGCGGTGCTCAGGCCGCTAAAGGTTGTGATTACGAACTATCCTGAGACAGAGGCCGAGCAGCTTGAGGCTGTCAACAATCCTGAAGATCCGGATGCCGGGACGCGGCAGGTTCCGTTTTCACGTGAGTTGTACATTGAACGGGATGACTTCATGGAGAATCCCCCAAAGCAGTTTTTCCGCCTCGCCCCGGGACGTGAAATACGCCTGCGCTATGCGTATTTCATCAGATGTGAAGAAGTGATAAAGGATGCCGCGTCCGGTGAAATTTCCGAACTTCGCTGCACGTATGACCCCGCAACGCGGGGCGGCAACGCGCCCGATGGACGCAAGGTAAAGGCGACGCTTCACTGGGTTGCCGCGGCGACAGCGGTCAAGGCAGAAGTTCGTCTGTATGAGACGCTTTTCACTGTGGCAGATCCGAACGACACTGCCGAAGGTCAGGAATTTACCGACCTTCTCAATCCGAAGTCTCTTGAAGTCATTCCTGACGCTCAGGTTGAACCTTCTCTCGCACAGGCAGTGCCGGGCAGCCGCTGTCAGTTTGAGCGCCTCGGCTACTTCTGTGTCGATACGGTTGATTCAGTGCCGGGCAAACCTGTTTTTAACCGGACGGTTACGCTGAAAGACGAGTGGGCGAAGCTGCAGGGAAAAGGCAAGTAAAAAATAAGGAAGCGGGAAACATGAAGTGAAAGCAAAGGCCGCCGGGTTCATCCCGGCGGCCTTCTCATTGCGGCAAAAAGCAGATGCTAGTTCATTGCTGTTTTCAGGCGGGCCGCGACAGCATCGATAAACTCTTCCGTCAAGACATATGTGCTCGCGGCAGGCTCGGCAATCAGCATCAAATCCTTCGTCATAACGCCGCCCTCGACTGCTGCGACAACAATGCCTTCAAGCTTCCGTGCAAAGGCAATCACGTCCGGCGTGGCGTCCAGTTCGCCGCGTTTGGCGAGGGCGCCGGTCCATGCAAAAATTGAAGCGATTGAGTTGGTAGAGGTCGGATTTCCCTTCAGGTGCTCATAGTAGTGGCGCATGACTGTGCCATGTGCTGCCTCAAACTCATATTTGCCGTCCGGAGAAACGAGAACCGAGGTCATAAGGCCGAGGCTGCCGAAGCCGGTAGCAACCATGTCAGACATAACATCGCCATCATAATTCATGCAGGCCCAGAGCATGCCGCCAGGCGATTTGATGACCTGGGCAACCGCGTCGTCGATCAGCATATAGCGATAGCTGACGCCCGACGATGCAATACGATCCTTCGCCTGCTCGATCTCCTCGGCGAAGATATCACGGAAAAAACCGTGGTACTGTTTTGAAATGGTATCTTTTGCGCCGAACCAGAGGTCGACCTTTTCGCTCACTGCATAGTTGATGCAGGCCTTCGCAAAGCTCCGGATTGATTTTTCAGTATTATGCATGCCCATGACCACTCCGGGGGCTGTGAAGTCATGAATGCTGACCACTGTTTTCCCGCCGCCGTCTGCCGGGGTAAAGACGATTTCAGCTCTGCCGGGCCGGTCAACAACGAGTT
Organism: uncultured Nitrospiraceae bacterium; assembly: GCA_964392915.1. Taxonomy (GTDB): domain Bacteria; phylum Nitrospirota; class Thermodesulfovibrionia; order Thermodesulfovibrionales; family Dissulfurispiraceae; genus JAAYUK01. Next base: position 16,463 of record CAYMRS010000034.1, read on the forward strand.
CCGCATTCTTGTAAATGTCGCCGTAGGCATGCCGTCCGATGATGATCGGTTTCCGCCAGGGTTTCACTGCCGGCGGAATGTTGTTCATGATAATGGGCTTGCGGAAGACCGTGCCGTCAAGGATTGATCGGATAGTGGCGTTCGGACTTTTCCACTGCTGTTTGAGGCCGTATTCCCTGACGCGTGCCGTATTCGGGGTGATCGTGGCGCATTTGACGCCGACGCCAAACTCCCTGATCGCATTGCCCGCGTCCACGGTCACCCTGTCGCCGGTATCATCACGGTGTTTTATGCCGAGGTCATAATATTTCAGGTCGATATCGAGAAACGGCAGAATCAGTTTGTCCTTGATCATCTTCCAGATGATGCGGGTCATCTCATCGCCGTCTATCTCAACGATGGGGTTCAGTACCTTTATCTTCGCCATAGTGCTTCCTCCATACGCTTAAGGGTAAATGCTAATTTACTGATTCTTCAGCAGTGTTGTCAAAAGAACGCTCTGCTTTCAGCAGATTTCGTGACTATGCGATACAATCAAAAGAACAAGTATGCAAAGGATAACCGTAAAAGAAACCATGCAGGACGGGCTGGGCGTGACGGCGATTGAGTGGCTCGCTGAGAAGACCGGGCTCTCGAAAACACGGCTAAAAGACGCGATGAACAAGGGTGCGGTCTGTCTCCAGCGCGGCAAAAAGCGTGCGCGTCTGCGTCGTGCAACCGCTCTGCTTTTGCCGGGAGATCTCATAGAGTTCTGCTATGATGAGGAGGTGCTCGCGCTGCGTGCGTCACCTCCCCTTCTAGTGCATGATGCCCGGCGCTACAGCGTTTGGAACAAGCCTGCCGGAATGCTGGCGCAGGGCAACGAATATGGCGACCACTGCTCGCTGCTCAGGCAGGCTGAGATCTTCTTTCACATGAAGCGGGAGGTGTTTCTATTACACCGGCTCGATCGGGAAGCCTCAGGGCTGGTGCTCATTGCGCATACAAGGGAAGCCGCCGCAAAGCTATCGGATCTGTTTCAGAAACAACAGGTCGAAAAGACATATCGGGTGGTAGTGCGTGGAATCGTGGGGCTACCCCGTGACTGCGGCACGCTGGATGACCCTATCGGCGGCAAGCCGGCCCGTTCACACTATCATGTTGAATCCGTTGATGAGGCGGCAGGCACTTCGGTGCTGATCTTCAGAATCGAAACCGGACGGCTGCACCAGATCCGCCGCCACTGCGTTGCAATCGGGCATCCGGTCATGGGTGATCCCAAATATGGAGAGGGGAATAAGAACCGGGAAGGGTTGCGGCTGTCAGCCGAATCGCTCCGGTTCCGCTGCCCGTTCAGCGGACAGACGGTGCAGTTCAGTCTTTCCCGGACGGATAGCACGAATCAGCTTGATTCCTGAAGTGCTTTCGGCATGGTCTGCCGTGCCGGATGACAATTCCGGGTTCAATCCTCAAACGTGACACGCATCAACTCTTCAACAGTCGTGACCCCCTGCATCACCTTCAGGATGGCGCTCTGGCGCAACGACAGCATGCCGAGTCGCATCGCTTCGCGTTTCAGGTCCGGACCTGTTGCTCCCTGAAGGACAAGCTCCCTGAGTGCGTCCTTTACCGGCATGACTTCATACAGGGCAATCCGTCCCTTGTATCCTGTGTTGTTGCAAAGCTGACAGCCCGTACCGGCCATGCATTTGAACTTCCCCCGGTACTTTTCGGGAAAGCCGAGCTTCTGAAGCGCGCTGTCGCTCACATTCTGCTGGGTCTTGCAGTTTACACATATCTTGCGGGCAAGTCGCTGGGCAATAATGCAGATCACGGAAGACGACACGAGAAATGGCTCGATGCCCATGTTAATCAGGCGGGTTACCGTGCTTGGGGCGTCATTCGTATGCAGAGTGCTTAATACGAGATGTCCGGTGAGCGCGGCCTTGACCGAGATCTCCGCAGTCTCAAAGTCCCGGATTTCGCCGACCATGATTATATCTGGATCCTGCCGGAGAAAGGAGCGCAGGCAGGCGGCAAAGCTCAGACCGATATCTTCCTTGACCTGTCCCTGATTAATGCCGAAGAAATTGTATTCAATCGGGTCCTCGGCGGTCATAATATTCACGCCCGGCTTGTTCAGAACCTGAAGCGCTGAATAGAGCGTGGTCGTCTTCCCGCTGCCGGTAGGTCCGGTGACAAGAAGCATGCCGTACGGCTTTTCGAGCGCCTCCATGAAGTCCTGAAGAGCCCGCTCCTCAAACCCGAGCTTTGTGAGGTCGAGCTGAAGATTGCTCTTGTCCAGAATGCGGAGAACTACTTTTTCGCCGAACAGGCTCGGAAACGTGGAGACACGAAAATCAATCTGCCGGCCGTCGCCGAACTTGAGCTTGATGCGGCCGTCCTGGGGAAGCCGCCGCTCCGAAATATCGAGATGCGCGAGGATCTTGATGCGGGATGTGATGGCATTCTTGATCTTCGCGGGCAGTTTGAGCACCGCCTGCAGAACCCCGTCAACCCGGTACCGGACGCGGACCATATCCTCCGCCGGCTCGACATGGATGTCGCTTGCCCCTGCCGTGATTGCATTCATGAGCATGCCGTTGACCAGTTTTACTATCGGGGCGTCAATCTCTTTCGGAACATCCTTGTCTTCCTTGTCTTCGATAATCGTTATCTCGTCGAGGGCACTGCCGATGACTTTGTTCAGGTCATCGACCTCCATGATATCCTTTGCTGCGTCCTTGCCGGCAGTCCCTCCTCCTGCACCCGCCCTTACCGTATCCTGCTTTGGATAATAGCGCTCAATGGCATCCCTGATGGCAGATTCGGCAGCAACATGGACAGATACCTTCATGCCGGTGAGGAATTTTACGTCATCGATTGCAAAATTGTTGGAAGGGTCGGCAATCGCGATGCGGAGCGCCGACCCTTCCTTGTTAATCGGCATCAGCTGATACTTTCTGGCTGTTTCGTAAGGGATGAGCTTGAGAAGTGCGGTATCTATTTTATGCTGCGACAGGTTTAATGCCGGAGCATTGTACTGGCGGCTCAGGAATTCGAGAAGCTTGTCTTCCGGAATATAGCCAAGCTTCACCAGTGCGGATCCGAGACGCCTGCCCTGGAGCTTCTGAATCTTGAGCGCTTCGCCGAGTTGTTCCTCTGTGATAAGCTGGGCCTTGATCAGAAGCTGACCAAGCAAGGGTGCAACAACGTTCATAATTTGTAACTTACCTGAAAGCGTGCGGAATGTCAAATATAAAGATGCTGATATATTTGCTTTCTTGAATATTAATTTCGCGTGCGGTCAAGCCGGGTCAGTCTTGACTTTCCTCCGGGGGAATGGGTAATCTATCAGTTCAAGACGGGCAGTTAGCTCAGTCGGTAGAGCAGTGGCCTGAAAAGCCACGTGTCCGCAGTTCGATTCTGCGACTGCCCACCATTTTCTCCTCTTGCTTTGTTTTTTCCTATTAAACATTGGATTTGCCGCTTTTTTGCGCTATACTATCATGCAGTAATATGGACAGACCTTTTCCTCTCAGAAAGTTCATTGCGCCGGAGTTCGTATTCGGGAATGGAGCCCGCCGGCTAATCGCCCGGTATATCAGCAACTTCTCGGCCAGAAAAGTTCTTCTGGTTACCGATCCGGGTGTCGTTGCAGCCGGATGGGCCGGTGAAGCTGCTGATGCAATGAAAGAGTCGGGCATTCCTTTCGAGATATTCTCCGGAGTCTCCTCAAACCCGCGCGACACGGAAGTCATGCAAGGGGTTGGGGTATTCAGGGACGCCCAGTGCGATATGATAGTCGCGGTCGGCGGCGGAAGTCCCATGGATTGCGCAAAGGGGATCGGCATAGCAGCATCAAACGGTGGACATATTCTCGATTATGAAGGGATTGACCTGATACCGCTTCCCTGCCCTCCGCTCGTCTGCATTCCCACGACCGCAGGCTCCTCGGCAGATGTCTCTCAATTTGCCATCATCACCGCTTCGGGACACCGCCGGAAAGTGGCTATTGTGAGCAAAACGCTGGTCCCGGACGGAGCTTTGATAGATCCCGATACTCTGACGACGCTTACCCCTGAACTTACCGCACACACTGGTATGGACGCGCTCGTGCATGCAGTCGAAGCCTATGTTTCGACCGCCAGTTCTCCGGTGTCCGACCTCTTCGCCCTTGAAGCAATCCGTTTGACAGCAACCCACTTGCGTGATGCGGCCAAGAATCCTGCAGATATCGGCCTCCATGGCAAGACCATGCTCGCGAGTCTGAACGCAGGCCTCGCGTTCTCTAACGCCAGCCTCGGCGCTGTGCATGCCATGGCCCACAGCATGGGAGGTCTGCTCGACCTACCTCACGGCGAGTGCAACGCTCTTCTGCTCTGCGGTGTCATCGATTATAATTTCGAGGCGGTACCGCAGCGCTACCGTAAAGTCGCCTCTTGCCTCGGTATCCAGACGGAAGGCCAGTCCGACTCCGCTGTAAAAGCGCAACTTATTACTGCTTTCCGCTCCTTGAACGCCGAACTTGGCATTTCCTTGCATCTCGGCAGCGTCGGCTTCGGGAAGGAATCCCTGACTTCACTTGCGGCTCATGCGCTCAACGACGCATGCATGGCAACCAACCCTCGCATACCGACCATGGAAGACCTTGAGTCCATTTATGCCGGACTCCTCTGAGCTGCAGTCCAGATACGACAAACTACGTGACCGCATAGTCGGTCTCGGAGAGCATTCCATCCGGAAGAGCTACTATCCTGAACTCCAGCAGCGCGTTTCGGACCTTCAGAGGCATCGCCTGCTCCTCGACCAGAGCAGCGACGCAATTATGCTGCTTGCGGTTCCATCTGGTCAGATTCTTGAATGCAACGAAACAACCTGCCGCTTCCTCGGTAAGAGACTGGATACCCTGCGCACCCAGACACTCTTCTCTCTAATCGACCCCGCCACTGAAGAACAGGCAGCCCGCCTTTTTTCCGACGCCCGGATGGGTGTACTCCGGAAAGAAACATTTATCAGCACGTTTGCAACCGCCGCCGGAACTGTCTTTCCTATAGAGATTTCTCTCAAGACAGTCAAGATTGACCGGTCCATTTTTGCAGTTGCAGATGCCCGGGATATTTCGGAACGCATCCACGCAGAGAACGTTCTCAGAGAGTCAGAAGAGCGGTACCGCACCCTTTTTGAAAATTCCCACGATGCCATCTATATGGTATCGCCGAACGGTGATTTTATTGATATCAACGCAGCCGGCGTCGAAATGCTTGGCTATAGCACAAAGGACGAGGTATTTCAGCTTAATATGGAGCGCGATATATACGCAGATCCTCTGGCGCGGAGGCAGGCGATTCGGCAACTGTCATCGGATGGCTACATTAAAGACTACGAGGTTCTGCTCCGGAAGCGCGACGGGGAGCGCATTAATGTCCTGCTCACCTCCAGTGCGATGTTTGATGATCAGGGCCGAATCGTGATTTACCGCGGCATAATGCGCGACATCACCAACCACAAAAAACTTGAACAACAGCTGCTCCAGTCACAGAAAATGGAGGCAATCGGACGCCTCACCGCGGGGATTGCCCACGACTTTAATAACATTCTGACCGCGATTCTCGGATATGCCACAATGATTGATCTCAAGCTTACCGAACAAGTCCCCATGAAGCAGCAGATCGGAACTATTATACTGTCAGCCGAGCGCGCGGCAGTCCTGATTAAACGTCTGCTCTCGTTCAGCCGCCAACAGGAGATCTCCTCCATGCTGCCCGTTGATGCGAACAGTATTATAATAACCATCGGAGACCTCATAGCAGAAGTCATTGGGCAGGATGTCACCCTTGAAGTTGTGTCATACCCTCAGAAACTGATTGTCAATGCCGACAGGGGCCAGCTCGAGCAGGCTCTCATGAACCTCGTCACCAACGCGCGCGACGCCATGCCGGAGGGAGGCACGTTGCGCATCCAATGCGAGCCATACCTGCTCGGCAATGATTATATAAATCAGCATGGGTTCGGGACACCGGGAGCATATGCCCTCATCAACGTTTCAGACACCGGAACAGGCATGGACAGCGATGTGCAGCGAAAGCTCTTTGAGCCTTTTTTTACCACCAAAGAAGTGGGGAAAGGAACCGGACTCGGCCTTTCAATAGTTTATGGCATCATGAAACAACACAACGGCTTTATCAACGTCGAGAGCGCGGCAGGTGTCGGCACAACGTTCCGGCTGTATCTTCCCCTCATTAAGCAGGAGGAGGACTCTGCCAGAGCGCAAGCATCTTCTGAATAAAACGGACCACCGTCTCATGCTCGTCGGCACCGCGGCTCTGAACCGGCAGGGGCTGACCAAACGCAAAGCAAGCCTTTTTCGCGGGGTCTATTTTTCCGAATTCCCTGATAACCGTTCCGTTCGCCCAGGCATCCGACTTGATGGCTATGGGGACAACAGGAACGCCCGCTTTTTTCGCCAGCTTGACGCCGATGGTATTGAATTGCGCCGGATCAAACACAGGGGTCCGCGTTGTCTGGGGAAATATGATTATCGAACGTCCGGCACTCAGCCGTGCAACGCCTCCATCCATAACGGCAACCAGGTCTTCCCGCGGATTGCTCCTGCCTACGGCAATCGGATCGCGTGAGCGCATGATATATCGGAAAACCGGGTAGTCCAGAAGACTCTGCTTGACAACGAAGGTAACGTCCTTGATCGGCTGGACGATTCCCGGCAGAATCATGGTTTCGAGCGTACTCATATGATTGCCGATGAAGACGCAGGGGCCCTCAAGATTTCTGAAACAATCCACGCCCTCAATCTCAAAGCAGACGCCGGCGGCTTCAAGCGCGCTCATGACATCGCAACTCGTCTCCGCCCATTCTTTGTTGCCATACCTGCCCCGCTTCGCTTCGCTGCTGGCCCTGCGCACGATACCGAGGAATCTCGAATAGAAGGCCGCCGATGGAGAAATACGGCTCAGCAATGAGCGCGCACCTTCGGGCGTCCGGTAATTTCCATTCGCAAATTCAAGCCACTCCATAGAGCATCCTCCTTAATTAACAGGCAGGCTTTATAATACCAAACCGGCTCCTGCCTTGACAGGATCTGCCGCGTCTGGGATGATTAAGAAACATCATCGGAAGGAGATAACCATGAACCTGATTTGCCGCGTTGCATGCACTGCCGTACTGTTGCTGTTCTTCACCGTCATCAGCTCGCCGACAGCATATGCAGAAATTAATCTTTCAAAAGGCCAGACAGTGTTTGTGCCGGCCCACTCTTTTGTCTACGTTGGAAACGAGCCGAACAAGATTAACCTGGCACAGACACTGGCCATTCGCAACACGGATCCAGCCAATGAGATTTCGGTCAGATTCATCGACTACCGCGACGAGGACGGCAGGCTCATTCGGGCATTTCTTCCCGCGCCGAAACCGATCAAGCCGCTTGCGGCCATGCACATATTCCTTCAGGAAAAAGATGTCAGCGGGGGGTATGCGCCAAGCTTTCTTGTGCAGTGGCGGGCGGCTCAGGCTGTCAACGAACCGATTATCGAAACCGTTGAAATAGCCACCAAATCCGGTCAGGGCATCACTATCATCAACAAAGGGCAAGCCATCAAACATCCGTTCCGCTGAGCCTGTCAGTCCGGATCCGGCGGGAGCAGAGAAAGGGGTGAAGAGCCGCCCCTTTCTTTTGAACATGTGCGCTATTCCAGCACCCAGGACCACGCCAGTGTCTGATTTGCCCCGCCCTTGCCGTCAATCATTGCGCGCGAAGCTGTCTTGTCGGTGAAAGAAACCTTCAATTCAACATCGGCGACCGATGTTTCACTTTTTGCCCGCAGCCCTGCTTCATCCCATTTTACTATCTTGTATACAAACCGGTGCGGAAAGAGTGACGGCCGCACGGCCGCATTCCCATCCGACTTCTGATACAGGCTGGCAATCGTCTCTACACAAATCATCTCATTCCGGTAGCAGCGGAGGTCAACCGCGTTGATTTGAGGCACCGCCTGCAGCGACACCTCTTTCGGCTTCGTTATAACCTTCCAGTGGCCGATTGCCTGCGCCGAGACATCGGTGATCGTCATTTTCTTCTCCGGCATGACCACCCTGGGCGCTTCAGCAGTACATGCTGCAATCAGACAAGCCAGGCAGGAGAGAACCAACAGTGCATAGTTCATGCGCATTTGAGAGCCCCTTTCTCTTTGAACGACGATTGTGAATGCTCGTAAGCTTTCTCAATGATGGCACAAAACCGCCCTGCCCGGCAAAGGGACGAGAGCCCATAGTCTCCCAAAATGCTCGGAAGGCGGAAAAAGGAACTGCCAATAGCGACCTGACCCGACGTCTCCCGCTTATCTGCGGCAGACAGGATCAAATCTCGGTCGGTTTGCAGAGATAAATGCGGTCGTGCGCGGCACGCCCGCATTTTGCACAAAAGAACTTCGCGCCCCGAACGCGGCGCCTGATGCGCTCCAGGTCTCCCTCCTTGCCGATCTTTCACATCGGCGTCCTGCGCCGCTGACCTTCCGCTTTCTGCTCGCTCATAAGGCGCCTCCTGAATGCTTTGTCTTATAATTACATGAGATTCTTAATGATGCCCGGACGGGACCAACCGCGCTGTCAGAACAGAGAGTTCCCATCCGGAATCGCATGAATACTACCCGGGCCTGATTCTTTTAGTTCACGGGCTGCATCCGCGAATCGTAACAACTTTCGCAGATTTTTCCCGCTTCATAATAATATCGGCAATCGAGCAGCAAAACGCTGTCGCATAGCTTACATCTTTTTTTCATGAAGTGTTCATCCTTTGTAAAATACAAATCATTGTGTTTCCTTGCCATACTGAAAAGTGCAGCTGGGCATTTCCGAGCCTATAGCCATCAAATCACCGTGGCTTTATTGTGCGGTCAATGTTGAATAGAAGTGTTCCGATGCTTCCTGACGAGGGGCTTTTTCTGATGTAGCGCGGGGCAACAGGCTGAGCTCTTGACAGTTCTTCGCAGACAAACATTCTTACATCTGTGTTAATGATACCATTATTTAATAAAAACGTGTTGGAGAATACACCATGGCGTGCATATTCCGGGCAAACTTTCTTTATCCGGACACCGGCGCATGAGGTGAACTACGCCGGAACCAGCCGACGCTTTTCTTCTTCCTTCCGCAATCATCATGATATAATTCTAAATCAGGTTAAGCCCCTGCTCTTTCAGCTTATTACCCATACATCACCTCAGCAGGAATTGGTTGAAACAGGACGTGCTTTCTTCTTCAGAGTGTATTGCATTCAGGTGACCGACGCAACGAGAAATTGGAGGGTGTCAAAGCAATTGAAAAATGTCAAAAGTAAAGATCTATACTCCCCTCTATCCGGGACAGTTCAGTGTTCACCCCCCCTCCTGACATTCCTTGGCTTCATCCAGCATGCTTCGCACCTTCTTTAACAGCTCAAACGGTGAAAAAGGTTTAGAGATCAGCTGCTGGCCGTTTGCGAGCAATGCCTTTTCACGCACCTGGTCGGGCGCGTAGCCGCTGGTGAAGATCGCCTTCATGTCGGGGCGTATCTTTCGTATCTCTTGATAGGCGGCTTTGCCGGTCATCTTCGGCATGAGAAGGTCGAAGATGAGGAGATGGATCGCGTCTTTGCTCTCCATGAATTTCATAACTGCATCCTCGCCGTCAACAGCTTCGATGATCGTGTAGCCGAATTTCTCCAGTATGTCCCTGGTGAGCCGTCTCAAAAGGTCATCATCCTCGGCAATCAATAATGTTTCCATCCCGCGAGCGGGTGCTTCAGCTTGACGTTCTTCGGAAATCCCCCTCGTCTCTTGCATGATGACCGGCAGATAGATATGAAAGGCGGTGCCTTTGCCCGGCTCACTGCAGACTTTGACATATCCATCGTGCTGTTTGATAACGCCGTATGCGACAGACAGCCCAAGTCCGGTACCTTTTCCTACCTCTTTGGTTGTAAAAAACGGCTCGAAAATCCGCTCCGCTGTCGAAGCGTCCATGCCTGTGCCGGTATCAGAAACAGTCATATGTGCATAGGGGCCGGGCTTGTCGACCACATCGCCGGAGATAAGGCTTTCGCCCAGGGCAACCTGCTCCGTTGTAACGACAAAAACACCGCCGTGAGGCATGGCATCGCTTGCATTCATTGCAAAATTCATGAGCACCTGTTCAAGTTGGTTGCTGTCGGCAAGTACGGATAGCGGGGTCTCAGAAAGCACCATTTTGCACTCAATGTCCTCAGCGATAACCCTCACCAAAAACTTCTGCACGTTCCTGAGGATTTCGTTCAGATCAGCAGGCTTGCGAACACTCGCCTGCTTCCTGCTGAACAGAAGGAGATCTTTCGTGAGATGAGCCGCTCGATCTACGCCTTCAAGCATGCTCTCAATATTCGACCGCAACGGGTCTTCCTTTGCCATATGCATGAGAGCGAGGTAGCCGTAACCACTAATGGCAGAGAGGATGTTGTTGAAGTCATGGGCAACGCCGCCGGCAAGACGCCCCACCGTCTCCATCTTCAGGGAGTGATGAAGTTGATCTTCAAGTTCTTTCAGCGCCTGTTCGGCTTGCTTGCGCTTGCTGATGTCCCGGACAATGGCCCACATTCCTTCCTTCTCCCCGGCTTCATTACAAAGCAGGAACGTCCTCAGCTCAACGGAAAAGACCGTGCCGTCCTTTTTTCGATATTCTTTTTCATAGACATCGGAGCAGCCCTTCTGCAAGATCTGCCCTTGCACAATGTCTTCCTCCAACGCATGCCATTTCTCCGGAGTCAGCGATTGATAGGTCAGGCGGGAAAGTTCTTCTTCAGTATAGCCAAGCATCATTCGGTACGACTCATTGCTTTCCCGGATAATTCCCTGCATGTCGACATAGACAAAACCATCCGTCATGCTTTTGTGCAGCCTTCGATATTTACTCTCCGAGATACTGAGCGCCTGTTCGGCTTGCCGCAATGCCTTGCTCTCTTTTTCCAGCTGCAGCACCTTATGCTCGAGCTTTCTCACCAGCCGTTCGTTGTACAGCTTGAAAAACTCTTCGGCCTGGGGCGGCGCCTGTGTTAAACCGCCAACCCTGTTTCCGAAGCCTGCCATGACGCTGCGCACAGCCTCCATCAACACGTCCGGTTCGCAGGGCTTGATGATAAAAAGATCCGCGCCAATCTTCAGTGCGAATGCCTCGTCCTCGGGACTGGTGTAAGTGGCAGAGTAAATGATAAACGGGATATGGCGCAGCGCCTCGTCAGCCTTGACCTTCCGGCACAACTCAAAACCGTCCATGACTGGCATTAGGATGTCGCTGACAATCACGTCAATTCCGCCGAGACTGAGCCGCTCAAGGGCCTCCGCGCCGTTTGCTGCCGGCTGGACACCATGCCCGTCCCCCTTGAACAACACCTCCAGAAAATACCGGTTCTCTTCCCGATCATCAACGACGAGGATATTCATCAGATTTCTCCTTGTTTCCAGGATGTTGCGGCAGATAACGGACAATTTCGGCTACAAAAGTTTCCGGGTTGATCGGTTTTTCGATATACCCCTAATCCACCGTCAAAGAAAACAAGAAACCTCGTTGGTCCCGCAAGCGCGG
>CAYMRS010000035.1:0-27016 GCA_964392915.1 uncultured Nitrospiraceae bacterium
GTTCTCAATATCTCAATCGGCTGATCCGGCTTTGCGATCGGCGTGCCGATCAGCGCTTCTTCATCCGGACCGCGCTGTCCCTTGGCATCACGAGGAGACGCATTGATGCCGCCCGGAACAACCATCTGGTAATTGGCAATCTTTTTGTCCTTGATCACAATCCAGTGGCAGAGGGCTCCGCGCGGAGCTTCATGATAGCCATAGCCTTTTGCCTCTGCGGGCCAGGTCGAAGGATCCCACTTTTCGGTATTCGCGATGCGGTAATCACCCTTCTTGATGTTTGCCGCCAGCTCCATGATGTATTCGGGAAGTTTGTCGGCAATCAGTTTGGTTTCAATACCGCGCGCTGCTGTACGGCCGAGTGTCGAGAAAAGTGCGGTCGCCCCAACGCCAAGCTTTCCGAGCACAAAATCGACGAGTCCTTTTATCTCCTTGTGTCCGGCAGCATAGCCGATTACCATGCGGGCCAGCGGACCGACTTCAACCGGGAGGCCGTCATACCGGATAGCCTTTACCCAACTGTATTTATTCTTGCCGCTTGTGTCGAGCTCCTTGTAAGTGGACTTCGGCCCGGTATAGTTCGGCGTTGTTTCGCCGTCATACGGATGCAGCGGTTTCTCATCGCCGCCTGCGTATTTATACCAAGCGCGGGAAACCTCTTCCGTTACCTTTTTATGGTCGACCGGTTCGATCTTCGAAAGATTCTTGCCGCGGATGAAGCCAGCGGGCAACCATACATTGGTTGTATTCGGCAGGTTGTCCTTCTGGAATTCGCCGTAGGACAGGAAGTTTCCAACGCCGCCGCCTATTGCCGCCCAATCCTTGTAGAAAGATGCAATGGCAAGCAGGTCAGGAATGTAAACCTTGTCGACAAAGTCCTTTGCGCGGCGCGCGTACTCAAGCAGCTGGCCAATCGTGCCGGCATTAATCGCATTCTGGCTGTTCGGATCGATTGGGGTTGCCATGCCGCCGACGAGATACGTCTGGGGATGCGGGTTCTTCGCGCCGAGAATAGCCATCGATTTGATAAAGTCGCGCTGCCAGTCAAGCGCTTCCAGATAGTGCGCAACCGCCATGAGGTTCGCCTCGGGCGGAAGCTTGTAAGCCGGGTGTCCCCAGTAGCCGTTGGCAAAAATGCCGAGCTGGCCGCTGTCAACGAATGCTTTCAGTTTGCCGGCTACCGCCTTGAAATAGCTGGCGGACGCATTGTTCGGCCAGTCGGATATGGATGATGCCAGAGCTGCCGTCTTTGCCGGGTCTGCCTTCAGCGCGCTGACAATGTCTACCCAGTCAAGTGCATGCAGATGATAGAAATGAATAACATGATCGTGAACTGCCTGAATCGCATTGATGATATTCCGGAGAATTCTCGCGTTGTCCGGGATAATGATGCCGAGCGCATGTTCAACAGCTCTCACGGAGCTGGTGGAGTGTACGGTCGTTCAGACCCCGCAGAGACGCGCTACAAAGGTCCAAGCGTCACGAGGATCGCGGCCTTTCAGAATTGTTTCTATGCCGCGAAACATCGTACCCGCCGCCCAGGCATCGACGATCTTGCCGCCTTCGACCTGGGCCTCGATTCTCAGGTGACCTTCAATTCTGGTAACCGGGTCAACTACAAGTTTTGCCATTGTGCAACCTCCGCTCGTTTGTCTCTTTTTTTATTATTGTTTAAATCGGTTATCTCTTTTCAAACGTACTATTCATGCCCTTCGTCATCGGTCTTGGAGACTTTGCCCCGCTTTGCGGCACGAATTACACCATGTGCAGCAACTGCAGCTGCTGTCCCAACCGCGATGCCGAGGCCAATCTTGTCTGCATTGGCCTGCCAGCCGACGCCGGGGAGTCCCTCAAGGCGTTTGTAGAACGGATACGCGGCATCCCAGTTGTTGGGGGTTGCGCAGGCGATGCACGGATGTCCTGCCTGGATCGGCCAGCTCGTTCCCTCATTCCAGCGAATGGTTGGACAGTTCTGGAAAGCCATTGGTCCCTTGCAGCCCATTTCATAGAGACACCATCCGAGACGGTGCCCCATATCGCCCCATTGACGGACAAATTGACCCTGATCGAAATGCGGGCGGCGTTCACAGTTGTTGTGAATCAGCTTGCCGAACGCAAAGAGCGGACGGCCAAGACTGTCAAGCGCCGGCAGCGATCCAAACGTAAGGAAGTGCACAATAACGGCGGTGAAGTTTTCAGGGTTCATCGGGCAGCCCGGAATATTCAGCACTGTTCCGCCGATAATATCCTGGATGCCGACACACTTGGTCGGGTTCGGCGCTGCCGCAGCGATGCCGCCAAAGCATGCACAGTTGCCGACCGCGATGTTTGCCATTGCGCCGGCAGCGACTTCCTTGCAGCTGTCAATCGCTTTATGCCCGCCAATAAAGCAGTAGACACCACCGTCCAGCGTCGGAATAGCTCCTTCGTAGACTGCGATGTACTTGCCCTTCTTTTTAGTGAGAATGTCTTGCAGAGACTTCTCTGCAGCATGCCCCGACGGCGCCATGATTGTCTCGTGGTATTCAAGAGAGACAATGTCGAGAATAACCTGGGCGATTGAGGGTTTGCTTGCCCTGAGCACCGACTCCGAATCCCCGGTACACTCCGAGTAATGAAGCCACACTACCGAGGGGCGCTCTTTTTTCTCCAGTGCCTCAGCAATCTGAGGAACCATTGATGATGAGAGCCCGAGTGTCGCAGCGGTAGCAGAGCAGAACTTCAGGAAGTCCCGCCTGGTAACGCCGCGGCTAAGAAGATGATGATAAATACTTCCAGCCATACGCACCTCCTCGAGAATATTGCACGAATTAACATAGAGTCTAGACGAAAAACGTCATTAGGTCAATACAGCAATCCATGAAATATTCTGATGAAGTTATAAGAAATACTAAACTGACCTATAAATAGTTTTGGATCAAACAAGTTAGCGTTTCAGCCTGGTGCTCAGCACAGCGAGCTGCCCGAGCGACATGCAGGCGTCGTTGCACGGAAGCTGAGCATTGGTGAGAACCCGATATCCCGCATCTGACAAGACTCTCTCCAATTGTTCCGACAGATAGGCATTCTGGAAAACACCGCCGCTCAGGGCGACAATCCTGAGCCCTGTGTCCCGGGAGATGCCGGCCACCGATCTGAGAGTTGCGTCAATGACAGCATTATGCAAGCACAGAGCAATATGAGCCCGGCTCTTGCCGGCAGCAACATCCGCAACAACGGCGGACACCGCGTGGGAAAAATCCACGCGGTGAGGAACATCATCAGTTATCCCGACAGGATATTTGCACTCCGGAGAAAAAACAGCCTCTTCAGGGAGACAACTTTCCAGCGCTATTGCCGCTTCGCCCTCGAAAGTATTGCTGTCGCAGACCCCCGCCAGCGCTGAAACAGCATCGAAATACCGTCCTGCGCCGCAGGAGAGCGGGGAAAACTGTTCTGTCCGCGAAAGCTTCAGCATTTGCCGAAGTTTCTGCTCACCGTATTTTTCAATAAAGCCGACTGCTTGAAGTGCCGCCCAGAGTTCCGGCCTGTCGCCATGCAGTTTCTGCAGCAAACTGACCGCCAGGCGCCAGGGTTCGCGAATCGCCATTTCGCCGCCCGGCAGCGGAAAATAGTCAAAATGTGCACGCCGCTCAAAACCATCAAGCCGGCATACCAGGAACTCGCCGCCCCAGATAGTCCCGTCAGCGCCGTATCCGGTGCCGTCCAGCGCCACCCCGATGACCGGTTCTGCGATCTGATGCTCAGCCATGACCGCTGCAATGTGTGCGTGATGGTGCTGAACGGAATGGCATTTCAGTTTCTGCTCTTCACACTGCCGCAGCGACCACTGTGTAGCCAGGTAGCCGGGATGGAGATCATGGGCAACCGCTTCCGGATGCGCTCGATATACCTGCTGCAGGTTGCCGAGCGTCTCCTCAAAGAATCGCAGGGTTTCGTAATTTTCCATATCGCCGATATGCTGGCTGACGATAGCGTAACGCCCTTTTGAAATAGCAAAGGTGTTCTTGACTTCCGCGCCGGTAGCCAGAAGGTCGGGAACCTCAGTGCCGAGATCTATTGCTTCCGGGGCATACCCGCGAGCCCTACGTATAAAACGGAGCTTTCCATTGACAACCCGCACGACCGAATCGTCCACCCGCATGAAGATATCGCGGTTATGCATAAGGAAGGCGTCGGCAATTCCGGAGAGGCGCTCCCGCGCCTCATCATTGCCGATGGCAATCGGTTCCTCAGCGAGGTTCGCGCTTGTCATCACAAGCACCGGGAATTCGCCCAATGTGCCGTAACCCGAGGCAAAGATCAGGTAATGAATCGGCGTATACGGAAGCATGAACCCGAGGGTGTTGTTGTTCGGGGCCAAAGCCGGCGGCAGGTCACTCTCCCTGCGTCTTCTGAGCAGCACGATTGGCCGCCTGCGATCCGACAGCAGCACTGCCTCCTCGTCAGATACAAAGCAATGCCGACGGATGACTTCAAGGGTTCCGGCCATGAGCCCGAAGGGCTTGTTTTTCCGACGTTTTCTTTTTCGTAGCTCCTCAACTGCTACTGGGTTCGATGCATCACAGCACAGATGGAAACCTCCCAGACCTTTCACCCCAACGATTCCTCCGCTCCGGATGACCGCTTTCGCTGAAGCAATCGGATCCTCCCCGGATACGCTGAAAAAGTCATCATTGCTCAACTCGAAGGACACCTGAGGTCCGCAGACCGGACAGGCATTGGGCTGTGCATGGAAGCGCCTGTTCAGCGGATCATGATACTCCGAGGAACAAGTCTCGCACAGCCGGAAATCGGACATGGTGGTATTCGGCCTGTCATAGGGAACTTTCCTGGTGATGGTATATCGGGGGCCGCAATTGGTGCAGTTTATGAAGGGATAGTGATAACGCCGATCTGCCGGATCAAACATCTCGCGCAGGCAGTCCGCGCAGACGGCGACATCAGGCGAAATGTGGGTGAAGCTCCCATCATCAACACTCTTTGCGATAACGAATACTGAATCACCGCTCACAGGCATTTCCTGAACGGCGATGCTGTTTATTTTCGCAAGCGGCGGATACTCTGTCTTGACCGCAGCCACAAATGCCTCCGCTCCGTCTCCCTCAGCCTCGATAATGACACCCCGGGAGGTATTGGTAACGAAGCCGCTGATGCCATAGCGCCGCGCGAGCGTATAGATAAAGGGTCGGAAACCTACCCCCTGTACTATGCCAGTTATTTCGATGTGCAGTCTTTTCATACGCAGTTTAAGGATACAAAAAGCATCCTGCACTGCTCGCATGCACAAATTCCGGTATTGTTTTGTTTTTTGGGTTTTTGATGCGCATTTTTTTAACTTTCACTGACCCGTTTTACATAGATTTCGCCGGCCAGTTCGGGATCAACGGCAATCGTTGTCTCGTCGATCTGAAGCACAACCGACGGCTTCTTCTGTATCAGCTTGATGATTGAACCGGGAATTATGCCGATAGAACTCAGACGTCCGATGCGAGCGGCGTCCGCCTGGGTAATAAAAACAATCTTGCACCGTTTTCCGACCTCAAATTCCGTCAGTCTTGTGACAACAGGCTGGACATCTACCCGGTATTTCTTGCAGCACTCACCACGGGGAATCGGCTTGTTGTGCGGGCAGGTGGTCGGATGACCGAGAAACGTGCAGATACTGTCGGTAAGCGCTTCGCTCAGGATATGTTCCGTTTTGCAGGCACCTCCTTCAACCTCATCCATCGTGAGATCGAACACATCAAAAAAGAGCCGCTCAGAAAGACGATGCCGCCGAATCAGGCCTTGGGCTGATGCAAGTCCGGTTCCCGTCATACGCACCGTGTCGCCATCGATGGCAACAAAGCCTTGGGCTAGCATGGTTTGCAGCAGTTCTTCCACATGGTCATCATCGGAACTGAGGCGAAATCGTTTTACATCATGATACCCCTCTTCATCCAGAACCCAGAGCAGTTCCAGTGCTTCATCTATCCGTTCTCTCTCCATACAAATTTCTCCTTTCAGCAAGGCAGAACCGTAAGCATAAGCGGCTTAGATGCACTGTATTCTTACCGGTCGCACCCCGATTATGCAAACGGCAACGGCACCGTCTTCACCTTGTCAAAGCTCATCCGATGAATCGGGCATGGCCCATATTTCTGAATGCAGATGATATGCTCGCGCGTTGCATAGCCCTTGTGTCGATCAAAACCATAGTGCGGATACTGTTCATGATACTGCAGCATAAGACGATCGCGGGTAACCTTCGCAATGATTGATGCCGCCGCGATTGCCGCGCTCGTGGCATCGCCCTTGATGATAGGTCTCTGCTGGATAGCAAGGTGCGGCAACCTGACCGCATCAAGCAGAACGAGATCAGGCATTCTGCCAAGCTGGGCGAGCGCCTTCATCATGGCAGCGCGCGTTGCCCGCAGAATATCGGTCCGGTCTATCTCCGCAACTTCAACCATTCCGAGGCCGAAGCATTCGGCGTTTCGGACGATCTCCCCATACAGACGTTCACGCTCACGCTCCGGAACCTTCTTGGAATCGTTGACGCCGCCTATCCTCAGCCCGGCAGGCAGCATTACAGCAGCAGCGACAACAGGACCGGCCAGCGGGCCCCGGCCGGCCTCGTCGAGCCCGGCGATAAAAAAAAAGCCCTGCTCTCGCAGGGCTTCGTCATACGCAAAAATATCCATTCTGCACGATGGCTAAACTTTTACCTTCTTTACCTCGCGGGCTTTCTCCTTCACCTTAGCGGCCTTGCCTTTCTTGTCTCTCAGATAATAAAGCTTCGCACGACGCACATCTCCGCGTTTCACAACCTTAATCTGATCGATGGACGGCGAATGTACCGGAAAAATTCTCTCGACCCCTATGCCAAAGGAAATCTTTCTGACGATAAAGGTTTCCCTTGAGCCGCTTCCCTTGCGGGCAATGACCACACCTTCATACGGCTGCAGGCGCTCTTTATCGCCTTCGACCACTTTGACAAACACGCGAACGGTATCGCCGATCGCAAAATCAACAACCTCTTTCTTCTGACGCTCTTCAATAGCCTTTATAAGACTCATCGGTATCCTCCCCGGATGCTTTCGTTCTATCAGAGCAAAGCTCCCGTAAAAAACGCTTATCCTCAACTGTTAAATCTGCATTTTTGAGCAGGTCCGGCCTGCGCTCCAGTGTCCTGCGAAGCGCTTCGCGCCGCCGCCACTGTGCGATTTCCCGATGGTTTCCGGACAGAAGCACATCAGGCACCGTATGGCCCAGAAACTCAGGCGGCCTCGTATAATGGGGATAATC
Source organism: uncultured Nitrospiraceae bacterium (assembly GCA_964392915.1). Lineage (GTDB taxonomy): Bacteria > Nitrospirota > Thermodesulfovibrionia > Thermodesulfovibrionales > Dissulfurispiraceae > JAAYUK01. The sequence continues at coordinate 7,291 of CAYMRS010000035.1, forward strand.
AAGAATCCCCGATGTAAACGACTCCTGCTTTGCAGAATTCGCGTCGCCAAGGACTCCGGGTATGAGCCGGGCGACGCTGTCTATTATAACCAATGCGGCAAGCTCTCCACCAGTCAGCACGAAATCGCCGACAGAAAGCTCTTCGTCAACGAGAATCTCACGAGCCCGCTCGTCAATTCCTTCATACCTGCCGCAGATAAGCACAATTCTTCGCTCGTCCGCGGCGAACCGCTCCGCTGTTTGCTGCGTGTACGTCATTCCCTGCGGCGTCAGAAGGATGATGAGTCTCGGAGTTCCGTCACGGCGAAGCAGATTGAGCGCCTCACAAAGCGGCTCTACCTTCATCACCATTCCGGACCCGCCGCCATAGGGATAGTCATCGGTAGTCCGGTGGCGATCTTTTGTAAAGTCACGCAGATGATGAACCCCGACATCGAGCAGGTCACCCTGTATTGCCCGTTTGACGATGCTCTCCCCGAGATAGGCGCGAACCATCTCGGGAAATATCGTTACCACATCAAACCCGCGTGCCATTCTGCGTCTGCGTCTCCAAAAAGAAAGGGCGTAGAAACGCCCTCCCGGTCAAATCTATCAAACGGTTGCTACTCGAGAATTTCGAGTACGCAGCGCTTGCCGATTTTTGTCCCCGCCGCGCCGAGGATGGTACGCATTGCCCGGGCTGTTTTTCCCTGTTTGCCGATAACCTTGCCAAGGTCTGTCTGTGCAACCCGCAGCTCGTAGACTGTGGTTTTTTCGCCCTCAATCTCGGAGACCCTGACGTCTTCAGGTTTGTCCACCAGTGCCTTTGCCATCGCCTCAATCAAGGGTTTCATCACTCAACCTCCACAAGGATTAACATCCCGGAACGCGGAGCAACAGCAGGGAAAATAAAATTACATTCCAGCTTTCTGCAGAAGCTTCTTGACCCTGTCGGTCGGCTGCGCGCCATTCTGAATCCAATATTTCGCGCGCTCGACATCAACCTTGGTCGCCGAGGGCTCAACCTTCGGGTCGTACGTGCCGAGAATTTCAATAAAAGGACCGTCTCTGCGTGCCCGTGAGTCAGACACAATAATCCGGTAGAACGGGCTCTTATGAGCTCCCAGTCTTGTTAAACGAATCTTGACCAAAAAAACACCTCCAATGCAGTTCTCTAAGTGAACAAAATTGTACTATATTTCAGAAGATTGATGCAAATAAAAACAACTCGGAAGCTGAAAGTCAAAGCACAGAATGACGGTCCCAAGGGGTTCCCTTCCCCATCTCCCAAAGCTGTCAGCTCGGAAAGCATAAGGATTTCTCGTACCCTTTTGACACATGTGTATAAATATACCCATGCGCATGCACGGGGCACTCCGCTCAAATGCTAAAACGGCATCGGGAACTTCGGCATACGGAAGCCCTTTTTGCCACCAGTTCCGCCTTTCATCATTTTCATCATCTTGCGCATCTCGAGAAACTGTTTTACCAGCCGGTTGACATCGGCAACCGTGGTGCCGCTTCCCAGTGCGATGCGCTTCCGGCGGCTTCCGTTCAGCAGATTATAATCGCGCCGCTCCGCCGCCGTCATGGAGCTTATGATGGCTTCAATCCTCACGAATTCCTTTTCATCCACCTTGACATCCTTCATCGCCTTGCTCATGCCCGGTATCATGCCGAGGATATTCTCGAGCGGCCCCATGTTTTTCAGCTTTTTGAGCTGTTCACGAAGGTCGTCAAACGTAAAGTTGTCCTCCATGATACGGTTGGCAAGCTTTGCGGCCTCCTTTTGGTCGTAGGCATCCTGGGCATGCTCGATAAGAGAAAGAACGTCGCCCATTCCCAGAATCCGCTTTGCGATGCGGTCGGGATGAAACGACTCCAGCATGTCAATTTTTTCACCGACACCCATGTATTTGATGGGCTTTCCCGTTACATGACGAATCGAGAGCGCCGCGCCGCCCCGGGCGTCACCGTCCATTTTGGTAAGAATGATGCCGTCAATCCCGATTTTCTCGTTAAATGATTTCGCGCTGTTGACCGCGTCCTGACCTGTCATCGCATCGGCGACAAACAATATCTCTTTGGGCTGAACCGCTTCCTTCACCTTCATCAACTGATTCATCAGTTCATCATCGATATGCAGGCGGCCGGCAGTGTCGACGATAACGACATCGCGTCCGTCGAGCTTTGACTTTTTCAGTGCCTCTCTGCAAACGGCAACCGGGTCTTTTGTGCCTTTGTCGCTGTATACCGGAATGTCGAGCTGTTTGCCGAGCGTTATCAGCTGGTCAATTGCGGCGGGGCGCTGGAGATCGGCTGCGACCAGAAGCGGGCGCCGGCCTTCCTTTTTGAATATACGCGCGAGCTTGCCGGTCGTCGTCGTTTTACCCGAACCCTGCAGGCCAATCATCATGATAACAGTAGGAGGATTCGGCGCAAACTGGATTCTCGCGTTCACCGTACCGAGAAGGTCGCAGAGCACATCGTGGACAATCTTGATGACCTGCTGGCCAGGCGTGAGACTCTCCAGCACTTCCTTGCCGACAGCACGCTCGCGAATAAGGGAGATAAAGTCCTTGGCAACCTTGAAGTTGACATCAGCCTCCAGAAGCGCCATCCGCACTTCCTTCAATGCCGCATCAACATCTTCTTCCTTGAGGAGTCCTCTTCCTTTCAGCTTCTTGAATACGGCATCGAGCTTGTCGCTCAGGCTTTCAAACATGACCAATCCTCCACACTACGCATCATTTGCGAAGCTGCTCAATTTCGCGGATAATCAGTTCTTTTAAATCTCTCCGTGCCCCCGGTATGCGGGCATGAGCCTTACCGTCCTTGTCAATAATCAGCGTCGTCGGCACCATATGAACGCCGGTTATTTCGCGGATTTTTCCGTCATCGATAACTGATGGGAAGGTTATCCCATGGCGCTTTACAAAAAGCCTTACCGCCTCAAGGGAGGAGGGGGGTTCCAGCGCAACCCCGACGACTGCGACATCAGACTGAGCGCCATACCGCTCATGAATGGACTGGATGACCGGTGCCGTCTCCCTGCAGGGGCCGCACCACGAGGCAAAAAAATCTATCACAAGCACCTTTCCCTGAAACGACTGAAAAGGTATCTGATTGCCGAAAAGATCATGCAGCGTTACATTGTATAACCCCGCCGCGCTCTTCCCCCGCTCAACTGGCTGTTCCCGCTGTGAACAGGCATTGAGCGCCAAATACAGAAAAACCAGCACAAGGGCTGCTGCAATCCTTCGCTGGTTCCTGACGGGGTTCATTTCACATGTTCCACCACCCGCTGCGGCAGGCAGCAGGCGATTTCAGGCAAGCAGCCCGTCGATCTTGGTCTTTAGCTGCTGTTTCGGGACCGCGCCAACGACCTGATCAGCTTTCTGCCCGTCCTTGAAAAAGATAATTGTCGGAATCCCCATAATCTTGAACCGGCCGGCAACGTCGGGATTCTCGTCCGTATTTAACTTGCCAATCTTCACCTTCCCGGCATATTCCTTTGCAAGCTCCTCAATGGAAGGAGCGATTATTCTGCAGGGACCGCACCAGACCGCCCAGAAATCAACAACCACGATGCCCTTGGATTCCGTTACTTCTTTATCCCAATTCGCGGTCGTCAGTTCGACAACACCCTCTGCCATACGTAGACTCCTCCTGGAAAGAAATTCCTATATTGTACTGACCGGCAGCCAATTTTGTCAATGTGCGAAATGCTTAATCTTCAACGTGTTACAGAGTTTTCCTCACAAAAAACGTTATACGGATCTCAGCGGTCCGCCGAAACCATGAATATTCCGAAGAGACAGCGCTCTTATTTTTTTCTGCGGGGTGGGCTACAATAACTTATCATGAACTATGTCATTATCGGCAATGGTGTCGCCGGCATGTCTGCAGCGATGACGATCCGGAAGCAGGATGCAGAGGGAACAATCAATATTCTCTCGGCCGAACCGAACCCGTTTTACAGCCGAATACGCCTTATTGACTATCTTGCGGGGGAAGTCTCCGATGAGGACATCGTTATTTTCAAGAACGCGTGGTATGAGAAAAATGCCATTGTGCTCAGACTCGGCACCCACGCGGAACGGATCGACCCGAAAACGAAAACTGTTCAGCTTGCCGGAGACAAGTCACTTCCGTACGATCGGCTTCTGCTTGCGACCGGCGGTACGCCTTTCCGTCCGCCCGTTGATGGCATGAACCTGCCATTCGTCCATACCTTAAGAACACTGGCTGATGCCCGGCGCATCCGCGAATCGGCGGCCCGGTCGCACAACGTGCTTGTCCTCGGCGGCGGACTTCTCGGCATTGAAACGGCACATGCTCTCAGCAAAGCAGGGAATACCGTCACCGTCGTTGAATATTTTTCCCGTCTGCTCCCGCGACAGCTGGATACAGCAGGCGCAGAGATACTTCAGAAAGCCCTTGAGCAGCTGGGGCTGAATTTCGTGCTCAATGCAAAAACTAAAACACTTGTCGATGTATCGCCCCGGCGCGGCATCGAATTGCAGGACGGTCGTTTCATTGCGGGAGACATGATAGTGGTTTCCGCCGGTATAACGCCGGACCTGAAGCTGCTGGACGGACTTCCGGTCAAGCGGGGCCGGGGGCTCGTGGTCAATGACCTGCTCAAAACCGGCATCCCGGATATATACGCTGCCGGGGATCTCATTGAGCACAGGGGGGTCATGTACGGCATCTGGGCTGCGGCCGAGCGACAGGGGAAAATCGCGGGTGCAAACATGGCCGGTGCGAGGGAAGAGTATTCTGGCACGATTCCTTCCAATGTCCTGAAAGTTGCGGGCATTGACCTTATGTCAGCCGGAGACATAGACCCGGACGGAAAGTACCGTTCGGTCATAGAGGCAGATCCGGAAAAGGGTATTTACCGGAAGCTTGTGCTCGCTGGTGACACACTTGTCGGCTGCATTTTGTGCGGCAATGCTGAAGGCAAGAAAGAGATACTGTCTGCCATTCAGGAGAAAAAGCATCTGTCGTCCGACACTCCGCTGCTGCGCGGGAAAATGATTCATGGATATCGCAAGCAGAATAGCTGAGCGGAAAATCCGCGAGGCGATTGACAACGGCGAATTCGATCATCTCGAAAACGCGGGCAGGCCAATCGTGTTTGAAGATGAGACTTTTATCCCTGAGGATTTGCGGCTTGCCTACCGAATGCTCAAAAATGCGAACTGCATTCCTCATGAGCTTGAACTGCGCAATGAGATTCTCACGATGCGCGACCTTGTTATGACGCTGGATGATGATGCCGAGCGGCTCAAGAAGATCAGGGAACTGAACTTCAAGATAACGAAGTTCAATATGATACGGAACCGACCGCTCCATCTTGAGGAGCTCCCTGAATATGAAGAGAAGCTCATCCGGAGAAACCTGCCCTGAGGTTACTGCCCGAGCGTTCCTGCCTGCTGTTTGCTGTAGAGAATCATGTATTCTTTTTCGATATCCTCATATTGCGACTTCAGTGCGGCAAGCTCCTCCTGCGCCTTTTTCAGCTTGTCCTCCGCTGCCTGCAGTTCGTCTGTAAGGCGCGACACTTCCACCGAGGCATCTCCGGACAGGTCAACAACCCCGGCCCCGGAGATTTCATCGCCGATAGTGCGGGCTTCATCCCAAAGGGCTTTCAACTGTTCCTCCCACGTCGCCATCTTTTCGCCGATTGAATCGCTGCTGCGCTGAAGCACAGACAGGTAGTTGCCAAGTTCCCGGTTGCTCTCCTTGAACATTGCGGAAGACTCGGCGAACTCCTCAGGCTTTGCGGAAGACTCGACCAATCCTTCAATACGACCCTCCAGTTCACTATTCTTCTGGCGCAGCATATCAAGCTGCCTGTACGCATCATCAAGCAAATCCCGCATGCAGAGCATCTCCAGAATTTTCTGTTTCTGGAAGTCGATAATCTCAAGCAGTTTTCTCACATTTGACGGCACTGCTTCAGGTGCTTCTTCGACAGGAGCAGGTTCTTCAGCAGGCTTAGGCTGGACTGCTTCTAGAGCGGGAACAGGTTCCGGGGCTGGAACCTCCGGCGGCATACTCTTTGCCTGTTCAAACAATTTTTTATATTTGCAACTCCGGAAAAAAAGGAACAGGGCCAGACCGAAAAAAACAACCGCCGCCTCAATCAACACAAGAAACAGAAATGGATCCATTGCTATCATCATTGCTGTTCACCCGCTGTTTCTTTTCCGGCATATCTCAGCATACGTCATTCTTCCTTCTTCGCATCGATCTTCTCTTCCTCGGCAGACGCAGGCTGAGCGCTCTTTCGACGGGCAATCGCACCGCCGGTCTTACGCACGAGGAGTATGAGAACGATCAACCCGATTATCACCGCATTCATCAATCCAAAATGCATCAGCACCGGCTGCCAGTTGATTCCTTCAGTCACCGGCGCGGGCGGAGGCGCCTGTGCAACAGATAGAGGAGGAGGTTCCGCCGCAGTCACCCTGAACTCGCGGGTGCGCGAAAACGTTTTGCCCCCGGAATTCAGCAAAAGCGTGTGATCGCCCGACTTCCTGAACTGCACCTCAACCGCAAATACGCCGTCTTTGCCTGTTGGCTTGAGTTCCATCAACTGTTTGGTGCTGTCAGGCTCGACCATATCCGCAAAAAATCCGATCTGACTCAAAACATCCCTGTTCTGGATGATAGTCCCATCGCGCTCCAGCCAGGCTTCCAGAACGACCTTGTCGCCGCGCGTTACCTTATCGCCGGCAAATGTTGATTTCAGCTTCAGATCGGTCAGGACAAAAACCTTGTTGCCCTCGCGGGTACTGAGCTTCACCCGCCACTTGCCGACCGCGGGCTCCCTGATGGTAATCATGTCGAAGACTTTTGAACCGAACCAGTCTATGTCGCGGGCAATTTTCCCCTGCACTACCCGCTTGCCTGACGGATCAAACAGAACCGTCTCAGTTCCTGGTGTCTTGTTAATCAGCAGGACCGCCTCTTTCACATCCTTGTCAACAAGGAAGGTGTCTCCCTCGAGCGCAAGCATGTCAGGAGCCTTCATCTGCTCGAATATCGAGGCAAAAACCACATGGATATCGCGGTCGGTCTGTGCGTATCGAAAAGCACCGCCAGTTTTTTCGGACAGCCCTCGCAGCAATCCGGCATCGGAAAACTCACTGAACGCAACGGAATAAATCCTGATGCCGGCTTTTGCGACATCGGGAAGCAATGTGGCGAGTTCTGCAGCAGATGTTTCATCTTTTTCTTTCGAAAGCAGATCGATCTTCCCGTCCGACATCAGCAGCATGATGCGATTTTGGCGTTTTGACGCTTTCAGCGTTGCAAGGCCGAGTTTTATTGCCTCGGTAATGTTCGTGGTCATTTCGCGTGAAGTGATTTTATTGACAGCGTTGAAAAGCAGGGGACGATCTTTTTTTCCGCCTGGGGTCAAAGGAGCAAGTTCTGACGCGGAGTCGCCAAAGCTGACAATGCTGATATTGTCACGTTCCGGCAGCAACGACACAAAAAGCTTCGCGGCCTCTTTGCGGTAATCCTTCGGATCTGTTTTCCTCATGCTGCCTGAACTGTCCATAAGCAGCACGACGTCGAATCCTTCATCAGGCCGCAAGGCAGGAACGTCCGCCTCTTTCTGTGCCGGCGGCTGAGCAAGTTGAGCAGCAGGTTCGGGCTTCTGGACCGATTGCGATTCGGGCTGAGCGGGTTTTTGCTGATCGGCTCCAATAACCGGCAGCGGAAGACTGGCAATCAGGAGACAAAAAAAGGCAACTGCAAGAAGAATCCTGCATGCGTGACCGGCATGTGACGCTTTTTTGTGCGAATGGCTTTTGTGCATGCCTCTCATTTCATAGAAGCGCATTATTTCTAGCAATAACTATAGCACACCTATCGGCCGGAATCATGCGGAACTTTAATTCCTGTACAATAGCATGATGAGATCTTCTCTCGGACAGTCATCAATTCGCTTTCTCCGTGAAATGGCGGCCCCATCAATGCCGGGGTTTGAGCAGCGGGATTCCCAGGAAAAACTGATCGCTGCGTGTGGTGCTGCCATTGAGCGCGGCACTCCCCTGCTGGCGGAGGCAGGAACCGGGACCGGCAAGACATTCGCGTATCTCATTCCGATTATTATATCTGGCCGGCGGGCTATTATTTCGACCCGCACCATCAATCTGCAGGAACAGCTTGTCAGAAAAGATCTCCGTTTTCTCGCGTCTGTGATTGACTTCACCTATGCCATTGCAAAAGGCCGCGCCAACTATCTCTGCCTCAGGCGCCTGAATGCGTTCCGTTCCGAAGACGAGGCGGAAGAGCGCGAATACCGGCATATTGCGCAGTGGGCGGCCGATACGGGGAGCGGGGATGTTGAAGACTTTGGCGTCGCAAGCCATGGGGTATGGGATCGCGTCTGCACCGATGCCGACGCGTGCGCCGGAAAGGCATGCCCGCACTTTGCGCGCTGCTTTTATTTTGGCGCGAAACGGCAGTGGGAAGAGGCTCAAATACTTGTTTCCAACCATGCCCTGACGGCCATCAATGCTTTATTATCCGAAGAGAGCAAGCTGATGCCGCAGGCAGAACTGCTCGTTGTCGATGAGGCGCACAGTCTCGAAAAAGCGCTCTCCGACCAGATCGGCATTACGCTTTCCAACCGAAGTTTCGAGTATGTGCTGAATCGCCTTCTCCGGCTCGATGACCGGGGCACCTATAAAGGGCTGCTGGCGCTCTCGCCTCCGCTCTTTCCCGCGGTGGAAATGCTCCGATTCCGCCTCGCCGGTCTGTGGAGTTCGGTTCGCGAACAGTATCGCGACCGACAGATGATACTCGGGAGGTTGGCCGATGAGCAGAAGCTCAATGAGGTCCGCGCTGCTGTGGAAGACCTGATCGAAAAAGCGCGGGAAGGCACGCTCGGCCTGTTTCAGGAAGACGACGAAATCGAACTGAGAGCATCACTGCTCAAACTTGGATCCCTTGCCGACGCTGTCGCGGGGCTTCTGGAAGAGAAGCCGGACACCGTGCGTTGGGCCGAAGTTGAACCGCAGAGATCAGCTCTGCGTCTCGCACCGCTCTATCCGGCCCCTTTTATTCGGTCAAACATGCTCCCCGAACACGAAACGGTGATATTCACGTCTGCCACGCTTTCGGTCGCCGGTGATTTTTCTTTCATGCAGGAGATGCTCGGTCTTGAAGACGCGCAGACGCTTAGCCTTCCATCCCCCTTCGACATGAAGCGTCAGGTGCAGGTCGAGATTCGTTCCGGAATCGATCTCAGAAACGATGAAGGCAGCGCTCAAAAATTGGCGGATGTGATTATCCGGGCCGCTGACGGGGAGATCGGCGGAATACTCGTACTCTTCACTGCCCGTGATGCCATGCGCAGGACATGGGATCTTGCGGCGGATGCGCTGCGTTCGCTGGGCAGACGCGCCATGATGCAGGGGGATGAGTATCAGAATCGCGCAATGCTCGAAATCATGCGGGAGAGCACAAATGCCGTCATCTTCGGTCTCGATTCGTTCTGGGAAGGCGTCGATGTGCAGGGCGACGCTCTCCGCTGCCTCGTGATCACCAAACTCCCGTTTGAGGTGCCGACTGACCCGATTACGCTTGCGCGCACCCAAGATCTGGAGCGCCGGGGCCGCAATGCGTTTATGGAATACAGTCTTCCGCGGGCTGTTCTCAAGTTCAAGCAGGGGTTCGGCCGTCTGATCCGGTCAAAAACCGACACCGGACGGGTTATCATCTGCGATGAACGTATCAGGACAAAACAATACGGGCAGTCATTCCTGAAAAGCGTAGGGCAACCCATTTCTTGACCTTTGTTGCAGCAGAGAGCCGAAGTCTCGCCGGATGAGGAAGCTGCGAAGTTACCAATTCCGCTGGCGGGCTGCCGACGACGCAAAAGCACGAAAGTGCAGGAGGACTCCATGAAGAAAAGCTTTGCCTTCCCGCCGGCGCTCTTGATGCTGCTCGGTGGCGCCTGCTTCGTTATCATTATTGCCGGACTGAAAGAGGTCGCCTCGACGCTTAACATTGTTTTGCTTGCGCTCCTGCTTGCGCAGAGCCTCGCCCCGCTGCCGAACTGGCTGCAACAGAAAAAGTGTTCGACGGTGATTTCAGTACTGATAACCATAGTGCTCGTCGTCGGCGGGGGGTTGGCAGTTCTCGCTCTTCTGGCATCATCAGTTTCAGGGCTGCTCGCAAAATTCCCGTTCTACAAGCAACAGTTTTTGCAGATGACGCACGCGGCGGTTGCCTTCCTGCAAGGAAAAGGCTTTGATCTTGCTCATATTGCGACTGTTGAAGGCATTGAGCCGGTAAAAATAATGCAGTTCGCGGGGTCATTGCTCGGACTTTTTGCAGGAGCGCTCGGCAATGGAATTCTCCTGCTTATTCTCGGCGTCATCTTTCTTCTCGAACTCGCCCACAACGACCGCAAGCTCGCCGGCGGAGAATATGCGGCCGATTCGCTGGTTGCACGGATAGCGGAAATCAACGCAGACTCGAGAACGTTTGTCGGCATCACCGCGCTGATGGGTCTGCTGCAGGCGGTTGCAAAGGTAATTGCACTGTATGTAATCGGGGTGGATTTTGCGGCGACATGGGGCGTGTTTTTTTTCTTCTGTAATTTTATCCCGATGGTCGGATTTGTGTTTGCCGTCATTCCGCCGGTATTTGTCGCTCTGCTGGATCTTGGGTGGCAAAGCGCTGCGGCTGTTGCTGTCAGCTGGTGGATTATTAATTTTGTCGGCGATAACATTGTCAAACCGAAATTCATGAAAGACAGCCTTGACATCTCATTTCTGATGATCATTCTTGGAGTTCTCTTCTGGTCGTGGGTACTCGGTCCGGCGGGCGCGATACTGGCGATTCCCCTGACATTAACGCTGCGGCGAATCGGCAGGCTATATCTTAAAAACTCAGACTGACCGGTTTCACAAATTTTGTGCCTTCAACGACAACCGTTTCATCTGCAACATAGAGTTCGGTCAGCCAGATTTTTTTAAAAAAGTCGGCAAAAGATGGATAAGGATCCGCGAATACGGCTCTCCATGGATATCCTGTCGAGACTGTCCGCAAGTTGGTCGTCAAGATATACCTTCAAGCCGTTCCGTTGCGGCAAACTGTTCATCAGCACTCTGCAAAACGCAGTAGCGCTCCTCATATACTTTCGAGGCGATGCGCTCATTGTCAGTGCAAAAAATGTTATGATATACATCTTGAAGCATGCTGCCGGTGCAGATAGCGTATGCACTGGAGAGGTGTCCGAGCGGCTGAAGGAGCACGACTGGAAATCGTGTGTGGGGCAACTCACCGAGGGTTCAAATCCCTCCCTCTCCGCCATATATTATCCTAATCACCGGCACCATGCCTCTTTCCCCATCCGGGGGTCGGCCCTGCGCAGCAGATCGGTGTGAACTCCGCCAGGTCCGGAAGGAAGCAACGGTAAGCGCTTTGTCTGGGTGCCGCAGCAAGCCGGCTCCACTTTTCGTTCCAGCGCCGGCCACCGGATGGGGAAAGACCGCACCATCAGTTCCGCAACTGTGAGGGAATATGTCGTATCTCGTTTTAGCCAGAAAATGGCGACCGAAAACCTTTGAGGAACTGACCGGTCAGGAGCCGATCGCGCGCATCCTGCGCAATGCTGTGGTCAGCGGCAAGGTCGCGCACGCCTATATCTTTTCCGGACCCCGCGGTGTCGGCAAAACAACAACCGCCAGAATCCTCGCAAAGGCATTGAACTGTGAACACGGGCCGACACCGGACCCCTGCGGTACATGCCGTTCCTGCGAGGCTATCCCGGATGGCGCGTCCATGGATGTTACCGAGATTGACGGCGCGTCCAATACCGGAGTGGACAATATCCGCGACCTTCGGGAGCGGGTCAAATACGCGGCATCTGAAGCCAAATACAAGGTCTACATCATCGACGAAGCTCACATGCTTTCGACTGCGGCTTTCAACGCGCTCCTCAAAACCCTCGAAGAACCGCCGCCGCATGTTATTTTTGTTCTCGCAACCACCGAACCAAAAAAAATTCCGGGGACCGTGCTTTCACGCTGCCAGCATCTGCCGTTCCGGAAAATATCGACCCAGACAATCATGCAGCGCATCCGCCAGATTGCCGATGCCGAGCAGATAATCATTGCCGACACTGCCATCGAAATGATTGCGCGCGCGGCAGACGGCGGCATGCGCGATGCACTTACGACCCTCGACCAGGTGATTTCCTTTTCAGAGAATATCTCGGCAAATGATGTGAAGGATTTGCTGGGGTATACCGATACCGAGACGCTCGGCCAGATGCTGGCCGCAATTATCGAGGGACGAAGTCGCGACATCGTGATGCTGATATCGAATCTGACGGATACCGGAATCGATCTGAAGCCATTCATGCGTGACCTGCTTCAGTTCACCCGGAATCTCCTGATCGCAAAAATCGTCGAAAATCCCGATGGCGTTCTGGATCTTGGCGAATCCGAACGGACAACCCTCCTTCAGTTGAAAGAGCTGACCTCGGAGGAACATATCGCGCTGCTCCTCAGCGATCTTGTAAAGGCGGAGCCTGCCGTCAGGAGCGCCCTGCACCCGCGCGTTGTTTTCGAGTTGGCGCTTATCCGCCTGAGCCTCATGAGCCGGTTTACTGCTATCGACAAGGCTTTTCAGATGCTGGGAAGCCCTGCGGAAAAAAACCCGCAATCCTCATCGCAACGCAGTCTGTCGACGGCCGCTCCCCAAAAAAAGCCCGGCGCGGCCCCTGAGAGCCGGATAAAAGCGCAGAAATCTGCGCTCTCGGCATCTGCACCGATAGCTCCTCGCGTGGATGCTGCCGGGCACTCATCGAATCCGCCGGCTCCGCTCATCGCAGAAGCTTCTCTTGATGTGGTGTGGAAAACCTCGATGCGGCAAATCGACCATGACAACCCTCTGCTGGCATTCAAAATCCAGGCGAGCACCGTTGCCTTTGATAATGATTTGATCACAATCACGTTCAACGGCGGAAGCTCCGTGCATGCCGATTCGGTAAGCGAAAACCTGCCATCCGTCCGAAAAATTGTTCAGGAGATTGCGGGCCGCCCAGTGCCGATTACCATCGTCACGAAAGAAGCACAATCCGTCTCAAAATCGGAACTCCGCGAGCGGGCATTGCAGAACCCGATAGTACGTGAAGCGCTCGAACTTTTTGACGGCCGGATTGTTGATGTAACACCCACGAACTCACAAGGAGGAACTGATGTCTAAGAAAATGATCGGCGACATGATGCGCCAGGCCCAGAAGCTTCAGGGTGAAATGCAGCGCATCCAGGAAGAAGCAAAAAAGAAAACGGCTGACGCGACTGCGGGTGGCGGCATGGTGAGCGTAACGGCCAGCGGCGCGGGTGAAATTGTCTCCATTAAGATTGAAAAGGATGTTGTCAGCCCCGATGATGTCGACATGCTGCAGGATCTCATCCTTGCCGCCTGCAATGAGGCCCTTCGCCGCGCTCAGCAGATTGTGAACGATGACATGTCAAAGCTGACGATGGGGATGAACATTCCCGGCATGGGCGGCCTCGGCAGCATGCTTGGCCGGTAGAGCGAGCCAAGAGCAAAAAGAGAGAGATTAGTCTTTGTTTTTCTCTTTTCACTTTTATCTCTGAACATACCCATGACGCAGAATATTATCGACAACCTGATTACCCAGCTCACCCGTCTGCCGGGCGTGGGCCGGAAAAGCGCGCAACGGCTTGCCTTCTTTATTCTGAATCTGCCGAACGATGACGCCAGGGCTCTGGCCAATGCGATCGTCAATGTCAAGGAAAAAGCCCGCTTCTGTTCGATCTGCTCCAATATCGCAGACGCCGACCCCTGCGACATCTGCAGTGATGATGCGCGCGATCACAGCCGTATCTGTGTGGTCGAAGAACCGAGCAACATCCTTGCGGTGGAACGAACTCGGTGTTTTCACGGCGTATACCATGTACTCCTCGGCGCACTTTCTCCGGTTGACGGTATTACGCCGGACCGCCTGAAAATAGCGGAACTGGTCGAGAGAGTCAGCAAAGGCGGTATCGAAGAGGTTATTCTGGCAACCAATCCGAATACAAAGGGAGAAATGACCGCCCGTTATATCACCGAGCTTCTGAAACCTCTGCATATTCGCGTCTCCCGCATTGCATATGGACTTCCGATAGGCAGCGACATTGAGTTTGCCGATGAGGTTACCCTGAGCAAGTCGCTTGAGGGACGGCGGGAGCTCTGAATGGGAACACTGCAAAGCTGAAAATGAAAAAAGCCCTGCGCATAACGCGGGGCTTTTTTCGTGTCAGGCAACCGTTCTTTTTCGAACAGCGTGCCGCCGCATGAAAAACGGGTCACACCTTAAAATGCTCGATACTGGATTTAAGTTCACGCGAAAGCCTCGCCAGTTCTGAGGAAGACTGTGCTATCTGCTGTGATCCGTCCGTAAGATTATGTGCGCCGCTCGCGATTTCCTGAATATCTCCGGATATCCCTTCTGAAGTGGACGACATCTCTTCGGTCGCTGAAGCTATCTGCTGAACCATGGACTGCAGTCCGGAGACACTCTCGACTATCTTCTGCAACTGAATGCCGGCATCCATCGAGAATTTGAGACCGCTCTCAACCTTCTCGTTTGCCGTCTCCATTGAAGAAACAGCATTGCCGACTTCAGCCTGAATGCCCCGGATCATGCCGCTGATTTCGGCAGTTGCCTTGGCAGTGCGTTCCGCAAGCTTTCTGACTTCATCCGCCACCACAGCGAATCCGCGGCCCTGCTCCCCTGCGCGGGCTGCTTCAATGGCAGCGTTCAATGCAAGAAGATTTGTCTGGTCGGCAATATCGTTGATTACAGAAACGATTTCACCAATCTGCTGTGACTTGGCTCCGAGCGTCTTCACCACCTCGGTCGAACGGGTCACCGTATCAGCAATTGCGCGGGACTCGGTAACCGACTGCTGGACGACACGCGCTCCCTGCTGGGCGACTGATGCAGTGGCTGTTGAAGAGTTCGCTATATCTGCTGCGTTTCTGGCAATGTCGACGACAGTCTGGGACATCTCTTCAGACGCCGTGGCTATCTGCGTTGCCCGGGAGCTCTGCTCGTTGAGTGTCCGGGTCATCGTGCTGGACTGATTGTTCAGTTGATCGCTTCCCGAAGCTATGCTCAGCGAAGCCTGTTTCAAGCTCCCCACATGGCTTCTCAGGCGTTCGACCATTTCCCGGAGCTTGTTCATCATAAAGCCGATCTCGTCGCCTGATTGCGCTGTCACATTGACCGTCAGATCCCCATCTGCAACCTTCACCGCCGTATCTACCGCATCGGTAATGGAACGCACAAGCCGCCGGACAAACGCAACAATGACAAGCGTTACAAGGGCGGCAACCCCGAGAGACCCTCCGACAAGGACATAGCCTGCCGTTGCGGAGAGCTTCTGAATTTCCTTTGATTTGGCTTCATAATCCTTGAGTGCGCTCTCCTGCATCTTCAGGGTAATAGCCGCAACCGGTCGGTTTATTCCGGCCTGGAGCTTGTCAAGTTCCTCAAGCGAGATTTTGGGATTCTTCTTGAGCGCATTGAACGACTCTTCAAATCCGGCCACATGCCGTTCAAGGTGCTTTTTTGCTTCTTCAGCCATCTTTTTTTCTTCGGACGTCTGGGCAGATTGAGCATATTTGTCGAGGTGTTTTCTTGCGCCGGCGATTGCCTTCCGGAACTCGTCGGCCCATTTGTCCTCACGCCGGATGATGAAGTTCTTCATCTCCCGGACAGAGAGTTCTGTCGCATAGCGGGCCTGCGCTGCTGAATCGACAAGTGCATATTCAACCTTCGACAACGATTCATATTCAGCCACAAGATGCCGCTGAATCATCAGTGCGCCAAAGGTTCCAAACACAATAACTACTACAAGCACGCCGACAAGTCCGTACATTTTTTTCGAGATAGTCATGCCGGATGTTCCATCATTTGCCATTGTTATAGTCACTCCTTTTTGAGTTCTTTGTCCATGACAGATATTCCACAAAAGTGCTTCCTGCTTCCGTCAGAATGTCATAAACAATGCCTTCATTATAGCAGATGGTCCCCCCCCTTTTTTATTATTGCGCAGAGCTGACGCGCAACGCCGAAAGAAGAGTGCACTTCAAATAAAAAACGAAGACTTCAGGAAGATTGTCCGGTAAGTCTTGTCTTTTTGTAGAAAAACGGTTTCAGAAACTTCAGTCCGCTCACTGCCAGAATGGGCTTCAGCGCCCAGCCGATGCGGGAACTGCTGCCGAGGCAGCGTTTGCAGTACGGGTGTTCGAGGCGGTATTTCCGGAAGCCGTCCATAATCTTGCCGACAGCGTCCGATGACAAGACTTCTTTCAGGGCAGCATCTTTCACATTGCCGACAACCGTGTTGCCGTCGTAGTCAACGCAGCAGAGCACCACATCGCCGTTCCAGAGCACCGCAAAGTGGTCGCGCAGGCCGAAGCAATAGCCGCCCCACGCATCGTGCACATTTTCATCCCCAAACGCATGACCCCAGTCTTCCAGGATATATGTCTCAAAGAAAACATTCGGCGCCACTTCGACGACATGCCATTTACAGGCGGACAGCTTATCGATCTCCCGCAGCGCCTGTGCACGCTCCGCCCCGGGCGTCTGCAGTCCGTCATAGACGCGTCCAGCCCAGTATTTGAAAGTAGCACGCAGCTCCTGCGTTGAAGAGATGACACGGACAGGACCCAGTCTGCGCTCCATGGACTTCTTCGGAAAACGCGTATTCAGAAAGCGGAACTTGAAGACCGTCTGCGGATGGCGCCTGTGGTATTCTGCAAAGAAGCCGAAAATTCCGCTGAGATACTCCTCAAAGGTGAGCTTCCCGGCTTTCCGCAATGCAAACGACTTTGCATCCGGCGTCTGCAGCGAGATATCGAGCTGATGCAGCGGATACTCCAGAAGTCGCGTCCCGATCTCCGTGCCGAGACGACCGCCATTCGTGGTAAGGCCAACCTGCACTTTGCGGCTCTGCGCATGTTCCAGAATCGCAAAGAACTCCCTGTGCAGCAGCGGTTCACCCATGACATGAAAGGTGATCTTTTCGCAGAGTCCTTCTTCTGAGATTTCATCAATAAGCCGCTTCGCGAGATCTGTCTCCATATACCCGCAAGGCCGCTTCATCAGCGCTTTCGGACAAAAAACACAATTGAAATCGCAGATGTTCGTCAGCTCCAGATGCACCCTCTGGAGCGGAATATCTATATGGCCAAATCTTTTTTTTTGCATGGATTATGCAATCCCCAACGCCTCTTTCGTAAGACGTTCGGCGGTATCAAAGACAGCCTGCTTCCCGGCTTCCGTCCGGGCTTCGATATAAAAACGCACCTTCGGCTCTGTGCCGGATGGCCGAATCATGAGCCAGGAACCGTCGTCAAAGACCAGCTTCGTGCCGTCCACCGTGATAAGATCGGCAACGGTGCGCTCGATGCCGCAGATCACCATCCGGGATCCTTTTGGATACTGTTTCTGGATGCCTGAGAGCTTTTGCACCAGAGCCTCTCCGGCAAGGGCTCTGTCAACACCTATTCCTGATCGATCCGGATAAAACGCGCCGAACTCATTCATGATGTCGTGCAGATATTCTCCAAGATTCTTCCTCGTTGTCGCAACCATCTCTATCGCAAGTAGCAGACCGAACATCGCGTCCTTTTCGAGGGTGTGGTTATAACCAGAAATTCCGTCGGACTCTTCAAAAGCGACGATAGCCCGCTCTGAGGCAGTCGGCAGCATATAAGGCCGGAAGTTCTTAAATCCTACTTTTGTTTCCTTGATCGGTATGCCAAGCTTTTTCGCAATCGCATTCACGAAATTGCTGGTGCCGACTGACTTCGCAACAACACCGTTATATCCTTTATATACATGCAGGAAATGCAGCGCCATGGCACCAAAATAATTCATCGGGATCTGTTCGCCCGCATCGGCATAGCGTATCCTGTCGCCGTCGGGGTCCATTATAGCGCCGATTCTGAACTTTGCCTTACTGCTGTTCAGACCCTGCATGACCCCCTCCATGTTTTTCTCGCTGGGTTCGGGAGCAATGCCACCGAAGAGAACGTCATCATTCTCCCGGAGATAGATAATTTTTGCGCTCTCGCCCAGAATCCGCTTTAAGCGGTGTTTTGTCGATCCATGCACGTGGTCAACACAGATAGTGCAATCCACATCTTTCACAAACGCGTGAATTTTTTCGAGATCAAGCGTTTTGCGCTCAGCCAGATAGTTCATATATAATTCCGTCAGGTCGACCTTCTCGACCTGCGCCGGCTGAGCAACGGTAACGGTTGCTTTCTCCGCCATCATGCGATTAGCAATCCTCTCGAACTGTGATGTAATCTCGGTGCCTGCAGGCCCTCCATCAGCAGGATTGAACTTGAATCCGGCATAATTCGCGGGATTGTGCGACGGCGTCAGGTTGATGGCACATGCCGTCTTCATCATCTCCACGCCAGACGAAAATTCAGGGGTCGTCGCCTCTCCGGCATACCATGTGCGTATCCCGGCAGACTGCAGCAGACCGATAACATCAAGGGCAAACTCTTTCCCGAGATAACGATTGTCATGGCCGACGATGGCACCACGTTGCTGCACCTCATTGAATCCGGCTACTCCCATGGCGCGATAGAAGTCATCGTCTCCGGTCTGCAATGCCTCTATAATTGCTGATGTCACGATATGAAGATTACGGAACGTATAATCAGTTCCTACTTCACCACGCCATCCGGACGTGCCGAACACAACTTGCACGGGTGCGGTATTCGTATGCGCAAACTGCTCAATGGTGCTCAGCAGAGAGGCGTTCTTTCCGGTATCGGCGAGTATGGTTTTCCAGCATTCAGTTGCATTCAAAAAATCCCGTTTCATCGTCTGCGTTCCTCCTGTGGCGTAATATCAGATTATCATTCTATTCTACTGTATTTATCAATTGCGGCCGCGCGCTGTTCACGAACGCGAACGGTTTATCATGTAGACCGCCGCGACAGCAATAGAACCGCCGATAAGCATAGTCATGGCGGGCACCTCACCTAGCCCAGACAATTCATAAACAAATCACACAAGAAGAAGCCAACTCCATCTGAATGTTTGGTATCATTGAGTTTGAAAGGACTTAACAATATCAAACGGAGAGGAGTTGGCTATGACAGAGTGTAGCACACAACTGACCTTTGGATTCAAGAACAAAAAGAAGCTAACCGTGGACTTTCAGGGCAGCGAGATAACGTCGGACAGCGGACTTCTTCTGGTACGGCCGGCAGATGAACGTCTTTCACTGATGCCGATGTTTTAAGGAGCGATCCGAGCCTGAAGGCGGCATGTGAGAGAAATCTCCGGGATACCGACCTTGAGCCGCCTGGAAAATATGATAACGGATTTCAGACCTATATCGGATGGCCGAGCTGTTTGTTGATCGGTATGTCCAGCGCAAGAAAAAACAGAAGCCCAGGCGGATAGTGCTTGACCGTGACGGCACAGACGACCCGACCTATGGCAATCAGCAGTTGACGTTCTTTCATGGAGACTACGATCAGTACATGTACCACCCGCTGGTTATCTACAATGCCGCGAAGGCAAAGATAATCATCCGTGGGGATGCGGGGTTTGCCGTGCCCGCTTTCTATCAGTATTACGAACAAGAGAAACTCCGATACGTCATAGGGCTTATCAGAAATGACGTTCTCGCGGAGATGGGGTCCGAGCATCTTC
>CAYMRS010000036.1:0-26490 GCA_964392915.1 uncultured Nitrospiraceae bacterium
TTTGTCTTTCTGGTGGAGCGGCTGCGGGAATGGGGATGCACCGTTATCGATTGCCAGGTAACAACGTCTCATCTGCGGCGGCTGGGCGCCCGAGAAATACCGCGCGGCGATTTTCTGGCGCTGTTGGATCAGGGCATTGATCAGCCGACACGCAAAGGAAGCTGGGGAGAAACAAACCAGAACGCAGAAGACAGAATTCAGAACCCCGAAGAAAAAAGAGGCGCTTTGCCTTAATCCTTACCTTCTGAATTCCGCATCCCGGATTCTGACGACCGCCTTTTACTCTTCCGGATACCGGAACGGACTTGCCCGCTGGACGTCATCAACCTTCAGCGGACTGCCCTTCAGCCCGAGCGTGACCAGGCCGCGCTCCTCGGCCTTCTGACCATGCTTTGTCCAGGTGCCGGTCCACGACACATACAAGGTCATCTTGCTGTCGCGGATATCAAACAGCAGCGGCTTGAACTCAAGCGTCACCGAATCAAACGGCTTTATCGATTCAGCAATAGCTTTGTACCCCTCAGGGGTTGTGTTTGCCCGAAGCGCCGACATATCGCGGGCAACATACGCGGCGCGCACCTTTTCGGCAAGCGCGAAGGCTTCGGTCGCAAGCAGGGAGTCAGCAGTAGGCTTTTTTACCTCTTTCTTGCCGCAGGCCGCGACAAAAACGAGGAGAATCAACATCAGCGCAAGAATTTTTTTCATCGAATCCTCCCATCGGATACCACACGGCAATTATATACGATTTGAGGGGGAAGTGAGAAGCGGGAAGAGAACGGCTTGCCATCAAGCACAGCGCAGGGAGAATGTGAGATAATAAATGTCCTATGGGCGTAATCTGCAAAAACAGTAAGGCATACCACGACTACTTTATCGAAGACACGGTAGAGGCGGGGATGGTTCTCGTCGGCACGGAGGTGAAGTCACTCCGCGCCGGACGCGCGAACCTGTCGGATAGCTATGTTCTGATTAAGGACAACGAGGTTTTTCTCCTGAACTGCCACATCAGCCCATACAGCCACGGCAACATCATGAACCACGAGCCGACCCGCACCCGCAAAATGCTCATGAGCCGGAAGGAAATCGAGCGCATCCGCGGCAAGCTGGTGCAAAAAGGCTACACGCTCATTCCGTTGAAGCTCTATTTTAAGGGACCCTATGCCAAGGTCGAGGTCGGATTGTGCAAAGGCAAGGCGCAGTATGAAAAGCGTGAGGCGATTAAGGAACGTGAGGCAAAGCGCGAGATCGACAAAGCCTTGAAGGATCGGAACCGGTAGCTATTTCCGACCCGCTTAGCCAAGAGATGAGCAAAAACATCACAACGAACCATCAGCCAAACAATCCACTGCACGGCATTACGCTCGAGGCGATGCTGAACCAGCTCGTTGAGCGATACGGCTGGGAAGAGCTTGGGAAGCGCATCAGGATCAAGTGCTTCACGAGCGATCCGAGCATCAAGTCCAGTCTCACGTTTCTGAGAAAAAATCCGTGGGCGAGAAAAAAAGCGGAAGAGCTGTATTTAAGATCAAAGCGTTGACGACGCAGAAGGTTTTTCCTCGCTCCGCCGGTTCTCAATCCTTACGTGGGAAAGCCGAGAGTTTCCCGTGCCCATGCCACCCGCTGTTCCGGGGGACTTTCACCGCCCTCCCCATTTCTCAATAATACCCGACTGGGCAGAGCGTGACAAGCCGCGCCACTCGCATGATCGCTTTCTGCTGTTGTCAAATTGCTAAGGATGATCGATCCGGGATCTGATTACCTGATATCCAAAAAAACGCCCGGGTCGGCAGACCCGGGCGTTGCGGTTAGCCTGAAAAAACTATTTCTGCGCCGGAGCCTGAGCCAGGCACGGGCCGAGGTGCTTTCCCTTCATCGTCATCTTCGACGTCATGTCTTTGCCTTCCACCTTCATCGCACTCTCGATGAATCCGTCATAAGTCGTTCCGGCATAGGTGATTGAGCCTTTGCTCGTCACGTCCGGGCAGACGATGGTCCACGAAACCGTGTTGCCGACCGTCTTAACGTCCTGCATCTTGCAGTTAGTCTGTTCCTTGTCTTTTGCAATCGGATCCTTCTGGGTAAGGCAGGTGGTGAAGGTATACGGCTTCATCATCCCGGCCGGCATGCCCTGCATTTCAGCCGTTGTCGTAATCTCCCACTGACCATCCTGCATGTTCACCTTCGGAGCCGATGCGGTCGGCGCCGGAGCCTGTGCCGCGTCTTTCGGCTTGTCGCCGCAACCGGAAACCAGAAGAGAAAAAACGGCGAGAACCACTGCTGCAAAAAAGAGAGCGCTGCGCTTCATGGAGATCTCCTTTCATTGCCGGCGCATTGCCGACGTTCCTGATAATATGTTTATGATTATAGTGCGTCGCAGCCTGAATGGCAAGCCAACGGAGCGGCCACCGAACCGGTTAATACCGAAGATTAATGCTATAATAAACATAAGCTTCATCCGGGGGCGAAAGGGCTCGACGGGGGTTATGAGGCTCAAGCTGCATGCCGTGGCTCCTTCACCACGTAAAAAGAGGGAACAAACACAAACGCCAACAACGAACTGGCACTTGCTGCTTAACTAGCAGCACGTCCCTTTCTGGATGCCTGAGCCGGGAAACGGATGTCATATTTCAGGCTGCCATCGGGCGGCGCCCTTCTGCTTCGATGGGAGATCTAAGGGGATAGGATTTCAGAAGGCCTGTCTGCCGGCATACTGACTTCCGAAACTCAAATTGGCGGGCTTTGCATGGAGATGCTTGAGAGTAGTGCTTTCGGACCGGGGTTCGATTCCCCGCGCCTCCACCAGATTAGGCATATAATTCAGTCAGTTATGAAGTTTTAGCGAGACTGAGTAATGACAAGGCTTTGCAGAGATGCAAGGCTTTTTCTTTTTAAATCTTGATTGCATCTTGGACAGTGCATGATTTTATCCTCCTTCAGGATTTTTTCAATGTGGCCGACTTTTCGAAAACATCGAAAGTCCGGCAGACTCCTAGGCGCGCTTTAAACACCATTTTTTGCGCTTTTCCCACAAAGCCTTGCGCGTGATGCCGAGCATATCAGCAATCTGCTGCTCGTTATGGCGGGGTTGGTGGCGAACGATAAAATCTTTTGTATACGCTTCAATCGACAACAGGCGGGAGCCGTCAAAATGGCCATGTTTCTCGACTGCGCGAAGCTCCTCGGGAATGTGCGCGGGAGAGATAGTCTTCCCGTCAGCAAGCAATACAGCGCGCTCGATAATATTCTGCAGCTCGCGGATATTGCCGGGCCATGCGTAGCTCATAAGAAGCCGCATTGCGGCGTCATCAATAGATGCTACCTGTTTGCCTACCTCGGCGGAACACTTCTGCAAAAAATGCAGCGCAAGGGTTCTCACATCGCCCGTCCTCTCACGAAGCGTCGGCAGTTTGAGCGTTACGACGGCAATCCGATAGTAGAGATCTTCCCGGAAGCGGTTATCTTTCACCTCGCGGCCCAGATCTCGATTTGTCGCAGCAACAATTCTCAGATCCACACGCCGCGCGTGAATGCTGCCGAGCGGTCTGATCTCCCGGTCATCCAGCACGCGCAGCAGTTTTGACTGAAGCGAGATCGGCAGGTCGCCTATTTCATCCAGAAAGACGGTGCCCTGATCGGCTGCTTCAAGCAGGCCTCGCTTCGGACTGGTCGCTCCCGTAAACGCGCCTTTGGCATAGCCGAAGAATTCCGATTCGAGCAGATTTTCCGGGATTGCGCTGCAGTTGATAGGGATAAACGGCTTGTCTTTCCGCGAACTGTTATAGTGAACGGCGCGCGCAAACAGCTCCTTGCCCGTGCCGGTTTCGCCCAAAAGAAGCACGTTGCTTCTGGAATCAGATATTTTTTTCACATCGTCGATGAGCGTCTGTATCTCGGGGCTTTCCCCGACGATCTTGCCAAAGTCATAACGCCGCTCTATTTCCTTTTTCAGAATGACGTTTTCCGTACGAAGCGATTTTTCGCGGAGTGCATTGCGGACGCTCTGCTTGATCTCCTCATGCATGAGCGGTTTGATAAGGTAGTCGAAGGCTCCGGCCTTGAGCGCCTTGACCGCGGTGTCGAGCGACGCAAAGGCGGTCATGACGATAACGCTCTGTTCATGGCTCCGCTCCTTGATGCGGCGAAGCAGCTCGATGCCGTCGATCCCCGGTAGAATGATATCGGTAATGACTGCGTCATACAAGCCTTCATCATACAACTTGATTGCGGCTTCTCCGTCTGCAACCGCGTCGACAGAATAGCCCTCATCGATAAAAACGCGCTGAAGTTTGTCTCTCAGTTCATCTTCGTCTTCTACTATGAGCAGGTGCTCAGCCATTTATTGCTGCTTCTCGTCCAGGTCCAGCACCACACGAATGCTGTCTTCATCGCCGTCGACCTTCTTGAACGAGAGCTTGTCGGCCAAGTAAAGCATATACGGATTCATGTGCAGAATCTCCATCCAGATGTGCTTGATGCCGACTTCCCGAGCTACCTCAATGCAATAGCCGCAGAGCATTCTGCCGACTCCGATGCCTTGCCATGGGTCACCGACCATTACCGCCATTTCGGCATTTTCCATGTCAGGCTGCTTGATGACGCGGGCATCGCCGATAATCATATCACGATCTCCGTCTTTCACAACACAGACAAAGGCGAGTTCGCGTTCGTAGTCGAGCTGGCAGATGCGGACCAACTGTTCATGCCGGAGGTCAACAACCCGCTGAAAAAAACGAAGACTGATGGTCCGCTCCGAGAAGGTCTTGAAGAGCTCCGCAATAAGCGGCTCGTCTTCCGGCTTGATAGGCCGGATGATTGCCGGAGTGCCGTTCGTGAGCGTAACTTCCTTGACATAGCGGGCAGGATACGGTGTGATGGCAAGATGCGGCGGACAGAATTCGCACTCAAACGACAGATCGGGCTCAAGAACTTCCTGCTCGAGCAGAATTTTTGCGTCAAACGCGAATCCCTCGCGGTCTGTGTCGCTGATAAAGAACGGGTTGATGTCGATTTCCTTGATCTGCGGAAAGTCGACAATAAGCTGTGAGAAGCGCACGATTATTTCTTCCAGGTGCTTGAGCGTGTGCGCAAAGCTCTGCTGATTCAGCAGATACCGATAGATACGGGTTTCGTTCATCATGCGATGCGCAAGCGCCTGGTTCATCGGCGGCAGACCGATCGCATAATCCCCTAAAGCTTCGACAAGCTCGCCGCCTGTGCCGAAGAGGAGTGCTGACCCAAAGGTGCGGTCTTTCTTTGCGCCGATGACGAGCTCATAGCCGTGCCGCACTATCATAGGCTGCAGAATTACCTTTGCATCCAGGTCCCCGCTTAAATCGGCGATAGCCCGAAGAGAGCGGTACGCTTCAATAACCGCGCCCTTGTCACGCACGTTGAGAATGACGCCGCCCTTCTGGAGTTTATGAAAAATGGAGGGGGTATCGACCTTCAGCACAACCGGATACCCGATTGCCACTGCTATCCGCACAGCATCTTCTTCATTCTGCGCGACCTGTGTCTCAATGACCGGAATGCCGTACGCCGAGAGAATCTCCTTCACCTCAAAAAAGGTGAGCACCAGCCGCTGTCCTGCGGAGGCGGAACGGATTATCTCTTCCGCGCGCTTTTTGTCCGGCCTGAAATTTTTCAGAATTGCTTCCGGCGTCTCGAGCAGCAGGCGCAGGTTGTCATCATACCGGTACATATACACAAATGCCCGCACCGCCTGCTCTGAAGTGACAAATGTCGGTATTCCGCGCGTGGCGAGAATTTCACGAGCCGCCTCTACTGAATGAGCACCCATCCATGAAGTCAGCAGCGGTTTATGCGGATAGTCACGGGCGGCCGCGGCAACAGCTTCCGCAGTCTCTTCGAGGTTCGAGCCCGGGGTGGGCGTTTGAATGACCAGCACCCCGTCGACGCCCTTGTCATTCAGGCATGCGCGGACCGCAGTATCAAACGCCTGCGGCGACGCGTCGGAAAGAAGGTCGATCGGGTTGTTCAGCCCGGCCAGTGTAATCTTTTCGCGAATGGATTTCACGCTTTCTTCGCTCAGCCTGGCAAGTTCGCCGCCCTGCCGCACCAGCACATCGACCGCCATCACTGCCAGCCCCCCTGAGTTGGAGACGATAGCCAGCCGGTTTCCTCTCGGGCGTTTTTGTTTTTCAAGCGTCTCCGCAAGATAAAAGAGATCGAGCACATCGTCGACACGGACAGCTCCGGCTCGCTTGAACGCGGCATCGTAAATGCGATCTTCTCCCGCCAGGGTTCCGGAATGCGTCAGCGCTATCTGCGCGGATGCGGGATATTTGCCGGACTTGACCACCACGATAGGCTTGGAGCAAGCGAACGAACGGACTGCCGTCATGAATCGACGGCCGCTTTCGATTGATTCGATGTAGAGAACAATCGCGCGCGTCTCGGCATCCATGCCGAGGTAGTCGATCATGTCTGAAAAACAGATATCGAAGCGGCTGCCGATCGCCGCGAAAAAGCTGATGCCCACCTGCTTGTGAACCGCCCGCTCCAGCAGCGCCACCGAAAAAGTCGAGCTCTGTGAGACAAAGGCGATTTTCCCCTTCATCGGCATGTACGGAAAAAGACTGGCATTCAGGCCAAGGCTCGGACGAATAAAGCCGAGCGAGTTCGGTCCAAGCACGCGGAAACCATACTTGGTCGACCGCTCATTGACATACTGCTCAAACTGCTTCGGGTTGTTGGTGCGGTAGTGAAAGTCAGGGCAGAGCAGAACGACACCCTTTACATGCTTTTCGCCGCAGGCGTCCAGTTGGGGAATGATATGGGAACAGGTTGTCGAGAAAATGGCAAGATCGATGTCGTGCGGGATGTCCGCAACGCTCGCGAAAGACTCTACGCCGTGGACCGCCTCGACATGGGGATTGATGGGATAGGCCGCCCCCTTGAATCCGGCGCCGACCAGATTGCGGAAAACCGTGCATCCAAGCGAACCAGGTTCATCGTTGGCGCCAAAGACGGCAATGCGTTTCGGCCGAAAAACAGCTTCAAGATTCCGGATTGACATGAAGAGCCTCCTGTATGAAAAGGGGTGAGGCAATGAAGCTCGGAAGGCGGGAAGAAAAAGCTTCCGCGTCCGCAGCCTTCCGCGCTTGCAGCCTGTTTTAGTCTTCTGCTACGCGTCCGATGCTGACGATTTTGTCGTCATCGCCAAGATCCATAAGCGTAACGCCCTGGGTGTTTCTGCTAAGCACCGAGATGCTTGCCACCTTTGTCCTGATCAGCTTGCCGCCATTGGTGATCATGACAACTTCGTCCTCATCCTTCACCTGGAGATGGTCTACGGCCTTGCCATTCCGCTCGGTTGTCTTAATCGAAATAACACCTTTGGCACCGCGCTTGTGGACCGGATATTCCTCGACTTTCGAGCGCTTGCCGAAACCTCGTTCCGTGACGGTGAGCAGCGTGGTGCGCTCCTCAACGACATTTGCAGAGACAACCGAATCACCCCTGGTGAGGCGAATGCCGATCACCCCGCGTGCAGAGCGGCCGACTGAGCGAACGCCATCTTCCGGGAAACGCGCACACAGTCCGTTCTTCGTGCCTATTATGATATCGTTTTGTCCGGTCGTGCGCTTTACCGCAATGAGTTCGTCTCCTTCATCGAGATTCACCGCGATAATTCCCTTGCTCCGCGGATTGCCGTAGTCCTGCAGCTCGGTCTTCTTCACGATGCCGTGGCGCGTGAACATGACGAGATAGCCTTCCTTGAAGTCCTTGACGTTCAGCGCAGTCGAGATGCGCTCGCCCTCAGAGAGCGGCAGCAGATTGACCATTGCCTTGCCCTTTGCCGCCCGTCCGGCTTCGGGTATTTCATAAATCTTCTTCCAGTAGAGCCGGCCGAAGTTGCTGAAGAAGAGCATATAGTCATGATTGGAGCAGATGAAGAGCTGTTCAACCCAGTCCTCCTCCTTGGTCTCCATTCCGGTCGAGCCCTTGCCGCCACGTCGCTGGCTGCGGTAGGTCGAGAGCGGATTGCGCTTGATGTAGCCGGTATGCGAGATGGTGATGACCATGTCCTCATCCGTCACAAGGTCCTCCATCGTCAGTTCGGTGGTATCGAGAATGATCTCAGTCTTGCGAGCATCGGCGTATTTTGTTCTGACCTCAAGCAGTTCGTCCCTGATAATCTGGTTAACGAGCGCCTCGCTGGCGAGAATCGTCTTCAAGCGCTCTATCTCCCTGATAGTCTCGTTGTAGTCGCTCACAATCTTGTCGCGCTCGAGCCCGGTAAGCCGCTGCAACCGCATGTCGAGAATCGCCTGTGCCTGAAGAAGCGAGAGCGGGTAGTTGGTAATGAGTCCGAGCTTTGCCTCTTCGGCATTTTTCGATTTCCTGATGAGCGCGATGACCTCGTCAAGATGGTCAAGAGCGATCTTGAGGCCTTCCAGAATATGCGCCTTCTCTTCAGCCTTGCGCAGGTCGAACCGGGTCCTGCGGACGACGACATCTCGCCGATGCTGGAGGAAGTACCAGAGCATCTTCTTCAGCGTCAGCACGTGCGGCTGGCCGCCCACCAGCGCAAGCATATTGATGCCGAAGGTCGTCTCCATCTGCGTGTGCTTGTAAAGGTTGTTGAGAATGATCTGCGGGACCTCCGCGCGCTTCAATTCAAGCACGATACGAATGCCGTCGCGGTCTGACTCGTCTCTGAGGTCAGAGATTCCTTCAAGCTTCTTTTCGCGGATCAGTTCGGCAATCTTTTCGATCAGCCGCGACTTGTTGACCTGATACGGGACCTCACTGATGATGATGCTGTCGCCCCCGCGGGGCTCCCGCTCGATGCGCGCCTTTGCGCGAACCTTAATCAGGCCCTTGCCGGTCCGGTATGCATCCTTGATGCCGCTGACGCCGTGGATGCTTGCTCCTGTCGGGAAGTCCGGCCCCTTGACGACCTTACCGAGGTCATCGGCCTCCGCATCGGGATTTTCCAGAAGCAGAACCAGTCCATCAACGATCTCTCCAAGATTGTGCGGCGGAATATTCGTCGCCATGCCGACAGCAATGCCGGAAGAACCGTTGATGAGGAGGTTTGGAATGCGAGTCGGCAGAACAGCCGGCTCCTGGGTTGTTTCGTCAAAATTGGGCGTTAAGTTTACCGTCTCCTTGTCGATGTCAGCGAGCAATTCTTCAGCTATCTTTGCAAGGCGCGCTTCCGTGTAGCGATATGCCGCGGCCGGGTCGCCGTCAATCGATCCGAAGTTGCCCTGCCCGTCGACAAGCGGGTACCGCATGTTGAAATCCTGCGCAAGACGGACCATGGCATCATAGACAGCCGAGTCGCCGTGCGGATGGTACTTTTTGAGCACTTCGCCGACAACGCCGGCGCTTTTTGAATACTTCTTGTTGGGAAGCAGCCCTTCCCGGAACATCGCGTACAGGATTCTGCGCTGAACCGGCTTGAGGCCGTCGCGCACTTCAGGGAGAGCGCGGCCGATTATTACGCTCATGGCGTAATCGAGATAACTCACCTGCATTTCTTCTTCTATACTTATTGTTGATTTGGGAATTTCAACTGTGGACATGAAATCTCTACCCCTCTCCTCTGCGAAATCCTCTTATTTTAACATATTTACGACCGAAACGTAAGAAGAATAACAACCAAAACGAATTGATATAAAAGCTTTTTTAGCCACTTCCTCCGGCAACTCCAGCCGGAAGATCGTTCCCTCTGCCGGCATACTCGAAAAACCGGTTTTCCGCAGAGGAACTGCCCGCCGAACAGCTTTATCCCAAACGCGCCAATGACCTCGCCTTTATCGCCCGGAGCGACGGCGCAAAAAATGTTTTCGGCCCTTCACACTGTCTTGCCATGCAATCCGCCGGAGTTCTGGAGCGCTGCAAATAGCATACGGGAGAATGCGGCCGCCTGCAACCTTCCACCTGAATTTGCCCGGAACTTCGGAGCATCGTATAATAATCAGCACGCATGGTAGTTATGCGTGAGGAGGTTCCCTGTGGAACTGGTTACCGGCACCGGCACTATTTTACTGGTTGATGATCAGGAGCTTGTCATCGAGGTTGTCAGAGACATATTGAGCATGCTTGGCTATACGGTGCTGACAGCAAAAAGCGGTCCGGAGGCGATTGTCTTTTTTGAACAGAACAAAGACAGGGTTGATCTGGTCGTTCTGGACTATGTCCTTCCGGGGATGAGCGGGGCCGATGTTTTCGAGCGAATCAGGGCGATTCGCGCAGATGCCCGCGTGCTTGTATCCAGCGGGTACAGCTAAGGACGGCGAAGCCGGGGAGCTCCTGAATCGAGGCTGCCGCGGCTTTATTCAGAAACCGTTCAGCCCTCTTGAACTTTCCCGAAAAATTCACGACGCGCTTGCCTGCCCCTAGGTAACCTTCTGCTTGTTCCAGACTCCGCAATCCGCACCTTAA
Organism: uncultured Nitrospiraceae bacterium; assembly: GCA_964392915.1. Classification (GTDB taxonomy): domain Bacteria; phylum Nitrospirota; class Thermodesulfovibrionia; order Thermodesulfovibrionales; family Dissulfurispiraceae; genus JAAYUK01. The sequence continues at coordinate 10,420 of CAYMRS010000036.1, forward strand.
TTTAATCGTGCGACCCACCGCTGCTGCGGAAAAGACGCTCTATAGACTCAATCAGCCGCATATATATGAAGACCGTCTCTCCCCTGACACGATAGGCAACGTCAAGCACATCATCCGTGCCGAACGCTGTTCGCTCATACAGAGGGCGCACTTCGTATCCAAGAACCTCTCCTGACGTGCCTCGGATGCTGCTAATCTGCGTTTTCCAGAGTTCCGGAGTCACCGCAAGATATGACTGCGCCCGCCTGAGCGCATCCTGCCCCGACAGCCCCCTGATAATTCTATATTCAAATTCCGGCGCGTAGGGTTCAAACCGGAAGCCGTCGCCATCCCTGTCCAGAACCGCGATGCGTTGAATCCCGTTGCCAAGGCCGCTGTCGAAAAGGACTACGGAATAAGTTCCGGCAAGCTCCTTTGGATCCGCTGGATCCGCCTGGTCAAGCTGGGGCGAAAACGCTTCAGAGCCAGAGAATGCTGCTGCCACGAACATCAAACCAACAAACAAAAACAGCCGTTTCAGAGATGTCTGACGTATCATTATGCCCTCCCTCATAAAGCAAATCTCTTAATTAAATGATAGCAGATTATCAGCGGGGAACGTCTTCATGGCGGGAAACAACAAAAGCCGGAGAAGAGGGGTGGGGGGCACGGCTCAACGCGGCGCTCGCAGGAGGCACGTGACCGCCGAACACCTTGAAGAACGCCGCCGGATGACGGTGGAGAATGAACAGAACCCCATGTTCTGCCGTGCCGAATGACAATTCCGGCATAAAAAAGGCATGGAGCAAATTTACGCTCCATGCCTTTCAGGAATCTGTTTTGTCCGGGTACCGGCTTACGGCAAACGAAAAATAATGGAACATGAGACATGCTTATGACGTTGTTTATATCTCCGCAGCTTCAAGCAGGGCGGGCTCGTCGACCTTGCCGATGAGCCGGTCCATGTCGAGCAGGATGATCAACCGGTCTTCAAGTTTTGCAATTCCCTTGATGAATTCGGTGCTGATGCCTGAGGTCATCGGTGGTGCCGGTTCGACAATACTTGAAGGAACCCGAAGAACCTCGGAGACGCCATCTACGATGAGCCCCATGGTAAGACCCTGAATATCCATGATCATAATGCGAGACTGCATATCGTTTTCGCGCTCTTCAAGCCCGAACTTCTTGCGCAGGCTCACCACCGGCATAACCTTTCCGCGCAGGTTGATGACGCCCTCAACATAGTCCGGAGAGTTCGGCACGCGGGTGATTTCCTTCATGCGGTTGATTTCCTGCACTTTCAGGATATCGACAGCGTAATCCTCATTGCTGAGGGCAAAGGTCACAAGCTGAAGAATGTCAGCGACTTTCGCTGCTCTGGTCAGATCAGATGAACCTGAAACGGGCACTAATCCAGTCATGCTCTGCCTCCTGAAATCATTTGTTACATTGTAGCATCCCGCTTCGGGGATGACAATATTCTGTCGATAATGGATGTGGTTGATACCGCACCTACAAATGGCAGGCTGTATACTTCGGGAACGAGGTCGGCGCCAACAATGTCCTCCTTCTTCCAGTCGCCTCCCTTCACCAGCACGTCCGGCCGGATGAACGCTATCAGCTCGTACGGCGTGTCTTCGGAAAAAACCGTGATGAAATCGACTGCGGCAAGCGCGGCGAGCACTTCTGCACGACTGGTTTCAGGATTCACGGGGCGGCCCGGTTTCAGGCGGCTTACGGACGCATCGCTGTTCAGGCCGACAACGAGCGCGTCGCCCAGCGAGCGCGCGTGAGCAAGATAACGAACATGACCGACGTGAAGAATATCGAAACATCCGTTCGTGAAGACGATCTTCTTCCCTTCAGCTTTCAGGGCGCGAAGGGCCTGCATAAGGTGCGTCCGGTCAAGAATGGCTGCCATTGTGCTCTATAATATCCTTCGCCTTGTTGATGAGCTCCAGATCGCTCCGGTACGAAACCAGCTTGAGCGCTTCATCGATTTCGACCCAGCGGGCGTCATCGACCTCGGGACCGAATTCCTCAATTGCTCCGCCGACGCATTCCACCAAAAAATAGGAAACGCGCTTTTTGCAGCGCATGTTTTCGTTTTTCAGATAAAACCAGAAAGATTTCTCCCCCAGCGGGGCGATAATCCTGCCGACGAGTCCCGTCTCTTCCCGAATCTCCCGGACCGCTGTCTGTTCGGGCTGCTCCCCCGGATCGATAAGACCTTTTGGAAGCGTCCATACGGATTTTGCTTTTGTGGCAATAAGGGCAATCTCGACACTTGCGCCGGTGCGGCGGTAGACAACCCCGCCCGCAGATTTGAGCGTCTTTATCGTTGCCGGCTTCATGCTAGGGAATCGCCTGCCGGGTAAAAATACGGAAGAGGTCGTTATACATTGCAAATGCCATAAGCGCTATCAGCATGGCCACTCCTATTTTCTGGGAAATCACCATTGCCCGTTCGCTGATCGGTTTCTTGCGTATTGCCTCGATGCCCATAAAGAGCAGGTGCCCGCCGTCAAGAATGGGAATAGGCAGGAGGTTCAGAATGCCAAGGTTAATACTGATAACCGCGGCAAAGACAAAGAAATTCATCGCCCCGGCTGAGGCCTGTTTTTCAGCCATCTGGAAAATCATAATCGGCCCGCCGATTGAGTCGGCCGGGATGATGCGCTGAATCATCTTCACGACGCCGGTGAGTGTCAGCGCCGTAATATCCCATGTTTTCACAAAGGCGTGCCGCACGGCTGTCGGAAAGTCTTCGCGCAGTTCTGCCGTATCTCCGGCAGACTTTACGCCAATAAGGCCGACAACTTTATCTTCGCCAAAGATGTCTTTTACCGTTTTGCTTTCCGGTGTAATCTGCACCGCAAAGAGATCGTTGCCGCGCAGAATTTTGAGCAGTATCGGTTTGTTCGGGCTTTCATAGATGACTTCAGTCAGGTCGGACCACTGCTTGACGGGTGCGCCGTTTACTTCAACGACGCGATCGCCTTTCTCCAGCCTCGCATTCTCGGCAGGAGAGCCGGGGAGGACTTCGCCGACAACCGGCAGCAGCATCGGGATGCCGGTCATGTACAGAGCGGAGAATATCGCAACCGCGGTCAGCAGATTGAAAAGAGGACCTGAAAAGACTATCAAAGCCCGCTTCCAGAGCGATTGCGCCTTGAACGAGCGCCCGGGTTCTTCCAGCACGGTGTTTTCGTCAGCATCGGGGTCTTCCCCGTGCATTTTCACATAGCCGCCGAGCGGCACCGCCGAAAGGGCATATTCGGTTTCGCCTACTTTTTTGCTGATGATGCTCGGTCCGAAGCCGAGCGAAAACTTCAGCACCTTGACGCCCGAGAGCTTTGCGACAATAAAGTGGCCGAGCTCATGGACAAAAATAACGAGCCCGAAAAGAAAAATAGCGGCTAGAATGGTCATGCGGGAAGCTCCTCCTGTGCCCGGAGACGTGCCCAGATATCGGTATCGACGACTTCGCCGACCCTCAATGCGGGCAGAATTACATGGGCGCTCATAACCCGGCTGATAATGCGCGGGATGTCGGTAAACCGGATGCGGCCTTCCAGAAAGGCATGCACCGCGATTTCATTGGCAGCGTTCATGGCCGCCGGCATAGTACCGCCGGTTGCCATGGCCTGGTATGCCAGATTCAGGCACGGAAAGTTCTTCGTATCCGGGGGCTCAAACGTCAGCAAAGAAAGCTGGTCCAGCCGAAGCGGTTCGACCGCACCGGACAGGCGTTCAGGATAGGAAAACGCAAGCGCGATGGGGCCCCGCATGTCGGGACGTGACATCTGCGCGAGGTAACTGCCGTCGACATACTCGACAATCGAATGCACAATGCTCTGCGGATGGATGAGCACGCTTGTCTGCTCAAGCGGCATTCCGAAGAGGTGACATGCTTCGATGACTTCCAGCCCCTTGTTCATCAGTGTCGCCGAGTCAATAGTGATCTTTCTCCCCATGCTCCAGTTCGGATGGCGCAGAGCGTCTTTTGCCGTCACCTCCCGGAGCGAGGCGCGTTTTCTGCCGCGGAAAGGGCCCCCTGACGCGGTCAGAATGAGCCGCCGGATGCCGGCGCGCTCCCAGCCGTGCATGCACTGAAAGAGGGCGCTATGCTCGCTGTCGACCGGCAAAATCGCTACGCCATGCTTCCGCGCTTCGGCCATGACGATAGCTCCCGCACTGACAAGCGCCTCCTTATTCGCCAGCGCGACCGTCTTTCCCGCACGGATTGCGGAGAGTGTCGGCAGGAGCCCGGCTGAACCGACAATCGCGGAAAGCACAATATCGGCAGACGGGGTCGCAGCAACCTCGCAGATGCCGTCAGTGCCGAAGAGGATGCGGGGAGCCCTTTTCCCCTTACGCGCCGCTTTCAGTTCCGCATAGCCAGCCTCGTCAGAAACCGCGACAAATTTGGGTCGAAACCGCTCAATCTGGGCACTGAGCAGTTCAACGTTTTTGCCGGCCGCAAGGCCGACCACGTTATAGTGCCGCGGGAATGCTTCCGCAATCTGCAGGGCGCTTCTCCCGACAGAACCGGTCGAGCCAAGGATAACGATATTTTTCACGCAAACACCCGCGTCATGAAATAAAGTGAGGGACCCGCAAAAAGCATGCTGTCAAACCGGTCCAGCACGCCGCCGTGTCCCGGGATGAGCGTTCCGGAGTCTTTCACCCCGGCATCCCGCTTGAACATTGATTCCACGAGATCGCCGATAATCGTTATACATCCTATCACGGTGCCGAACAGGCCGAGTGTAACCGGCCCCCACGACGGCATGACAAAAAAGCCAAAGACGAGGCCGACGGCTGTGCCGCCGAGGAGTGAACCCAGACCGCCTTCAACCGTTTTTTTAGGGCTCATCTCGGGATAGAGCTTGCGCCTGCCGAAGTTTTTGCCGATGTAGTATGCAAAGGTATCGGATGTCCAGACCGCAAGGTAAAGCATGAAGATCCACTCAAGCCCCTGAATGCGCAAAAGCCACTGAGGAATGAGCAGTGACGGGATGTAGAGCAGCCCGAAGACAACCGGTGCAAGGTCGGCAAAGGAGCGCAACGGATTTTTCACCATGAAAAGCCGAACTGTCGCGAGTATCATAAACGCCGCAATGCCTGCCAATGCCTGAACACTGAGCGGATGCTCGACGTTCAGGACATGCGGGGCGAAAAGCATGAGGCCGCAGACAAGGCCGAGAATCGACAATCCGGCCGGCACCCGGAACATCCGGTAGAATTCGTGCAGAGCCAGCGTGCTGACGACCATAAGCAAAATGAGGAAAAAGAGTGCGGGCAGTTTTGTGGCGTAGAGATACAGAAGGGGAACGGCGACCAGTGCAACCAATACCCGAGGGGTATGCACCTAACGCGCTCCGCTCTTCACCGTGCCGAATCTGCGTTCGCGCATCCGGTAGTCATGAATCGCATCGAGAAATTCCTCGCGCGTAAAATCGGGCCAGAGGGTATTGGTAAAGTAGAACTCGGCATAGGCGGACTGCCAGGTGAGAAAGTTGCTTAACCGCAGCTCGCCGCTCGTGCGAACAATAAGATCGGGATCGGGCTGTCCCTCCGTGTCCAGCAGCGAACTGAAGAGCGCTTCGGTGAGCTGGTCCGGCTCGACTTTCTCACGGATGGCTCGCCGGACTGCCCGGATTATTTCATCACGCCCTCCATAGCTGAGGGCAAACTGGGCCGTCAGCCGGTTGTTTTGAGCTGTTGTTTGCTCGGCAGTCTCAATAAGCGACCGGATATGTTCAGGCAGGCGGGAGCGGTCGCCAAGGACGCGAAAGCGGATCTTCTCGGTAATGAATGTTTCAAGCTGATGCTTCAGGGTGTTTTCGAGAAGGCCCATAATGACGCCGATCTCATCTTCCGGCCGCCGCCAGTTTTCGATCGAAAAAGCATAGAGGGAGAGGACTTCCACCCCAAGCGAACCGGCAGCCTCCATAATTTCCTTCACCCGCTCAACGCCACGTTTATGTCCTTCGGAGCGAGACAGGCCGCGCATTTCCGCCCATCGGCCGTTTCCGTCCATGATGATGCCGATATGACGAGGGATGGCCCGCTTCACGCTTTCCCCCCGCCCGGAAGCATGCTCATATGTATCAGCGTCAAGCTATTTCCCTTTGATCGAAAAGACGTACAGCAAAGAACCAAACGGATTTTCGCCCTTGAGGACATTTTTGAAATTGATGCCGAACATTGGTCGGGCAATAACATAGATGCGGTCACCCGACATTGCATAATCAAAGATTTCGCCGTTCATGCTTTCAACAAATATACGATCCTCAAGAGAAATGCCGTTCCACCAGAAGCTTCTTATCTCGGTCGATGCACTGCCGAGCCCCCTGACAGCGCCCAACAGCGCTTTGCGCTTTGGCGCGAGGACTTCGGACTGTTTCGCAAGAAGCCGATCCTTGACGGTCCAGTTGCCGCGCTCGCTCATGAATGTGCTGCCTTGCCGCTTGTAGCTGAAAATATCGGCGCCGAATTCCTCTCTGCTGGACCAGATGCGGATTGCTTTTTCATTGAAGAGATTGAGGAAGCCCCGGTCGTCCCAGGCGATGACCGCCTTAGCGCCGTTTGCAGCGGTGAGAACTTGAAAATCATAGATATTCACATTCCGCGGCAACGGAATGTTTTTATCCCTAACAAGCGTCCCGCCGCTATATTTCATCGACATTACCGGCCCGCTGTAACCGTCCCGAGGGTCAAACTCCTGGGTAATCAGTTCACTGCCGAGCACGCGCAGATACAAGTCCCTGCCCTCCCATATCTGGCGGATGGTATCGCCCTGCAATTCGTAAAGATAAGAAGTGACCCCGCGCCCGAACGGTGTTTTCGATTCAATGGTATCTTTGCCGGCGCTGTCCCCGCTGCTTCGGACAAGCGTGAGGGCAATGACGTCGCGACCATTCTGTTTCAGATCGACAACATCAGCCCAGAGAACTTCATCATTTTTCGGGATCGAAAATTCCCAGAGCAGTTTGAGATCCGTATCCGGCTTGTAGACGCGGACGTCGTGGCCGCCGATCAGGACAATCTCCGGCTTGCCGTCGCCGTTCAAATCCCCGGCAGTGAGGCGCCGCGAACCAAATGGCAGCCGATAGGAAACCAGAATTTCTCCGCCGGAGCCAATCATGCCCGACGCCATGCGGAGTTCCCGCACCGAGGCGACACTGACAGATGCGTTTCGCTCGGAAAACTCCTTGCCGTCTTTTGCCCAATATGCCTTCTGGGTCAGCGAAACCTGATCCGCCGTGGTCCGGGACGAAAGCACGACAGCGGCTTCTGCGCCTTTCTGTTTTGCCTCTGCAAGAAGTTTGGGCAGTTCGTCCGTCTCCAGCCCAGTGTCAATGAGTTCGAAGCGTTGCGAGTCGAGCAGGAGCTGATAGTAGGCATTTCCAAGATACCAGTCGACCTTCCCCTGGGAGAAGAGAAGCTTGCGTTTCGCGGCCGGAACCTTTACTTTTGCCCCCTGAAAACTCTCAGGGGTGCCTTCAAGAATGGAAGCTGCTGCCGTCACGTTTGCAAAAGATACAACCTCGACCAGACCGACCGGGATTTCAACCCGACCTAACTGCTCCCTGGTAATCGGATGCACAAACCCGCTGCCTTCCTTAAAAGAGTGCAGACGCATGCCCGGTTTCACAGCGGTCTTTGCGTCAACGGCTATTTGAACAGTGTTGCCCTGCACAGAGACGATATTGCCGGCAACCGGCGTGAAATAGCCGAGCAGATCATCTTTGAGAACAGAAAGCTTTGTCTCGACAGATTCTTGCTTCGCAGCCTGTTCGGCTGCAGAAAGCGGAAGTACACTTCCGAGAAGCCAGAGCGCTGCTATGATAGAAAGTGCTGGAATTCTGAACAATTTCACTGAATCCTCCAGGGTTGGGAATACGGTTTCCTGCCCGACTTACAGTTTATCCGAACGGTTTTTCATAAGTCAAAGACCTTGACTTACAAAATGAATAACAGGTTAAATATATGTCATGAAAAAATGCATGGTTGCGCTCGCCCTGATCGCTGCGTTTGGCCTTTCAGCCTGCGGTTCTTCTGAAGTTAAGCGCGATGAAGCCTTTGATGCGGAGCGTTTTATCAAGAAGGCGGATCAGCTTATCGACAAGAAAGAATACGAGGAAGCCCGGAAGGTGCTTGTCGAGGTCAAAAACCGCGACACCTCAAAAAAGCTTGCGCCTGTTGCCCAGCTGAAAATTGCGGACTCATATATCAAGGACGGAGACCCTGACGCGGGCGTTGCGGAGTATCAGCGGTTTCTTGATCTGTATCCGGCTAACCAATATGCGTCGTATGCCCAGTACCAGATTGCCATGGCCTTCTATTCGCAGATTGAGTCGCCGGACCGCGGAGCGGGGACGGCAAAGCGCGCGCTGAAAGAGTTCTATAAGCTGAAAGAGCTTTATCCCCGAAATCCCTACCGCGAGTTCGTGGATCTTCGCATTGACAAGTGCAAGACCATAATCGCGGACGGTGAACTGATGATTGGCGAATTTTATTACCGGAAGAAAGCCTATGAAGCAGCACTCGGCCGTTTTGAAGGGCTGCTGAAAGACTATCCCGACTACAAGCGTGCGGATGAAGCACTTCTGCTGATTGGCAAGTCATACAATGCGTTAAAAAAGCCGGACAACGCGAAAGATGCGCTGAACCGGCTGATCCAGAAGTACCCTGATAGCAAAGCGGCTGCGGATGCCCGGAAAATTGCCCGCTGAGAAATGCGGGGGCGCATGCGCAGAGAAGCATAAGAGCTACTATCCCGCCTTTCTCGATCTCTCGGGCAAAAAATGTGTCGTTGTCGGCGGCGGAGCTGTTGCTGAACGCAAGGTGCGCTCGCTCTGTGCCGCGGAAGCTATAGTCACCGTAGTGAGTCCGCGCCTCTCCCGCGGGCTTGCGCGTTTGGTGGCGAACGGAGCCGCGCAGCATATTGAACGCATATGTCGCAGAGGAGATATTCGCGGGGCATTCCTTGTGATTGCAGCTACGTCCGACGCCGCTGTGAACGAGAGGATCGCCAGTGATGCCGCCGGACTGGTCAATGTTGTCGACCAACCCGGACGCGGCAACTTTATCGTCCCGGCGTCTGTTGAGCGCGGAAAACTGATGATTGCTGTCTCGACCATGGGATTGAGCCCGGCCCTTTCAAAGACGATCCGGAAGGAACTGGAGTTGCGATATCCCGCTTCAGTTGCCGCTTACCTTGCCTTTGTCGGCCGTATGCGTCGGAAGGCACAGGATGCGATATCGTCTGCCCGGAAGCGGACGATGTTTTTCCGGGATATTACATCAACAACAATGCTCGACCGGGTGCGCCGGCACGGGTATCGCGCGGCGGCGAAAGAAGCGCTGTCAATTTTCAGGAGATACGAGCGAGGAGACTTATGACAGTCCGGGTAGCAGTTGTCGGCGTTGGATATCTTGGGCGGCACCATGCCCGCATTTATGCGGAACTGGAAGGGGTTGATCTGGTGGGGGTTGTTGACGCCAACCGGAAACAGGCCGACAATATTGCGGCTCAGTATGGTTGCGCGGCGTTCAGCGACCATCGCGACATCCTCGACAAAGTCGATGCCATAAGCATCGTTACGCCGACAACGGCGCACTACGCCGTCGCGCGGGACTGTATAGCAGCCGGCAAGGATCTCCTGATAGAAAAGCCTATCACTACAACTATAGACGAGGCGGATTGCCTGATTCAGCAGGCGGTGAAAAAAGGCGTGCTTATCCAGGTCGGCCACCTGGAGAGATTCAATCCCGTGCTTGAGGCGCTTGTCCCGCTTGTCCACGATCCGGTATTTCTTGAGGCAGAGCGCATTTCCCCTTTTCAGGGGCGTGGGACGGATGTCGACATAACGCTCGACCTGATGATTCATGATATCGACATTGTCCTTTCGATAATGCAGGGGAGTTCCATTTCCGGCATTAAGGCCGCAGGCATGCGGCTGATGACCAATACCATTGATGTTGCGAAGGCCTGGCTGGACTTCGATAATGGAACGCATGCCCTGTTGACCGCAAGCCGGGTTGCGTCCGGCAAGTCGCGGACTCTTACGGTTTACCAGAGAGACTGCCATCTGGTCCTTGATTACCAAGCCATGGAAATCAGAAGATATTATGCGGAGGGCAACACTATCGCGCATGACGTGATATCCGTCGAACCGAGAGAGCCGCTCAAGGAAGAGCTGCGGCATTTTATTGCGTGCATTCAGACACGCAGCACTCCCCGCGTGTGCGGACAGAAGGGGCGTGACGCCCTGACGATTGCACTGCAGGCGGGATTCGAGATAAAGAAGAGGTGGCAGCAGGCATGAAACCAATGCTGGATTTGAAGAAACAGTATCTCTCCATTAAGGATGAGATTATCAGCAGTGTTAACGAAGTGCTTGAGAGCGCTCATTATGTGCTGGGCAGGAAAGGCGCGGCCCTTGAGGAGCAGATAAAGACATACCATGGCACCCGGGAGGCGATTGGGGTTGCGTCAGGGACCGATGCGCTGCATCTGGCGATCCGCGCGCTCGGCATCGGGCCGGGCGATGAAGTCATCACCTCGCCGTTCACCTTTTTTGCGACCGCCGAGGCTGTCATGTATGTCGGCGCCACGCCGGTCTTTGTCGATGTCGAGCCGGACACCTGCAATATGGATCCAAAACAGATAGAGGCAAAGATCACAAAAAAAACGAAGGCGATTTTGCCGGTGCATATTTTCGGGCACCCGGCGGATATGGAAGAAATCGTCCGCATTGCCGAAAAGCATCAGCTCCCCATTGTTGAAGACTGCGCGCAATCGTTCGGGGCATCGCTACACGGCAAAAAAACCGGCAGCTTTGGCGCGGCGGGATGCTTCAGCTTCTACCCGAGCAAGAATCTCGGCGGCTACGGCGACGGCGGTATGCTGACACTGAACAGCGCGGACATGGCTGCTGCGATCAGGAAGCTCAGAAACCATGGCTCCAAGGGCGGCTATCTCCATGAGTGCCTCGGGTACAACAGCCGCCTCGATGAGATTCAGGCTGCGATTCTTCTCATCAAGATGAAACACATTGATGAATACAATGCGAAGCGTCGGGAGAAGGCGGCGCTGTACTCGATGCTGCTTTCTGACATCGCAACCTGTCCGGTCGAAAAACCCGGCGCGTATCATGTCTACAATCAGTACACCGTGCAGAGCCCAAAACGGGACCATATCCAGCAGGCATTGAAAGAAAGCGGCATCTCGTCGGTCATTTATTATCCGTGTCCGCTTCATATGCAGGAGGCAATTCAGCAGTTCGGTTATCGCGAAGGCGATTTCCCGGTCTCAGAGCGGGTTGCCCGCGAGGTGCTCTCGCTGCCGATGTACCCGGAGCTTGAGGCAGCCGATATCAAGGTGACGGCGGCGGTTATCCGGAGATGTCTCGGATAAATTCAAGCCAGAGCGCAGACGCTAAAGGTCAAACGGGCTCCTCCGTCTGCGCGTATTGCAAGCTGCTTCACTGTCCATGAAAAACGGAACAACACTCAGCCGTGTAATGATTATCGCGGGCGAGAGTTCCGGCGAGCTGTACGGCTCTCTGCTTGCGGAGACGCTCCGGCTGCGCCACTCTGATATCGACATCTGCGGTATCGGCGGAGACAAGATGGGTGCTGCGGGGGTCAGGCTGCTGTCCCGCATCGCCAGTTCATTTGGCGCAATCGAAGCAATCCGCTCGTTCCGTCAGCTTCGCAGAACCTACTCGACGATTATCGGGACACTGAAGAGCAATCCTCCGCAGGTGCTTGTCCTTATCGATTACCCTGATTTCAACATGAAGATCGCTTCCCGTGCCAAAAAACTCGGCATCCCGGTCTTTTATTATGTCAGTCCGCAGGTCTGGGCGTGGCGCTCCGGTCGTATCCCTACGATGAAACGGATTGTCAATTTTCTCGCCGTTATCCTTCCTTTTGAAGAGCAGCTTTATAAAACAGCTGATGTTCCCTGCGAGTTTGTCGGCCATCCGATTATGGATGAGATCCGTCAAGTCCTCCGGTCGTTTGGCTGCTCTGAAAGCGATATTGCCACTGATACGCTGAAGCGAGCTGCCCGCGCGGCACTCGGGATCCCGCCGGAGCATCCGGTCCTTGCCGTCATGCCGGGCAGCAGACGCCATGAAATAACGACGTTGCTGCCGGTGCTGGTCGAGACCCTGCGAGGACTGCGCTCGGAGCATCCTGACTATGAATATGTCGTACCGGTCGCGCCGAACCTGAATCCGTCCATCCGCACCTTATTGCAGACGACCCTTGAAAAGGAGTTCCCAGGACATGTCCGCATTGTTGACAATTCGCTGCATGCGCTGATGGCGGCAGACTGCGGGATTATCGCCTCCGGAACGTCAACGCTCCAGGCTGCCCTGCTAGGGGTGCCGCATGTGGTCGTTTACCGGCTATCGCCGATCACCTTCTGGCTTGGCAAGCGTATCGTCAAGGTCCGGCACATCTCCCTGGCAAACATTCTGCTCGATACCATGGCAACGAATGCGTCGGCGTTTCGCACGCTCGAGCTTCTGCAGGATGATGTGCGGGCAGAGAACATCCGGCGGGAGATGATGCGGCTCATGGGTGACGCCGCATACCGTTCCGACTGCCTTGAACAGTTCCGTCTTGTCCGAAAGATTTTTCTTCAGAAGCATGCGACGGAGCGGGCGGCGGATCATATCGCCCGCCTTGCCCTGACAGACTGATGTTCATACTCTATTCCATCATCTACCTGCTGGCGCTCTCGGTGGTGCTGCTAAGTGAATACCGCAAGCGTCCGCGTCAGCTCCGGTCACGCTGGCTACGGGAGAAGCGGGGGATTATCGACCGTATTCCGGACACTACAGGCGAGACCCTCTGGATTCACGCAGTTTCTGTCGGCGAAGTGCTGGCGGCGGTTCCGTTTGTCAAAGCTCTTCGTGCCCGTTATCCTTCCATGCAGATTGTCATCTCCACCATCACCGACACGGGACAAAAAATAGCCGGCGAGCGGTTCGGTGCTTTTGCACGCATCGTTTATATGCCGTTTGATCTGCCGACATGCATCAACCGCTTTCTCGATACGGTCCGGCCGAAGCTCTTTCTGATTATGGAGACCGAGATCTGGCCGAACGCCATCCGCATCTGTCATGAGCGCGGCATTCAGGTTGCTCTCATAAACGGTCGCATATCGGACCGCTCCTTCCGCGGCTACCTGAAGATGCGGTTTTTCATGCGGCAGGTCTTTCAGCGGATGTCCACGCTCTGTGTTCAGAATGAAACCTATGCTGAACGTCTTCGCGCGCTTGGCGCTTCCCCGGATGCCGTGTATGCGGCCGGAAACATAAAGTTTGATCTTCACCTGTCCGGAACACGTCCCGCCTGGACAGAGCGGCTGTCCGGGCCGGTCGTTATCGCCGGCAGCACCCACCATCCTGAAGAGGAGATAATCCTTGCCGCATACCAGCAGGTTCTGACTGCCGTGCCCGGCCTGAACCTGATTCTTGCGCCGCGCCATCCTGAGCGGTTTGGCGAGGTTGAAGCGCTGCTCAAAAGGTCGGGATTGCCGCACAGCAAGAGAAGCCATTATGGTGCGGAAGCGCGGAAGCGCGGAAGTTCGGGATATGATTATCAGGATGGAAATCTTGATGACATTCAGGATTCTTCCGGTCTTCCCGCCTTTCCGTCTTCCGGATTGGTCGTTCTTCTGGATGCCATGGGAGAGCTCGGCGTCACGTATGCCGCGTGCGATATTGCCATTATGGGCGGTTCGTTTCTTCCTCATGGCGGACAGAATCTGCTGGAGCCCGCATATTGGGGGAAAGCGATTCTCTGCGGCCCTCACATGGAGAATTTCCCGTTTGTGCATGAGTTCTACTCCGCAGGCGCCGCAAAAAGCGTTGCGGCTGATACGCTTGCAGACATCCTTTTGTCACTGCTCGACTCTCCGGCAGCAATGCGGGAGATGGGGAATGCCGCCCGTGCCCTGCTGGAGCAGAATGCCGGAGCCACCGGCAGGACGCTCGACAGAGTCTCCGCGCTCCTAGCCCGGTAGCGGCACCTGCGGCAGGATTGATTATGCCATCAGAACGGTCCTATAAACGAGCGCTCGTTTGGTTCCGGCGCGATCTGCGCGTCGAAGACAATACGGCGCTGTTTCACGCGGCACGCGAGGCGCGGGAAGTCGTGCCGCTCTTTATTCTGGATGAGACAATCCTCCGGTCACTGCCAAAGCAGGATTCCCGCCTGCGGTTTCTGGCCGAGACCCTTCAGCGGCTGGATTATGAACTGCAATCTCAGGGAGCTTCGCTTGTCGTTCTCCATGGGAACCCCCGCGAGATCATTCCGAAACTGCTTCGCCGGCAAACTATTGAAGCTCTCTATGTGGCCCGGCCTCACAGTGCCGCGACGATGCAGATGGATGCGGAGATTGCCCGCTTCTGTGGGGAGCATGCGGTGGCCATGCATACATTTGAAGATACTTTGCTGGTTTCTCCGGAAGCTATACTGCCCAAAAAAGTCTTTACTCCATTTTACAAACACTGGAGCTCCGCGGAGAAGCAGGCCCCGCTTCCCGGAATCCCGAAAAGGCCCGGTGCGAAAGTTCGGAACGAGCCCCTGCGGGCAATCCTCGACCGCTATCATCCTGACGCAAATCTGTGGGCGCCGGATGGATGGAAGCGGCGGCTGAAGCTGTTCGATGTCTGCAGGTACCTGGACACCCGCAATCTTCCTGCCATCGACGGAACCTCCAGGCTCTCTCCCTATCTGCGCTTCGGCCTGATTTCCATCCGTCAGCTTTATGCCCGGATGTGCAGGGAAGCGACACCGTCATGCGTGGCCGAAACGTTCATCAGCGAGCTTGCATGGCGTGAATTCTGGCATCACATTATGCACCACTTTCCAGAAACCCGCACCCTTGAGTTTCAGGAGAAGCGGCGGGGTCTGCCGTGGAGATATGATGATAAACTTTTTGATGCGTGGCGCGAGGGTCGGACCGGGTATCCTATCGTCGATGCCGGCATGCGACAGCTCCGGCAGGAGGGATGGATGCACGGACGGGCGCGCATGATTGTCGCTTCGTTCCTGACAAAGGACATGCTGATGGACTGGCGTCTCGGCGAGAAGCATTTCGCGGACTATCTGTACGATTATGACGAGAACGTGAACATCGGCAACTGGCAATGGTCCGCGTCTGTCGGCGCCGATCCGAGGCCGCTGCGCATATTCAGCCCTATTCTGCAGTCACAGCGCTTCGATCCCGACGCAATTTACATCAAGCGGTATGTGCCGGAGCTCAAGACTGAAGCCCCCGCGCGGATTCATGATCCGCTCAAATACAAACTTTCTTATCACGAGCCCGTCGTTGATCACCGGGAAATGAGCCGTCGCGCCCGCCTCTTCTATGCGACATAAAGGGGCTATTTCCCGAACGTAATCGTCTCCAGCTTTGTCAGCACCGTTCTGGCTCCAACGCGAGGAGCGTTTTTCATGTGCCACGCGACATACTGTTCGGCGAAAACATCCTCGGCTGAAATGCCGTCGACCGGAATAATAACGTCGATGCTCCGCAAGGCTGCGCCGCTGGCGGTATAGAGAACGGCTCCATGAGCGGCGGTGCCGACAACGATTACTGTCTTGATGCCTTTTTCCTTCAGGATTTTTTCGAGATCCGTGCCAAGAAACTTGTCTGGTCCGGACTGCACGACCGGCTCGCCTTCGCGGGGCGCGACAACTGTGGCAATATCTGCTGGCATAGCGCCCGGGGCGATGCTGTGAACAACCGCGAGCCTGTTTGCGCGTGCGGCATCGAGCAGTTTTTTTACAGCCGGCAGCGTCGCGATGCAACGCGGGCGGCGCTCCATGCTGCACGTCTGCTTGTTGAAATCGAGCATAAGAAGCGCTGTTGTTTCAGGGTCGACCTTTACAACGGACGAGAGCGGCGGTGGTGGCGGCGTCTTGATGGAAGCCCAGTCATCCATGATAGTCATATCGGCGGCAAAAACTGCTGATCCGGCAATCACTATACAAAAAACGGCTCTTCGTGGAATCGAGTGGGTGCAAAACTGGAGCAAAAGCATAACAGTGTAG
>CAYMRS010000037.1:0-25924 GCA_964392915.1 uncultured Nitrospiraceae bacterium
AGATGGAGTTGGCTTCTTTTTGTGTGATTTGTTTATGAATTATCTGGGCTAGGTGTCTGGGCAGGTTCAAGTTTTCAGAACCGGTTGTGATGACGCTTTTTGGAGCTTGTATAGCGCCAACCATTCTGTTGTTATGACACATCATTGCTTCATTACTGAATATACCCCCGCGAAGCAAGTGAGACGGGTTACTTTCTGTTGAAGTAATCTCCAAGCAGCCCTCTGCTGTGCTCATCTTCATGACAATAGACACAAAGATTTTCCCAGTTTGATCCGTTGGGTGGGTTATTGCGGGAGTTGCCGTCTTTGTGGTGGACGGTCAACAGGTGGCGATTCTTATCGTCAAACTCACGAGCACATTTGGCGCAGATAAGGCCGTGGATGCGGAGTGATTGCTCGCGGTAGCTATTGGCCGCGGGAGCGCTTTCTCCGCGGAGACGCCGGGCGATATCTGCGGCTGATTCGGTTGACTGCTTGGCTGATGATGCTGCCCGAAATAGTTTCCGACCGCGCATGAAGTCCTCCTATCTGAGGGCGGGGTCGTCAATCCCCGCCTCTGCAAATCCCCGCGCCCGAAAAACGCAGCTGTCACAGCGGCCGCATGGGGAGAATCGAGTTCGATAGCCTGGAAGCCCGGAAGTCGAACGGGCAACAACAGCAGAATCAAGTAACGCAAGTTTTTCTTTTGTTGCTTCCGCGCTTTCCGCGTTCCGTTTAATTGAGCTTGTCTCCTGCGGATCGTAGCAGCTCCACGTCACCCCGTAATCGAATCCGAGGGATATTCCCGTGCGGATGATATCCGCCTTTGTCATCTGCAAAAGAGGGGTATTGATTCTGAATCGCAGGGTTCCTTCGACGCCGACTTTTGTCGCGAGATTGGCAAGAGCCTCAAACGCACTGAGATATTCAGGCCTGCAATCCGGATAGCCGCTGTAATCAACCGCGTTGGCGCCGATGAAAATATCGGCGGCCTTGAGCACTTCGGCCCAGCCGAGCGCGAAGGAGAGAAATATCGTATTGCGCGCCGGAACATAGGTAACGGGAATAACAGACAGATCATTGCTCTTGGTTGACTGCTGCCCGCTTCCCCGAGGCTTTCCTGCCGCGTTTCCGCTCTTATGCTCTTCTTCCTCGTCGTGCTTCGGAACGTCGAAAGCAGCGGTCAGCGCGGAGCCGCCGATCTCGCGCAAATTAAAGTCGATGACGAGCTGTTTTTCCGCCCCGAGACGCTCCGCAACAAGCTTTGCGGCTTCAAGCTCTATCTCATGCCGCTGTCCATAGCGGAAACTGAGGGCGTACACTTGGTATCCCTGAGACCTGGCGATTGCCATTGTTGTGGCGGAGTCAACACCGCCGCTCAGCAAAACGACAGCAGCTTTCATTTCCTGAGGAACTTCCCCTCCGTTCCGTCAAGGAGCCGTTTGATGTTCGGGATATGGCTTATGTACAGCAACGCCGTGATTACCACGGCAATTGCCGTTTTCTCAAAGGACTTGTCATAAAAGTGCATGAGGAACGGGAGTATGCCGAAGGAGACAAGTGCTCCGAGGGAGGATATTCTGCTCTTTGAAAAGGTGAAGAGCCACAGGGTGACCAGCATGAGGCCGACATGCGGAGCGAGGCCAAAAATGACGCCGATGCTCGTCGCTACTCCCTTGCCCCCCCTGAATGACAGGAAGGGTGAAAAATTGTGGCCGAGAATTGCCGCGAAACCGACTAACCCCTGCGCGACAATCAGCGCGTTCGGTTCAAGGTGTACAAACACATTCAGTGACGGTATTTGCAGGTCCAGCCAGCGGAAAATTGGAGCGACCATGAGCACCGGCAGCAATCCTTTGGCTATGTCGAGCATAAGGGTAAGCGCTGCCTCGGGTTTCCCCACGCTGCGGAGCACGTTGGTTGTTCCGATATTGCCGCTGCCGACTTTCTTGAGGTCAACTCCGCGCATTCGCGCAATGAAAAGACCGGGAGGAACCGAACCGAGCAGGAACGCTCCCAGCCAGCAGAGCACCAGAACTATTGTATTGTCGAACACTATATTTGCCTCCAGAAAGAAACGGTTAGTTTGACGCCGGAAACTACGGCAAGGGTTAAGGCAACATAAATCGCCACCAGACCCGCGTCGTAGAAATCGATGCCTGCAAGGCCGCCCGGCAGCAGGAGCAACGCGATAGCCGTCATCTGCAGAACGGTCTTTGCTTTGCCGCTCTGCTCGGCCGGCATGACAATCCCCTTTGAGAGCGCAACAAAGCGCAATGTGGTCACAATAAACTCACGAAGAATAATGACAATGGCCACCCACGATGAGATTCGGATCATGTCGACTAGCAGCACCAGTGCGGCGATGACAAGCAGCTTGTCCGCAATGGGGTCAAGGATGATCCCGAGCTTCGTCACCTGGCCGGTGCGGCGTGCGAGGTAGCCGTCGAAAAAATCGGTTGCGGCGGCGAGCAGGAAGAAACAGACCCCAAGGACAGGACGTTCAGGAGTCAGAATGACAAAGACCGGAATAAGCGCTATCCTTCCGACGGTCAGGACCGTCGGAAGGTTAACCGTGGCGGTACGCATCGAAGAGTTCTTCCCACCTTCCGTTCGCCTTCAGAATTATCTCGCACACCTCACGCACGGCACCGCGCCCGCCCTTCGCATGCGTAACGTAAACGGCAGCAGCTTTTGTCTCTTCGGTCGCGTCGGCTACAGCGACCGGCAGCGCAACGCGGCGAAGGATCGGGATGTCGACAATGTCATCCCCGATGCATGCTATTTCATTGGCAGGCACACCGGTTCTGAGGCACAGCTCCTCATAGGCAACCGCTTTTTTCAGAGATCCCTGATAAACATATTGAATCCCGAGTTCAGCCGCACGACGCCCCACCACCTCAGCTGTTCTGCCGGTAATAATTGCAATCTCGATCCCGGCCTTCTGGAGCATTTTAATGCCGTGGCCGTCACGCACATGAAACGACTTCAACTCGTTGCCGTTATTATCGAGGATAATGCTTCCGTCCGTCATGACCCCGTCAACATCGAGAATCAGCAGGCGAACATGTTTCGCCCGGTCGAAAAGGTGCTGCTCATTCATGGGGATACCTATATGATGCCTTTCTTCAGGATGTCGTGAAAATGGACGATGCCGAGCACTGCGCCGGCGGCATCAGGAACGACAAGCGCCGTAATCTGTTTTTCTTCCATGATGGAGAGAGCTCTTGCGGCAAGGTCGCCCGGCTCTATGCTTTTCGGATTCCTCGTCATCACCTCGCCGGCAGTCATGTCGAAAAATGACTTCCCCCACTTTTCGATGCCGCGCCGGATATCTCCGTCAGTGACTACGCCGAGTATTTTCCGCTCTGCATCCACAACGACCGCAAGGCCGAGTCGCTTTGAGGAGATCTCGACGACCGCCCGCATCATGGGCGTTCCCGGCCCGACTGTCGGAACAGCATCAGCCGTGTGCATAAGATCTTTAACCGTAATGAACAGCTTTTTTCCGAGACTGCCTCCCGGATGATATCGCGCGAAATCCTCTTCCCGAAAACCATTTTTACTGAGCAGTGCGACGGCAAGGGCATCTCCCATGGCGAGTGCTGCGGTTGTCGAAGCCGTCGGCACAATTCCGAGCGGGCAGGCTTCTTCACGCACTCCTACATCAAGATGAACGTCGGCAGCCAGCGCAAGCGTTGATTCGGGATTTCCGGTCAGTGCAATCAGATGCACGTCAAAGCGCTTGAAAAACGGGATGAGATTAACGAGCTCCTCTGTTTCTCCGCTGTTGGACAACGCGATAATCACATCGCGCCCGGTAATCATGCCGAGGTCGCCGTGGCTAGCCTCGGCAGGATGGACAAAGAAAGACGGCGTTCCGGTCGAGGCGAGCGTGGCGGCAATTTTTTTGCCGACAAGTCCCGACTTGCCCATGCCGGTCACAACAACGCGTCCCAGAGCATTTGCAATCAAATTTACGGCTTCAGCAAAACTTTCCGTCAGCTTGCCGGAGAGCGCGGCGACTGCTTCCGACTCAATGCGCAAAACGCGCCGGGCAATGTCGACAAGATCCTGAGGTGTTTTAGGCATTATGCAAACGGCTCCCGCGTAAGTGAGTGAATCGCAGCAACCGCTTTGAGCAATGAACGGACCGCGCTGAGCGGAATCATGTTCGGACCATCGCACTTTGACTTGTCAGGGTCGGGATGCACTTCCATGAAAAGCCCGTCAATGCCCGCCGCCGCCGCCGCTTTTGCGAGAGGGAGCGCGAATTCGCGCTGGCCTCCGGAGCATTCGCCTTGGCCTCCCGGCAACTGGAGACTATGGGTAACATCGAATATCGCCGGTACGCCGAAGGAGCGCATAATCGGAAACGAACGGAAATCGACGACCAGATTGTTGTAGCCGAAGAGCGTTCCCCGTTCGGTCAGAAACAGGTTCATATTGCCGGTCGTTTTGAATTTGTCGATGATGTTCTTGACATCCCATGGCGCCAGAAACTGGCCTTTTTTGATATTGACCGGCTTACCCGTTTGCGCCGCCGCTATGATCAGATCGGTCTGACGGCAGAGGAATGCCGGGAGTTGTAACATATCAAGCACTTCGGCTGCAGGAGCCACGTCCTCAACCGAATGAATATCGGAAATGACCGGCATGCCGAACCGGCTTCGCACATCGGAAAGAATACGGAGCCCTTTCTCCCTGCCGGGACCCCGGAAGGAGGTCACTGAGGAGCGGTTCGCCTTGTCAAAAGAACTTTTGAATACAAACGGCAAGCCGAGCTCAACGGTCATCTCCTTCAACTGACGCGCTGTTTCAAATACCGTGTCTTCGTCTTCAATAACACACGGGCCGGCAATAATCAGCGGAAGAGTATCCGTCTCGGCAGAAAGAGAGCCAATCTGAATCTTCATGGGCTATTTTTTCACCCACTGGCCGTTGTCCTGCTGCACCCACCAGCCGACCTGTGCGCGATCCCGCCAGCTTGCGGCAAATATTTTCTCAACACGGGGAACCGCATCGCGTCCGAGGCGATTTGCGGAAACTATTTCTTCATAGAGCGCTTTGCGATCCTTGTTTTGGGCATCGATGAGCCTGTTGACATCCGCCCGATCCTTGAGCGTCAGCGACGAGGCGTCGCGGATCGCGATGTAGCCGTCATTGGTGCTGCCGAGAGCGCCTTTGTCAAAATAGGGACGCAGTTCCTGAAATCTGCTGATCAGGGATTCCCTGAGCGCCCGGATGGTTGGTGTCGAGACATTGACGTCAACGTCGGCGGCATGAGCCTCGGCCGGGCCAAGCTTGATGAACCCGAGCGGTGACGGCTCAGCATTCTTCAGAGAGCGCTTCTTTTCAGCGTCTGCGGGCTTGCCCTTAATCTCTTCATCAACCATTCTGTCGGCAGCCTTTTTCATCTCGGCGGCCGGAAAATACAGGTTAACGGTAACGCAAGAAACCAGGAAAAGCGCCAGAAGCCCTGCTGCAAGAGCTGCATTTTTTGTCATGGTAGCCTCCTTGATGGTAAAACTGAACTGTCAAAACCAATACGCTGAGGGATTCATGTAATAAAAGCACCGAAACTCCCGGATTTTCGCCCGGAGCACTATCATCTATTGTACTCTTTTTCCGGCGTATTTTGCAGGTGCGATCCGCGGAATCCGGCAGAAGGAAATCTCAATTGATCTCGGGGATGCCCGGCGCGGCTCTTTCGGAATCCATAACGCGCTTTACCCGCTCTTGCATGTCCTGAAAACTGATTCTGTTGTCCGGGTTCTGGTTGATGATGTCAACGCCGCGCAGCCAACCGCGCTTGATAATGTATTCCTTCCCTCCCGACAGGATCGTTCCCCTGACGGCAAAAACATCATTGCGGAGCTTGCATCTCAGGCCGATCCGGCTATAGGGGAAGTCGCTAAACAGGGATGTGAGCCCGCCCTGCACCGAGGTCTTTACACCGGTCCCCAGCACGGTGATGCTTTCGATAGCATCCATGCTGATGCGCTGCTTTATACCGCTGGTGTCAACAGACTCTACTTCAAGATTGAAGCCGGCCGGCTGGCCGTACTCCATGACAAAGTTTTTGAGCGATCCCCGGATAACACCTGTCATATGGCCGACCGGAATCTTCTGTGTCACCTGCTCAAGGCTGATGCCTGAAAACACGATGTCTGCGCCGAAACTCCGGCCGGCAGAAAACATTTTTTCGAAAAAGAAGTTTTCAAATGAAACTTCGCCGCCGAAGATGCGGACAAAAAACTGACCGTCTCCTGTAAGCACTTCATTGCGATACCTGAGGATGCCGGTATCCGCATAAATGGTTCCGATGTATTCAGTGTCGAACAGCTCTTTCGTCAGCTGCCCGAGATCTACGCTTTCAATTCTGACCCCAAGTCGAAGGCCTAAGGCCGGATGAGGCACATCATCGACGCCGAAACGATAGAACACAACATTGCCGCCAAAGAGCGGTACAGAGACGGGTTCCGCGATGCGTATATAATTGCGGCTGATGTATAAAGGCACCTTGACGCTGTCAATCTTCAGCCTTCCTTTCTGAAATCCGGTCAATAGTATGGTGCCATTTTCGCTCTCTTTCGGCCTCTCAGCCGGCTTGCCATCCGGCGTCAGGAGCAGCCAGAGCGGAAGCTGCGCCGAGACAGCGTCAACCGACAATTCGCGGCCGGGCGCGCGGAGCGATGCATCTGAAATGTTCAGCATCCCCTTGACAGCGGTGCCGGCAGTTGAGTGCTCAATCTCTGCAGAAATTGTTGTCACGCCTGCCGCGGCAAATCCTTTCAGTGCGGGACCGGCGGCTTCAAGAAAATCCTTGAGGAGAATGATTACAACAGGGTCATGGAGAATAGAGATTTTCGCAGGATCGATTTTCCAACTCGAAGCGTTGCCGTCAAACGAAAATGCGGCGGTTGCTGTCTCGAAAAGATCTGCAGTCGAAGAGAATTGGAGGCGCTTTTCGCTCAAAAAAAAAGAGCCGTCAGCGGACAGGGCGGTCTTTCGTCCTGCGAGATTGCTGTAAAATTTTCCCCAGAGATATTCACCTCCTACAAGCTCAGCCTGACCCGAAAACGTAAGTTTCTGCTCCTGCGGGCCGTACTGCAGTTTCAGCACGACCTTTCCGCTCACTCCCTGGGCAGCACGAGCCGCATCGGGCGAACTGAAGCCCCCCTCGCTGAAACTGAAGGTGAGCGTTCCCTGCATTGCAAGCTGTTCTTTTGCATAGGTGCCGCTCAGGCTTGTCTCGACAGCGCCTTTCCCCTGCATGGTCCAGGTGCGGTACTCATCCGGCAGAACCGGTGCGGCGACGGCGAAGGCCTGGGAAAAATCGATGGACGACACCGCGAGCGTGGCTTGCCATGGAATCTCACCTCGCAAAACCGCATTTGCCGTTCCCTGAATAGCGCCGAACTGCTTGCTCGTTCCTTTCAGCGAGCGAAGCGTGAATGTTTCGGTTTTCCGGTCAAATGCCATGTCGGCGGTCAGGTTCAGTGCGCTCACCGCTGTTTGTTTGCCGTCGAGCGCATATGAAGCATTGTCAAGAATGAGGTCAGCCGTTCCCGATCCGTAAGGGGGATATGCTCCGGCAAGCCTGAAGGCGACTTTCAGGTGTCCCGAAGCGGAAAGCTCTTTTTTCGGGCTGTCGGCAAAAGAGAAGAGTGAATCAATCGCGAGTTCCCCGCCGCGTTTCGGCGAAAAGTTTTTGAGCGAGAAGTTGAAGCTGCTCAAGGCCACTTTCTGATCATTCCCTTCGAAGGTGAACACCGCCTCAGCATTCCGGATATCAAGAAGGCGAATATCCGGCAGTTTGTTCAGAAAAGAAAAGTCGCTTTTTGTCTTGCCGAGGCGAAAGGAGAGTTTCGGTTTTTCGAGAACAATCGTGTCGATATGCCCTTTCAGCATAAGGTCGAGCGTATTTTTTACATTTACATTCTCGCAAAGAAGGGTGAATCCGTCACCGTCACTTTTTTTTACGGACAGGTTTTTGATTTCACCTGAGAGCAGGGGCGAAAAAGATGCATTTTCGGCATGCACTTCATAACCGAACATGCCGGCCACCGCATTCAGCGCGGCAGGACTGTTTAGGATCAGGATGGTGGCAATGCAGAGGAAAAGAGCAATCACCAATGCCGTCAATGCTATGCGGCTCGCCCAGGTTCGCAGAGATTGGCGTATTTGTATACTTCCCGAATTCATTGTTACATTATAGCACCGGAACAGGAAGGTCGCGCCACGGGTAGCGCATGCGGCAATTCGCTATCTCGCATCAACCCGGTTGCGGCCGTTATGTTTAGCATCATACAGCGCAGCATCAACACGGGCAATCAGCGATTCAATCGAATCGTCATGCTGAAGCACCGTGACACCCATGCTGACCGTTAAGCGATTAAAAAGCGGAAACTCGCAGGCTTCAACGTTACGGCGGAGTTTTTCGGCCAGGGCGGTTGCATTGATGGCCGGAGTTTCCGGCGCCAGAATCATGAACTCTTCGCCCCCCCAGCGGCCCAGCACGTCGGAGCGGCGAATGCTTTGCGTGAGGATGTCTGCGACTGACTTCAGCGCTTTGTCTCCAGTCTGATGCCCACAGGTATCGTTGATTTTCTTGAAATGATCGATATCGGCCATAATCAGCGAGAGGGCTGATTTATGGCGTTGGGCACGGGCAAGTTCGCGGGCGAGCAGATCCTCGAATGTATGGCGATTGTAAACGCCGGTCAGCTTGTCAATTGTTGCCGCCATCGTAAGCTGCTCCTCGAGCTGCCGGCGTTCAGTAACGTCTCGCAGGATGAGAACATATCCGGTCAGAATCTGCTCATGAGTCCAGATGCCCGAAACCCGGCACTCCAGCGAGCGGGAGCGAGCGTTGCTTGAACGCTGAATCGAAAACTGATACTCTTCATTCCGCTTCACCGCAGCAAACGCCAGGATGAGGCTATTATGGCCGATGCCATTTTGCGAGTAGATATTCTGGAGTCTCTTTTCAATTATGTCATCCGCCCTGATTCCGAGCATCTGTTCGGCTGCCGGATTGCAGTATTTGACTGTCATCCGGATGTCGATAGCAATGATAGCGCTTTCAGTTGATGAGCGCATGATGTTGTCGAGGTAGACGGATTTCTCGCGGAATCTTCTGAGCGCATCCTGAAGCTTCTCTTCTTTTTCACGTACAATCTCCCGCAGCGATTCAGTATAACGCCCTTCCATGCCCCTGACGATATCTGATTGCGTAATCAGGCCGGTCAGCATGCCGTCCCGGTCAGTAACTCCAAGCCGGCGGATCTTGTGCTTGTTCATCGCCTGAATGGCTTCGTAGAGGGGCACGTCGCTTTCAATGGTCTTTATCGGACTGCTCATGACCTCATCAACCAGTGTTTTGTTCATGTCACGTTTCTCATAAATGAGACGAGTCATATCGCGTTCCGTGAGGATGCCGGAGGGGATGTTTTTTTCGGTTACGAAAACGCAGCTTATTTTGCAGGCAGCCATCTGCGCAAGCGCATCACGAAGAAGGCTGCCTGCAGTAATGCGCTGCACATTACGGTTCATGATTTTGCCGACTTTCTTTACTTCGACAAAATATTCAATGCCGAGATGAGCAACGAGATCAGACTGCGTAATGACGCCGGAAATATGCCCCTGCGCATTGATAACAACCAGATGACGGATCATTTTCAGGGAAAAAAGATTGAACGCGTCATAAATGGTTGTTGAGCTTGTCGCGGTAACGACCGGTGAACTCATGAGAGCCCGCATGTTCGTGCCGGCGAAGTCCACCTCGCGGTGTGCTCCGTCAACCAGGTTTCGCTCCGTGAAGATGCCGACGGGACGCTGCTGTTCCGTCACGACGATGCAGCTGATGCGACGCTTGCGCATGATCGCAATTGCTTCTTCCGCGCAGGCGTCGGGCGCAAGGGTGATAACATTCGGAGTCAGAATGTCACGGAGTGTTTTTGCCGGCAAGTGTGGCCGGTCGGTTTTGTTATCCATACTGCCAAAGATAATATCACATGCAGGTATTCAGGGGAAGTGGCTGATGCCG
The DNA here is from genome assembly GCA_964392915.1 of uncultured Nitrospiraceae bacterium. GTDB lineage: Bacteria > Nitrospirota > Thermodesulfovibrionia > Thermodesulfovibrionales > Dissulfurispiraceae > JAAYUK01. The sequence goes on from CAYMRS010000037.1 coordinate 10,031, forward strand.
GCAGGAGGGAGCTTTGCCTGTAATGGCCGTTGTTAACTAATGTTAATCGGCTAACGTTCCGGGGTTGCCCATTCTTGCTGATGTGAGCAATTTCTATTATTAATCAATGAGGCAAATTCTCCTGCAGCAATGCGTTATCTAAGGCACAGCACTTGCTTTACTTTAACCAGATTGTAAAATCCCGCATTTTGCGGGTGGATTATTTCATGGAGGTGCAGTATGGGCAAAGCCCTGGCGACGCTTCTTTGTCTGTTCCTCCTGGCACCTGTCACATCGTGGGCAGCGGACCAGGCGGATTTGATGAAGAAGATCGAAGAACTCTCCCAGCAGCTGCAGCAGTTAAAGCAGCAGATGGGAGAGATGCAAAAGAAAGAGACAGTAAAAGAAGAGCGGATTGGCAACATCGAAAAGAAAACCGCGGCAGTGGAAAAGAAAACAGAGGAGTCGGCGGCAGGATGGCCTGCGTGGTTTGAAATTGGTGGAGACTTCCGGACACGGTTTGATTACATGAGCGGAACGTCGGCAGCTTTCTTCACGCCGGACCCGGCCGGTCCCTTTACCCTTCCCCCTGTTCTCGTTCCATCAGAGAAGTTCAAGAACGAGGCGCTTTTGACGAACCGGCTCGGGCTGAACATGAAGTTCAAGGCGACCGAGGACATTCAGGTAAAGACCCGCCTGCTCATGTACAAAGTTTGGGGACATGAAACCGGCGGCCCTGTGTCGGGAGCAAATTCGTTTTTTGCGGACAAGCAGAGCATCTTTGACGGCAACGTAGCCCACACGCCTTCGGACAATGCCCTGCGGGTAGATCAGGCATATGCTACATGGAGCAACATCGCAGATCAGCCGATCTGGTTCTCGGTGGGCCGCCGTCCGTCGACCGGCGGGGTGCCGACGAATCTGCGGCTGAACAACCAGAAGATAGGCTCGGCCGGAGTGCCGGGGCTGCTGATCGACTATGCCTTTGACGGTGCCACGTTCGGCGTCGCCCCCGACATTGATGCACTGCCCGGATTTTATGCGAAGCTGTGTTACGGCAAGGGCTTTGACAGCGGATTGAGGAGCTCTGCGAACAGCATGAAGGATGTCAATTTCCTCGGCTTCAATCTCGTTCCTTACGAAACAGACAACTTCCGGGTGGAATTGCAGTACAGCAGAGGATTTGATATTTTTGCATTTCCGGAGTTCTCCGCAGTTGCTTTCCCGGGCTTCGGCACACTCAGCAATACGAACCTTGGCGACATCGATCAGTTCGGCGCGGTCATTTCCGGGAAGATCGACAATTTTGGCCCCGGCAACCTGAATCTCTTTGTGTCACCAGCCATGAGCAAAACGCATCCTAATTCCAACATCATCGGGTTCCCCGGCATGCTGGAGTATGGTCTGATGTGGGACAACGTGGCCGGAAGAAATTCCAGAACCGGTTACGCCCTTTATGCCGGCGCCCGGTATGATATCCCGTCAACCGGCACCAAAATTGGCGTTGAATACAATCACGGCTCCAAAAACTGGATTACGTTCACGCCTGCATCGGACGACATGTGGACCAGCAAGCTCGGAACCCGCGGTAGCGTGTACGAAATATATGCTATACAGGAACTGCTGAAGAAGCCGATATCGAAGCTCGGCAAGGCATTCTTCCGGGTCGGCTACCAGTACTACGACTTCGACTACACCGGCAGCAATAACTGGGTGGGCTCTCCGGTAAAGATTTCGGACCTCACCTCCACCATGTACGCTCCGCAGATGTTCCAGCCGCTGAAGAAAGCGCAGAATGTTTACGCTACCTTTGACGTGCAGTTCTAAGAAATAGCCTGCGGGGAGGGCTTGTGCCCTCCCCGCAAATCAGCTTATACCGCAACTTTCAATTTATTGATTAGCTTCCAGAGAGTAACGCGACTGATGCCGAGATGCTGCGCTGTCAATGTCCTGCTTCCCCTGAAACGTTCAAGGGCTGCGACCAACTTGTCTTTGCTGATGCGTTGTCGTCCGGCGAAAGAAGGACCGGTATCCGGCGCTGTTTTTCTGAAGAGGTATTCCGGCAAATCGCTCAGTTCAATGGTGTCGCCTTTTGCGGTCATGATCGCATATTCGATCATGTTGATCAACTGGCGAACATTGCCGGGCCAGGCATAGGCTTCAATCGACTCAAGCGCCTGCGGGCTGACATGATGAATGGTCTTCCGGTTGATTTGACCGATCCGCTCCAGGTGGTGATTTATGAGGAGAGGAATGTCTTCGGCGCGCTCACGGAGAGGAGGAACATGAATCGGGATAACGTTGATGCGGTAGAAGAGGTCTTCGCGGAATTTTCCCGCCCCGAGCAGCTCATCCATGCTTTTGTTTGTTGCGCTCATCAGGCGGACGTCGACCTTTATGGTCCGCTGGTCGCCGACCCGCTCAATCTCCCGCTCCTGTAGCACGCGAAGCAGCTTTACCTGCATTGAGAGCGGCATGTCGCCAACCTCATCAAGGAATAAGCTTCCGTGCAGGGCCGCTTCGAACCGTCCCTGCCTGTCACGCACTGCCCCGGTAAAAGCGCCTTTGACGTGACCAAAAAGCTCGCTCTCCAGAAGAAACTCATTTAGCGCGGCGCAGTTTACCGTAACAAACGGACCTGTCTGCCGGCGGCTCAGGCGATGCGCAGCGCGCGCCACCAGTTCCTTGCCGGTGCCACTTTCGCCCGTGATTACGATGGGAGCCTCGCTGGCCGCGGCATTGCGAATCTGCTCGTACAGGCGCTGCATCGGCAGGCTGGTGCCGATAAGCCCCATAAACCCGTATTCCTGCATCAGTTCACTCTTGAGTTGCTCGATTTTGCGGTCCTTCTCGTAAATCGAGGTAACATCGGTCATTACTTCGACCGCGCCGATAATTTCCCCCGCGGAGTTTTTCAGGAGAACGGCGTTCTTCAGGAGTTGTATTTCGCGCCCGTCCCCGGCCCGAAGCTGACAGCGCATTTTTGTAATGTTGCCGCTTTCAAAAAGAGTGCACTTTGTCTGGTTGCCGGCATTGACTTTTTTGCTGCATACGGCGCTGTCGATCATCGTACATTTTTGACCGACGACATCCTCACGACGAAAGCCGGTGATATTTTCAGCGGCGCGGTTGAAAAAAAGAATGGTGCTGTCCGTGTCGATGATCATGAGGCCGTCGGACATTGCTTCGATGACGCTGTTCAAAAACTCTGCGTTGTTAAAAAGATCGGAAGCATCTTTTGTTGTTAACTGCTTCATTCCAAATATTAACACATTCGTTAACATTTTAACGCTCCTGCGCTGAACATGCCCTGTTTTCTCGCTGATATTTCATAGTTTATCCCGTTATGTAATCAACTTCGATGCCACACCATTTCCGGCATAAGAATTGCTTATATGTTTATAAGATGAAAATGTGCTATAAATATAGATAGTATCTATGCACAATCACAAAAAGGAGGATTTAGCCTATGAAAAGACCGTCCGTATTTTTGAAGGGGCTTTTGGCGGTAACAGCCGGAGCGGTGTTTTTTGCTGTTCCCGCTTTTGCCCAGCAGCAGCCGGCTCCGCAGAAGCCGACGCTTCTGAAGCCCTGCTCGCAGTGCCACCCCGCAGCCGATAATGTGCTGCGCGGGACGATAGGGGGCGTCTCGAGCCGCGCCGAAACGTTTGCCGTGAACACCGGCGCAATCTGGACCGTGAAGTTTGATGACAACACGAAGTTGAGCGGGTGGGCTCAGCCGCTTGCCAAGATGCCGAAAGAGAAGGAAATCGCAGTAACGTATGTCGAAAAAAACGGGGAGCTGTATGCGAAAGCGGTGTCGGTCAAACAGCCGGCGGTGCTCCCGCCCGATAAGGTAATCTCGACTGAGCAGGTCATCGACCACGTTCAGAAGGGATCTATTTTTCTCGTTGATTCGCGTCCTACGGTGCGTTTTAACGAAGGAACGATTCCCGGGGCAATCAATATCTTCGACGCCGAATTCGACAAGCACGTCAGCAAGCTGCCTGCCGACAAGAACGCGTTGCTCGTCTTTTTTTGCGCGGGCCCTACGTGAAGACTGAGTCCAGCCTCTGCCAGGAAGGCAGAGAAACTCGGCTACACCAATGTAAAAACCTATATTGACGGCTTGCCCGCATGGAAACGGGCCGGGCAGCTCACAATCGCATGCGTCCCGTGCCTTACGGAGCGCATCAAGTTCCAGATACCGACTATTATCGTAGACCTTCGGCCTGAAAACGAGGCGAAAAGAGAACACATTCCCGGCGCTGTCTCTATCCCGTTGACCGAGCTGGGCCACGCCGTCGAAAAGTTCCCGAAGGACAAAAGAGCCCCGATCGTTTTGTACTCATATGACACGAGGTCAGCCGTTCAGGCTTTTGAGGTAATAAGCTTCTGGGGAGGCTTTACCAACATCGTCGTGCTTGAAGGCGGATTCAAGGAGTGGAAAAATGCCGGCTACAAGTCAGAGTCGGGCGACATGCCGACGAAGATTGTGTACGAGCCTAAACCGAGGCCGGGCGAAATAGCGCTCGAAGACTTCAAGAAGATTGCTGAAACTCAGCCGAAGAATGTGATGATACTGGATGTCCGCGATTCGGAAGAAGCTGAAAACGGCATGCTGATAGGCGCGAAGAACATCGCGACCCAGGATGTGCCGAAACGGCTGGCCGAGATTCCGAAAGACAAGAAAATCGTAATTCATTGCCTGACCGGCGTGCGCGCGGAGCTCGCATACCATGCGTTGAAAAATGCAGGGTACGATGCTTCATTCCTGAATGCCAACATCAAGATTGATCCGCACGGCCGGTACGAAATCAGCAAGGAATAACAAAACAGGTTTCAGGTGCAGAGAGCAGAATTCAGTCAGCAAAGACGGGGCGCGGAGGAATCCGCGCCCCGCTTCTTTGCTGATGCGAGATTAGTTGGGCGACCAGCTCGGACTTGTTGCCTTGACGCCGCGAGGCGTAATTTTTACCTGCCCTTCACCGTTCAGGCGCATCAGATAAATCCCTTTTGAACCGTCTCTGTCCGATATGAACACGATGTATCTGCCGTCGGGAGAAAAAGAAGGCTCTTCATTATTTCCCCGATCGGTAAGCTGCGCGACTCCCGAGCCGTCCGTTCTCATGATGAATATTTGATGCTGTCCGCCGACAAGTCCTGAATAGGCAATACGATCGCCGTTCGGAGACCATGCAGGCGCGGTGTTGTATCCGCCCTGATAGGTCAAACGACGGACATTATAGCCTGAAACGTCTGAAAGAAAAACCTGCGGCCCTCCGGAGCGGTTTGAGACAAAGGCGATGTTTTTGCCGTCCGGCGAGACCGCCGGAGAAATGTCAATCCACGGAGACGATGCGATTTTCTGCAGTTGACCGCCGACGCTGTCGCCCGTGTATATGCCTGAGTTCCCGTCGTGCGATGTCGAAAAAACGAAGCGGCGGCTGTCGGGGAAGAAGTTTCCGGCAATGGTGAGGCCGCGGACTGTCCGGATATGCTTTTCCCGCATGGTTTTGAGATCCAGCACAAAGAGATCCCACTGCCGGAAGCGCTCGGAAGAGTAGATGAGTTTTGAACCGTCGGGCGACCAGCGCGGCTTCAGTAAAACGCCGCCGGAGATGCCGGTCGAACCCATTTTGTAGCCGTCCCAGTCGGCGGTGTAGAGCTCTTTTCTGCCATCGGATTCACCGACAAAAGCAATTTTTGTGCGAAAGATGCCCTGCCGGCCCGTCAAAACACGATACACGTCGTTGGCAACAGCATGAGCCATCTGGCGGAGCGCTCCCCGGGAAGACGCAGAATATTCCTTCCGCAGTACTTCACGCCCGTCAACGGCATCATGGGCAGTAACAAGCATATTCAATCCGCTTGTGATGCGTCCTTTCACAACCAGCTCGACGCCGAGCCCCCGCCAGTTGTTTGTATTAAACGGCTGGCCTGTCTGCTCGATCTGTGCCGCGTCGTTCAGGCATTCAAACAGGCCGGTGAAGGTCAGGTCAGCTTTAACAACATTCGAAACCTCCGGCGCGCCGATAAACGGCTGTACGGCTATCGGCAACTTTCTCATGCCGGGCGATGAAATATCGATAAAAACCTTGTCGGCAAAGGCATGGGGCGGCCTGTCCAGAACAAATCCGGCAATAAGGGCGAAAAAGAGAACAATCACGAGCAAACAATAGCGCTGTAAAATTATCATTACGGGTAGAACCTCGCTTCTATTTCGATTTCCTGCGGCGGCGGCGGAAAAGGGCTTGCCCTGGTTACAGCGCGCAGAACCGAGCGGTCGAACAGAGGGTTACCTGAGCTTTTTATGACCTTATCGACCATGGCACTGCCGTCCCTGCGCACTTTCAGCAGGACCGTTGTTTCGAGATCCTTGTCGCTCGATTCCGGATATATCCAGTTCTGACGGATTTTGGTTGTCACGAGGGAAATATAATCACCACCCGTCGGTTTTCCTTTGCCCGACTTTGCTGCAGAAGGAGCGGTCTGGGCTGTTTGCTTCGACCCGCTTACTTCCGCCATGCGCCGCTGCGCAACTATGTTTTCGATTTTTCGTTTCGATTTCAGTGCGGCAACGCGGTCGCTGAGCAACTGCTCCTCGGCCATTTTTTCCTGCCCGGTTTTTTTCGGAACGGCGGGTGCAGGCTCCGCCTTTTTCAGCGGCGGTGCTTCAGATTTAGCCTGTGTGGCGACCGGAGCCGGCGAATGGGCGGCCGTCGGCGTGGTGTCGCCCGGGGTATCGACCAGCGTGACGACATAATTTACAGAAAGCTTTCGCGAAGGGGAAACGGCAATAAAGAGGACAGCGAATATGAGCAGCGAGAGATGCAACGCCAAAGAAAAACCGAACGCCTGATAAAGACCGGTTTTTTTCATTGCATGGAGATGCTCGGTTCTGTAACCATCCCGAGCTTCTCGATACCCGCCTCCTTAATCTCGCCCATAATGTCGGCCACAACGCCATACGGGACATCCTTGTCGGCTTTCAGAAAAACCTGCGGATTCTGTTTGCTGATTGCGGCGAGCCTCTTGATAAGGGCGTCGCGGCTTACTGGCGTTTCATTCAGAAAATACTGACCGCCTTTTTTAATCACAATCGTAACGCGCTCCTCAGCCGGCAATTCCCTGCCTTTTGCTTTGGGCAGGTTCACGTCGATGCCCTGCTGCAGCAGCGGTGCCGTTACCATAAAGATGATCAGCAAAACCAACATCACGTCCACCAGCGGCGTGACGTTGATTTCGGACATGACCGTTCTGTGGCGGGATGTTTTCATCGTTTCGTCAGGATGTAATCCACGAGCTCTTCGCGGAAGTCTTCAAGCGTCACCATCATGCGGTTCGCCCGGCTGAGATAATAGTTATACGCGACAACCGCGGGAATGGCGGCAACCAGGCCTATGGCGGTTGCGACGAGAGCTTCGGCGATGCCGGGCGCAACGACCGCAAGCGAGGCGGACCCAGCGCTGCCGATGCCGCGAAACGCGTTCATAATGCCCCAGACCGTGCCGAAGAGGCCGATAAACGGCGTCGTGGATCCGGTCGTCGCAAGGAAGTGCAGATACCGCTCAAGCTTCGCTTCTTCAAGGACGTTGTACCGTTTGAGCATGCGGCGCAGTTCATCCTTGTCTGTATAGGTTTTTTCCGCGTAGACATTTCTGAAGAGCACGGCCAGAGGACTGGTCATGTATTTTTTTGAAGCCGAGAAAAGGTCGGCAGGATCCCTGAGCGAATTATAGAGGCGGAGAAACTCGTTCGACTCAGCCTCGGCCTTGCTGAAATGGCGCCATTTGTAGAATATGATAGTCCACGAGATAACCGAAAAAAGCACCAGCGTAATCAGAACAGCCTTCACAACGTAGCCGGCCTGCGCTATAAGCTGAAACACCGAATGTTCCATGCATCCTCCCTCTGTGCAAACGCTTAAATGTAGCCAAAAAACGGCTCTTCTGTCAAACTGCGGCGGTGTTTTTTGTGGGGAGGGAAGGGGTTGACGGCCCGTATTATCCCGATATTGACATGAGGAAGCACGACAAGGCTGTGACGCTTATTGTCGTCATTCCGGCCTTCGGCTTTATACGTTTCTGCGTAGCCATGTTCATTGTCAACATCCCAGCTGAGCGCCTTGAAGAAAGGATCCAGAAACTTTCGGCGGAGCCGGGTTTCGTTGTAATTCCCGGCTGTGTAGGATGCGTGGTGCTGCTCGAAACGCGCACCGAGGCCGAGAACAACCTGCAGCGCGCTCATCTGATTGCAGCCTGATGAAAAGATTTGTTCGGTCCGTGTTCCGACGTCATTGTATCGATCCCTCCGCAGGTGCGCATATTTCAAAATCTTATACGACCGGCGGCATGGTGTCAATGCGCTTTGCCGCTGCGGATTTGATTTTTGAAAATTGCGTCGGGTATGCTCAATTCATGCACTATGCCCAACTGATTAACGCATTTAAGGGAAAAAAAGTTCTGGTTATCGGTGATCTGATTCTGGATCGCTATCTGTTCGGCAAGGTGAACCGCATTTCGCCGGAAGCGCCGGTTCCGATTGTCGATGTCGTAAGCGAATCGTTTTTGCTGGGCGGTGCCGCCAACGTGGCAAATAACATTATCGCACTCGGCGGCAGGGCGACAGTTGCCGGAGTTATCGGCAAAGGCACTGCCGGCAAGGTTTTGCAGGATCTGCTGGCGGAGAAAGCCATAGACACGGCGGGTGTCGTTGAGGACAAGCGTCCCACAACGGTCAAGACGCGCGTTATCGCTCATAATCAGCAGGTGGTCCGGTTCGACAAGGAAGATCGCAGAAAGCTCGAAGGGAAGATCCTGACAGGTATGATGTCGTATCTGAAGAAGGCGGTGCCGGAGCATGATGCTGTTGTGATTTCCGATTATAAAAAAGGCTTTATTACTGCCTCTATCGTTAGTGCCGTCATGAAATTTGCGAAACACGGCAATACGTTTGTTGCTGTTGATCCGAAGGTTGGTCATTTCCATTTTTACAAAAACGTTTCGCTCATAACGCCGAACCTGATGGAAGCCGCGCAGGGTTCAGGCGTCGAGATTCGCGATGAGAAAAGCCTTCTCAAAGCCGGAAAAGCTCTTGTTTCCCGGCTCGGCTGCAAAGCGGTGCTTATCACGCGCAGCGAGGACGGCATGACACTTTTCAAAAAGATACCCGGGGAGCGCTTAATCAGTGCAGAGCATTTTCCGACTGTTGCAAAGAAGGTGTATGATGTGACGGGCGCTGGCGATACGGTTATAGCAACTTTTGCGCTCGCGGTCGCGGCGGGGGCCTCTCTTGAGCAGGCAACGGTCATAGCGAATCATGCCGCGGGCATCGTGGTTGGAGAAGTCGGCACAGCTACGGCATCGACGGAACGGCTGATGGCGGCGCTCAAAAGTTCGAGGTTCTAGCCATTCTCATTTTTTGTTTTCCTCCGATGACTGCCGAAAAAGCAAATTAATGGCAAGAGCTTTGGCATTGTATTCCGGCGGACTTGACAGCGCACTCGCCATTCTTGTGATGCTCAGGCTTGGCATTCAGGTCACGGCGGTGACGTTCCAGACCGGGTTCGGGTGTAATCAGGCAGATTCGTTTCGCCGGGCGGCACGCGCCACGGCTGACCGCTTCGGCTTCGACCTGATTGTGAGCGACATCACCCCGCAGTTCCTCGACATCGTGAAAAGACCGCATTTCGGCTACGGAAAAAATATGAACCCCTGCCTGGACTGTAAAATACTGATGCTCAGAGAGGCGAAAAAGCTCATGGCTGAGACAGGCGCAGACTTCGTGGTGACCGGCGAAGTGCCGGGACAGCGCCCCATGAGCCAGCGGAAGCATATGTTGCCGGTGATCGACCGGGAAGCCGGACTGACGGGGATGATTGTCCGCCCGCTGAGCGCGCGGCTTATGAGCCCAACCATCCCCGAGCAGAATGGCCTGCTTGAACGCGAAATGTTATTCAGAATCCATGGACGTTCCCGGAAACCTCAGGTTGCTCTGGCTGCCGAACTCGGACTGGACGACTATCAGCAGCCCGCGGGCGGCTGCCTGCTGACCGACTCTGCCTACGCGGAGCGTTTGCGTCGGCTGCTTCAGGAGAATCCTTCCGCGACAGTTCGCGACATTCTGCTGTTGCGGGTCGGCCGCCATTTTCGCCTCTCGGATGATGCGAAGGCAATAATCGGGAGAGACGAGCGGGACAATGCCGCTTTAGGCGAACTTCTCTCATCGAGCGATTACCGGCTTTTCATGAAAGACTGCGGAAGTCCGCTGACCACCATTGTCGGGGATCCGTCCGCGGCTGCCCTGCGAACTGCCGCCGCTCTTACTGCCCGCTATTCAGCCGCCAGGATGCTTCCGACCGTTTCAGTTACTGTTGAAAAGGACGGCATGCAAAACACTCTTGATGTTACACCTGCCGCGGACGACCAGGTCGATCGGCTTCGCGACTGAGCTTCAACCGGGCGGCGCACCGAACTTCGCATGCGCCGCCCGCGAACACGACTTCCGGGTGCTTTTTCCTACCAGAGAGATCCCACTATGCTTCTGCCGGATTCGGCGGCAAGCTCAATGGTGCCGCCTTTGAACGTATATGCGTTGACAAATCCTGCTGCTCTCAGCGCCGTAGTTGCCGCAACTGATCTCGTGCCGGTATGGCAAATGACGACGATTTTTTTGTCCGAAGGAAGTTTCTTCAGGTTTTCCGCGCGGAACAACTCATGCATCGGAATGCGCAGGGTGTTTTTCAAGGTAATCCCTATAACGTCCATTTCCTGAGGAGTTCTGACGTCGAGCACGACAAACTCCTCTTTTTTCCTGAGCATCTCAAAAAGCTGCTTTGCGTTTACTTCGCACGGCCTCTTTGCGATTGCCTCCGGCGTCATTTGTGAAAACATGGCGTCGAATTTTTTCGCCGTATCCGTGTCATACGAAAAGGAAGGAACAACCATAATCAGCACAACAACTGCAACCAGCACTGCCTGTTTCATCATAAAGCCTCCTTTTTTGCTTATTTGCTTATAGTTAATGATGAGATTTTTTTCTGCAATTGTCAACAATGCCAACGTCTCTTGTTTCATCGTCTCGCCGGCGTGCTGCGCAAAAGACGGGCGGAAAATCCGCAACCTGCCGTTCTTTGTTTTTTGTGTTTTGATTGTTCATGTTCTCGGCTATAATATGCTGATATAGGCAGAGCACTCTTCAGATGAGAAAGGAACGCGCACATGGCAAAAAAGGATGTTCTCGGCATTATCGTAGGCGGAGGCCCGGCGCCGGGCATCAACGGCGTTATCAGTTCGGCAACAATCGAGGCAGTCAATCAGGGACGTCAGGTAGTCGGCATTGTCGGCGGCTTCAAGCGGCTGTTTGACGGGGACGTGAAGTGCGCTGTCCCGCTTACCATCCAAGACGTAAGCCGCCTGCATACACAGGGAGGTTCGATATTGAGAACTTCCCGCGATTATCCCGAGAAGGCCCGCGAGAGATTCAAAGTCCTGATGTCAACGCTGAAGCAGATCGGCGTCAGGCACCTCGTTACCATCGGCGGCGAAGGAACGCTCTTCATGGCGAACTGGATTGAGAAGGAAGGGCGCGGTTCAATCAACGTGGCGCATGTTCCGAAGACTATTGATAACGATATCCCCTTGCCGGGCGGAGTCTCCACGTTCGGGTATCAAACAGCCCGTCACTGGGGTGTCGAGATAGTAAAAAATATCATGGAAGATGCAAAGACTACTGGCCGATGGTATTTCATCACAACCATGGGCCGGCATGCCGGACATCTTGCGCTTGGTATCGGCAAGGCGGCAGGCGCAACGATAACACTGATCCCTGAAGAATTTCAGGCAGAGAAGCTGCCGCTGAGGAGCATTGGCGATGTGCTTACCGGATCAATTATCAAGCGGCTTTCCATGGGAAGGGATCACGGGGTAGCAATTCTCGCCGAAGGGCTGACCGATAAGCTGGACTATGAAGAATTGCGTCGCTATGAGCCCTGCCAGCTGGATGAGACCGGCCGTTTGCGCCTGTCCGAAATCCTGCTGGGGCGGATACTGAAATCTTTCGTCGGCGAGACGCTTGAATCGTTCGGCATCAAAATGACGATTGTTGACAAGAACGTCGGCTATGAGCTGCGGGCCGCGAATCCGATTCCGTTTGATGTCGAGTACACCCGCACTCTCGGGTACGGCGCGGTCAGATTTCTGTTGCGCGGCGGCACGGGCGCAATGATTGTGCTTGAAGAAGGGCACATGCGGCCGATTCCTTTTGTCGAAATGATGGATTATTCAACGGGCCGAGTGAAGGTGCGAACGGTAGATATTCAATCAATTAACTATGAAGTTGCGCGGCAATACATGATACGTCTCGAACGCGAGGATTTTGAAGCCAAGGCGCTTGCACCGCTCGCGAAGACAGTGCATCTGAAACCTGAGGAATTCCGTCAGCGATTCGAACATATCCTGTAACAGGCACTCTTTGCATGACCGTCTGGCGGTCGATCGCCAGACGGATCTTTATTTTTTATGAGCAGAAACAATAAACGAGGCAGACCATCTGCCACCAAAGAACTTCAGTTCAGGCATGCCGAACAGCTTCGTGAGAGCGGGGTTCTGAGCCGTGATGTCCTGAGGGCTGACAAGCTCCGGGAGGTGCTTGAGCGCCTGTTCCATATCAACGAACAGGTCCCGATACTTGTGGAGGGACGCCGTGATGTTGAAGCGTTGCGGATAATCGGTTTTGCCGGAGAGATTCTAACGCTGCATGGCCGCAGGGGTTTCTATGAATTTGCCGATGATCTTCATGCGCGCTACGATTCAATCGTGCTGCTGCTGGACTGGGACGAGAAGGGAGAAGCTCTTCAGACACAGGTCGGCGCGTTGCTTCTCGGCCTGTGGGAAGCGCACTCTCCGATTCGTGAATCTCTGATGAATCTCTGCCAGAAAGACATACGGGACGTTCAGAGCCTGCCTTCTTTGCTGGAGCGCCTTGCCGGGACGAGAACGCTGTTCCCGGATGGCGAAGCACAAAAGGAGGCGCCTGCCCAGTGAGTACCACTGCTTTTGGGTCTCAGGCGGAAGATGCAGCAGCAGAGTATCTGAAGCGCAAGGGCTATCAGATACTCCACCGGAACTATCGCGCACCTTATGGAGAAGCCGATATTGTTGCGCGTGACGGGCGATCACTTGTCTTTGTCGAAGTGAAGGCGCGCAGTTCTGAGCAGTTCGGGCAACCCTTTGAAGCGGTCAACAAAAGAAAACAGGAAAAACTTCGCAAGGTTGCGCTTGGCTATATGAAGCAGAACGGTGGGGAATGCCCTGTGCGTTTCGATATCATAAGCATTACGTTCCATCAGGGCGCACCCGCTTTTGAACATATTGAAGGAGCGTTTTGAGCTGCTTCGCGCAACTATTCGGGGATTTTGTAAAAAAGATATGCCGAAATGCCTGAGAATGCCAACGGGACAACCCAAGGCGCAATGACGGGCTGGATACTTCCTGCGTAGCCGAGCGAAAGAAAGAACGAATAGCCAAGCCAGTATGTCAGGCTGATCATGAGGCCGATGCCGGCAGAAACGACGCCCGCGTGTGATTCAGCATTCTGGAGCATGCGGAGTTGGTAAATTCTTTGCAGCACGCGCTGATCGCCCCCGGCTGACAGGGATATGCCTAGAAGCAGCATGAACAGATTAATCAGCGGATAGGCAATGCGGGAACTGATGTCGGTGCTCAGCTTTGGGTTTCTGAATCCGGCGTCCTGCAGACGGTTCTTGAAGCGCAAAAGCTCCATGATCGACATTTCTTCAACCTTCCACACGTCGCTCTGAAACGTCTTCGGTGATTCGATGCCGGGGTATTCAAGCTCCTTGACCTGCGTCACTTTCCCGGTTTCTATCGAGAGCGTCCGCACGTTTTTCAGTTTCCATGTCTCCTGCTCCCATACGGCTGAATCGGCATCTATTCGGTTCTGCAGACCCATCTCTCCGATGCGGAAAATTGTTATGGCCTGATAGGCGTCCTTGTCCGGCAAGTACAGGCCGATTCGCGCAATGGAGCCATCTTTCCCACGAATGTACAGCGTGCCTTCCTTGAACGTGACTTTACGCTCCTTTTTGGCGATCTGATTGGAGATGGCACGCAACCGTTTCGATGTGTCAGGCACTATGACTTCTCCCAGTAGGAAGCTGATGAGCGTAAGAAGAACACCGAGAAACAGAAATGGTCTCAGCAGCGTTTTCAGTTTGCCGCCCGATGCCTTGATGACGATTATTTCCCGTCTGCGTATCGCCTGGGAAAAAACATAGAGGCTGCTGAGAAGGATTGCCATCGGCATCAGGTACTGCATGTATTTTGGAACGGTATTGAGCGCATAAGAAGCGAGCAGTTTCATAGATGGTTTGAAGGGCAGGAATTCATCGAGTTTGTCGACAAGGCCGATGATGCTGAAAATAATTGCAATCCCGAATGCGAGTACGGCCAGGGTTTTCAGGAAATCCTTCAGGTACATGCGCTGAATCAGGTTCATCGTTTGTTTACCCGCTCAAAAACGATAAGAGAGAAAACGCTCAATGCGATAAATGAAAGCCATGCTCCGGCATAGTGCGGCAAACTGCCGGACCGGGCAAGCTTCTCGCCATATATAAGGAGGGTGTAATAGACGGCAAAAACGGACAGTCCGATTGTAAGTCCGCCAAGGCGGCCCGATTTGCCGGCCATGAGCGACAGTGCGGTGCCCAGGAGGATAATGATTATGCAGACCGCCGGAAGAGAGAGCCTGCGATGAAGCTCAAGGATAAACGACATGTTTTGCCCAGGCGACTCCTGTGCCGATCTGAGCAGTTCCCACGGGGTGAGCTCACTGTTTTTGCGATTTGCCGGCTCCAGCGAAGGAGTCAGTTTCAGATGGTATGTCCCGAAAAAAAGTTCGGTCACGATATCTTTCTTGGTGATATATGCTTGTCCTTCTATTAGCAGAAAGCTTAAAGCCTCATTTTCCTGTAAAATGACGCCTTTCTTAGCTACTATTACCCTTTGCTCATCCTTGTTGCGCTCGTCGACAATAAAAATGCCGATAAGCGTGTTCGGATCCGGTTTTTGGCGGACAAGTAGCACAACATCCTTAAATGCAGTATTAAAGGCACCTTCCTCTATTGTCATAGGAGCCCTAACGGTCAGTATCTCGGTTACCTTCTGGCGAAGCGCCTCAGCTCCGCGCGGGCCGAGGTAGAAACTCATGAGCAGGCTCAGGAAAAAGCAGGCAATCCCAAGATAGACGGCAGGATATGCTATATGTCGAAACGACATGCCGCAGCTTCTCATTATCATGAATTCATTGTCGGCATTCAGCCTGCCATAGGTAAGAAGAATGGCAAGCAGAAGGGCCATCGGGATTGTGAGAATCAAGATTTGCGGTTGCAGGTACATTACAATCAGCAACATATCGTTCGGTGAAGCCCCGACGCCGGATAATATGCGGGCCAGGCGAAGGAGTTTCTCCATCATTAGGGTAAAATTCAGGAAGAGGAGCGAAAGTGCGAAGGAAATCGCTAGTTCTTGCAGGATGGAACGGTGAATCAGGAGCATGTGCATCCGTTGAGCATACGGAAATATAGGTGAAGAAGTCAAAATTCCCAATGCGTTAAGCGATAGGTGCGCAGGGGGATTGACATTTTCGGCGGCAGCTGATAATCTTATCTCGTAAGTTGCTCTTTGAAGCGCAGTGCTCTACAGTACCGGAAGGCTCCAGCAGAGCTGAGGTAGTTGACAAAAGGCCCCAAGATGGGTCATGATAATCAGCCAGCAACGAGCAGTATGGTGCTGTGGGGATTTTTGTTCTTTGAAAACTACGGATAGATCATGCCAAAAAAGTTTTTTCGTTTTTAACAGGATTAAAATGAGAGTTTGATCCTGGCTCAGAACG
>CAYMRS010000038.1:0-23490 GCA_964392915.1 uncultured Nitrospiraceae bacterium
TTTGTTTCAGAGCAGGCGACGCATCTGTTCAGTGTCGGCATGTGCCACTCTGACCGTCAGAGGGAGTCCCGGGCGGTCTGCATGGTGTGAATCAGGTTCTGCTTCAGTTCCCAGAGCTTGCCGGAAAGCGAGACGTGATAGGCATGTGGATTGACGAGTCGCTTCACCCCGGCATCGAGTTTCGCAATATCACTG
The DNA here is from genome assembly GCA_964392915.1 of uncultured Nitrospiraceae bacterium. GTDB lineage: Bacteria > Nitrospirota > Thermodesulfovibrionia > Thermodesulfovibrionales > Dissulfurispiraceae > JAAYUK01. The sequence goes on from CAYMRS010000038.1 coordinate 196, forward strand.
ATTCGCACTGTGCGCATTTCTTCAATTGACGGCAGGTCGCAGACCAGTTTCCCATCCCGCAGGATATCGACAAGGAGCGGTTCCATTGCCGACATGTCTTTTCCCTCGATTGTTCTGAATTTTGCGGGATCATTCGGGTGGTGCAGTCCGATGGGGTGATATTCCGATGGAGTCTCCGAGTCGATTGTTATCAGGTCGGCTACCGCCAGGTTTCTTGTATCGTATATCCGCCACACCCTTTTGGGGCCGGGGTTCGGTATCTTCGCTGTCGTCTCCGACATTTTAATCGCCGGTGTCCATGCTCCGTTATTGTGTATGCCCACAAGTTTATATACTCCGTCGAGCGCTGAATCTCCCCTGGAAGTAATCAGGTGAGTGCCGACGCCATAGATAAACCTGTTGATAAGCCTGTCCGGGTCAACGCCATAGCGGGGGGCTTCTTCCTGAATCTGAGCGAGAATCTGCATGATGACCAGTTCATCGAGGTTGTTTGACAGAACGATGCAGGTGTCCGGGAATCCTGCATCGTCCAGCATCTTTGCTGCCCTGATGCTCAGATAGGCAAGATCCCCCGAATCGAGCCTCACACCGATCGGCTTATGACCTTTGCGACGCAGGTGCTCAAAGACCCTGATGGCATTGGGGATGCCGCTTTCGAGTGTATTCACCGTATCGACCAGCAACAGGCAGTCATCGGGGTAAATGTCGGCATATGCCTTGAACGCAGCCAGCTCGCTTTCTCCAAGCGCCATAAAGACCTGAACCATGCTGTGCGCATGAGTGCCCTTCGGCGGGTAGCCGAGGACATGCGACACCCCGGCATTCGATGTGAAATCGGCACCGCCGATGAGCGCCGCCCGCGCTCCCGCATTGACGCCTTTTTCATGCCCTCTCCGCGCACCGAACTCAATCACCGGCCTTCCGCGCCCGGCCTCGCTGACCCGGGCCGCCTTGGTGGCGATGAGAATTGCGTAGTTCAGCTGATTCAAAAGCGCCGTTTCCAGTATCTGCGCCATCGCAAGGGGTCCCTGGACAACGGTAATCGGAACGTTCGCATGCACAGCCCTTCCTTCAGGAATTGCGCTCATGCTTATGCCGCTGAAGCTGCCGTGGACGCGCAGCCATGCAAGAAAGTCGTCTTCGAACAGGCGCTTGCCGGACCTGCCGGTCTGACGCCGAAGATAGCTCAGGTCCTCCTCGTGGAACCTGACGTTAGACATCCAGTCCAGAAGCCATTCGAGCCCTGCGTTGATGCAATAACCGGCCTGATGCGCTCCATAGTTGGGATATTTGCGAAAGAAATGATCGAATTGCGCAGTCCTCTCATGCAGGCCCACGCGGAAATAGAGCTGAGCCATAGTCAGTTGATACTCATCGGTGAAAAGCATGCCTTCAACTGTTTTTCTGTCGGATTCCTTCATGTAGTCACGTTCCTCTCCAAAGCCTTTCTTACAGGATATCGATGCGCAGGACATTCCTCATTATGCGCAACGCTGCATCGTGGTCTTCCCGCGAAAGACCGGCGACCGCGTCGCTGACTACCGATACCTTATAATCGAGAAGAACGCCGTCATAGGCGGTAAAGAACACGCATATATGCGTTACGCAGCCTGTCAGCCTGATGCGTCTTATTCCGAGGGATTTCAGGGTTTCGTCGAGTTTTGTGAGGTGAAAGCCGGAATAGGTGGTTTTTCCGACAATCCTGTCCGTTGCCGCCGGTTTTAGTTCGTCGATGATTTGGGCGCCTTCCGTTCCTTTGACGCCGTGAGTCGGCCATCCGAACCTCGAAAATTCCTTGTCATCAGGCTCATGATTTTCGACAACATGGATAATCTCATCCCCTGCTTTCCGGGCCCGCGCGACCTCTCTTTTTATTGCCGGGATGATTCTTCTCGCCTCGGGAACCTCAAGAGGCGCTCCCTCCCTGACAAAGTCATTCAGCATGTCGCAAACCAACAAGGCTTCCCGTTCCATAGTGCCTCCTTCGATTTTTACGATGCCGTCACACATAACCATAATACAGCAATACAGGCAGATGCCCTGCCTATCAAGGCGGCCATGCTGGACACTCGTAGACGGCCCTCATTTAGGATAGTAGTATGTTTTTCGCTCATTGCCAAGTGCCGTCGCGCTCCGAAACACTTTTGCATTTCGCTGACCGGGACAATCTTCAATCTTCTTGCCGTTTCGCATCCAATCCAGTAGAATAAATCTGTCAGGCGCCGAAAGGCTTAATAGGGAATCCCGTGACGGCAGTGCCGAAATCGGGAGCGGTCCCGCCGCTGTAACCGGGGACGAATGTCGACTATGCCACTGGGTTTTTTGCTCGGGAAGGCCGACAGGAAGGATGAACCGGAAGCCAGAAGACCTGCCGACAAAAATGGGGTCAGCATGCAGGATGCAGGAAACAGGGGCTGATGTTTTGTCACCATTGGCCCGGGTCCTGACATCAGCATCCCGTTTTACGCCTTCTCGCGGAAGAAGAGGTTTTTCAGAGGATGAAGTAAATCAGGGTGCAATCCTCGGGGCAGTCATGCCCTGAGGATTTTTGTTTTCGGAGAGAGGGAAAATGATAACACTGATTATCGGCGGAACGCGGAGCGGCAAGTCGCGCCATGCGCTGAACCTTGCCTCCTGCGGTCCCGGCAAGGCAAAAGCCTACATTGCCACGGCGCAGGCGCTTGATGAAGAAATGGCGCAGCGCATTAAACGCCACAGGGACGAACGTTCCGAAGACTGGGTTACGTTCGAAGAGCCTTTCGGTCTTGCATCGCTCCTGCGAGAGGTCTGCAGCCTCTTTGATCAGATCCTCGTCGACTGCCTGACCATGTGGCTCTCCAACCAGCTGCTCAACGAGCCAGAGCTGGTCGATATTTCTCTTGACAGCCTTGTCCAGGCTCTGCTCGAAACCCATCACAACACGCATTACTTCATTGTCACCAATGAGGTCGGGATGGGAATCGTACCGGAGAATGATCTTGCCCGCAAGTTCCGCGATCTTTCGGGCATGTTGAATCAGAAAGTTGCCGAGGTTGCCGATCATGTCTGTCTGGTGAGCGCCGGCATACCGATGAAAATCAAATAGAAGAGGACTCCATGACTTTACTGGCAGAAACGGCTGGCCGCATCGCAACCCTTGAGGAGAGCTTTTTCTCCGCCGCGCAGAAACGGCTCGATAATCTGACGAAACCGCCCGGCAGTTTAGGGCGTCTCGAAGAGTTCGCGCGGCAGCTTGTTGCAATAACCGCAAATCAGATGCCGCCACTTCCTAGAAAAGCTGTCTTTTCCTTTGCAGGCGATCATGGGGTGACTGAAGAGGGCGTATCCGCTTTTTCGAGAGAAGTGACTCAGCAGATGGTGCTGAACTTTCTGCGCGGTGGGGCAGGCATCAATGTGCTCGCCCGGCACGCGGGCGCTGACATGGCGATTATCGATATCGGGGTTGACCACGACTTCGGGCAGATTGATGGCCTTCTTCAGCGGAAAGTGATCCGCGGAACGCGGAACTTCACCAAGGGGCCGGCGATGACCCGGGAGGAGGCGGTTCGCTGCGTTGAAGTGGGCGTAGAGATCGCATATGAATACGCCGCAAAAGGCTACGGTCTTTTTGGTACGGGTGAAATGGGCATTGGCAACACTACGCCTTCGAGCGCTATTGTTACAGTTATGACCGGCATGTCAGCCGCCGCGGTGACCGGCCGTGGCACCGGCATATCCGATGCCGCGCTTGAAAACAAGGTTCGTGTTATAGAGGCAGGCATCCGGGTGAACACGCCGAATCCATCCGATGCGCTCGATGTGCTTTCGAAAGTCGGCGGGGCCGAAATCGGCGGCATCGCGGGCCTGATCCTCGGCGCCGCGGCAAGCCGTATTCCGGTTGTGATTGATGGGTTCATCTCTACCGCTGGAGCGCTGATTGCTTTCGGCATCGAACCAAAGACGCGCGAATATATGTTTGCCGCCCATGCGTCGGTTGAAATCGGCCACCGCGCAATGCTCGAAAAAATCGGTCTTCAGCCGATTCTGGATCTGAATCTCCGGCTTGGCGAGGGCACCGGGGCCGCGCTTGCGATGATGCTCATAGAAGGCGGCCTGAAGATCTATCGCGAAATGGCAACATTCGAAGAAGCCGGTGTTTCAACAGAGGGATAAATGAAATCATTTCTGCTTGCGCTTCAGTTTCTCACAATAATTCCGGTGCGCATTGGCGGAACAGTCGAAGATCGCGAGCTTGGCAAGAGTGCCACATGGTATGTGGCGGTCGGATTTTTGCAGGGCGCGCTGCTTCTGGCGGTCGACTATGTGACGGGAAACATCTTTCATCCGGACATTGTCGCGGCGCTGCTGCTCCTCGCTCTTATCGTCAGCAACGGCGCTTTTCATCTTGACGGGCTTGCCGATACGACAGACGCAACTGCGGTCAAGTCAAGCGGCAATCCGGCGGCTGATCGGCTGCGGCGCCTCGCGGTCATGAAAGATCCGGCGACCGGTCCGATTGGGGTCACTGTGCTTGTCATGGTGCTGCTCCTGAAATACCTGTGCATCCGCAGCTGCGCGAATCTGCTGCCGTTCACCTATTACTCGACGCTTATTGCTATGCCGATGATTTCGAAGTTGTTCCTGGTTGTTGCCATGTATCACGGCACCGCGGCGCGGCGGGACGGGATCGGCAGAATATTTCTCGATGGCGTGCGCCTCCGGCAGCTCATTGCCGCGACGGTCATGTTTCTGGCTCCGGTCGCGCTGCTCGCTCTCGCATGGGGCAGATTCGGCGATATGAACCCGCTTTTCTTTTATCCGGCGATACTCGCGATTGGATATGCAATGACACGCATATGGGTTTCTTTTTGCGCAACCCGCTTTGGCGGCCTTACGGGCGATACCTTTGGAGCGCTCAGTGAGGGAATTGAAATTACCTTTCTTCTGGTGGTGCTGGCATGGTCACGACTCTCTATCTCGTTCGCCACGGTCTGACGGTCGGCGGCGAAGAACGCCGCTATAAAGGCAGCATTGACGTGCCGATCTCCGATGAGGGGATAGTGCAGGCGAAAAAAACCGCTGAGTTTATTGCTGAAGAGCTTGCGCGCAGGACAAAGCGGGCGGATAGGAACTGCTCTTCCGTTTCACAACTGCAGGCAATCTATTCATCGCCGCTCAGCCGCGCACAGAGGACAGCGGAAGAGATCTGCAGGCCGCACGGCCTCAGTCCGATTGTGGTACCTGATCTGCGGGAGCGTCACTTTGGCGACTGGGAAGGAATGTCCTTCTCTGAAATACAGGAGCAGTTTCCGGATGCGTTCCGGGCGTGGGCCGGCAACCCGCTTGATTATGCGCCGACCGGAGGAGAGACAACCCGGGAAGTTGAAAAACGCGCTGTGCGGGCGCTTTCAGCTCTGCTGAAGAGCCACAGCGGGCAATCGTTTGTAATCGTAGCGCACGGAGGAATCAACCGTGTCATGCTCTGTCATATCATGGGGCTTTCGCTGGAGCATGCTTTCCGCATTGAACAGGACAATGCGGCAGTAAATGTTATCGAATTCTGGGAGGCATATCCGGTGGTAAGGCTGCTGAACTATTCACCGGCAAAGTATGAGAGCGTAACAGATTGATGGTCACGGGGAAAATGCATACCAAGGCACGCGCACTCATGATTCAGGGAACCGGTTCGGGTGTCGGCAAAAGCCTCATCACCGCGGCCTTCTGCCGTATCTTTGCGGATGAAGGCCGTTCCGTAGCGCCATTCAAGGCGCAGAACATGGCGCTCAACTCCGCGATAACCGCCGATGGCGCCGAGATTGGCCGCGCGCAAGCGCTGCAGGCAGAAGCCGCGCGCATTGCGCCAACCTTCGACATGAACCCGATTCTGCTGAAGGCCACCGGAGAGAGCGGCTCGCAGGTCATCATTCACGGCAAGGTGCATGCAACGATGCAGGCGCGGGAATATTACACCCACAAAAAAACTGCGTGGGCCGCGGTTACGGAATCGTATAATCGCCTTGCCGCGCAGCATGACATGCTCATCATTGAAGGAGCCGGATCGCCTGCCGAAATCAACCTGATGGATGCCGATATCGTGAATATGGCAATGGCGCGCTATGCGCCCGCTCCGGTGGTGCTGGTCGGCGATATAGACAGGGGCGGCGTCTTCGCCTCACTCTACGGTACGCTTGCCCTGCTCGGAAACGCGGCCGATCCGGTCAAGGGGTTTATCATCAACAAGTTTCGCGGAGACCGTACCATTCTTGATCCCGGACTACGCATGATTGCAGAGATGACGGGGCGTCCCGTTGTCGGCGTCCTGCCTTACCTGCAGAGCGTCGGTCTGCCGGAAGAGGACGGCCTCTCCCTGAACGATCATTCGCCGCTTCATCATGAGCATGGCGTCGTCCGCATCGTCGTAATGCGTCACCGATTCATCGCAAACTTCACTGATTTCGATGCCGTGCGGCTTGAGCCTGATGTCTCGCTTATCTTCTCTCAGGGTCCGTCAGATATTGAAACTGCGGATCTCGTCATCATCCCCGGCTCAAAAAATACGATCGCCGATCTGAAGGTGCTCCGGGCGCGCGGCTTCGAGCCGGCCATCAGAGCTGCGCATAACCGCGGCGTGCCGGTTATCGGCATCTGCGGCGGTTACCAGATGCTCGGACAGCGCATCATTGACGAACACGGCGTCGAGAGCGCGGAGCGCGACATGCCTGGGCTGGGGATCCTGAACATCGAAACCCGCTTCAATGCGACGAAAACCACCTGCCTTGCCGATGCAGAATTGCGCGCCCCTCTCTCTGAGCATATTTCATCCGATGCTCAACACGGACTGAAGGGATACGAAATCCATATGGGCGAAAGTAGCGGAGACATCGATCTTTTCAGAATCCGCCGCTCAGGGACTGAAGCATGGATCCTCGACGGCTCCCGGAGCGGTACATGCTGGGGAACATATCTGCATGGTCTCTTTGACAATGACATATTCCGCCGGGCCGTGCTGAACGATGTCCGCGCGCGGAAGGGACTGCCGTCGCTTGATAGCGGGGTGTCCTGCAATGCGATGCGCGACGCAGCCCTGGACCGGCTTGCGGACATCGTGCGAGAGCATTGCGATCTTGATGCTGTCAGGAGGATGCTGGCGCCATGATCATAGGCAATGCGAATCTTCCCGGCCATGCGGAAGCGTACCTTCTTGTGTGCGCGTGCCTGCTGGACTATGCCATCGGCGACCCGCGTTGGCTTCCGCATCCGGTGCGTCTGATTGGTGCCGCGATTGCTCGCGGCGAAAGCTTGTTGCGAAGGGTTGCGAGGCCTCCGGGTTCTGAGCGGGCGGCGGGAGCGCTGCTTGCAGTTGCTGTGGTACTGCTGACCTACTTCATTACTCTGTCTGTGCAGGAGTTCGCGCTCGGAATTGCCGACGATACAAGCATGTCCGGCGCCCTGACGATTCTCGGCTTCGCCCTTCTGATCCTTCTTGCGGCTGCGACGCTTGCGCTTAGAGGGCTGGTTGACGCGGCATTGCTGGTAATTCATGATCTGCAGCGGGGAGATCTGCAACGGGCGCGGCAGAATCTGAGCATGATTGTCGGCCGCGACACAGCAGCCCTGCCTGAAGAGTCCTGCGCAAAGGCGACCATCGAAACGCTTGCCGAAAATCTTTCCGACGGCGTCATCGCGCCTCTTTTCTACTTCGCCATAGGCGGCCTGCCGCTTGCCATGGCGTACAAGGCAGTCAATACGCTCGACTCGATGATTGGATACAGAAATGACCGGTATCGATACTTCGGCTGGGCGGCAGCCCGCCTTGATGATAGTGCGAATTATATCCCTGCGCGCATAGCGGGTGTGCTTATTGCGATTGTCTCTCTCTTCATGAAGACAGTGTCAGGCCGGAATGCCTGGCATCTTATGATGCGGGACGGCAGAAATCACCTCAGCCCGAACAGCGGCACGCCGGAGGCGGCGATTGCGGGAGCTCTCGGCATACAACTCGGCGGGCCGTCAACCTACGAAGGAGCCGTCGTCTCGAAGCCCTCTATCGGAGACGCGGCGAGCGCAATCGACGTGGAGAAGGCATTTCGTGCCGTTGCGATCATACAATGGTCGGCCGGCATCGGCATGGCTGTGACCATTGCATTCCTGTGGGCATCGGCATGAAACGATTTGAACACGGCGGGACCATCTTTGCCACCGCGCGAATTCTCGGCGTTGATCCCTCTCAGATACTTGATTTCAGCGCGTCCATCAATCCGCTCGGCACGCCGGCCAGTGTGCGGAATGCCCTGCGCAGGCACCTGAACCAAATTGCTCATTATCCGGACACCAATGCAACGGAACTCGTCTCCGCTCTCGCGGCGCATCACGGTATTGACGCCTCTTCCATACTGTGCGGAAACGGCAGTGCCGAGCTTATTTATCTCGTTGTGAGCGCTCTGCGTCCCGCCCATGTCCTGATTCCCGCGCCTGCGTTTTCAGAATATGAGAGAGCGGCGATAGCAAGCGGTCAGAAGTGCGAACTGTCCTATTTCCCTCTGACCGAAAAGGGTGGGTTCCGTCTTGATGCCGATGCTTTTATCAACGCAATGGCAAGCATGGTTTTGACTGCCTCATCATCGCCCTTAGCCTTTCTGTGCAACCCGAACAATCCGACCGGCGCACTAACATTGCGGGAAGGTGTTCTGAAAATAGCGCGTGCCGCGCGAAAACTGCGATGCTACCTTGTCGTGGACGAAGCGTTCATCGACTTCTGCCCGGAGCACTCGGTCATGGACGCGGTGCGGCACAACCCATATCTCATCGTTCTGCGCTCGATGACGAAATTCTATGCGCTTGCCGGCCTTCGGCTCGGTTTCGGCATTTTCCCATCAGCGGTCAGAAAGAAGATGGAGTCGCTCCGCGAACCATGGTCTGTCAACAGCCTTGCGCAGATTGCGGGGCTGGCCGCCGTCGCAGACGATAGTTTCCGCGCGCGGTCGCTGCGACTAATTGCACGGGAAAAGCTTTTTTTGGAAAAAAGCTTCGAGGCATTGCGCATTCGTTTCATTCCGTCATCGGCAAACTTCTATCTGCTCAAAATGCTGAATGCTCCCGCGGTCGCAGACGCACTCGCGCGAAAAGGCATTCTTGTCAGGAGCTGCGCCAATTTCCGGGGGCTGTCATCTGCGCATCTGCGCATTGCGGTCCGTTCGCGCACTGAAACCCTTCGCTTTATTGAGGAACTCAAAATATGCAAAGCCTGATGATAGCAGGAACACACAGCGGCTGCGGCAAGACGACCGTCACTCTCGGCATTACGGCGGCGCTCGTTGCGCGGGGATTGCCGGTGCAATCGTTCAAGGCTGGCCCGGACTTCATCGATGCGGGGATACACCGGCTCGCTTCCGGCTGCAATGCGGTTAATCTTGACCTCTGGATGTGCGGCGATGAGGGGGTGCGTTCCGCATTCTGCCGCTATGCGCCGATGGGTGACATTGCAATCGTGGAAGGCGCGATGGGCATGTTCGACGGGGTGCAGGGATCCGCAGCACTAGCCGGCATGCTCGGCATTCCGGTCATCCTTGTGGTCGATGCATTCGGCATGGCCGAAAGCGCAGGGGCGCTCGTACACGGATTCACGACCTGGGCGGCGAACAGCGGGGTATCGCTGGCGGGAATCATCTTCAACCGCGTCGGCTCGGAACGCCATTACAAGCGCCTCCTGAGTGCTGTATCCGGCATAGAAGTGCTCGGCTATCTTCCGCGGAACAGCGATGTGGAAATTCCGTCCCGCCACCTCGGCCTTGCTACGGCGGACGAAGTGCCGATGACGCGCGTGCAGGTCGATGCGCTGGCGGTGATGGCTGAAAGACATATTTCCATCGACCGGATCCTCCCGCTCAGTGAAATGCAGACAGAGCCGTGCGAACGAGTTCTCGCGCGCGGCGGCCGCATTCCGCTCACCGTCCGCATAGCGATTGCCCGCGACGTAGCATTCTCGTTTTACTATGAAGAGAATCTTGACCTGCTGCGCGGAGCGGGCGCTGAAATCGTTCCGTTCAGTCCGCTCTGGGACAGCGGATTTCCCGACGACGTTCATGCGTTGTACATCGGCGGAGGGTATCCGGAACTGCATGCGGAACGACTCGCGGAGAACAAGAGCATGCAGGCGTCGGCTCGGGAGTTCATAGGTTCCGGCAAGCCGGTCTATGCCGAGTGTGGCGGGCTGATGTATCTGTCACAGGGAATCCATGACCTCGAAAACCGCTTTTTTCCGATGACCGGCGCTCTGCCCTTTGAAACAAGAATGAAGCGGCAGCGCGTGAGTCTCGGATATCGTGAGATCACCTTCAGCAAGAACTGCATTCTCGGCCATGCGGGTGGCACGATGCGCGGGCACGAGTTCCATTATTCTGAAATCGCATCCGATACATCAGGCATCGAGACGATCTATGCGGTAACTGATTCGAATAACGCCGAATGCCCGGCGGAGGGATTCAGAGTCGGCCAAGTTCTAGCCAGCTACATCCATGTGCATTTTGGAAGCAATCCGCGCTCAGCGCGCAACTTTGTGAATCACATCAAGGAGAAGATATGGTCGAAAAAATAATCATCATCGGGCACGGAAGTCCCAAAAAAAGCGCCAATACCATTCAGACCGTCTGCGACATGGTGCATTCTTCCATCCACCCCAACTGTACAAAACCATGCGTGACTGCCGCATATCTTGAATTTGGCGAACCGGACATCATGGGGGCGATAGAGCAGTGCGTTGCCGGTGGAGCAACCCGCATTGTCGCGCATCCATATTTTCTGGCAGCCGGAGTTCATGTCACGAAAGACATTCCGGCAACACTCGCTGAAGCCCGTGTCAGATTCCCTCAGGTTGAGATTGTTTATACCGAGCCGCTCGGCATGCACGAGAAGTTGATCGAGATAGTCCGGGAGCGCGTTGGCCATGGCAGCCGGCTCAAGCCTTCGCAAATAGAGACGGAAAGCTTTGCGCTCATTCATCGGGAGATCGATCTCGACGGCATGCCTGAAGATCAACGCCCCATCGTGCAGCGCGTCATTCACGCCACCGCTGATTTCGAGTTCGCGCATGCGATGCGCTTTCATACCGATGCGGTTGTTGCCGGAGTCACGGCGATCCGCGCGGGCATGAACATTCTCACAGACGTCGAGATGGTACGCACCGGCATCAACAAAAAAGCGCTGGCCCAGTTCGGCGGCTCGGTCATCTGCAATATACGGGATTCAGTCGCCGAAGGTCAGGAGTCTGAAGAGAAGACCCGATCAGAAGCGGGAATCGAAGAAGCGCTCGGCAATCCGGCCAATAACATCGGCATCGTCGCCATCGGCAACGCCCCGACCGCGCTGCTGAAGTCTATCGAACTGGTGAATGCTCAGGCACCGATCCTGGTCGTTGGCGTGCCTGTCGGGTTCGTAAAGGCACTGGAATCGAAGATGCATCTTGCCAAACAGTCATTCCCGTTCATAACGAATCTGAGCAGAAAGGGCGGCAGCCCGGCCGCTGCCGCAATCGTGAATGCCCTCATCAGTATGGCGGAGGGAGGTGAACCTATCGGCAAATAGTTTCAATGATCAGGATTGGAGCAATCGTTTATCAACAAAAGAGGAATACCGAAGCGGAAAGAGGTGAGAAGCCTCTGCTGTCGCGCAACTGTGATGGAAACGAACGCCTGATATGCCACTGTTCGCCTGAGGCGGACGGGAAGGCGGGCCAGTAGGACGTCCTCAGCCAGGAGACCTCGGATTCCCGCACCTTCGCGGAAAGGAATGATGAAATAATGAGAGCATCGGTAAATAAAACTGTTGTGCTGAGCAGTGCGGCCCTGGGATGCTGTCTTTTTGTGCCGGAACATGCAGCTGCCATGCATATTGCCGACGGCATACTGCCGTTAAGCTGGGCAGCTGTCTGGTATGCCATAGCCATTCCGTTTATTGCGCTCGGCCTCAGCCGCATGCAGAAACTGGCTGCTGAAGATTTGGCCATGAAGCCGCTCGTCGGCCTGATTGCCGCCATTGTATTTATCATTTCGTGCATGCCGGTGCCGGTTCCATTCATCGGCACCTGTTCTCATCCCTGCGGAACCGGCATTGCGGCAGTGCTGCTCGGTCCGCTCGTCGCGGTGCCGGTCGCGGTTGCCGCGCTCCTTTTGCAGGCGCTCTTCCTCGCGCACGGCGGCCTGAGCACGCTGGGGGCAAATGTGCTTGCCATGGGCATTGTCGGCTCTTTTGCCGCGTATGGGGCATTCCGCGGCGCGCGCCGTGTCGGCTCCAGTCTAGGGGTGGCGGGCTTCTGCGCCGGACTTGCCGCGGACTGGGCGACCTACCTTGCAACCTCGGCTGAACTTGCCCTTGGCCTGCAGGGAGCGGAGTCGTTCTACCCGCTCTTTGGCACCATTGTGCTTGCGTTTATGCCGACCCAGCTGCCGCTCGGCATTCTTGAAGGAGCCATAACCGCCGGGGTCGTTGTCATGCTTTCCCGCAAACGGCCGGATCTGCTTCTGAAGATGGGCATTCTGAAGGCAGGGGAGGCGAGAATATGATCAAGCAGAAGGGAGAATTAAGAAGGATGAATTCAGAAGGGAAAAAGCAGCGACAGGGAATACTTCTCATCGTTCTTTTCATGTTTGTGCTTGCCATAACGGGTGCTTCATCTGCCGCCGAGAAGGAGGGGCAGTGGGAAGGGGTTGATAAGGTTGTTGTGGAAAGAATCGCGAAAGAACACGGCAGAGAGGCGCGTGAACCGCTCATCAACACTGAGCAGGGAGACCTCATGCTCTTTCTGTTTGTGTCGGCAGGGACTGTTGGCGGATTCATCGCCGGCTATTCCTACCGGAGCCTCACCGAATGCACGGCAACAACAAAGGAGAGAACCACCTGATGCATTCCCGGACCATTCCGGTATCTTCCGCGCACTTCCTGACACGCGTTGATACGCGTGTCAGGCTGCTCTGCGCTGCGATTGCCATAGGGCTCGTCATCGGGCAGCACGGCATGATTTTCCCCGGAGTTCTGTTTCTCGCGAGCAGCGCCGCAATTTATGCAATCGGCGTTCGTGTCAGGCATTATGCTGTCCGGCTTGTTGAACCGTTGTTCATCGGCATGGTGCTGATCATCATCAAATCGCTCACCGGCAGCGAACCGCTTGCAACCTTTCAGGCAGGGGCATTGCAGGTCACGTTCTTTCAGGACGGCATGCTGGCAGGATGCGCCATCGCCGCGCGAATAGCAGCGTCGGTTTCGGTTCTGCTACTGCTCGCGTTCTCCTGCTTATTCACCGATCTGCTCACGGCGCTCTCCTGGTACCGCGTGCCGCGCGGGCTCATCGAGATACTGCTCTTTGCGCACCGATCGCTGACCGCGATGCATGAGGAGGCGAGCACCATCTATCAGGCACAGCGCAACCGTCTCGGGTACGTCTCGGCGCTTCAGGGAGCACGCTCCTTTGGCATTCTGGCAGGAACTCTTACCCTGCGGGCCTTTGATCAGAGCCGGACGACTGCGCTCGCCATGATCCAGCGCGGATACAACGGGCATCTGCCGGCCGGCGATTGCCCAAGACTAAATACGCATGATTTCTGCGTTGCCCTGATCGTTGCGGCAATGCTGGGAATGTTATGGATCGTGACATCAGGTATCTAGCGCACATTGAGGAATTCGTCTACTCAGACGGCACTCATGCGCTGAGCGGTATTGATCTTGCAATCCGTCGCGGCGAATGGTCCGCAGTCCTGGGATCCAACGGATCCGGCAAAACCACACTGCTCAGGATTCTCGACGGGTTGCTCAAGGAGTATGACGGTTCTGTCCTGCTCGACGGCACGGATATCCGCAAGCTCTCCTCAAGAGAGATATACAGCAAGGTCGGCCTCGTTTTCCAGAACCCTGACGATCAGCTCTTTGCGCCCTCCGTCTTTGAGGATGTTGCCTTCGGCCCCCGCAATATGGGCTTTTCCGAGCGGGAAACAGCCGAACGGGTGGCACGGGCGCTTGAAAGCGTTGACATGCCGCACGCGGCGCAGAAAGCGGTCAGCGCCCTGAGCTATGGCCAGAAAAAGCGCATCTGCATTGCAGGCCTGCTTGCCATGGGGCATGAGATACTTCTGCTTGACGAGCCGACAGCCGGCCTCGACCCGATGGGTGAATACCGGATGATGCGTCTGCTCCAGAAGCTGAACAAAGAAAGCAAAGTGACTATTCTCATGGCGACACACAGCGTAGACCTTGTGCCGATTTTTATTGATTCACTGCATATCCTGAGCAAGGGGCGCATTGTCCGCGGAGGATCGCCGGAAGAGGTCTTTACCGCTCCAGACGAAATGGCGGCCGTGAAGCTGCGCCTTCCATACATTGCCGAGCTTATCCATAGACTCAAGCACGAGGATCAGGTAAACTTCGGAAGAATTCCGCTTACCGTCGGAGAGGCGCGGAGGGAAATCATCACGATTCTTGAACAGGGAAGATTAAAGCCATGAGAAAAGGATATGTGCAGGTTTATACCGGGAACGGCAAAGGCAAGACCACCGCGGCGATCGGCCTCGCGGTGCGGGCTGCGGGGGCCGGACACCGGGTTTTCTTTGCCCAGTTTGTCAAAAAGAGACGCTGCAGTGAACACAAAGCACTCGAGCGCTTTGGCGATTTGATAACCCTGCAACAGTTTGGCACCGGATTCATTCGCGGCGACTCCGCAAACGATCGGGCCATCGCCGCTGCGCAGCAAGGGTTCATGGCAGCTGCATCCGCAGTTCTTTCGGGAAGCTATGATCTCGTTGTTCTCGATGAAATACACATTGTTCTGCGGAAGAAAATGATCGATCTCAAGGAACTGTTGCTGCTGCTTGATCAAAAACCGGTAAAGACAGAAATTGTCCTGACAGGTCGCCATGCCCCGGCGGCCCTCATGCGCCGCGCGGACCTCGCAACCGAGATGAAGATGGTCAAGCATTATCTGGACACCGGGGTTGCGGCACGCAAGGGAATCGAATGGTAGGCAGTTCGGGCCGACGCCTGCGTTCGGGGTTTACGACCGGGGCATGCGCCGCGGCAGCCGCGAAGGCTGCCATTTTGTGCCTCAACGGACATTGCTGCAGTGCCGGTTCTGTCGAGATTCCGTTTCCTGACGGACAGCGGCGCGAACTCACCGTAAAAAACTGCTCAATCGTCCGTCTGGATGAACTCCTGTGTGCCAGTGCGTCAGTTATAAAGGATGCGGGCGACGACCCTGATGTGACCAACGGGGCGGAAATCATAGCCACAGTATGTATTACACCCGTGCCATCGCCGCTTCCCGGCAAGGATTTCGATCGTATTGCCCAATCGTCGCCCGCGCCGTCCGGTCTTTTAGAGACGCAACCCATCGTCCTGAAGGGCGGTGAAGGAGTCGGGACCGTCACAAAGCCGGGCCTCGCTGTTGCTGTCGGAGAGCCCGCAATCAACCCCGTGCCGCGCGTAATGATCATCGATGCCGCGGGTGAAGCTCTCCGTTCCGGCAGGCAGTTACCCGGCAATGCAGAGGTCACCATCACCATCTCTGTTCCGAACGGAATAGCGCTCGCGAAAAAAACCCTCAACTATCGACTCGGCATCGTCGGGGGTATTTCAATTCTTGGCACCACCGGCATTGTGACACCGCTTTCGGCGGAGTCATGGAAAGCCACCATCAGCGCCAGCATGGATGTAGCGAGGGCGATGGGGTGCAAAGAGATTGTTCTCTCTGCCGGGCGGGCATCCGAGAAGGCCCATATGCAGGGCTTCAGCCTTCCGGAAGAGGCGTATGTCATGATGGGAGACAATCTCGAATTCTCTGTGCTGGAAGCGGCAGCGCGGGGATTTGACCGTATCCACGTCGCGGCGCAGTGGGCAAAGCTGCTCAAGATCGCCATGGCCACTCCGCAGACCCACGTGAGATTCGGCGTCCTGCATGTGCAGAAGGTCGCAGCATTTCTCCGCTCCATCGGCATTCCGCTCCCCGCGGAAAGCAGGTTCAATACGGCGCGGGAAATATTCGAACTTCTCCGCGCAACGCGGGCTGACGCCTCAGTCAACTTTGAAAAGGTCTGCGCGGCGGCCGGAAAATACCTTGGCTCGATTTCCCGGGGGGGTCCGGTTACGGTACACCTTGCCGGTTATGAGGGGAGTCTGGTGAAGTCGTTTCCTGCAGGAAATAAAAATTCTTAATCGCGCTATTTAATCATTTAAGTTCACAATTTCACAGGTTACCGATAGAATAGAAACTGGTTTTTTTTCATTTCCCATATAACGCTGAGTATCCGACGGAGGAATTCATGGGCCTCAAAGAACGAATCGCCACTCTTGCTGAACGCGTCCGTTCACTTATTTTCGCGAACCCAAAGCTGACTATCCTCATTCTGCTTGCAGGAGTTGGGTTGGTCATCGTTGTGACCGTGCAATCGCTTCACTTTACAAGTTCGCCCAATTTTTGCAGGCACTGCCATCCAAAGGAGTCGGGTGTTGACGGAGAAGTAGCGACCTGGGAAAAGTCAAAACATGCCAAAGCAGGCGTCTCCTGCCTCGACTGTCATGCACAACCTGGCTTTATCGGATATATGAAAGCCAAGATCAGCGCATTGCCGGATGTTTACCGCGAGTTCCTCGGCGATCCGGAACGCCGGATGCATGTTCTCATGAAGTCGTCCGATCCTGTATATGCAGCTCAACTGGTCAGAAATGACCTCTGTATGTTCTGCCATACGGACAGCATGAACCAAAAGATTCGCTCCGAACGCATCATGTCGGTTGGCCACGCCTTCCGCAAGCTTGACGGAGTGAAGAATCCCGAGTTCCGCAAAAAAATGGGGCTGCCCGATATCATTGCCGAGGGCGTTCGCCCGACGACCGATGTTGACCCAAAACATGCGAAACACATGGAACTGGGTCTGAACTGTGTCGACTGTCACCTGAAGATAGCGCATAGCGGAATGGTAGGCTATAAGAGCAATATGGAGACCTGCTTTGTGTGCCATGACAAAAAGCGCGCACAGAAGCAGAACCCGCCGAAAAACGAGAACTGCATCGATTGCCATCGTAAGGCAGACCGGGTTACACCCGAGAAGCCGATTGCGATGGGCGCAGGGGCAAAGGCCGTCAATTTTTCACACACGACGCATTCGGAAGTCGCGAAGTGCGGCATCTGCCATACCGGACTCTTCCCGATGAAAGCGGGCACCACAAAGATAGGCTTCGCTGATCACGGAAAGGACAAGGCGTGTTTCCCTTGTCATAACGGCAAGAAGGCAACCGATTGGAAAAACTGCAAATACTGCCACTCGGTCACGCCGGCTCCCAAGCCCGCTCGGCTCGGCAAGGGTGACACTGCTGTTATATTCAGGCACGAGACGCATACAAAGTACGCTAATTGCACTATGTGCCATCCGGGCTACTTCCCGATGAAGGCAGGCTCCTCGAAGGTGACATTCGCTGAGCACAGCGAAAACAAATCATGCTTTGTCTGCCACAACGGCAGAAAGGCGAGCAAATGGACGGACTGCGCGAAGTGTCACGCAAAGACTCCGATGCCGAAGGACATCACCTATAAACCTTCTGACGCGGCTCCGGTCACGTTCAGCCACGACTTCCACGGCAGTGCGTTTGCCTGCAAGGACTGCCACACGAAGCTGTGGCCGATGAAGCGGGGAGCTCCGATGAAGATGGATCCGATGTATGAAGGCAAGTCATGCGGCACCTGCCACAGTGAAAAGGGAGGGGCATTCGTAGCGACCGACTGCGACAGGTGCCATATTGAACCAAAGAAAAAGTAAAAGTACTCTCAATTGACAAGAAAGGCACGCCCCTGCCGGGAGCGTGCCTTTTGTATGAAAATGTATCAGCTTCAGTTTTCTATCACGAGAGTATCGACGCCAGCGTAGCTTTTCCGTGCAGAACGATTATCCGAAGGTTGGTTTTGAGATCAGCTAAAAAGCTCTGAGAGCGGCCCGGAACATCAAGCATTGCCCGGTACGAGGCAATAGCCTGACGGTAATACCCCTCATCGCCATGCAGCGATCCGAGAGACTCAAGGACCGCGCTGGTCCTGCCAATAATCCATGCCTCGAACTGCGGTTTCCGGCTTCCGTACTCATAGAGAATGGCCTTGCGATATTCTCTGAGTGCTTTTTTGAATCGCCGGCTCTTGCCCAGACGGTCTTCCGCTCTCTGCGCCGCGCTGAAATACAGATCTCCGGTTTTCATGGCAATGAAGCCAGCCAGCGCTGACCTTGAAATGTCCCGATGCTTCTCAACAATATCGCTCGCGGCGGTCAAAGCATTTTCGGCACGAGGATAATACGTCTCGGCGTCTGCGGTTTCAGCCAGAAAACGATTTGCGTCAGCGATGGCGGTCAGGTTGATAAGGATGTGAGTAACAACCGGCGTTTTCCTCGGCAAGCGTGAAAAAACTGCATTTGCCTCCTGCACCATCTCAAGCGATTTTGCAGTCAGATCCTGCTGAACCTGCGGCTTGATCGGACCATCCGTCAGCCTGAGATAGCATCGACCTTCATAGCTCTTTGTCACAGCCCATTCAAATGTTCGCTTGTTCAAGATTTTGTCTGACAGAACGACGGCAGTATCAATCACGTCCAGGCAGCGGTTTTCATCAAATTGCTTCTCGATTATTGCCTGCAGCTCTTTGACCGGCTTTTGCCTGAGGGCGTCCATGCGGGCAACAATATCCGCAGCACCGGCATGATTCGGGAGAAAGAAAACAGCAAGCCACAAAACAAAACATGCGGAGCGTAAATGTCCGGAGAGCCGATACCCGATCATGCAAGCAAACCCATGGGATGATTCCTTTCTGACAGCACGCAAACAGGCTAAGTACATATCCATATAGTATAGAAATTTACGCCTAAAAAAAAGCAGCTTTGAGCTATTTATTATCGGCTGAACCTGGGGATATCTTCACAGGCCTGAAATTCCAAGCCGCACTGTCGGCACCGGAACAATCATGTGCTATAATTAAAACTACCGCGAAATAAGGAGCAGCAAGCATTTCATGCCTAAAATCACTGTCATCGGCATCGGCTATCGGCCGCTGGACCAGCGCGCAACCGAGGCACTGCTCGCGAGCGACATTGTGCTTGCATCGAACCGCCTGATGGAAGTCTTCCCTGATTATTCCGAATATCCGTTGGTGAAGGACCGTCTGAAAGTGATCAATAACGTCGATGAGATTATGGCGTTCATCGACGAACAGATTGATGCGGATCCATCGGTGACCATCGGCCTGATCGCATCGGGCGACCCCATGTTTCATGGCATCGCCAAACGGATACTCGGCCGTTTTGACGACGGGTTTGTGGAAATCATGCCTGATCTTTCGAGTGTCCAGATTGCAAGCAGCCTGACCAGGGAGTCGTGGGATGACGCGCTTCTCATAAGCCTGCACGGGGGGCCGAACCCGGAGAAACGGCGGAAGCTGCCCTATGAAATGGCTGACTTGCCTTATCTTCTCTCCCGTCACCACAAGATATTTATCCTGACCGACAGGCAGAACAATCCGACGCGGATAGCAGAAACGCTTGCAGGAGCCGAACTGTCACGACCCATGCGCGTCATGATGTATGTTTGCGAGCAACTCGGGTATCCGACCGAACAGGTATCATCCGGCAGTCCGGCGGAGCTTGTGGAAAAAACCTTTTTGGAGCCGAACATCGTGGTGCTGAAGCGCGTTGACCCTGTCGACGCGAGAACCCTGCCGGTGTTCGGCCTGCGGGAGGAGGAGATAGAACACAGCCGAGGACTCATCACAAAGGATGAGGTGCGCGCGGCAGCGCTGCATAAACTCACCCTTCCTTCATCCGGCATCGTCTGGGACATTGGCTCGGGGTCCGGTGCGGTTGCTCTGGAAATTGCGAACACTGTTCCGGGACTCACGGTCTATGCGATCGAAAAAGACGAGGAGCAGCTTGCAAACATCAGGGCAAACCGGGCAAAGTTCGGTATGTTCAACATTGAGGTCGTCGCTGCCGGGGCACCGGGCGCTTTCGCCTCACTGCCGGCCCCAGACCGCGTATTTGTCGGCGGCAGCGGCGGGCGCATGCAGGAGATACTTGCGGCAGTCTCCGAACGCATGCAGCATGGAGTTGTCGTTATCAATGCTTCACAAATAGAGACTTTGAACACCGCCGTCAGTGAACTGAAAAATCATGGCTTTCAGCTTGAAGTCTGCCAGATCAGCACCGCCAGAATGAAGGAGATTGGCGAGGGCAACTTTTTTGCCGCTCAAAACCCTGTCTTTGTCATCCGGGGAGAGCGTTAGTCATGCTGCAAGTCATTCGCAACAGGCGGAGCGTTCGCCGGTTTCTTTCAAAGCCGGTTGATCCCGGGAAAATTCATGAACTGCTCAAGGCCGCATTCTTTGCGCCGACTGCGAAAAACCTTCGGCCGGTCGAATTCATTGTCGTTCAGGACCTCGGAATAATCGGGAAGCTCTCTCTGGCAACACCTTATTCCAATTTCGTAAAACATGCGCCACTTGTCATTGCGGTCTGCTACAATGTGCAAAAAGGGAGGCGCTTTCAGGAAGATTGCGCCATGGCGGCTGAGAACGTCTATCTCGAGGCGACCGGGCAAGGGCTCGGCACCTGTTATATTCAGATTGCCGCCGGCACTGAAGCGGATGTCGGCAACCCGGAGGAGTACGCAAAGAAGCTGCTCGCCGTGCCTGATACCCATCGCATACTGTGCCTGATGGCAATAGGCTATCCTGAAATAATGCCTGCTCCGCATGCCGACGGTGAATACGACGCTGCACGTGTTCACCATGAGCGATTTGGCAATCGATGAACGGAAAACTCTTCGTCATAGGAATAGGCCCCGGCGACCCTGAACTGCTGACACTCAAGGCATTCAGAATCCTGGAGCGCGTGCCGACTCTCTGCGTGCCGAAGGGAAGGGAGGAAGGTACAAGCCTCGCACTCTCCATCGTCCGGCAGGCGGTCAATCTCGAGGGCACTGAAATAATCGAAGCGCATTTTCCGATGAAGAAAATAAGGGGACAGGCGTCAGAATCCAGAATCCAGAATCCAGAAGAAAAAAGACAATTGCAAAAAAGCAGGAATCCTGATACTGAGCTCGTTCGAAAGTGGGACGTTGTGGCAGAGCAGATTATCAGCCGCCTTGTGCAGGGTACTGACGTTGCGTTCATTACCCTCGGCGACCCGACGATTTACAGCACCTATTTTTATCTGCACGATGCCCTCCTGCTGCGCTTGCCCAATCTTGTAATTGAGTTCATTCCGGGCATATCATCGGTAACGGCTGCTGCTTCACGCGCCGGCATTTCCCTCGGCCTTGGCGATGAAAAGATCGCTATTCTCCCGGCTACTTATGCCGGAGATATCAGGACAGTGCTTACGGGGTTCGACACGGTCGTTCTGATGAAAGTGCATTCTGTGTTTGCAGACATCCTGCCGGTTCTGAAAGAAGCAAAACTGGAGGGCAATTGCGTGTATGTCGCCCGCGCGGGCATGCCTGATGAGCGCATCGTCTTCGATATCTGCTCAATAACAGCGGAGGATCTCGACTACTTTTCGATTCTGATTGTCCGCACCCGGAAACCGCATGCGTCAGCATGATCTTGAGTGCATGAAGGCATGGTTCTCCGGCTTTTGCAGGGCTCACGCCCTTCCGGATTGGGCGGAGCAGCAAAACCTTGATTTGAAAGAGCACCATACGCATAATGTTTGCGGCAATACACGCGACATCGCCGCTTCAATCGGTTTTTCGCCGGAAGACGCACTGATTGCCGAAGCGGCCGCGCTCTTTCACGATGTCGGGCGCTTCCCGCAATACGTCCGTTACAAGACATTCAGGGACGATGTGTCGGAAAATCATGCGCTGCTCAGCGTGAGGGTGCTTCAGGAGCAGGCAGTCCTTGCTGACCTGACAGAACAGCAGCAAACGCTTATCAAAACCACGATCTGTTTTCATAATGCCTTTGCACTACCTGACCTGGCAGATGCCCGGCAGATACAGCATCTCAAGCTGATCCGAGATGCCGACAAAATCGACATTCTGCGCGTATTTATCGATGCCTATGAAGGCAAATCAAATCCATCCGCAATCGGGCTGGGGCTGCCTGAGACTGTTGACTATTCGCCCGAAGCGCTCCAGTGCATTGCGGAGCGGAGGGTTTTCATGCTCCGGCAGCTTCGCTCGCTGAACGACTTCCGCCTCCTGCAGCTTTCGTGGATTTTCGATCTGAACTATTCTGAAGCGATCCGGATGGCGCTCAGTCGCGACTATCCGCACCGCATTCTGGTGCATTTGCCGCAGACGAACGAAATACGCATGGCGGTTGATTCTGTTGTCCAGTACATGAATGAGCGCATTGCCAATGGCTGATGTCTATTTCATCGGCGCTGGACCGGGCGATCCGGAGCTTATCACGCTCAAGGGCAGACGCCTGCTCGATGCGGCTGACCTTGTCATTTACGCGGGCAGTCTCGTAAATCCGGCATTGCTTGATGATCTGCAGGGCGAAGCTCTCGACTCCGCCTCCATGAACCTTCATGAGATCATCGACCGCATCTCCGCGGCGGTCAGGGCGGGCAAAACCGTCGCGCGGCTGCATACCGGCGACCCGTCACTCTACGGAGCGATAACTGAGCAGATTGACCGCCTCCATGCACTTGGCATCACGACAGCCATAATCCCCGGCGTATCGTCAGCGTTCGCAGGCGCTGCGGAGCTCGGGCAGGAGCTGACCATCCCGGAAGTGTCACAAACCGTCATCTTCACCCGGATAGAGGGCAGGACTCCGGTGCCGGAAAGCGAATCGCTCCGCTCACTGGCTCAGCACCGCACAACAATAGTTATCTTTCTGAGTGTCGGCATGGCGGAAAAAGTGCAGACCGAACTCCTCACCGCATATCCGTCCGAAACGCCGATAGCCGTCGTCGAAAAGGCGTCGTGGCCTGAACAGCGCATCGTGCGCGGAAGACTGCACAATCTCACGCGCCTTATTGCCGATGCCGGCATCAAAAAGACCGCGCTCATCTACGTTGGTGAAGCCCTGCGGGCTTCTGAAACACCGCTTGGCAAAGAGTCGAGACTCTACGATAAAACCTTTTCGCATGAATACCGGTCTGAGTAGATTTTCCTTGAGCTGACATCCTTATTCATAGCCGATCGTGCAATTTTTCAAATTTCCGCCCCCCTTGCCTCGTTGAATGCTCAGCTCTTGCGTTTTGCGGTTCCGAATGCTATTATTTTTTCATGTGTTGAACAGGAGTTTAAGAGACAACCCGTCTTTGTCGTTCTAAGCTATTGAATTTGCTG